>NZ_JQCR01000003.1:0-654210 GCF_000757885.1 Paenibacillus wynnii | reverse complement strand
GGTTTTTCCGTAAAATCTATTCGGCCGAAATACGGGGAGACTACCAGCTTTTTATATTTTTTAAGCGCCTTACTGGATTGTAAATGATGCCGCTCGCGTTCGGACAGAATCTGCGATTGCTGCCGGAGACTTGTAGAGGTTTCACCCAGATCATCCGGGCTGCTAAAGTTCACGGTAACCTCTTCCCAGAAATCTTTACGCATTTCTACTACATCGGTACGGTGGAGCCCTAGTTCTTCAGATAATACGCGAATACGGCTGGATAAAAGGTTAGTAACCCCACTGACTCTCTCTTGTTCTTCTTTCCATTGACTTTCGTTATTCGTCACTATTTTTCATCCCCTTTGAAAGGTTGACTTATAATTGTACCCACGATTAAGCTGTTTATCAAGTAATTCTACATATGTATTACCAATTCGGCCCGTCCTTTATTTGTCCTTCTCCTCAACCATTCGGTTAATTTGATCGGCTACCCGATCCAGCCTTTCCAATTGGTAACCATATTCATACACAGCCGCTGCGACAATAGATAATCGAAGATGACCGGATTTCTCAGTATTGTACCCCAGTATGGCCGACTCGAGAAAACGATCATTATCATCGCCGAGCGAATGGGTATCCGTGGTATTCGGCTTGAGCTTGTCTTCAAATTTCAGTAGGATATGCTCGTGATATTTAATTAATTGTTCCAGATGTCCATCGAAAAGAATATCAATTTGTTCGGTCCGCTCCGCCTGAAAATAATGACGATCAACCGCCTCAAGAACCTCATAACCCTTTTGCAATGTCGCTAATAAATTCTTATACACTACCATCTGTCGCGTTTGACTATACTTAGGACGTCTGAGCTGTTTCTGCTCCTCTTCGAACAGACTGTATTTATCAGCAAGTGATTTAATGGAGCCTTCAAGTGCATTCTTCTCGTCACGAAAGACACTTTCCTTCATCTCATGGGAAACCGCCGTACGCAGCAGTAAAGATAAACTTGTAAAGACATTCTCAATCTGTTGAATATATTGCTCACGGGGTTTGGGCGGGAAGACAATAATATTAATTAAAAAGGCAGATATGATACCGATAAGTGTTAGCAAAAAACGGTTCAGTGCAAATTCCCACTGCCCGGAGGCTTCCATAACAGAAATTACGGTGACAAGCGTAAGTCCTATAGTGTCCCCTCGATTCATCTTCATACTAATCATAATGACCAGTATACACACGAGACCTACTACAACCGGTTCATTAGACAAGAGCATTCCGCCTAAAAGAGCAATGACGGCACCGATGGTACTGGTCTGAATCTGATCCAAAAAATAACGCCAGGAACGATAAATGGAAGGCTGCATCGCAAAAATAGCCGCAATCGCCGCGCCAACTGGAGATGGAAATTGAAGCAGTGCGGATAAGTATAGAGCAAGAGTTACTGCCATTCCCGTTTTAAGTATGCGGGCGCCAAAAGCCAATTTCATCCCTCCGATATTTGATATCTGTCTAAATTTCTATAAAGGTTATTACCCTTGAATGAAGCCTGCGAACTTAATGAAGTTTCTTGTTCAGTCAGCCTGAAATTTCCCATATTGGGAATAATGATATTGCGCAGCCCATAACCCACCAAAGAGGAGGTGTAAGAATGAGTAAGAATATCACAAAGATCCTTGCCTTGGCAACAACAGCAACTCTATTCTGCCTATCTCCATCAACTGGAATCACAGGAAGTGCAGGTGCTGAGAAGGCAACCCCCTCTCCATCACATATTGCTCCGGAATCAAGTCAGCGGCACATGCACCACCATGGAAAAGACGGCAAGGTTCGTGCCGGCAGGCATTTCATTATAGAGGAGACTTCCAGACTGCTGGAAATAGAACCATCCTCCCTTATTGAGAATCTAAAAGCCGGAAAAACACTTTCCCAGCTCGCTTTGGAGAAAAAAGGCTGGACTGAGGATCAGTATGTACAAAAATTAGTAGAGTCCGCAGGTCGGAATATGGATAAAGCCGTAACTGATGGCCGTATTACCGATTTAGAAGCACAGAAGCTTAAGGAACAGCTCCCTACGATTTTAAAGCTTAAAATTAATAATATGGATAAATTTCACGAATAGAATGATTTACAACTTCACACACCTTCCTGAACTCTCAGGAAGGTGTGTTTTGATATCCGCGATATATCTGCAAGAATCCAATAGAAAGCATAAGCCAAGCTCCGCTGGCAGCGTACCCGCCTAATACATCACTGGGATAGTGAACACCGAGATAAACACGGCTCCACCCGATCCCGACGGTGAGGAGTATTGTTCCAGCAATCAATAAACCGCGTCCGGCTTTGGAGTTTATAGAGTGCCATAGCAGATATGCAATAACGACGTACAAAGAAAAGGCCGTCATGGAATGACCGCTTGGAAAGCTATATCCCCCCTGTTTAATTAACTGGTTAATACTAGGTCTTTCCCGATGGAATTGAAGTTTCAGGAACGTATTCAGGATCTGAGACCCAAGAACCACGACCCAAAGAAACAATACAAGCTCCATTCGATGTCTTACTACGATAATGAGCAGCACCATGGTTATTACGGCAATCTCAAGAGCCAATTGCGATGAGCCCACAAATGATAATCCTTTTGCCATAGAGGTTAAAAAAGGCGATTCAGCAGATTGCACATTTTTGATGATGAAGTGATCTAGAGGAGTTATCCAGTTATTCGCCACCAGTACAGCTATTCCTGTAAAAACCAAAGCAAATACAATAAACAGTACAAATCCCCTTAACCCATATTTTGCGAACTTCATAAATTCCTCCCGGTTAGTATTTGGTACTCCACCATCAACCTATTTCCTGAGAGAGTCTTCCCCGTGGTATACTTGCTTAGAAATTAAATCATGGAGATGGAGTGCTGCCAAGTGGAAAGTCTCAAGCTGCAGGAACGTTTGTTGAATCAATTCATATCCACAAAGGTACCGGTAACGATTTTTACAACCAACGGGGTCAAAATGCAGGGCCTTGTAACCTCTTACGATGCCTTTACCATCACACTGCATGGTCAGGGTGACGGGAGACAGAACGTACTGTTCAAATCAGCAGTATCCACTATCGTTCCCTTAAAGCCAGTCTCTCTGAAGTAAGACTAGATCTTATCTATACTCTGCTTCACTTCGTAATTTGATCCATCGATTTCTTAACAATACCAACAAAATGAGAACACCGGATATGAAATCCGGTGTTCTTTTTATGTCTATAGGTTAAACAATGCCGGTTTTACACATACCGGTTTGGATACTTCAGCAGTATTTCCTGTAAAGGTAAGACGACCTGTATCTCTATCCAATGAGAATACAACTAGGTTGTCAGCATCACGGTTGGCAACAATGAGATAACCACCATCCGGTGTTACCGTGAAGTGTCGTGGATGTCCTCCCCGAGTAGATACATGCTCAATGAATGTAAGCTTCGCCGTAGCTGCATCAACACCGTATACAACAATACTGTCCATCCCCCGATTTGACCCATATACAAAACGTCCATCTATAGACAAAGTAATCTCGGCACAAATATTGTCTCCTATAAAACCTTCCGGCAATGTAGATACCGTCATAATAGTATTCAGAAGTCCAGATTCAGGCTCAAAGGTAAAGGATGTAATCGTTGAATCTACTTCATTTATGACATAAGCAGATCTTCCGTCCGGGTGAAAGGTGAAATGACGGGGACCCGCTCCGGGGTGAAGTGCTATATCCCCTTGAAATACCCATGTCCCATTAAGTCGATCAATACTATAACATCGAATGACATCCAGACCCAGATCAGGAACGAATATGAAACGTCCATCCGGACTGAATATCGCAGAGTGAGGATGCGGGCGGTCCTGACGAACAGGATCAGTTCCATGACCTGTATGAACCGCTATATCACACACTCGGCGTGTCTTCCCTTCATCATCCAGTGAGAGCAAACCGACGCTTCCACCATGATAGCTGCATACTACCAGGTACTGACTCTCCACATCTCGGGAGATATGACAGGTTGTCGTCTGACCTTTGCCCCCGGCAGGCATGGTTGCTGAGCGACTCAGTTCACTCAGTTCCCCAGTCTCCGGATGGATCGCGTATGCCGCTACCTCCCCTTCCTTGCCGCCTTCCCCATTGGGCTTTTCTCCAATAGCATATAATCTCAATCCAACGGGATCGACCTCTACAAAGGTCGGGTTGGTAAGTCCTTTTACTTTATGTAGCAGACTCAGTGTCCCTCCGGCTTCTACATTGAATTCAAATACCTGAATACCATTATCGGCCGCATCAGAATAGGAGCCTGTAAAAAGCAGCATTTTTGCATGTTTATTCATTCATTAATTCCTCCTTCAAGAATGCAGACTCATTCCCCGACATCCAGCCGAAGCATCAGCCATTAATATAATTTACAATTTTTTAGCGTCTATGACAAATACAACGCACAAAATGTCATAAAACATTTCAAAAATAAGGCTTCTCAAGCCCAGAGGAATATGTTATGATGAAAGCGCTAACATTAGTCTTTTATTCCGTATAAAGGGGGAACATGAATGAGTAGCATCCTGCTGGAAGCCAAAAATGTATATGAGGACTTCGAGGTGGAAACGGACATTCTGTTCTTTAAGGTCGGAGACCACGACCTAGTCATTTTTCACGGCAGAAACTATAACATTAAAAAGAGAATGTCTGTCGAGCAATTAAATCGTTTACTGTCTCATTCAAGTTTCTATCATGTGAACGGCGGCTGTTATGTCAATTTAAACAAAATCAGCTCCATCGAGGATGACTGCATTTATTTTGGGGAAATGGGCTTGTATGCGAAACAAGTTCGAGTCCCGAGACGGAAACAGGAAAGTATCCGTCATCTCTTAAGAGGACGACTCAGCTCTTAAATTGCTTGTAATTTCCCCGTAATCAAAGGGCCGGAAGAACATGGGTAACCATGTATCTTCCGGCTTTTTGCTTTTCTTAATGAAAACTTAAAAAGAAAAAGTGCTTTTTTATACTTTCTTAAGGTAACATGTAACGTTTTCTGATAAAGTTGTAGAAAGACAGGCAACACCTATATTGAAGGGAGTCATTAACACTAATGGATAAAAAAGATTACAAAGAAAATGAACATCTGGATAACAACGGAACTACGGAAGAACACAACGCTTCCGATAACGAAATTGAAGGTCCTCTCGCAGAGGAAACCAGCCCAGTGGTAGAAGAGGTCATCACCTCGGAACCTCCTGTTGCTGCGGAAATAGAGGAAAGCGTTCCCGTAATGAGTAAAGTAGGCTCAGCTCCTGCTATCGTTGAATCCTCTCCAAAAAGCAATAAGGGCTGGATGATTGCTTCCCTAATTCTGGCAGCAGCACTTATTGTCGTTCTAATTAAACCTCCCTTCCAAAAAGCAGACGGCGAATCAGCTGTAGCTACGGTAAATGGAACAAACATTACGAAGGATCAGTTATACGCTAAACTTGTTGAGGCCGGTGGTGAAAACACCCTTAAATCAATGATTACCACCACTATCGTTGAACTAGAAGCCAAAAAGGCCAATGTGCCTGCAGTAACTGATGCGGATATTAACGCAGAAATTGAAGATCTCAAGACTCAATTCGGCGGTGAAGCTGCCCTGAATTCTGCGCTTAGTCAAAGCGGCATGACCATTGATGATCTTAAGAAGCAAATGCCTATACAAGTTCAATTGCGTAAAATTCTAGAGCCGCAAATAAAGATTACAGATGATGAAGTTAAGAAATATTATGAAGATAACAAAGCAACGTATGATACGGTAGAACAGGTTCGGGCTTCCCATATACTCGTAGCTACCCAAGCTGAAGCTGATGCCATCCTGAAACAACTTAAGGATGGAGCTGACTTCGCCGCACTTGCTCAAGAGAAATCTACAGATACAGGTTCGAAGGACAACGGCGGAGATCTTGATTTCTTCAATCGTGAAGCGATGGATCCTAGCTTCGCAGATGCAGCCTTCAAGCTGAAGGTTGGGGAAACCAGCGGTGCAGTTAAATCCCAATTCGGCTTCCATATCATTAAGGTAACAGACCGCAAAGAAGCACATACTTCTACTTTTGAAGAGAAAAAGGAAGAAGTTCGTAAAACCCTTGTTACACAAAAAGTTTCTGAAATGTCCGCTACCTGGTTGGAAGAAACCACTGCGAAAGCAAAAATCACTAATACCCTTACGGATCCCAAAGATGACGCTGCAGCAACAGATGCACCAGCTGCCAGCGAAGCGCCAGCAAAAGAATAATATTGCCCTACACCAAAGAAGGACAAGGCCTAGGAGCCCTGTCCTTCTTTTTTATGCTTATTTAAATACTTTTACACGTTGTTCAATGGGTTGGAACTCCTTAGGACCTGGTGCAGCAGCAATTGAACCGAACGGAAGCTCAGCAATCAATTTCCATTCGGCGGGAATGCCCCAAGTTTCTTTAACTTCATCGTCAATCAACGGGTTATAATGCTGCAGCGAAGCGCCAAGGCTCACTTCAGCAAAGGCAGTCCATACTACATATTGAAGCATACCTGAAGATTGATTCGACCAGATCGGGAAATTATCAGCATATGCTGCATACTTTTCCTGTAGCTGTTTCAAAATCGCTTGATCCTCAAAGAATAAGACCGTTCCGTATCCACTCTTGAATGAACCCATCTTTTGTGCAGTGCCTTCAAATTGATCTGCAGGAACAATTTTACGTAAGGTTTCTGTGGTAATATCCCATAATTTATCATGTTTCTCTCCCAACAGAACTACAGCTCTAGAGGTTTGGGAGTTGAACGAAGTAGGGCTATGTAGAACCGCCTCTTCAACAATCTCTTGAATTTTGGCATCGGATACCGGGGATTGTTTACTGATCGCATATACAGAACGTCTAGCCTTGACTGCCTCAAAGAAATTACTCGTCATACATTCACTACCTCCATTTAATTTCAGATACTTTCTTTTAACCCATATAACATTGCCTGACCAACTACTATTGTCCCTAACTTCAAATTTTATTATTCCGATATATATTAATACCTGATTAAGCTATAATGAATCAGCCAATGTAATGAAAGAAGGTATACGGAATGGATTTATGGACAACATCACTTTTAAAAAAGGGAAGACCTCTCCTCTCCCTGCTCATTCTTTCAGCAAGTATCGGTCTGGCAGGATGTAAAAACATAAACTCTACTAATCCCTCAGAGACAGCAACAGCGAATATGGGAGATCGTAAGGCTGTTTCTTTCTGGGTGGCAACAGATCTTCACTATCTGGATAAAGGTCTACAGGACGGAGGCCAAGCCTTCCAGACCTATGTTAACGGAGGAGATGGCAAACTTCTTCCTTATATAGATGAGATCACAGAAGCCTTTGTTTACGATATTAAGCAGCAGAAGCCTGACTTTGTCATTCTTAGCGGGGATATAACGAATAATGGAGAACGCAGCAGTCACGAAGAATTAACAAAAAAGCTGCACCGAATTGAAAAGGCTGGAACCGCCGTTTATGTAATTCCGGGGAATCATGACTTGTTCAATCCTTGGGCAAGAGCCTTTAAAGATGACAAACAGATCGTTATCGATAGTATCACGGATAAAGAGTTTGCTGATATGTACGGTCAATATGGGTATGATGAAGCACTATTCCGTGATAAAGAAACGCTAAGCTATGCAGTACGAGCCGCTCCTGGTTTATGGCTCCTGATGATCGATAGCAGCCAATACTTGAATAACCGAAAGTTCGGCTTTCCCCAAACGGACGGACGAGTGGCTCCATCAACTTTGAAATGGATAGACGAGTGTGTGAAGTCTGCAGCCAAGGAGCATGCCTCCATTATTACCGTTCTGCATCATAACCTGTTGGACCATACCAGTATGTCTATTTCCGGATTTAAGCTGAATAACAGCCAGGAAACCATGAAGAATTTCCGCAAAAACGGCCTTAACCTAGCTTTATCAGGACACATTCATATGCAAGATATACGCCTTGATCCAGACCCTAGCCAGAAATCAGCAGATTCTACTTTAAATCCCGTTTATGATATCGCAACCAGCGCTTTTGCAGTTAACCCTCACCAATATGGGGCTATGTCCTTTGATCCTAATACTAGGTCAGTTAATTACAAGTCGGTGCCTGTTAATGTTGAAGGTTGGGCTAAAGCTAATCAAATTTCGGATCCAAATCTAACGAACTTCAAAGCTTATGCTGAAAAAAGCTTTGCAAAAGGTTCATATACCAAAGCTTATAACAGTCTAAAAGAAAGTGAATTTACAGAAGAACAAAAAGTATCGATGGCCGAAGCCATGTCAGCGCTAAATGTACGTTACTTTGCCGGGACTGCTGGAAGTCGTGCTGCAGACCTCAAGGATATGCCGGGTTTCAAGTTGTGGAATCAAGTTACTGACGGGTTCATTCCAGGTTATATACAGACTATGATTGCCCCTAAAGCAACTGATAACATAAACCTTCAAGTCAATTTGACAGAAAGGTAAATAAACCAAGAAGAAACGGCTTTGCCGTCCTTAATGGGACGGTACCCGTTTCTCGTAGAAATATAAGAAAAGTATACTAATAAATTATACTTTCTTATATTTCAAAAAAGAAGCCCGGATCTTCCGCGATTAAGCGGTAAAGAGCCGGGCTTCTTCATGTGAAGGGTAAAAACGGGAACGGCAACTATTTACGATCAATTAAGATATAGCCGTCGCTATCCTTTTCTATTGTTGCTTGTAGGGATTCCACCAATATACGAAGAGGTACGTAAGTGTCTCCATACTCATCCACGAATACCTTGCTTTCAAGCTTAACCTTAACTCCGTCAATGACAGCTACATTTGAGCCAATTTTGAATGTGATTTTTTTGCCACTGAGATCATCCGTTACAATAATCTGGCGGTTTGCTTTATCCCATTCGACTTTAGCATCCAAATCTTGAGCTACATAACGAAGAGGTACCATTGTTGTATTACCAACAACAACCGGATAGTAATATTCATCATCAGGAGCGATAACTAATGATTTCTTCGTAATACCCATATCCTCTTTCAGGATACGATATGCATTTGAATTCACATCAAAGTTTCTCATGGTTTGACCAGGAGTAAGTTGAATGGAAGACATATCAAACGCACCCTCAGTGCTCATTTGATCAGCCGTAACCTTGCCGTTGATATTCCAAGATTCACTTTGCGATTTGAAGGAAATACTCTTCAAAGGAAGGTCTTCGCTTGATGGCAACGCTACGTTCAATTCCACGTTCTGCTTGCGAACATGAAGTCCACTGTCCACAAAGAGATCCACGCTTAGCTTCGTATCCTTGCTTAATACGGTCTTCAGTTCCGGTGTGGTTTCATACAGGTTATTTAGCTGTTTGTCATAAACCAACAACACAGCATCAACAGCAAGTTTTACCGCATCATGAAGAACTGTCACAACATCTTCTTTATTGTCCAGTGGAATTTCTCCCAAACCTAAGAAGTCATCGGCAGATTCGCCAGCTGATTTAATGACAGGAAGTAAATAATCATATAAACCATTAAGCAGCTCTGTTAAGCCTTCTGCATCCTTAGATACTGATTTAAGGAAAGATTTAAGAAGTGCAGGGAATTCCTCTCCTGTAACTTCAGCATGTAGTTTAGTCATGCTCACTTGCTCTCCATAAACAGCTTCTGTAACAGGGCTCACCTGAATTACGGATGGATTCGGCAGATTCTTGACCACAAAACGGGTCATGATTTTGGTAACTTCCTCGGCCTTAGCAGTATCCAGTCCTTCCTCACCAAGTAATGCTTCATAGTCAGCAATAGGGTAGTAGAAAGGCTGCTTAGCACCTTCTACAGTAAATACTACAGCTTTCTTATCTAAGTATACTGAGAATGGCAAGTTCAACTTTTTAAAAATCACAGAACCTTGTGCTGAAATATTACCATTGTCCTGAAGCTTGACATGACTAACATTTAAAGAGAACGAATTGATAAGTTCGATCATGTCCTTATCCTCTTGGCTAATACCAGCTGCAGGTACAGCATTTAGGGAGAACGTCATATTGGATTCTGACGATTTGACGTCGACGTTTCCGATCAATGCCTTTGTGGTATCAAAACCACCAATAGATTGACAACCTGCCAGGATTAATAGTATTGCGATGAAAGGGACAAACCATTTTGAGCGTGCGATAAATTTCCTCATTGCATTTCTCCTCTACCTGGGATAATTTGATAACCTGTTTATTATCTCAGTAAGGGTAAGATTTGTAAATTATCAGTTTTTTAATTAATATAAATACATCTTTATTATAGCCAGTATCAACAGATGTCCCGGATAAAAGGACCACCAAACCTTACGTGGGACACGCCGTTTCTCTAACTGTCCCCAAAGAGCTGGACCGAAAGCAATCATTAGAGTAGGCAATAAGCTTGTCATCTGTATAACCCAACCGCTATAGAATAGATAGAAGCTATTCAGTAACAAATGGCCTAGTACCATCCAATAGGATTTGGCATAACGATAGATCAGCACCAGCAGCAAGCCGTACGCTCCATAATCGACAGGGAAATAATCCATAGTTACACTAACTCCAGCAACCAAAATTAACGCAAGCCCTGGGTTTGGAAAGCGATCCAGTACTGCCAAGACAAGAGCAGACAAAAGTAATGTAAATACGATATTCAGTCCATGAGGATCTATCGCCAGATTATAGGGAAGCTGTGCCAGAACTGCAATCAGCAGCAGCCGTAATAAATATTTCGTTTTGGAGGATGTATGAATATGCCCTTGAACAAGAGCGTAGCAATAGATCGGAAAAGCAATTCTCCCGACATACCTCCAGGTCATATCCTGTGGAAAAAAGATATATCCTATATGATCAATCAGCATCGTAATCATGGCAATAAGCTGCAAGGGGGGCCTCCCTCTTTTTTACCTTTTATTATCTATTGATTTGCCCATCAATACAAGTTGTGAGAAAAAGCCGTCCTCCGAGGTGAATCGGAAGCGGCTGGGGTATGATATATGCCTAATTTAGGAGGTTTTTGATTTATTGTAAATATCAAATCCAACTGCCAACAGGAGTACAAGTCCTTTGATTCCTTGCTGCCAGTCCACACCTAGACCTACGAGTGACATCCCGTTATTCATAACACCCATAACCAGACCGCCGATAATAGCTCCGATTACGGTTCCGATCCCACCTGAAGCAGAGGCTCCACCAATAAAGCAAGCAGCAATCGCGTCCAATTCAAAGTTGGTTCCCGCTTTAGGTGTTGCCGAATTCAATCGAGCTGCGAATACAAGTCCGGATAGTGCTGCCAATACACCCATGTTGACGAATACCCAGAAGGTAACCCGCTTGGTTTTGACACCGGAAAGGCTTGCTGCCTTCTCATTTCCACCCAATGCGTAAATATGCCGTCCCATCGTCATCCGGTTCATTACGAAGGAGTAAATAGCGATCAGCACCAGCAAAATAACTAGGATATTCGGAATACCATTATATTGAGCTAGTACAAAAGTAAATGCATTAATTACAAGTACCAGCGCTGCTGACTTTGCAACAGATAGCCAAACAGAGGATTGTTCGAAACCGTATTTGGTTTGAATTTTACGGGTTTTGAATTCCTGATACACAACAAGTGTGGAAAGAAGGACACCTATTATAAGCGTTAACACATGCATCGTACTTCCATTAAATATATCGGGTATAAATCCCGAACTGATTTTCTGAAACGTCTTTGGAAAAGGAGCAATCGATTGACCATTTAGTACGATCATCGTTAAACCCCGGAACAACAGCATTCCCGCCAGCGTTACAATGAAAGCCGGTATTTTAATATAGGCTACCCAGAACCCTTGCCAGGCTCCTACCAGTGCACCCATAAGCAAGGAGAGAACAACGGCGAGTACCGGATTCATTTGCATGTCCACCATCATTATTGCTGATAATGCACCGATAAAAGCGGCTACTGACCCTACAGAAAGGTCTATATGACCGGTAATAATGACTAACACCATTCCGATTGCCAGCACAAGAATATAGCTGTTCTGGAGGATCAGGTTGGTTACGTTAAGCGGCTTGAGCAAAATTCCATCCGTAAGGATTTGAAAGAAAATGGATATAAAGATCAGTGCAACAATCATGCCGTATTGGCGGATATTTTTTTTGAAAAGTTCACCTATGGCTCCCATTTGGTATTACCCCCTGCTTCGTGTCATGTATTTCATTAAGGTCTCTTGCGATGCATCCTGCCGATCGACTTCTCCGCTGATATGCCCTTCATTCATAATGTAAATCCGGTCACACATCCCCAGAATTTCGGGAAGCTCCGAGGAGATGACTAGCACACCTTTACCTTCGGACGCCAGCTGATTAATAATCGAGTAGATTTCATATTTGGCACCTACGTCAATACCACGGGTAGGCTCATCCAAGATGAGAATATCCGGCCCCGTATAGATCCATTTGCTCAGAACAACCTTCTGCTGATTGCCACCGCTCAGATTCACTGTTTTTTGCAAGATACTTGGCGATTTGATATTCAGCTTCCTGCGGTACTCCTCCGCAACCAGCACCTCTTCGTTCTCGTTAATCACGCCACGCTTGGACAGCTTCTTCAAGCTGCTCAAAGAAATATTGCGCTTAATATCATCAATTAGAATCAGTCCATAATGCTTGCGATCCTCTGTAACATAAGCTAAACCGTGGTCCATCGCCTTGTTAATGTCCGTTAGATGCACTTCCTTGCCGTGCATGAATACTTGGCCGCTGATGCGTTTACCGTATGATCTGCCAAAGACGCTCATGGCAAGCTCGGTTCGCCCAGCACCCATCAAACCTGCGATGCCCACCACTTCACCCCGGCGGATATGCATATTAATGTTATTCAGCATTTTGCGGTCCTGTTGAGTCGGATGGTACACTTCCCAATTCCGCACTTCAAAGATCGTTTCTCCAATCTGCGGAGTACGTTCGGGATATCGATTCGTCAGGTCACGCCCAACCATTCCCTTGATAATGACATCCTCGGTAACTTGGTCTTTCTTCATATCCAGTGTCTGTATCGTCTGGCCGTCCCGAAGTATCGTTACGGAATCCGCTATCTTCTCGATTTCGTTCAATTTATGCGAAATGATAATGGACGAGATCCCTTGTTTTTTGAGCTCCAAAATGAGCTCCAGCAGATTCTCACTATCATCCTCATTGAGCGCCGCAGTGGGTTCGTCGAGAATAAGCAACTTAACTTCCTTGGAGAGTGCTTTTGCGATCTCTACCAGCTGCTGTTTACCGACCCCGATAGTGGATACCTGTGTAAAAGGCGATTCATTAAGGCCGACGGTTTGCAGCAGTCCTCTTGTCTTAACCGTCGTTTCGTTCCAGTTGATCACCCCACGCTTCGCCTGCTCATTCCCGAGGAAGATGTTTTCCGAAATCGACAAATACGGAATTAACGCCAGTTCTTGATGGATAATAACAATCCCAAGACTTTCGCTATCCTTGATATCTTTGAACTGGCAGACCTGTCCTTTGTATAAAATATCCCCCTCGTAGTTGCCGTGAGGATACACACCGCTGAGCACTTTCATCAGTGTAGATTTGCCGGCGCCATTCTCGCCGCATAAAGCGTGAATTTCACCCTCTTTAACCTTTAAGTTAACATTTGAGAGTGCCTTGACCCCGGGGAACGTTTTGGTTATTCCCTTCATCTCCAAAATGTAGTCTGTCAATGCTTTTCACCCAGCTTTCCTTGTGACTGTAATAACGGAAGCGGCAAGCGGGCTTTATTCAGACCCACCGCCGCATCCTCATTTCCCTATCCATTACCGGCTGATTATTGGCCGAGTTGATCTTTAGTGTAATATCCGCCTTCTACGAGAACCTTATCTAGATTAGCAGCATCAACAGATACCGGCTCCAGCAAATATGCAGGTACGATTTTGACACCATTGTCATAGGTTTTTGTATCATTCACTTCTGCTTCTGTTCCTTTAAGCACGCTTTCAGTCATCTCTACCGCTTTCTTTGCAAGCTCACGAGTATCTTTAAATACGGTTTGTGTCTGTTCGCCAGCCAGGATAGATTTCACGGAAGCAAGCTCAGCATCTTGACCTGTGACTACTGGAAGTTTCTTGTCTCCTGAACCATAACCAATACCTTTAAGCGAGGAAAGAATACCGATACTGATACCATCATAAGGAGAAAGGACTGCATCCAGATTGTCGGAAGCATAGTTCGCGCTCAACAGGTTATCCATACGGGCTTGAGCTGCTGCTCCATCCCAACGAAGGGTGGCAACTTGATCCATAGTTGTCTGTTTACTGCGAACAACCAATTTACCGGATTCGATATAAGGATTCAGGATGGACATCGCTCCATCAAAGAAGAAGTACGCATTGTTATCATCCGGGGAACCGCCGAACAATTCAATATTGAAAGGTCCCTTGCCTTCTTTCAGTCCGAGCTTTTCTTCAATGTATGAGCCTTGAAGCACTCCGACTTTAAAGTTATCAAAAGTAGCATAGTAGTCTACATATTCACTTTTTTTGATTAAGCGGTCATAAGCGATAACTTTTACGTTGGCATCATGCGCTTTTTGCAACACGTCTGTCAGTGCCTCGCCATCAATTGAAGCGATTACAATTGCATTTACGCCTTTAGTGATCATATTTTCAATCTGGGAAACCTGATTCTCAACGACATCCTCCGCATATTGAAGATCCGTCCCATAACCCAACTTCTCGAACTCTTTGACCATGTTGTTGCCGTCGTTTACCCAACGCTCCGAAGATTTCGTCGGCATTGCAATCCCAACCTTGCCTTTATCTCCTTCAGAACTGCCACTAGAACCATTACCACAAGCGGATAAAATAAGTACAAGTGCCATCGTCAACATCATCCATGAATATTTTTTCATTTGGCCATACCCCCTGAACTATTCTGTTGTCTTTACGGAAGCGGATGCTTCGTTTGACAAGTTGAGTATAGCAAGGCAGTGTGGGTGCGGTATTTACAATGAAACTACTGTTTTTATAAAAATCAAACCTTTGTTAGCGTTTTCATAAATGGGCCAAAAATAAGGGAGTTCCAATCACCATATAAATGGCTAAAGGAACACCCTTATCAAATATTTCAAACTAAAGGAAATGAATTACTTTCTATACTATAATTATATAGACTGAACTTTTATTTACAGGTGAATTCAAAGTCGATCATTGACTTCCAACGGGTTCACATGGATGCTGCTCACAAACGTAGTAACGTTAATTCGGATACAAGGCGTTTGCTATCGCTCCTATGGTTTTCAAATTACCTTTCGCTCCTTCTCGCTTTTTGTGTTTTTTTCTTCAGCTTATAAAAAGAAGGAATTTTTGCTACTAATTAAGGATTCAACTCCTAAGGAGTTAATTACAAGGAATTTCCCACTCTGATTTTAGGTTTTAGATGAATATTTCGGAGGCATCAGTAAAATAGATGTATCTTATACACTTACTTCTAGCTTTTAGTGCTGTGATGTATGGATAGATGTACTTTGTGCAACTAAAAACATGAATATGCCGGTTAAACCCCGGAATACCCAAAAATAAGTGTATAAAGTGCAATTAAACACCCTAAAGTGTGCTAAAGGAGAAATATAAGTGTAGAATGTGCAACTATATAAATTGACACCCATGTAGGTAGAGGTTTTTCCGTTTTTTTTCGCGGATAACCCTAGGAGATACTTCTACTCTTATCCACAAACTTCTTGACGCTACCAATATGGATAATTCCATGTTGATTACAAGGTTTTATTTATGATTTACAGGGAAACTTTCCCTCTAAACTATATTTATCACAGGTACAGAGTCCTAGTAGTAAAATGGATCTAAAACAAACTTGTATTATCGGTTACTAGAGAACAATCAAATCAGTGAGAGGTTCTCCCCGAGTATTCCTACATGAACGCCTATTCATTAACGTGAGTCCGCTCACGGTTGATAACTCAAAGTCTAATCATACTTCATATTTACTACCTCTCTTCTAGGGAATAAATATGAAGTACACTCTATTTAGATGGATTGGTTGTTGAACCACTGTAATTATTTGGGAGGTTATCCTGTGTTTCAAAACTTAATATTTGCCTTAATAGTCGCCATTCCTTTTAGCGTTGTTAATTTTAACGGTTATCTTATGGGGGGGCCACCCACTCAGGCACAAGTAATTGCTTCTTTTCTTTTTAATATGATATGGCTGATCTTTGGTTTAATTATGGCTATCAAGGCAAGGCGGAATTTCATAACATTTACAACCATTTACTGGTTTGTTGGAGGATTATTAGGTACATTAGCTTATTTGTTTGAATCTTTGGAAATGGCACTTATACCTGTCTTTATTTTCGCAGGGCCTTCTTATGGATTGAATTTTAATAGCGTGTATATTGATTTCTTACGCATTAAGTTTATTAGGTTATTTTCTCGGCAGGTTAATAATGACCACGATTCGGATGAAAAGCGACTCCTAAGTAACACTACCGTCTTCCGGAGATGCCCCTTTGCGGAATTGCAGGGGAGATACACCCGTTTGTTTTTTAAATGATGTGCTGAAATAATGCTGAGTCTCATATCCTGTCCGCTCGGCAACTTCATAAATACTCATATCCGTTGCATTCAACAGCTGTGCAGCCTTCCGAATTCGGATCTGGGTCAAATAAGCCCCAAAGGACGTTCCAAGCTCCTGCTTGAACAGCCTGCTGAGATAAACCGGAGAAGCTTGCAGCATGCCTGCCATTGAATCCAGAGTCAAGCCGTATTCATTGTAATGCTCTAGCATATACTGCTTAGCTCTACGTACCAAAGGGGATAAGGGGACTTCCTTAGACAGAGATACTCTACACTTGCGGTAGGCAGTAGAAAGCTCTGTAATGTCTCCCTCAACCGGCTCAATACCAACCTCAACAGCGATTTTTAGGTGAAGCCGGACCTCTTGTTCCACACGCGCCAGCATGGCCTCCGCATTATTCTCCCAAAGAAGAACAACAATTAGACCGGTAGAATCACGAAAAATAGCTTTAGGGTATTCATTTAATAACTCCAGCGTAATATTCTCTATCGCAAACATAAATAGCTGCCGTTCTTTCTCTTTCATACCTGAGTTCTGCACTTCCCAACGCCAGCGGATAATACCCAGCAATTCAGGACGGACTAACGGCAATTGCAAAAAGTGGAGCTGTTCCTTTATCTCGGATGGGCTCAAGTTTCCGTCGAGCCATTCCTGACAGAAGCGTTCACGCAGCAACGGGAAGTTTTTCAGGATTTGCCTGGAAGCCTGCTCCAAATGCTGACTCTTCTGCCGCTCAGACTCCAGTTCATCCCTAACACCCCGTATTACCTGTGTCAGCTGTTTGGGATCAGCTGGTTTTAGAATATAATCATTCACTTGGAGTCTAATCGATTCCTGAGCGTAGGTAAATTCATCATGTCCCGTAATCACAATGATCTTGCAGGCTGGCAGCTTCTCTCTGAGCTTCTTCATCAGCTCAATTCCGTGCATAATGGGCATATTAAGATCAACTAGAGCGATATGAATGTTATGTTCTAATGCATTGTCCAGCGCTTCCTCTCCATCCTCTGCTTCCGTTACAACCTGCAGTCCCAGACCTTCCCAATCCACTGACTGCTTAATGCCTTCCCGGATGATGTATTCATCATCAGCAATCATGACCCTCCAACGTTCCATAACTTGAACCTCCATGAGCAGTTACTCTATATGTTTTTGTGCGTATTATAGCTATCTCGGACGATAGGGTGACGAACAGTGACCGTAGTCCCGGTTCCCAACTCACTATCAATAGAAAGACCGTACTCTTGACCGTAAGTGAGTCTAATTCTAGCCTGCACATTCAGAATTCCGTATCCGCTCCCTGTCCCCTCCATTTGATAGGGCTCCGCCTCACCAGAACCCGACTCTTCCCCAATTCTGTTCAGCTTCTGTCTTAATATCGCAAGTCTGTCCGGTGGAATACCAGCTCCATTATCCCGAACAGTCAAGAGAAGATCCCCTTCTGCTTCTGTCACTTCAATGGAGATATGCCCAGGACCACGGCGCTCCTTAATTCCGTGATAGATTGCATTCTCTACAAGGGGCTGCAGCAACAGCTTCAATACATAAAACTCCTGAAGCTGCGGATCTGCTTCTATTTTATAAGCAAGCTTGCTGCTGTACCGAACGTGCTGGATCTTTAAATAGCTGACAATATGCTCGAGTTCATCGGCTAGTGGAACAATGTCGCTTCCTTTGCTTAGTCCCAGACGGAATAGCCGTGACAGAGAGTGAACAACCTCCGCAATATCCTCCGACCCTTTACTGCGTGCCATCCAATGGATCGTATCCAGTGTGTTATAAAGGAAATGCGGTTTAATATGGGCTTGCAAGCTGCGCAGCTCCGCTTCCCGCTTCTGCCTTTCCTGTACTTCTGTTAATGAGAGCAACCGGGCAATTTGTGCCAGCATAGTATTAAAGCTTCTACCCAGCATCCCAATTTCATCCGATCGCTCCCCCCAATAGCGGATGGTTAAATCACCGGATTCTGCCTTGCTCATAAAGGACATGAGTTGACAGATCGGTCTTGAAATAGAATAAGCCAGATAAAAAGATGCCGTCATGCCCAGCATGCAGACCACGAATACAAAGGTGACGACATTAAACGTGATTTCTCTGACCCCATAGGCTGATTCCTCCATCGGAAAAACACCCAAGGTCGTCCATCCGGTAAACGGGGAGGTTCTGTAAATCATCTGGATATGCCTTCCATCCACCTTCTCTGAGGAAATACCAGAAGTTTCTGTGAACAGATTCATAGGTATATTCTTGATAAGTGGATGCTGCGGTGTATATATCATATCCCCGCTACTGTCCACCACTGTCAAATAACCGGTCTTGCCAAGCGTAACATCTCTAGCTGTCTCTGCAATGACACGAAGCTTCAAATCCACTAGCACGACACCTTGAACCACCTGAGTCTCCGGATCAATAATGGCTCTTACTGCGGATACAACTTCACTTTCCTTATAATCTGCATGTGATCTTACTGCCCGACCATAGGGATGACCAATAATTTTGAAAATCCCCTTATTATCAACAGCAGCCTTATACCACTCTTCGTCCGTGACACTGGTTCCAGAGCGCGTGTACATCTCATTACTAATGAAATCGCCCCCGCTGTTCACCACCATGATACCGGCGATTTCCGAGCTTAGTGTCGTGAAGCCCTGTAGAAATTTACGTATATTATATTGAGCAGATTCACCGCTGGTGGTTCCCGTAATGTCAGTGGATTTCCCCTTCGCTAAAAACTTCTGAACCCCTGGATCGAAGGATATTAAATAAGTGATTTTCTGCAGATTCTCAACATCATTCTCCAGTGCCGTATTAACTTTTCCAATCAGCTGGATCGTATTCTCATTGCTTTGATCTTCAACAATGCGGTCCACAGTCCAGCCTATTAATAGCCCTAAACCGATAGAGGGCAAAATACTAATGAGCAAAAAGTGCACAATTAGCTTGTAGCGTAAAGGTAGATTATTTAATTTCAGACTATCCATCGTAATTCGTGATTTACGGGTCATAATTCAACCCCCCTCTTGCAGCAGTTACTTTGCATAGTAGTTATCCACATTTGCCCGCGTAACTACATCAATTCCTGTATTCACCGTATCCGGAACCGTCATAGGCATATACTGAGAATATCCCGAAGGAGCGGCAGCAAGATGACGATTAAGCTGAAACAGTTCCATAAGTGACCAATACCCCATATTCCAAGTACCCTGGGCCATAGTAGCAGAGATGATGCCGTTCTTCACTAAATCAAGCGTTCCCTTGTCGGTGTCAAAGCTGATGATTTTGGGAGATACTCCTGGCCCCTTATGTGCTTGTACCGCTTCAGCAACACCTATACCGCCATTCGATTCTGTAGCAAATATTCCTGAGAGACCCGGATACCTTGTTAGTATTTGTTCAGCAGCCTCTCTAGAATAGACTTGATCACCCCGTCCATCCTGAACGGCAACAACTTCCATATCTGGATACTCGTTAATTATCGTGTCACGGAAACCATCTGTACGCTCCTGATGATTATGCTGATCGGGTGTGGTAACAATAGCTATCTTGCCGGCACTCCCTGTCAATTCAGCCATTTTGCGGGCGGCTTCAATACCAGCACTATAATTATCTGTACCCAAAAAAGAATAAGCCTTGCTATTCGGTGCTCCTGAGTCAAATAGCACTACGGGAATACCGCTCTCCACCGCTTTGTTGATCGTAGCGGTTAGAAGCTTAGAGTTTACTGCCGAGATGGCAATTCCTGCAGGCTTTTTGGCTATCACCTGCTCAAGCACGGTCATTTGTTCATTTGCATTATGTTGAGTAGAACCATGATATTCTACAGAGACATTCAATTCTTCGGCCCCATCCTCGAAGCCCTTTAGGACACTTTTCCAATAATCGATCCCGCTCTGAAAGGTGACCATAACATAGGTGTCTTCTATATTCCCCCGCAACCCCGTTGTCTCCCACGGATCTGCAGTTCGAGCCTGAAGCTTGTAATTCAGTACATATACGAGGAAAATTCCGATTAGAAGGACATAAACAAGCCACAGCTTTTTCATACTGAAACCCCTTTCAATTGTGAATATAGCTACAATAACCCATGCCCATCATACCCCTTTTAATTTACAAAATAAATATCTATTTCACAAATATATAAAGAAAAGAGGCGTTACGGAAGTCTTCTTCCATAATGCCTCTTCTCCGACAAAATAATACTTAAATTAGGCTTTTACGTACAAACGACTGCTTTCTTCCCAGTATTCCCCTGGCTGCAAACTAAAGAGTCCAATTTGGTCTGCTGGCAGGTCAACATGCGGGGCATTCACCAGATTGATTTGCGGTTCCGGGCAAAAGAAACCCTCAGTCGCAAAGTTATTCCAGATCATCCACTGTTTATAGGAGGTACCTACGTCATACACAAGAGTAACCCCTGCTTTGTTATCTGTGAGTTCCATACGATTACGTCCGTTTTGCGCTACAGCGGTGTAATGGTTGTCCATAGCCGCAAAAAAAGGATATACACCTTCGTCGCGAAGCGCTACTTCTTCCGCCTGCAGCTCCTGATAGCCACCTGTAGGCAACATCCGTTCGTTCAGCTCCCAACGATCACCAATTGTAAGCTTTACACGGTAATCCTGAGCCGAACTTCCAGGTGCAAACGGAGCATTAACCGCTGTATGGAAGGCTAGCAGACACGGCATGATATCATCCCCATCATTATGGACGAGCAGTTGTTGAGACAATCCGCCTTCTCCAAGGGTATAACGAAGCTTAATGGTATATTTATGTGGGAGATATTGATAGGAGTCATGATTCTCATCTACTTGGATCTTCACAGTAACGAAGCTTTCGCTTACGCCGCTGCCGAATTCCTCAACTTCCCAGGCTGCTGTATGTAAGAACCCATGCAAATGGTTGCCGGTTGCGGCTTCATTGACCGGGAACTGATATACTTGTCCATTCCACGGAAACTTACCATCTTCATAACGATTTGGAGGAAACAA
The DNA here is from genome assembly GCF_000757885.1 of Paenibacillus wynnii. Taxonomy (NCBI): domain Bacteria; kingdom Bacillati; phylum Bacillota; class Bacilli; order Caryophanales; family Paenibacillaceae; genus Paenibacillus; species Paenibacillus wynnii. The sequence continues at coordinate 632,637 of NZ_JQCR01000003.1, read as the reverse complement.
CACAGGTATTCCATGAATGCCCGGGTTTTGTCTGAAAGCGTCCATTTCCTCAGCACCAGGCTCGTGCAGAAAACGGTAACCGTTTTCGGTATCTCGGAAGCAGATTAAATTCCCCCCGATTCCAGGCAGCACTGCCGCCTCATAACGTCCGGCTTTCAACCAAATGGCAGCCTCGCCTTCATAATGTCCTTCAAATGCTGAAATTGACATATTAACAATAACTCTCCCTTCCAGAATCAAAAAATGTCTCTGCACTTGTTAGATTACCACAACTTGCCTCTGAAGCGACATGTCAATTTATAATTGTTCTACTTCAACACTCATTACATGGTTGATATGCTTAACATCATAATAAATTTCGGTAGCATAATCCCTATCCGGTGCAGACAAAACCATGTCTATTAATTGTCTTCCGTCTTCCAAATCTTTAATTTTCATTCTGCGGATCACTCTAGTCCCGCCTTTGGACTTCTTGTTTTCACTTTCTTGGCGGTTCTCAATTTTTTGAATTACTTCGGTTAAGACATAGTTGGCTTCCATAATAATTTTGACGGAGACCTCATGTTTGTTCAATCCCTCCGGGCCAATCGCTTTGATTAAAAGAGGTACCACATTAACCGCGAACATTAGCAGCACTACAGCATAAGCAGCCTCGATATAAAAGCCCGCCCCCACCGCTATTCCTATCCCGGAAGCCGTCCAGATTAATGCTGCCGAGGTTAAACCGGAGATTGCATCCCCGCCTCTTCTGAGAATAACTCCTGCTCCCAGAAAACCGATCCCACTTACAATTTGAGCTGCCAACCGCATGGGATCCATGTTAGGATGGTTAGGGTTTGCGAATTTGTCGTAGGCATGGATGGAGACTACGGTGACAAGACAACTCGCGATACTGATGACCATACTGGTCCGAATCCCCAACGGCTTCTGTTTTAATTGCCGGTCAATGCCGATGAAAAGCCCGAACAGCATGGCAATAAGTAATTTGATTAACGATTCTGTGTGCATTTGCATAGAAACCTCTCCTTAACATGATAAACACAGTATATTATAACGGATTACCAATGATTTGATTATTTTTATTTTATTATATTATATTATAATAAATTGAACTTAAGATATTAACTTAAGGCTCAGGAGTCTCTACAGTGATGAGTTGGACTTCGGCTTATTTTAGAAGGGATTTTTCCTACTAAGTTAAGTGTTGAATCAACTATTGAATATTTAGTGGTGATAAATCCCTCCAATTTCAGGTTTTAGCCTCAAAAAGCCTTTAACCGGATAAGTTTCTAGTATTTAGTGGTATTTCCCTCTAAACTTTATTTGCCTTAGATTCAGACTCCCTGCAGCAACCTGGATCGAAAACAAACTTGTAATTATCCGTTACTGGAGAACCATCGATTCCTGTTGAATGGTTCTCCCCGACGTTGTCCTTCCGTACACCCAAGAGTAAATCTTAAGCACTTTCTATATAATAAGAAACGGCTTCGACGTCCGCATAGGGACAACGAAGCCGTTTCTGGTCCTTCTTGTCCTATGAGTTCAAAAATCCCGCAATGTATTAAAAATTTCAAGCAGCTTGTCTCTGTCCACCCTATCGATCCCGTCTTTGCTTAGTTTATGTTCAGCATAATCCAGCAGTTCTACAAGAACCGTATATATTTCTTCGCGCTCTTCAGTAAGAATAAATCCGGTTCGCCTGTCCATTGTATTGAAAGCTTCGGTGTATAGAGTCACCATATCCTTCAACATCCGTTCACAACTTCAATTCCTTCCTTGCGCTGTTCCTCCATGGTGTGAATGCTTGCAATCATTTTCTTGTATAGTTGAACCGCTTTCTTTGCGTTAGCCGGCGTAATATTATCGCGTCCATCCCAGTCTCGGAAGGGATTGGATACATTTTCAGCCAGCCATTCAGGTTTTCGCGGTTTGCTTATGGAGAGGTCAAGACCTTTCACGACTTCTTTCTTATAATTGGCCTTGATGAATTGGGCTGCTTCTGCCGGCAGACTGGTCATCCACAACCAAGAAAGGTTAGACATTTGATCAGGGCCTGGAAATTGATTTCCGGCGAATCCAAACATATCATAAGTACTAAACCCTTGAAGCCTGGCAAGCTTTTCTAAGCTGTGTATGTTGGAGACCGTTCCAGGCTTCCCCCATATACGCAGTTCCCGCAGTTCCGGGAAGCTTTGGACAATCGGTTGCAGGTCAAGCTCCGTAACACTTCTAAGATGGAGGCAACGCAAGCGATTTAGACCGCAGCTGATTGGCGCATTAGATGAACAGTTGGCTGTTATCCAACTTCCTTCATTATGAGCATGAATGATGAGATCTGGCGAAAGAACGCCTACGAAAGAAAGCTCCGCCAGCCCCTCATTTAAAAACAATTCGCCAAGTCCCTCAGCATCAATAATTAGTGTTTCGAGGTTACTCTCTCTAACATCTACGCTGGCGTAACCGTGATTCGTGAGATGAAGTTGATTGATTATAGGATTACTTATTACAAATGGCAAAAGAGATTCATAAGGACCGTTGGCATGAATTTGTGTCAGACAGGGCAGCTTTTCGAGCTCAAACAGATCCTCTAAGGATTGAAGAAAGTCATCATCCACCTTATTCGTGGAAAGGCTTTTGTTACCCTGACCCATTTCAATTAGACTGTTATCCTTTGCCGCTTCTTTGAAGCGTTGTCGCCGATCTTCATCGATTAGGCTCCACCTTCTTTGACGACGTGTACTTCCACCTATATGCCAACCACTGTAACTGTTCGTTTCCTCCGTAACAAGCGGGGGTAGGTTCCCTACGAGAATGTAGTGAGGTGGGACGTTCGCATCTACCAAGCAGTGATCCAACTTATCATTCCAGAAATAAAAATCACATACGAGCGGCTTCATATTCAGGAGCTCAGCTTCATCCGGCAGCTTGTCTCCCGTCCAGTCGAGTTCCAGGATAGCGGCTAGCTGGCTTTTTTTGCCGGAGTCCGTATCCTTAAGCATTGTGACTTGGCAGGCTGTAAATTGGGAAATACGCTCAACATATACACAATATATATCTCCAATATTCGGTTTCATGCAAACATCCTTTCCTACTTAGACTCGCTATGTGAATTATATTAGATAGTTATCTTAATGCAAATAAAATAGTTGTTAAACCAAATTAAATTGGAATAACAACTATTGTGGCGAAATAAATGTTGAATAATCAGTGCAGAAGTGATTCTGCACCATCGCAATAAATCTCTGTTCCTGTAATATGATCCGAATCGTCAGATGCCAGGAATAGGGCTAACTTAGCTACTTGAGCAGCACTGCCGGGCCCCTTTTCCAAAGGCTGTCCACCTTCCGGGAACTCGACGGGAATTTGCACTTCTTTTAAATCATCCGAAGGAAACGTATTCTGGTCAATATTTGTTTCTATCGCTCCTGGACATATAGCATTGACGCGAATCTTGTATCGGGCCAGCTCTAAGGCAGCCATTTTCATAAAAGCAACCTGACCTGCTTTCGTTGTGCTGTAGGCCGAGAAACCAATACCTGAAAATACTCGATTTCCATTAATAGAGCTAGTGATGATCACGCTGCCGCCCCGATCTTTTAGAAAAGGAATAGCATATTTAACCGTGGCGAACGTTCCTCGCAGATTGATCTCATGAGTCTGGTTCCAATCCTCAATAGTCATAGTCTCAATAGGGGCCATAGCTCCATTAATACCCGCATTGGCAAAGACAATATCCAGCTGCCCATATTGCTCCACGGTTTGTTTAATCGCCTTTTCTACCATCTCCGGTTTAGAAATATCGCATTCAAAGACAGTAGCTTGCCCGCCATTCTGCTCCACTTCACGCTTAACTTTCTCTGCCTCATCAATACTACGATCCAACATGGCCACCTTAGCCCCGTTTCTTGCAAACTCGAGTACCGCAGCACGACCTATACCAGAGCCTCCACCCGTAACGACAGCAACCTTACCCTTAAGCCTGTGATCTGCCATAGTTCACTTCCCCCTTAGTAGTCAAGCGTCCAGTTAATCTTTCCTTAACCTTTACCTCACATACGGAGAAATGAAACGGCAACAGGGACTTATCCGAAGGGATTATTCTTTGTTCTTAGAATCTGTGCTAAATAGGCAAGTGTAAGGCCTTGGCCCCAACCCTGAATACGTTTCTTCGGCACCTGCCGATATCCATCAATATCGTTCATCACCGCCGTGCCCGCAGAGACTTCAGTAACGGTACCATCCTCCTTGATTCGGGATAGAATCCCTTGCAGCGAGAGGCTTGAATATTTATTATACAATCGGCCCTGCATCAGTACCGCTGTTGCGATCCCGGCGGAAGCCGAGGTTTCCAAATAGGAAGTGTCGTCATCCAGTACTGTATGCCATAAGCCCTCGGGAGATTGCAGACGAACGAGAGCCGCAAGCTGATCCCGAAGTGAGCCTTCAATAATCATGAATGAGGGATGCGTAACCTCCACGAGACTCAGTGCTTTTGCCATCGTAAGTGCCGCCCATGAATTCCCCCTGGCCCAATGAATCCCTGACATATTGTTCTGATTCAGATGATCCCAGCCGTGATAATATAAATGATTATCCGCATGTTGCAAATATTGTTCATGCCCGTGATATTGAACTAGCCCGTCCTCTATATAATCCTTATTATCTAATAAATACCCGATTCGCAATAAATAATAACCCGCCATAAACATCGTATCGACCCAAGCCTGCTGGGGAAATACATAGCTAAGTGAATTAACTGTATGCTGGAAAATCCCCTCACCGAAGCGCTCCGCCATATTCCTCAGAAACTCTGCCATCTCTAAAGCATTATCCAAGTACTTTGAATCTCCGGTAGCTTGATAAAGCGTTAGTAAACAGTGGCCTATAGACACTCCATTTACAGACAGCTTCGGCAGCCCTTCCGCGATGTTATCATCCACCCATGTTTTCAGAGCAAGGAGATAATCTTCCCTTCCAGTTGCCTCATAGGCCTCGCAAACTCCGTAGAAGGCTACTCCGCCTGGCCAGTCCCACGAAAAATCCATGCGGAGGGTACGCTCTATTACACGGTCAATCGTTGCTTTTATTTGTTCTTCATCATACGTAAAAGCTGTCATGCATTTTCACACCCTTCAATAAACCTCCACTTAGTCATCCCTTCAATCCGCTAGTGCTGATACCATCCACAATTTGCTTCTGGAAGATAAAAAATATCAACATGACCGGAGCAAGACTAAGCACGGACATCGCAAACATCGGTCCCCAGTTAGATACAGATTCACTGTCCAGAAACATTTTCAACCCCATGGAAACCGTATATTTGGATGGGGAGTTCAAGTAGAGAACCGGCCCAAGCAAATCTTCCCAGCGCCAGTAGAAGGAGAAAATAGCTGCAGTCGCCATAGACGGGCGGATTAGCGGGAGAATGATTTTGAAATAAAGTCTGAATTTCCCACAGCCGTCTATCGTGGCTGCTTCATCTAACTCTCCTGGAATGGTTCTAATAAATTGAATCATCAGAAAGGTGAAGAAAGGCACTCCAAAGAATTGCGGGATTACGATCGGTCGGATACTGTCCAACCAGTTCAGTTTCGTATAAATGATATATTGCGGAACTAGCACCACATCGGCAGGCAACATCAGAGTCATCATCATAAGGCCGAACCATAAGCCGTGACCCACAAACTTGTTACGTGCAAATCCAAAGGCCACTAATGAAGAAGAAATGACCGCTCCGAAAGTAGCTACGATAACGATAACTAGTGAGTTCTTGATAAAAACTCCGAAGGAGTACCCTGCAACTCCTTCCCAGCCCTTCGCATAATTTCCCCACTCCCAAGGATTGGGGAAAAGCTGCTTTGCAGTGACAAATACCATGCGGCTTTCTTTAAAGGAGCTCATGATCATCCACAGAATCGGATACAGCATAATGATGGCGAGCCCGCCGATAAGAATATGATAAAGCGGCCATTTGATTTTATTCATCGCCATAAATTATTTACCTCCCGATTCGTAGAAGACCCAAGATTTCGAGGTCTTGAACAAAATTCCAGTCATAATGCCCACAAGCAGCAGCATCACCCAAGCCATCGCCGAAGCATATCCCATGTTATTGAACATGAAGGCCTGGCGGAATAAGTAGAGCGAGTACAGCAGAGTTCCATCCATCGGACCTCCCTCGCCTTTGGAAATAATATAGGCCGGGACAAAGGTCATGAAGGCGCTGATGGTCTGCATTACCAAGTTAAATAGAATTACTGAACTAAGCAAAGGCATTGTAATTTTGAAGAATTTGCGGAAAAAGCTGGCTCCATCCACACTGGCTGCCTCATACATTTCACTCGGTATATTCTTTAGGCCTGCCAGAAAAATCAACATAGATGATCCAAATTGCCATACGGACAAGGAGATCAGCATAACCAAAGCTGCGCTTGGATTGCCAAACCAGCTAACAGGACCAAGTCCAAAGAAGCCGATTAATCCATTTATAATTCCTGTATCACTAAATATATTCCGCCACATGATGGATACTGCCACGCTGCCGCCAATGATAGAAGGCAGATAATAAATCGTGCGATAAGCTCCAACCATTCGGGACTTCGTATTCAGAATCATTGCCACAAATAATGCGAAGGTTAGTCTCATAGGAACACCGATAAATACGTAGAGCAGCGTTACCTTGAGTGACTGTAAGTATTTAGGGTCATTCGAGAACATTTTGATATAATTATCCATCCCCACCCATCTAGGCGGGGAGAATAAATTATATTTGGTAAAGGAGAGATAGAGAGAGATTACCATCGGCACCAGAGTGAAACATAGAAAGCCAATGATAAATGGGCTGATAAAAGCATAACCGGTCAAATTTCTCTTTAAGTGTTGTCCTAGCAACGATTTCTTAACAGAATTCGGTGGATTCACAGGAAGCGGATTGCTGAAACCCAAAGTCTCCAACTCCTTATCTGGTTAGACTCACAGTATAGTTGTGCTTCTCTTATCGATTGGCAAGAATGGAATTAGCTTCTTTACGGAACTGTGCCGCCGCGGTATCCGGTTTGATCTGTCCGAAGTTCATTTGTTCAGCAAGGTCAGTCAACAATGCCACAACCTCTGGTGAACCTACAGGAGGACTCATAGGAGATGTAACAGGCTCCATATCCGCTACAAACTTGAATACCTGCTTACCGGAATCAGTCAACACTGTAGATACGGATTCTTTGATTTTGCTGGAAATCGGCACGCCGCGTTCGCCTTTAATCAGCTTATTGGCTTCCGCATTATTCGTCCAAAAGTCAACAAATTTAGCCGCTTCTTCTTTTGCTTTGGAGTTAGAAGTAATAGACCAGTACATACTTGGCTCCATATAAAGTCCTTTTTGCATATCCGGACCCGGCATTTGGGCCAGCTCCATCGGACGGTTTACGGCGATTTGCAGCGCTACATATTGATTTGACCACTGCCAAACCCCAACCCCTGTTCCTTTCACAATCTCTGATTCCTCAATAACACCCTTGTTCTGGCTCAACTTATCTTGAGTAGGAACCGCTCCGTCGGCGATTAAGCCTGACAGCATTCCGAAGAAATCACTGAATAATGCATCATCCTCATAACCAAGTGCTGTTCCCTCATTGTTATACAGGGCCAATCCTTTCGTCCGGAGATAATAATTGAAGAAGACATCCGCAGCCATCGAACCGTCCATGAACAGTCCAGCCGCTTTAGCTTTCATGGCAATTTCTTTGTATTGATCCCATGTCCAGTTCTCAGGAATGGAATCCACACCAGCTTTCTTCAACAGCGCCGGATCATATTGAAATCCAAGTACGTTCACACCGAGTGGAACACCAAACTGCTTGTCACCAATTTTACCAGTAGCCAGAACGTTCTCATTTACATCGCCTACTTGAATTTGTTTATTCAAATAAGGAGTCATATCTTCAAGCTGTCCGTTCGATCCATATTGATTAATATAAGAAATATCCATTTGTACGATATCTGGAAGACGATTCGCTGCAGCCTGAGGAGCCAGCTTCTTCCAATAATCATCAAACGATGCATATTCAGGTTCAATCGTTACATTGGGGTTCGCCGCTTCGTACATATCAATAACTTGCTGAGTATACGAATGTCTTGTATCTCCGCCCCACCATGCGATGCGCAGAGTCACCGGTTCAGCCGGAGCTTCCGTAGCCGTTTGGTTACTTTCAGCAGGTTTTTCTACGTTTTTAGCATTTTCAGCAGGAGCATTATTTCCCCCACCACAGCCTGCAAGCATTGAGAGCAGCAACGGGATAGCCAATAAAGCGGATCTTTTTTTCAACTTTAAATCTCCCCTTTTCAAACAATTTTTAGAAAGGCATCTTTACTGTTAGCGCTTCCATATGTGAATTTTCTCAAATTTTCCATGTAAGTTGAATACAAAAAACCGTTATCTTTGTTTAATAATCAGTCTGAAACTTAGGCCTTCATAAAATCTGTAGGTGTTTTTCCCGTTACTTTTTTGAACACCTGGCTAAAATACTGGGCATTGCCGCCGAAACCAAACATTTCCGCCAATTCGAATACTTTAACGTCCCCGCTACGGATAATGTATTCAGAAGCTTTGTTAATTCGGTAAAGGGTAACGTAGTTGGAGAATTTCTCACCTGTAACCTTTTTAAATATTTTTCCTAGGTAATCTGGATTCATATACAGCATTTCGGCCGCCACTGAACCAAGAGACAGCTCCTCCTTGTGGAAATCCTCCGCGATAATTCGCAGCATACTATCTACGATAGAGGATTGCCGAGAGACAAAATGACGGTCATACATCGTGGTTAGACGGGTAGCCGCCTCTTTGACATAACCTTTAAGCCCCCCTAAAGAATGGATTTCTGCGAGCTCTGCCAGACCCGAGGTGAAAGCATTCCTTTCTTCCGGTACACATAAACGAATCATTGCGGAATACAGCTGCAAAACATAGGACCGCGTCACATTAATATCCAATCGCTGTAAAGATAAAACGCCGAATAAACGCTCCAGCTCACATTCAACCGCGCCTCTGTCCCCTGCTTTAATCATCAGGCAGATTTGATCTTCATTGAGTTCGACTTCATCCCCCCCGCTAAAATCATTGTCCGGGAGATCGCTTACGGTGATCAGACTGCCATCCTCAAGGTAAAAGCGGTGACTCATACATTGCAAGGTCTGTCGATACAACCTGCGTGAATGAATCATCCGATCCGTATCACTAACTGCAATAGTCACACTCATCTTATAAAAACGGCAGAAGACCTCCCTCACACCGTCAATCCTCGTGAAAAGAGTATCATTTTCCACTTCTTGCTTATCCTCAAGAAGAACTAGCAGGTGGCCGCCAATGGTAGTGCTCAACAAAACCTCCTGAAGCATATCCTGAACAATATTTTGCAAGGCGAACAGATGCTCATACTCGTGGGGATCCTCCAGCTTGAATAGAATCAGCCTCACACTTTTATCGTTCAGTTCTATGCCGAATAAATCTTGGTAATATTCAAGATCGTGGCTTCCATAGGTTTTGTTGGAGATCCATTCCTTCAAGAACTGTTCTTTCACATGGGGAAGTACTTTGGTAAGTCTCTGCTTAATACCGCTTACGAATAGATCCCGTCTTTTGAGCTCCCTCAGCTCCAGCCCCAGCTCTACCAGAGCTTCATGAATCTGATTTTCGTTGCAAGGCTTTAAAAGGTAATGTTTAACACCGTGCTGCATCGCTGTCCGTGCATAGTCAAAATCCTTATAACCTGTCAACATAACGAATTTAATTTCAGGAAACCGCTCGCTGCATCTTCGCACCAATTCCAATCCGTCAAGACCCGGCATAGAAATATCAGAAATCACAATATCAGGGCGCATGGCCTCTATTTTCACCAAAGCCTCAATACCGTTTCTAGCCGTCCCGACGAGCTCAGTCCCCGCCTTTGCCCAGTCCACTACTTGAGATATCCCTTCCAGAATAAGACGTTCATCATCTACTAACAGCAGCTTATACATGCTTAGTTTCTCCTCTCCAATAGGGAATTCGAACATGAATGGTCGTCCCTTCCCCCGGCTCGCTTTCAATCTCTGTACCCCACTCTTGCCCAAAGACTAATTTAACACGCTCTGTAATGTTAGCCAGGCCAATGCCTTCTCCACGCGTCTGAATTCTCCCCTGTTGCAAATCCCTTATGAATTCAGCAGTCATCCCCGGTCCATTATCGCTAACTCTTAAATCCAGACTATTCTCCTGTAAGCTGGCTGAGATTGTAATGGTGCAAGGCTCAATATTAGGCTCAAGTGCGTAACGGATTGCATTCTCTACCAAGGGCTGCAGAGTCAGCTTCGGGACTTGAGCATTTTGTATATCTTTAGGGATGTCCATTTCAAAAATAAGCCTCTCCTCAAATCTGGTTTTTTGAATCGTAATATAGCTTCGAACAATGCTTAGTTCTTTTTCCAGTGATATAAGCGGATTCTTAAGACCAATGGAGCTTCGAAGTAAATAGCCAAGTGCTTCTACCATTTCAGAGATCTTAGACTGCTTGTTTATTTTGGCCAGCCAATTAATAGACTCGAGCGTATTGTATAAAAAATGGGGATTAATCTGCGCTTGCAACGCTTTAAGCTCCGTCTCTCGAATTACAAGCTGTTTTGCATAGTTCTCGTCGATAAGTTCTCGGATTCTGCGAATCATCATCTTGAAGGTCCTATTCAGCTGGCTTACCTCATCCTGTGCCGTTTGGGAGACCAACCCCAGAGCTTGTTCCTCCAAGTTGTCCAGATCCCCCTTCTCAATCTGCCTCATCTTTTGAGTCAATTTACTAATAGGACGGACGATGCTGCGGGCTAGGCGGTAACCCAGGATTAATCCCAGTAAAAGTATGAAAGCAAAAATTAAAACTACCAGTCGCTTAACCAGATTGATTTGTTTGAATATCTCGTTAAAAGGAGTGGCATTGATATACGTCCATTCCATGTACGATGAATTCGTTTTAGCTACGAAATAGGTCCCCCCTTCATAGCTCGCAGTGCGATAGGCATCCGGACGCCTTACCTCCTCCGACAGCTCCTGCGGTTCAAGTATCGGAGCCTTCGGGTAAATAGCCAGCCCGCTTTCGGCGTCGGCTATAATAAGCTGTCCGTTACTTGTGGCAAGATCCGTACTATCCGCAATAATCCGGTCAATCCTAATACGGATGACTAGAGTACCTAGGTTGTCTAACGTAAACGTCGAACCGGTATAAGACTTAATTTGTCGAACAGCCAATAGAGAGTTATTACTGCCTTGCGTTAGCCAAGTATTGCTTCCTTTAGCATCAATCGCCAGTGTCTTTAATTGATTCTGAAGAGATATCGCTACTCCCTCTCTATTGCCAGCGGTCATAACCCCCTCATTCACATCCATCAGCATCATGGAATAGACGTATTTCTCCGCGCCGGCAAAGGCTACTAACCTATTAATAATTTTGTTATTAAGAAGCTGTCTTTCATAAGGAGTAGGATTATTTTGCAATTGGCGCAGGCACTGTTGAATTTGCTCGTCAGTGACCACCGTATACGATAGCTGCTCCAGCTCCTTCAACTCGCGTTCAATACTTATAGAAGACATCCCAAGCACCTCTGAGGCCTTTTCATAAATCTGTTTGTCATAAATACGATACACATATTGAAGCACGGTTAAGGAGAAGAGAAAGGAGAGAAGCAGCATAAAGGAGATTAGCAAAATCATTTTATTAAAGATGTTCGAGTTTTTGTAAGCGTTCTTATTATTTCTGATGATTCGCATAATCCACTCTACTTTCTAATATGTCAATTAAATTTTTTGGCTCAGTCTTAAAAATCAGAGGTTTACTATATGATCGGACAGAGCGAAGGGTCGGAGGGATTCTGGAGAAACGGTAGTGTTCGCCTTTAAAGCCCGATTTCAACCTATATTTCAATTACTCCGAACCCGTAGCGGCTTGTTTCACAAACGGTCAACTACTGATTTGGTTTTGAGTCATATATATAATAAACGATAATAATTGTATTTGGGAATATACACCAAAAAGACTTAAATATGCTGTCTGGTTCCAGACTACATATCCAAGCCTTATTCGGGTCATCTCTTATTGGAGAAGCCTAGCCAAGCATCATTCGATCATCTGCCAGCTTGTGGCCGCTTATCGCTTCAAATTCACCGAGAAGACGTTCTACCGTAAGATCCTTCTTACGGGTCTCATCAATATCCAGTATCACGCTTCCTTTGTCCATCATAATCAAGCGGTTCCCAAGCCGTATAGCCTGTTCCATATTATGAGTGACCATAAGGGTCGTCAATTTCTTCTCTCGGACAATGGTTTCTGTCAGCTTCGTAATCAGTTCCGCACGGGAAGGGTCCAGCGCAGCTGTATGTTCATCCAGCAACAAGATTTGGGGCTGAGTAAAGGTGGCCATAAGCAAGCTTAGTGCCTGTCTCTCCCCACCGGACAGCAGGCCAACCTTGGCACGCAGCCGGTTCTCTAGTCCAATACCCAAGTGTTCCAGCTGTTCACGAAACAGATTTCGCTTGGATGCACTAACTCCAAAGGACAACCCCCGGCTTTTGCCTCGCTTATAAGCCATTGCCAGATTCTCTTCAATGGTCATATGCGGCGCAGTCCCAGCCATGGGATCTTGAAAGACTCGGCCTATCCAGCGGCTTCGTTGATACTCAGCCAAATGGCTTATTGAATTACCTTCAATCCGGACTTCACCCAGATCTGGTTTCATTACACCGGAAATGATATTCATCAGAGTCGATTTACCAGCACCGTTGCTTCCAATTATCGTAACGAAATCTCCAGAATGCAGTTCGAGGTCTATGCCCAGTAGCGCGATTTTTTCATCGGGTGTCCCGGGGTTAAAGAGCTTGGTTACATTATCTAGCTTTAGCATCGATAGCCCCCCCCTTCTTGCTGTTCAGGGCCTGTTCAGCCAATTCAATGGTGCGCTTCCGAGCCGTGCTTTTAAGCTTCAAAAATCTCTGTACAGAAGGGAATACAAGAGCAACTATAACAATGATGGCGGTAATCAGTTTCAGATCGGAAGCCTCTAGCCAGTCTACTCTCAACGAAAGTGCCACTACGATCCTATAGACGATGGAACCAAGTACAACCGCCAGAGTTGCGCGGAACACACTCCCTTTTCCAAAGATAGCCTCTCCAATGATCACAGAAGCCAATCCGATAACGATCATACCAATACCCATAGATGAATCAGCAAAAGCCATGTACTGTGCGATTAGGGCTCCCGAGAGCGCTACCATTCCGTTAGCCAGGCTTATACCGAGAATAGTCGTATTATCTGTGTTTACTCCAAAGCTTCGAATCATTCGTGCATTATCACCCGTCGCCCGCAGTGCGAGTCCCAAATCCGTTCGCAGGAAGAGATCCATAAGTACCTTCACGAAAATAACTACAAAAGGCATGACAAGCAGAGGATTTATCGAAGTGAACAGAGAGTTATCTCCCATCAATGAAACGTTAGGTTTCCCCAAAATCCGTAAATTAATGGAATAGAGCGCAATCATCATCAAAATTCCTGACAAGAGGCCGTTTATCTTTCCTTTGGTGTGAAGTAGCCCCGTACACATTCCGGCAGCCATCCCTCCGCCAAATGCAGCCAGAGTTGCCAGCCACGGTGAGAAACCATTAGAAATCATTACAGCAGCTATAGCACCGCCTGTTGTGTAGCTTCCGTCTACTGTTAGATCTGGAAAATCTAAAATCCGAAATGTAATATACACGCCTAGAGCCATAAAAGAAAATAACAGCCCCAGTTCAATGGCTCCGATTATTTGTTCTGACATAGGTGACTTCCTCCCTCAAACGGCAGAGGAGCGCTCTCTTAAGGAAACGCCCCTCACATCTCTAATGTGTCTTATTGAATAATATTATTGGTTTGATCCGCAACATCTGCCTTCATAGCATCAGTTACTTCAATACCTTGGGCTGCAGCAGCCTTTAAGTTAAGAATAAGGTCCAGCTTTTCCTGCATCGTAACTTTTAGATCGCCGACTTTTTTACCATTCTTGAGAATCTCTACAGCCATTTGTCCTACTTGGTATCCATGGTCGTAGTATTTAAATCCAACTGTTGCAAAAGCACCCTTCTCAACCGTATCACGGTCACTGGCAAAGAATGGGATTTTATTATCATTAGCGGTCTGAATGATCGTATCTACTCCGCTAACTACTGTATTGTCCAGAGTAATATACAAGGCATCTGCTCGGCCAATAAGTGATTCGGCGGCCTGTTTCACTTCAGAAGTATTCGTAATAGCTGCCTTTACTAACTCAATTCCATGCTTATCGAGAGCTTTCTTGGCTTGATCTGCCATGATAACTGCATTTTGTTCGCCCTCATTAATAACCAGACCCAGTCTCTTTACCTTAGGAAAGTTGGCTGCAATATAATCCATCAGTCTAGTAATGGCTTCAGGATTCGTATCCGATGCGCCGGATACATTACCGCCAGGGTGCTCCAGATCACTTACAATCTTGGCATCCAGTGGGTCCGTAACAGCTGCGAAAAGAATCGGTGTATCGTTCTTCATCGATTGTACAACGGCTTGAGCAGATGGTGTCGCGATGGCAAGCACCAGATCATTGTCATCAGACGCAATTTTCTGGGCGATCGATAGATTGTTGGTGGCATCGGCTTGTGCATTTTCGAAATCCACTTTAAGATTCTCACCCTCAACGATTCCCGCGTCCTTTAACGCAGCTAGAATCCCTTCTCGGGTTGCATCAAGTGCAGGATGCTCCACATATTGTGATATGGCAATTTTGTAAGATTTCGTCTCAGCATTGCCAGTAGCGGCATTTCCTGAGTTCGTTCCAGTACCTGTATTCGTATTCGTAGCAGAATTATTACCGCAACCTGCGGCAATCAGTGCCAAACATAAACTTAAACCCGCCCAGACTTTTTTCTTTTTCATCATAATACCCCTTTTCGTTTACGGTATCAGCGCGTGCATAGGAAGTAGCGCCACAGCATTGTCGCTTTTATAGATAAAAGCGTTAAAGCATAAGCTCCCACAAACCTTACATATGCCTAGGAAAATCTATTAAACTTAATATTATATGGAGGTTGATTATCCGTCAATCATTTATGTTCTCGCCATATTTTACAAAATAAGCACAATCTCATTTTTTTATATATGAACAGAGTTGATTTCCTTGACATACATTACCTAGCTCTGAATACATAATAAAACGCCCTCTGCACACACTTAACTTACAGTTTATAAGGGGAGCGTGTGACATGATATCTTTTCAGCAAAAATTACAATCTATCCTTATTCTGACGGCTATTGTCTCGACTGGTACGGCTTGCGGCAACACTCAAAACGTTAGCCCGCAATCTGCAAACTCTAATTCCCAGTATAGAACAGCTGCCTCCAGCTATATCGAGAAATCTGCAATAACAGACCAGACAGGAAAGACATGGGTTCCGCTTGAACCAGCTATAGCCTCTCTCGGATACCGTATTAAAGACGAATCCTCGAACGGGGGTTACGCCAAAATCGGTTACAGTGATGTGATGTACATGATGCGTCCTTCTTCGAGGAAAGTATACTCCCTTGGCCAGCAGTTCTACTTACCGGAAGCCCCACAGCGACGAAACGGTCATATTTATTTGACGACCACCTCGTTATCGAAATTTCTGCAAACTAAGGTAAGCATAAATTCAAACAACGGTGAGGTTATGATTGACACCCCTACAGAGCCTATAAATAACAACCAGGTTCAGTCTTTCCGAATCCAAAGTAGAACTTCCGTGAATACCGATGAATTAGTCTCTTACGCTAAAAGGTATATGGGTGTTCCGTACGTATTTGGAGCTGGACCGTACGAGGATACCAAGACCTTTGACTGCTCTTCATTTACCCGCCATGTGTACCGGAAATTCGGTGTTAACTTGCCGAGGCTAGCCAAAGATCAGGATAACCAAGGGAGACGTGTCAATCGCAACGAGCTGCGGCAAGGCGACCTGATATTCTTCACCGTACCCGGACGGTTCAAAAGTAATGCGATTCCTGGACATGTCGGCATTTATATCGGAAACGGCAAGTTTATTCACACCTGGGGTGAACCCGGAGTACAGATAAGTAATTTGGATAATGGGTATTGGAGTGACGTAATTCTTCATATGCAGCGTATTCATTAAAATAAACGGCTAAAAAAGCGTTCCTGCCTTTGTCGGGCTGGAACGCTTTTTTATTATGAGTACCTTATACAATCCTTAGCGGAACATCCCCCACAGACGAATAAGATGAAAGGTATTATTGGGATCAATTTTCTGAGCAATAATAAACTTCACAATTTGTTCTTCTTGTGTAGATGTTAATTTCTCACTCATCACACCTGCTGCATTGCGCACCAGCCTACGTACAATCGCACCGTCCTGAAGATCCTTCTTAGAGATTCCATTGATCATATTCTTAACACGTTCCTTGATCGCAGGATTCTTCATCTTCAGCTTAATCCGTTCTACGAGCTGCGGGCTGATTCCAAATTGCTGATAATTCAAGCTCGGCACCCCCAATCATATCCAATATTGCTTAGTATATGTTGGTGAAGAGCCGCATGTGCCTAATTAATCAATTAAATCCCCTTGGAAAATCTGCTCGCCCTGAAGATAACTCCGTAATGGAGCGAAATCAGGAGAAGTCCAGAACTGAGCATCCTTCAGCAGCTCGGCCGCATCGTCCCTTGCTTGTTCCAGAACATCGAAGTCTGCAGTCATGTCCGCCAAGCGGAACTCCGGCAATCCGCTCTGCTTCGTCCCGAAGAAATCTCCAGGTCCACGCAGCTCCAAATCCCTCCGCGAGACTTCGAATCCGTCATCCGTTTCTGTCATAGCGCTCATCCGTTCCCGCCCAATTTCAGACTTCGGATCAGCAACCAGTACACAAAAAGAGGCGTGGACTCCTCTGCCTACCCGCCCACGCAGCTGATGCAGCTGTGACAAGCCGAAACGATCCGCATCCATGATTACCATCAGTGTAGCATTCGGAACGTCAACACCCACCTCTACAACCGTTGTGGAGACCAGCAATTGCAGATCATTGCTATAGAACGCGCGCATAACCTCATCCTTTTCACCCGGTGTCATCCGTCCATGCAATAACCCAACTTTAAAATCCGGAAAGGCCTGACTCATCTGAATATGCAGATCAATAACATTCTGAACATCCAACTTGTCCGACTCTTCAATGAGGGGACAAATGAGATAGGCCTGCCGCCCTTGGTCTACCTCACGTCTAATTAGCTTCAGTACTCTCTCCAAAAGGTCATGCTTCACCCAGTAGGTAGTAATGGGTACACGCCCTTTGGGGCGCTCCGACAGCGTAGACACATCCATATCACCAAATACGGTAATCGCCAGTGTACGCGGAATAGGGGTGGCTGTCATCGTAAGTACATCGGGGTTGTAGCCTTTACGGCGCAATACACCGCGTTGATTCACTCCGAATCGATGCTGCTCATCCGTCACAACCATCCCAAGACTCCGAAAGAAGACATCCTCCTGGATCAAGGCATGGGTTCCTACCACAATATCCGTCATCCCCATTTGGAGTGAAGCTAATAAATCTTTACGTTTACGTCCGTTTACACTTCCTGTTAACAACCCAACCGTAATCTCAAACGGCTCAAACATCTTCGTAAGAGACCTCATGTGCTGTTCAGCTAATATCTCCGTTGGAACCATAAGAGCACCCTGAAACCCTGAGCGGACTGTAGTGAACAAGGCAATGGCAGCCAAAACAGTTTTGCCGGAGCCTACATCCCCTTGCAATAACCGATTCATACAGTAGGGAGAGCGCATATCATGAAGAATTTCAAGCTCCACGGATTTCTGGGCATTTGTAAGCTCAAATGGAAGACTGCGGACAAATTGTCGGATCGTGGCGTTATCCGTGGTGTGAACTACTCCGTCCATTCGTCCGCGATTTAGTACACGAAAGGCTTGGACCTTTAATTGAAAAAGGAACAATTCTTCGTATACCATGCGCCGCCGCCCCTGCTGCCCTTCCTGACTGTCCTCAGGCTTATGAATCGTAGCGATTGCCCGTTTCCGGGGCATGAAATCGTATTTCCTCAGAATCAATTGGGGTAAAATTTCCGGGATTAGGTCGCCGAACTGCTGCAAGGCCTGATGAATAACTTTTCTAATCCATGACTGCGTAATCTTGGCACCCACAGAATATACAGGTTGCAGTGTCCCCGTCTTCCCTTCACCTCGGTCAGGAAATTCATAATCGGTTACTGTAATTTGATTTCGCTTCTGATCCCACTTGCCTGTAAGAACAATCTCCCGGCCTATAGTCAACTGCTCCCGTACATATTGACGGTTGAACCAGGTGGCAGTGAACATCCATGGCTCCGCCACCATTTTGCAGCTAAGACGTGATTTGCCACCGAACCGCTGCAGCACAGGGATGCCGATTACTTTGGTCTCCAGCGTCACTTTATCCCCATGCTTCACCTCACTTAACGTTCGAGGTCGATAATCCTCATAGCGAAACGGATAATATTCCAGCAAATCCTTCACTGTAGAAACGCCAAAGGCGTGGAGCTCGCCTTGCTTTTGAGCGCTCACGCCAGTTATTTTCTTAACTTCAATTTTATCTAAAGACTGTGTCATGTTCATCCCTCATTATGCGGGCCAGATGAATACGGCTAAAGTTCCGTTTCCGACATGGCTGCCAACCACAGGACCTATGTTGGTTAGCACTTGCTCTTCCAGCGTGAAATGCCCCGCCAGTTCGTTAAGGAATTCCTTGCCGGACTCCGGTTCAGCGGTATGACCCACAGCCACATTAATTTTATTCACACCCTGCAGATCTGCCTTGAACAGCTCGATCATACGGGCAACTGCCTTCTTCCGTCCTCTGACCTTCTCAACCGCATAAATAACACCTTCGGAGTCAATCGAGAGAATCGGTTTGATATTCAGTAATGTACCCAGTACAGCAGATGCTTTACCGATCCTGCCTCCCTTTTGAAGATACTCCAAGGTATCCACCAAAAAGTACAATTTACGGGAAAGACGCAGCTTTTCTACGGATTCCAGAATTTCAGGAACTGATTTACCCTCTGCAGATAATCTGGCCGCGTGAGTTACCATTACACCGAATCCATAGGACGCAGAAAGGGTATCCACAACGGTTATCCCTTCCCCCTCTTCCTCAAGCATGGATTTAGCCAGCATTGCGGATTGGTAGGTCCCACTTAGAGCGGAAGAAATATGAAGGGAAAGAATAGAACTATCCGGATAACGCTCTAAAATAGTCCGGTAAACATTCATATACTCTACCGGTGACGGTTGAGAAGTAGTCGGCAGCTGTGGAGAACGGGGAAGACGCTCATAAAACTGCTCTGGTGTCATATCCAAATTGTCCCGGAAAGCTTCTTCGCCGAACATTAATGTCAATGGGACTACCTCAATACCCAGTGCTTCCGCCATTGCTGGCGGGATATCGGAAGTACTATCGGTTACGATTATGGTACGATTCATAGATTGCCTCCCCCATTTAATTGCACATACCGCTATATTTTAGAGTAATAAGTTCAGGTTACGGCTCCACGGAAAATAAATAGTAATAGATTGGTTGGCCGCCCTCATGTATTTCAACTTCCACATCCGGATAGGTCTCTTGCAACCACTGACCCAAAGTCTCCGTAACCTCCGCATTCGCTTCTTCACCAATCAAGATCGTGACGATTTCATCGCCATTCTCAATCATATTGGATAATAAAGCTGTACTCGAAGCCAAAAGATCATCCGCTGCGGCGACAATTTTGGAGTTGGAGATCCCGATAAATTGCCCTGATTTAATTTCTAGTTCGTCAAAGCTGGTATCACGCACTGCGTGGGTCACTTGGCCCGATTTAACTTGGGAGATAGCCTCGAGCATGTTCTCAGTATTACTCTCGACTGCATCCTCTTCCTGAAAAGCAAAGGCGGCCGCGATTCCTTGAGGAATACTCTTGCTAGGGATCACTGTAATATCACGTTCACCTTCCAACAGTTCCTTGGCCTGCTGTGCAGCCAAAATAATGTTAGAGTTGTTAGGCAGGATATAAACATGCTTCGCAGATATAGAAGAGATCGCATTTACGAAATCCTCTGTGCTCGGGTTCATAGTCTGGCCTCCTGCCAGGACGGCATCTACTCCAAGACTTTTGAAAATATCAGCTATCCCCTTACCGGATGATACCGCTATGAATCCAAAGGGAGCCAAATCGTCCGCCGGGGGTACCGCTGGAGATTGAATACTGCTTATCTCCTTAGGAATATCTGCAAAAACCTCCGGCATTGGAGCAATATCCATTCCTGCCGTAAGTAAGTCGCGATGCTGTTCTCGCATATTTAAAATATGGATTTGTGTGATCTCTCCGAATTTCAAGGCCAGATTAAGGACCTCACCGGGAGCTTTGGAATGTACATGCACTTTAATGGTCTCATCGTCTGAAATAACGATGATGGAATCGCCATTAACTGATAACGCTTTCCGAAATGCATCCTCATCAAAATCCGCTACAGCGGTTCCGCCTAGGTGACGATTAATGAAAAATTCCATATCGTATAAGAATTCAATGTCTTCCGTAGACAGCTGAGATTGTGCAGTAGTCTGTACCGTTGTTAAGGCAAGATCCGTTTTCGTTAATACGGAAACGGGCACAGTCTTCACTGGAACGGCTTGTCCCTGTGATGGGGTGCTAACGGCATGGTTACCGTTCGTCAGGTACTGGTGGAAGCCTTCGTAGATATAAACCAGGCCTTGCCCTCCAGAGTCAACAACACCTACTTGCTTAAGCACAGGCAAAAGCTCAGGTGTGTTCGCTAATGCTTCTTTAGCCTTCGTCAACACTTCTGTCATCAGCTCAGTAACATCGCTTGTACGGCGGGCATAATAAACAGCATGTCTTGCAGCTTCTTTGGCAACGGTAAGAATAGTTCCTTCTACCGGTTTAACAACTGCTTTATAAGCGGTATCTACTCCTGTTTGCAATGCTGCTGCAAATTGTACTGTACTAAGCTCTTCATGCTGCGCAGAATACCGGCTAAAGCCTCTGAACAACTGAGACAGTATTACACCGGAGTTGCCGCGTGCGCCCATTAAAAGACCTTTAGAGAGGACACCAGCACATTGACCAACAGAGGATGTATTAATTTTCTTCAATTCATTCGCACCTGCAGTCATCGTCAAATTCATATTAGTTCCCGTATCACCATCTGGGACCGGAAAGACATTTAAAGAATTGACGTACTCAGCATGCTGCTGCAGCTTATCCGCACCTGCTAAAACCATTGCGGTAAAGTCTGTTCCATTTATAGAACGCTTGCTCAATGAGAATTCCCCTTCCTACACTTCATGCCTAATCAACGCATTCATTAACTGGACATAATACACTAATATATATTGTACTATAAGAGACAAAAGAAATAAATGTTTTTGAATCGGTTGACGTAGCATTTTTTACTGTGATATTATATTTAAGTATTGTTTTATGCAGGTGTAAGTAACAAGGAGGTGTAATATATGTCCCGCAAATGTGCAGTAACAGGCAAAAGCCCAAGTACTGGAAACAACGTGTCTCACGCAAACAACCGTAATCGTCGTACTTGGGGAGTTAACGTTCAGAAGGTCCGTATCTTGGTAAACGGCAAACCGAAACGCGTATACGTCAGCACCCGTGCTTTGAAATCCGGTAAAGTTGAGCGCGTCTAGTTTCTAGAAACTTCCAGACTCGACCTATATTTTTTATCAAGCAAAAAGCACCCTTTACATTTGTAAGGTGCTTTTTTTCATGTTTTCTTTTGTTTTAGGGACTCAGCTTTTCTGAAATGTGTTCAGAATTGCTTTCACAAAACCTCCCAAAAATCTCGGTAGCTTGAATGTGTAAAATTTCATAATTCACCCTCCCATCATTTCATGCCTTACGGTAGGAGACTTACTCTGAATCCGAAACGAAACGGCATTGCAGTCCTCTCCGTTCCATAAGAAGAAATATAAGAAGATTGTGGGAACCTTATTTCTTTCTTATATTTCAATAAAAAAAGGCTACATGAGATTTCTGCTCATGTAACCATATTTATGCGTATGGGGCTTATCCTATTACCTCAAGTCTTCTTATTGGCCTCTTATTGGGCCTTTTCATTCGCTGCTGCACGAATGGAGGCAATCGCCGCTGTACGGTCACTCCGTCCAAATACCGCGTTGCCAGCCACTAATACGTCCGCTCCGGCTTCAGCAACCAATGCAGCCGTTGACTCCGCAATGCCACCGTCCACTTCAATACGAAGACCGGGATTCACTTCATTCGCCCACTGGCGAATCTGCCGAATTTTACGCAAAGTCGCAGGTATGAACGCTTGACCTCCAAAACCGGGGTTCACTGTCATCACCAGCACCATATCTACATCCATAAGCACTTCACGAATCGCAGCTGCAGGAGTCCCTGGATTTATCGCCACGCCAGCCAAAAGCCCAAGCTCCTTAATTTGGTGAATGACACGATGTAAGTGGATGCAAGCTTCTGCATGAACTGTAATTACTCCGGCGCCTGCGGCAGCAAAATCAGCAATATAACGTTCGGGTGCTTCAATCATCAGATGAACATCAAGCGGCAATGACGTATGAGCTGACACTGCTTTTACAATTGAGGGGCCCAGGGTAATATTGGGCACAAAATGTCCATCCATTACATCTACATGAATCCAATCCGCACCGCTGGCCTCAGCTTCTGCTACTTCAGCACCCAGAGCGGCGAAATCCGCCGACAATAGGGATGGGGCAATAATAATCATCGAGTCAGTACCTCCGCTTCTTATCCTTCATTTCTTGATAAAACAGCTTGTAATGTTCATAACGGCTCATCGAGATATTCCCTGCTTCCAAAGCTTCAATTACGCGGCAATCCGGTTCATGCAGATGACTACATCCGCGAAATTTACATTGTTCCGCAAGAGGGACAAATTCACGGAAGCAAGCAGAGAGTTCATCGACTTCAAGTTCGAGGAAGTCCAACTGGCTAAAGCCGGGAGTGTCTGCTACAAATCCGCCCTCTCCAATATCCATCAGCTCAACATGACGGGTTGTATGGCGTCCTCTACCAAGTCTCAGACTAATCTCACCTGTCTCCAGAAGGAGGCCGGGTACAATCCGATTCAGTAAAGTTGACTTGCCCACGCCAGATTGTCCGGAAAACACACTGATGATCCCTGATAACCGTTTGCGCAGGTCTTCACTTCCGGAACCCGTCAGTGAGCTGGTAACCATCACTTCATAACCAATACGCTGATATAATTCTTTAACTTGGTTTGTTGTTTCTTGGTCATTTTCTGCTAAATCCTGTTTGGTAAGAACAATCAACGTTTCAATCCCGGAATGTTCTATGTGTACCAGAAATTTATCCAATAAGTTCAGATTCATATCCGGCTCGCGAACAGAAAACAGCAGTACTGCTAGACTAACATTAGCGACAGTTGGCCTTATCAGTTCGGAAATTCTCGGCAGAATTTCAGTAACCGTACCTTCTCCGTTTTCTGTTAGAACATAGATTACCCGATCACCAACAAGGGGGGTAATTCCTCTGTTTTTGAAGACACCACGCCCTCTGCATGTTACAGCTGTTACCTCCGAGGCTATTGCCCCTTCCCGAAGCGGTTTGACGTAATAATATCCGCTTAAAGCCTTAATAATTACTCCTTCAGGCATACATAGTGAGCCTTCCTCTCCTGAGTTTGGTTTCTCTACTCAATTGCCGTTCTTTGCTTTCCCTTTACCTTTAACATTACCACTTTGGAATCCAGTCTGATCTACTTCCCCATTCTCTGTACTGCCATCCCCTGGATCTACAGGAGCGATGGTTGGATCCGTTGCCGGGTCTTGGGTAGCTGGCTGTTCCGTTGGTTGCTGTGTAGGCTCCGGCGTAGGTTCTCCCACTTGCTCTGGTATCGGCACCGTATTATTTTTGGCATCCATATAGGAAACCAGATAAGTCTCAAAGAATTCGCCATCACGATATAGCGAGACAACCCCATCCTTATTCGGCGCTAACACCAGATTTACAGACAACACCTGACTTTTACCAACTGACCGGGTTCCCCATTCTTGGTTCTCACCATTGTTTCGTGCATCTGCAAATACAATTCGCATCTTGGTCTTTTTACCAATTTGTGTAGGAGCAACAGGTAGATTAAAAGTATATTCTAGAGCTTCCGGTGGATAGCCTGTGCTTAAATAAATGGTTATTTTGGTTCCTGGTGCAACCGGGGTACCTTTATCATAAGGCCATTGTTTTGTAACCTTGCCCTTGTCTACAGTAAAGCTGGAATCTTCCTTCACGTCACCAAGCACAAGATTGAATTCCTCAAGCTTCGCTTCAGCCTCTTTCTCAGTAAGGCCGGTTAGGTCGGGCATATCAACACTTTCTTCGCCTTTACTCACGATAATTGTAACCTGAGCCGTTTCCGGGTCAAATTTGCTGTTCGGAAGCGGGTCCTGCGTGATGATTAGCCCTGGCTCTACGTCTGAGCTATTACGGTTGTCCGAAGTAATCCGATTCTCAGTTACCCCTAGAGCAATCAAAGCTTTGGTTGCTTCTTCAAGTGTCTTTCCAGAAAAGTCCAGCATGTTTGCCATAGGTTTAGCTGTACTCACTGAAAGCACAATACTTGTGCCTTTTTTCACCATCGTTTCCTCAGGCTTGTTTTGGTCAAAGACAATACCTTCAGCGAAGTTGGGGTTGTACTCCTTGATCACTGGATCATCTATTAGTAGACCCACTTCATCCAGTTTAAGCTTTGCATCCTCAAGAGACATATTGACCACATAAGGTACAGCCACCTCTGGAACGTCCAACATGGATTTCACATACCACACAACGCTAAACATGGCCACTAGAAGCAGTAAGGTAAGTCCAATCCATAATGCAGGACTGAGCCATTTCTTCTTTCCTTTGGTCACTGGATACTCTTCCTCTGCCCGTTGCATCCTGTCACTGCCTCCGTTGCGGGAGCCGCTCCCTCTTGGAAGAGGTTTGATAGCAGGAATGATGCGAGTCTTGTCCTCATCATATTCATCATGGAAGTCTACCTTTGACTCACTTCGACGTTCCGGGAGCAGGCAGGTTTCCAAATCCTGTAGCATTTCCTTGGCAGAATGATACCGTTCCTCCGGATTCTTACGCATGGATCTTAGAATTACGTTCTCCACACTCTGCGGAATTAATGGATTCAGTTTCTTAGGCTCTTCAAAATCCTCTTGCAGGTGCTTTAAGGCAATACTAATTGGACTTTCCCCTAAAAAAGGCAAGCATCCAGTCAGCATCTGGTACAATACAATACCTAGGGAATACAAATCGGATTTCTCGCCAGTAGTTACACCCTTAGCATGCTCCGGAGAAAAATAATGTACTGAACCAACAACGGAGCCGGTTTGTGTAATCGTTGTGGAGGTAACCGCGCGTGCAATACCAAAATCAGTCACTTTGACTCTTCCATTACGTCCAATTAGTATATTATGAGGCTTGATATCACGGTGAATAATCTGATTCTGGTGCGCATGATCTAGTGCGTCGCAAATCTGCGAAGCAATACGCACAGACTCATCTACTTGAAGTGAGGATCGTTCTTTTATGATTTCATTCAAATTCTTGCCTTCAATATATTCCATAACGATATAATGAATTTCGTCTTCCTGTCCTACATCATAAATACTGACTACATTCGGATGAGATAAGGAAGCTGCAGATTGCGCCTCCCGCCGGAACCGGCGAATAAATTCTTCATCATGCACAAACTGACTGCGTAAAACTTTAATAGCGACGTTTCGGTTCAACAATATATCATGGGCTCTATATACGAGCGCCATTCCGCCTCCACCTATCCGTTCGATGACTTGGTAACGGCCGCCCAATTCGTGACCGATCATAAGTCCCACCCCTTTGCTTCGGGCACAGAGGCCTCTTCATGATGTTCTAACATAGCGACGCTGATGTTATCGCCGCCGCCAGCAAGTAATGCCAGCTGAAGTAATCGGTCCGCTCTTTCCTCTAGCGTTATTTCCAATATCCCTGCTACCTTCCCCAAATGCTCAGTGCTGACAAAATTACTTAAGCCATCACTGCATAGGAGCAGTACTTCCCCGGGATCTAGGACTACAGCTGTTAGATCAACCTTGGTTTCCGCATCCGTCCCCAGTGCTCTAGTAAGTACATTGCGGCGAGGATGGTGTTCAAGCTCCTCCTGGCTGATCTGTCCGTTCTTGAACAGCTCATTGACCAGCGTATGATCTTCAGTTAACTGAGTCGCAATACCTTCCTTTACCTTGTAAGCTCTGCTGTCCCCGATGTGGCCGATATATCCGGCTGATCCTTTCAGCAGTGCAGCAACGACTGTAGTACCCATATTGTGATACTTCTCGTCACTGGACGCTTCCTTAAAGACAGTATCGTTTGCCTCCAGTATTGCGGTTGACAGGGCTTCCCTCAGCCCATCATCAGAAATATCTGGCTGAAGGCTGTCAAGCTTGCCTTTCATATCATTTAGTGCGAGCTTGCTTGCGATGTCACCGGCCTGATGTCCGCCCATTCCATCGGCGATAATGCCAAGCGTATAACCGTGGCGCGTAGCGCCGACCCAGACTGAATCTTCATTGACGGAACGTACCCGACCAATGTCGCTGGCATGAACTGTTCTGATCAAATATCCTCACCCCAACTCCATGTGTTTAGCGCGCAGCTGTCCGCACGCGGCTGCGATATCATGGCCTTGCTCACGGCGTATTGTAACATTCACTCCATGATCTGCCAATATCCGTTGAAATTCAAAGATGTCATTACGGGAAGTTCGAACATATTTGCGTTCCGGAACGTGATTTACCGGAATCAGGTTGACGTGACACAGCATCGTTTTCAGCACTCCGGCCAATTCTTCGGCATGCTCCGGCTGGTCATTAACTCCGCCGATCAACGCATATTCAAAGCTTACGCGCCGACCTGTTTTGGCCTGGTAATAACGCAAGGATTCAATTACATCGTCAAAAGGGTAACGCCGATTAACCGGCATCAGCTTGGAACGCAGCGCATCGTTAGGTGCGTGAATGGAGATCGCCAGATTGATCTGCGTATCCTCATCCGCGAATTTATAAATGTTTGGCACAATACCGCTGGTGGATACCGTGATATGGCGTTGTCCTATATTAAGACCCTTTTCATGGATCATCAGACGTAAAAATCTCATGGTTGCATCATAGTTCTCAAACGGTTCTCCGGTACCCATAATTACGATGCTGCTGACACGTTCACCACGGGCATCCAGAATTTGTTGGGAGCGGACCACCTGAGCAACAATCTCGCCTGCCGTCAAGTCACGCTTCAAACCTCCAAGGGTAGACGCGCAGAAAGTACACCCAATTCGGCAGCCGACCTGTGTGGTTACACAAACGCTGTTGCCGTAGTTATGCTTCATGATTACTGTCTCAATCGCATGATCATCATGCAGACCGAACAGGAATTTAACCGTACCGTCCTTAGACTCCAGCTTCGTTATTTCTTTTAACGCATCTATTGAAAATTGTTCTTGAAGCTTTTCACGCAGACCTTTGGAGAGGTTGCTCATTGCTTCGAATTCACTTACACGTTTCACATATAGCCAGTCAAAAATCTGCCCACCGCGAAAAGCCGGTTCTCCATTGTCTTTGGCCCATTGCTGTAACTCTTCCAGAGAAAAATCATATATTAAATGTTTCATTATAGTTAGCACCTGTTCTTTCATAAGGATATGCTTATTATTTCTCATTCTTCCTATTTTAACATAAAATTTAGACACGGTAAAAGAAAGGCCCACCGGGAGAGCCCGGCAGGCGGGATTGCCTTATAGAAGCAGTGCTGCTACAAGCGACGCTGAAGACAGGAAATATAGAACCCGTCACTTCCAAAATGATTCGGTAAAATTTGAATCCCTTCTCCTCTTGCCAGTGCAGTTTCCTGAAGGCGACCCCATATTGGAGACGAAAAAGTTATTGCGGTAAAGTCCGGATTCATATCTAAAAAGGAGGTGACGATATCGCTGTTCTCTGCCTGCTCCGTCGTACAGGTACTATATACCAGCATACCTCCTGGCTTAAGCAGTTTCGAGACCGATTCTAAAAGTCCCTTCTGTAATGCAGCAATACTTGCTACATCTTCAGGTTCTTTGCGCCATTTCAAATCGGGCTTGCGGCGAATAACTCCCAGACCGGAGCAAGGAGCATCCAATAATATCCGATCAAAGGAAGAATGCTCACAAGTACTATCTAAATCCATTGCATCTACACTGCCTATTACAATGCTCTCCAACCCGAGGCGCACTGCCTGATCAGAGATTAGCTTGGCCTTATGGAGATGAAGATCATTAGCGTAAATATAGCCCTCGTCTTTCATGAGCTCAGCCATGTGAGCGGTTTTACCGCCTGGAGCTGCACAGCAATCAAGAACTTTCATCCCGGGCTCAGGAGCTACAGCTTCAGCTACGAGCATAGAACTCTCATCCTGAATCGACAGATAACCGTCACGATACCATGGTGTAAGAGCCATATTGCCTCCGCCTTTGACCACAATACCATACGGACTAACCTCAGAAGCTAGTGCGTTCAGCCCCTGCTCCTGCATTTCATTGAGCAGCTTTTCGCGGCTAATCAAAGTTGTATTTACCCGAACACTTACTGCAGGTGGTTCATTATTAGCAGCACATATGGCCTCTGCTATCTCCGCACCATATTCAGCTATCCAGCGCTTCACCATCCATAAAGGGTGTGAATGCTGGAGAGAGATACGTTTGGCCTCACTTAGATTTCCCGGCAAAACCGGCAGGTCTCCGGCCCGCAGTACACTACGGAGAACGCCGTTTACCATACCGGAAATCCCCTGATGTCCGCGTTTTTTGGAGATATTAACCGCTTCATTAACAGCCGCGTGTGAAGGAATTCGATCTAGATACATGATCTGATAGAGACTGAGCCGAAGTAAACTCCGGACCCAAGGTTGCAGTTTGACAAGCCCTTTGCTAACAAACTGCTCCAGCACAAAATCCAGCGTAATCAGCCGTGAGATTGTACCGTATACAAGCTCTGTAGCAAGCCCGGCATCTTCTCTGCTTAATCCAGATTTTTGCAAGCTGCTGTTCAGAAGCAAATTACTGTAAGCTCCCTGCTCATCCACACGAACAAGCACATCAAGTGCAACCTCCCTGGCTGTTAATGCTCTAGGTTTGGGATTAATACTATGCCCTTTGTTACGGCCCTTGCCGTTATCGCCCGGAGTCACACCAGCACCATGCCGGGCTTCATGGACCCGCCACGGGCAAAGTCGCTTGCACTCATGGCTTTTTTACCGGCAGGCTGAACAGAAGTTAGAACTAGAACCCCGTCTCCGGTCTTCACTAGAATACCTTGCTCATTCAATGCAAGAACCGTACCGGGCACTGCATTTGTCGATTTATACGTTGAACCGGGAGTATTCGAGGGATTTGCTGCCGCCCAAACCTTGAACGTCTCTTCATTCCAAAGTGTAAACACACCGGAAAACGGTACTAATCCACGTATCCGGTTGTAAATATCCCTGGAGCCAGCATTCCAGTCTATCCGCTCATCTTCTCTTTTAAGATTAGGAGCATAAGTAGCTTCGCTGTCATCCTGAGGTATCGCAGGAACAGGTCCGGCTACCAAGCGCTGCATCTCCGACTTCAACAAATCCCTGCCGGCCAAGCTTAGCTTCTCGAACAGTGTACCCGCCGTATCGGCCTCGTCAATCGGAACCTCCACCTTCGAGATCATATCCCCGGTATCCAGACCTTCAGCCATATACATCAATGTGACACCTGTCATCTTCTCTCCGTTGATCACGGAACGCTGAATAGGTGCACCTCCGCGGTATTTCGGGAGTAATGAACCATGGACATTTACACAGCCGCGCACCGGCAAATCCAGCACTGCTTTTGGCAATATTTGCCCGTATGCGGCTGTTATAATCAACTCGGGCTCATAGGCAGCAAGCTCTTCTACAGCCTCCCCACGGCGCAATCGTTCAGGCTGCAAGACGGGCAGACCTAGAGATAATGCTGCTTCCTTGACTGGTGAGGGCGTAAGGGTCTTCTTTCTGCCCTGCGGCCGATCGGGCTGGGTCAACACAGCCACGACATTGTAACCTTCTTCAACCAGCATTTGCAGACACGGTACCGCAAAGGCAGGTGTGCCCATGAACACAATCTTCATTTTGTTCACTCCTCAGTCTCGATACGGTCAAGTTTCATCTCATATACCTTCTCAGCAATATCCGTAAACAATACTCCGTTAAGGTGATCTATCTCATGCTGAAACGCCCGTGCCAAAAGTCCGCTGCCGGTAATTGTTATTTCTTCACCATCACGGTTAAGGCCACGAACAGTTACGGTCTCCGCCCGACGTACATCTCCGTTAATTCCCGGGATACTAAGGCAGCCTTCAGGCCCCAGCTGTTCCCCCTCGGAGTGAATGATCTCTGGATTAATCATTTTAATCAACCCGTTCTCATCATCTGCATCTATAACAATCAACCGCTTTAGGATCCCTACTTGCGGCGCTGCTAATCCCACACCTTCAGCGTCATACATTGTATGAGCCATATCATCAAGCAGTTTTTTAACATTAGATGTAACTACTGCTACTTCTTTTGCCCGTTTGTGCAACACATCATCCGGTTCTAGTACGATCATTCGAATTGCCATACTGCCAACACCTTCCTTGTCCTGAACATAGTCCCGTAGTATTTTATCATATTAAGTAACGGAATTCCGTCTTTTTTGAAATAATTTCACATTAACATCTGAGGATCCACATCGATGCTGATTTGAAGACCCGTATCACGCGCTGAGTCTTCCAATTCTTCTGCTATTTCTCGGGCAAGACCGATGGCATTAATTGAACCTCGCCACTTAATAATACATTGAAACCGGTATCTGCCCTTCAGTCTCGGCATTGGAGATGCCACCGGACCCAAGAGCTCTAGGGCATCTGAAGATTGCTTATCCAAACTGCCGTACCATCTTCGCTGTCTGGCTTTACCCTGTAAATTCAGAGCATAATTCTCCGAAAGTCGAAGTAGAACGGGCAGCTGCTCATGTGACAATGTAACCAGAATCAACCTGCAATATGGCGGGTAATGCAAACCTCTGCGATGATTCAATTCTTCAAGCATAAACGAAGTGTAATCATGACCGCTAGCATGGATAATCGAGTAATGCTCGGGGGTGTATGATTGAACAACCACCTCACCCGGGAGCTGATGGCGTCCCGCTCTCCCCGCGACTTGAGTCAGCAGTTGAAAGGTTTTTTCCGCGGCCCGAAAATCCGGTAAATTAAGCGCAGAATCAGCGGTAATAACCCCCACCAGTGTTACGTCGGGGAAATCCAATCCCTTTGCCACCATTTGAGTACCCAGAAGAACATCAGCCTTCTTATCTCTAAATTGGCCTAACAGCTTTTCATGGGAGCCCTTTTCTGTGGTAGTATCCACATCCATACGAATTACGCGAATGCCTGGAAAAAGCTTGCCAAGCTCCTCTTCCACCCGTTGTGTTCCTGTCCCAAAAAAACGAATATGCTCACTAGCACACTCCGGGCATTCCTTAGGTGACGGTTCTGCATGTCCACAGTAATGGCATCGCAAATTGTCGCTGCGGCTGTGGTACGTCAAAGAAATATCACATTCCGGACAGCCGGCCACATAACCGCAACTGCGGCACATCACAAAGGTCGAGAATCCCCGCCGGTTCAGCAAAAGTACGGTTTGCTCCCCCCGCGTTAACCTTGCCGCCAACGAGCTGTGGAGTAAACGGCTAAACATAGATCGATTGCCTTCCTTTAACTCCTCACGCATATCCACAACTTGGACCTTCGGCAATTCATTGCCTAATGCCCGGCTTGGCATCTCCAGCAATACCGGGGAGAAATGGATGTCACTCTGCGTTCTAGCGGCATAATAACTCTCTAAAGAAGGTGTCGCTGATCCTAAAATAACCACTGCATCACCCTGCTCTGCCCTGCGGACAGCTACATCGCGGGCATGATACTTAGGGTTTTCTTCTTGTTTGTAGGAGCCTTCATGTTCCTCATCCACGATGATCAATCCCAGATTGGTGAAAGGAGCAAATATAGCGGAACGTGCACCGACAGCCACGGTAGCCTTGCCTTCACGGATCTTCCGCCATTCGTCATACCTTTCACCGACAGACAAACGGCTATGCATAACAGCCACCCCGCTGCCGAACCGGCCTTTGAACCGTTCCACCATTTGCGGAGTAAGCGAGATTTCCGGTACAAGAACAACAGCTTGCCTACCTTGATCCATACACCGTTGGATACTCTGCAAATAGATTTCCGTCTTACCGCTCCCCGTCACCCCATGCAATAAAAACACTTCGTGCCGCAGCTCATCAACAGTCCTAGCTATTCGTGTATATACTACTTCTTGTTCTTCAGTTAGCAAGAGAGGTTCTGTGGGTTTAAAATCCCGGCCTCGGTAGGGGTCCCGATACACTTCAATCTCACTGATTTCAATGTAGCCTTTCTCCTCCAAGCTTTTCACGGTGCCTGCGGTTACTTGCAGCATAGCTAGAACTTCTTTTAGAGGCAGGGGAAGCATAGCTTCCATTTCTATTAGAAAAGAGAGGACTTCTTTCTGACGGGCAGATCTAGCCGGAAAGCTGCTCAGTGCTTCCCGGGCTGAATCTGCACCCACGGCTAAGTTAACCGCTTTTAGTTTCTTTTTGCCCATTTTGTCCTTAATCGTCTGACTCTCGACAAGCACGCCCCGGCGCAGCATAAACTTCACGGATTCCGCTGCCTCAGGGAAAGTTCGGGTTAACTGCTTCATCGATACCTCGCCGCCACTGCGTGAAATAAAGTCCGTAATATCACGCTCTTCACGACCCGTATCTGGAAACATCGGGAACAGTTCCTCGTCCAAAAATATTGAATCCGCACTATGATCAGCAGCCTGATCGTTTACAGGATCCCCAAGCGAAATAAACCGCTCGGCTTTACCCTTTAAAGCCGTCGGAAGCATGGCTTGCAGCGCAGATATCCGGCGGCAAGCGTATCTTTGACTCATCCATTCTGCCAGATCGATAAGTTCTGGAGATAGAGGTGGTATTAAATCCAAGACTTCCTGTATGGGCTTTAACCCCGGAATTTCTCTAACATCCCCTGACTCAAGGGCGATAACAAATCCCTGAACTGTACGATGACCGAAAGGAACTGCAACCCGGCTGCCCACTTCAATCCAAACGCGCAATGGCTGGGGAATCGAATAATCAAAAGGCCGGTCAGTGCTTCGGACAGGAACATCGACAATGACCTTGGCAATATCCATTATAAACTTACTCCGGAAATACGTTCTGCCGCCAACGTCAGTAGATGCTGGGCAACCTCATCTTTGGAAAGCTGCGGGAGACTGACTACCAAGCCGTCTCGATCAAAGATCGATACGATATTCGTATCCACTCCAAAGCCTGCTCCGGCGACACTGACATCATTCGCAACGATTAGATCACAATTTTTACGAGCCAGCTTATCTTTGGCATAGCTCTCTAAATTGCCGGTCTCGGCGGCGAAACCAATTAGGAATTGATTCCTTTTATGCTTACCGAGCGTTTCCAATATATCAGTAGTCTTTATGAGTTCAAGCGTTATAGAATCTCCGCCTTTTTTGATTTTGGATGGCATGCTCTGTTTAGGGCGATAATCTGACACTGCCGCCGCCTTAATTAGAATGTCACAATCCTCCCAAAGTGAATAAACCGCTTCAAGCATATCCTCGGCAGATTGAACCTGAACCACCTTAATATCTTGCGGGGGCTTACCATCCGTACGGGCAGCCACTAGAGTGACATCAGCTCCCATTGCACGCGCTGCACTGGCGATGGCGAAACCCATTTTACCAGATGAATCATTCGAAATGTAACGAACCGGGTCAATTCTTTCAATCGTTCCTCCAGCCGTAACAACTACCTTTTTCCCAGATAAAGGACCTGACTTCACACTTTCCTGCTGTCTAAAAAAAGTCTCAATACAACCAACTATAGCTTCTGGTTCCTCCAGTCGTCCTTTCCCAACATAACCGCAAGCCAGTAATCCTTCGCCAGGTTCTATAAAATGCACGCCGCGGTCTGCGAGTATATTCATATTGTGTATAACTGCCGGATGCTGGTACATATGTACGTTCATTGCAGGAGCCACCATTACAGGGGCCGTTGTTGCCAACAGAGTAGTCGATAACATGTCATCAGCAAGACCATGAGCCATTTTAGCAATGATATTTGCAGTTGCCGGAGCAACAAGTACGAGATCAGCAGAATCGGCAAGGTCGATATGAGAAATAGAGGACGGATCACGTTCTTGAAACGTATCACTATATACGCGCTGCTTGGATAAGGACTGCAGGGTCAGCTCTGTAATGAATTCCTTCGCTGATGCTGTCATAATCACATGAACCTCAGCACCCTTTTGCACAAGCTTACTGCACAAAGAAGCCGCTTTATAGGCCGCAATGCCACCGGTAATGCCGAGGATTATTGTTTTACCCTTTAACATGATATTCCCTCCCATTCCTGTCTCCAACAATCGGGTTTTTCGGACATATTTCTTATAGGATAAGAAAAAAATAACAACCTTCCGGTTGTCAGGTACAGCCCAATCCGGGCTATCATAAGTCACTTGTACTCCATAAATAACTATAACCTTAATAAGAAACGGCATCTCCGTCGTGAAGAAAAGACAGTGAGCGTTTCCGCAAAAAATATAAGCAACTTATAGTGAGTTCTATAAATTGCTCATATTACAGAATTACAAACTTTAGAATCATTTAGGGATTCTAGTTAAGAGGCGACTATTTCCGTCTTTCTTCTTCTTCTTCTCCGCGAGTAACAATAAGGCGATCTTCATATATTTCCTCAAGTGCAATGCCGACCTGTTTGTGAGATTTTGGTGATTTGATATCTGTCTTGCCGCCTTCACGTAATGCTCTTGCCCGGCGAGATGCTGCTACTACCAGCGAATACTTACTGTCGACTTTAGTCATCATTTCATCTATCGATGGATATAACATGGGACACCTCTTCATAGTTTAGTATAACTCGGTTAACGAATTACCTGATCTTACAATGTTCGGCCATAATGATACTTTCTATCCTCTTGCAGGCCAGATCAATTTCATCATTGACCACTGCGTAGTCGTAATGCCTCATCAGATTAATCTCATCTTCGGCTACTGACATACGGTGATCTATAATATCCGGGTGTTCTGTTCCACGACCGCGAATCCGATCTTTAAGCTCATCCATAGATGGAGGAAGAAGGAAAACAAATATGCCCTCAGGAAATTTCTCCTTAACCTTAAGTGCACCCTGTACCTCGATTTCGAGAATAATATCTTTCCCGCTAGCGAGGGTCCGCTCTACAAAATCTCGAGGAGTACCGTAAAAATTACCTACGTATTCCGCATATTCAAGCAACTGGTCTGCCTCAATCATATCGGCGAACTGTTCCTTGGTTTTGAAAAAATAATTAACGCCATCCTCTTCGCCTACTCGTGGACTACGTGTAGTAGCAGACACCGAATAGACCAATCTTGGCATTTTTGGCCGTAAAGCAGTGCAAACGGTTCCTTTACCGACTCCAGAAGGGCCGGATAATACGATTAATAATCCTTTTGACATAATACACTCCAATTAGTTGTTATTCGTCGTTATCGTCGTCTTTACTGGACAAGCGGTGTGCTACAGTCTCCGGCTGAACAGCTGACAAAATGACATGATCACTGTCTGTAATAATGACGGCACGCGTCCGACGACCGTATGTAGCGTCAATCAGCATATGCCGGTCTCTAGCTTCCTGGATAATCCGCTTAATCGGTGCAGATTCCGGGCTGACGATGGAAATGATACGATTAGCCGATACAATATTTCCAAAGCCGATGTTAATAAGTTTGATTGCCATGTTCCGGTTGTTCCCCCCAAAAGTTACAGCTTGTCTTTACTAAAAGACCCTACTCTAAATTCGCGGCTTGTTCTCGGATTTTCTCCAGCTCCGCTTTCATTTCAAGAGCACGGTTGACCAGAGTCAAGTGGTTGCTTTTAGAACCTATGGTATTCGTCTCTCTGTTCATCTCTTGAATTAGAAAATCCATTTTGCGTCCCACTGGCTCATTCCCTCTCAGGAGTGTTCTGCATTGTTCAATATGACTGAACAGTCGTGTCAACTCTTCATCAATATTGCAGCGGTCGGCAAAAATGGCAATTTCCATCCCGAATTTATGCTCATCAAAAGGAAAGGTTCCATCATTAAGCTCATTAAGGCGTTGTCGAAGCTTATCACGATATTCACTGACCACTGATGGGGCTAGTTCCAGCATATCATAATGAAGCTGCTCCAGTTTCGCCAGTCTCAGCTCCAAATCGGCAGTTAGGTAACTTCCTTCCCTAGCCCGCATCTGAAGCAAGGAATGCACGCTTTGTTCCAAGCCCTCTACCAAGGTTGCCTGCCAGGAATCCGATACAACGGGCTCTAGGACAGTTCCTTCACCGTTCTCCATTACTCCGTGTAAAGCCAACATATCGCGGAGGCTAAGTTCACCTGTCAAACCAAACTCTCTCTTCAGTTCATCAGCAGCCTTCAAATAGGACCTTACGGTTGGGATGTTCAGAACCGGACCAGAAGCTGTATCTTCTTCATCTTGTTCTCTGTTGATTGTGACATCAACCCGCCCCCGTTTGATATGCTGTTGAACCGTTCTTCGCAACACATCCTCAAAACAAGTCCATTCCCGGGGCATCCGCAGCACAATTTCGGAGTATCGGTGATTCACCGATTTGACTTCGAACGTAATCTTGTAGCCGCCGAATAACAGGGACGATTGACCGTATCCGGTCATGCTAAATGACATCGGCATCACATCCATTACACTATTGTAATTGATTATTACTAGCGAAACAAGGGGGACAATTTACGTCCGGACTTCTCCCACACATACTCTAACAGCTGTACACTCATGTCATAGAACATAAACGGTGTCATCAGATAGATCCCATTGAAGTGCTCTGTAGCTGCATCGAGCAGCTCTTTGGCAATAGTTACTCCCTCTGCACGGCCTTCCTCACCTTCAAGACCTTTCATCCGCAACCTCACTTCATCAGAGAGCTGGATACCAGGAACTTCATTATGAAGGTATTCCGCATTTCGTCCGCTAGCCAACGGCATTACGCCGATAAAGACAGGAATATCAAGATGTGCAGTGGCTTTGGCGATATTGGCAATCAGTTCACAATCATATACGGGCTGAGTCATAATATAGTCGGCACCCGATGCAATCTTTTTCTCCAAACGCTGAACTGCCTTGTCCAAATGCTTCACATTCGGGTTAAAGGCTGCTCCAATCACGAAGTTTGCCTTTTGCTTAAGCGGCTTGCCGGAGAATGCGATACCATCGTTCAATTGCTTGATCATACGTATGATCTCAAAAGAGGTTAAATCATACACCGAACTGGATCCAGGTAAATCTCCAAACCGGGCAGGATCACCCGTTACAGCCAAGACATGGTCGATTCCGAGGGCATCAAACCCCATCAAATGGGATTGTGTCCCTATAAGATTACGGTCACGGCAGGCAATATGCACAAGCGGTCGAAGCCCTGTCCGTGCCTGCACCAGATGTCCCAACGCCATATTGCTCATCCGGGTAACAGCCAAGGAATTATCGGCTAATGTTAAGGCGTCCGCTCCTGCTCTACGCAATGCCTCTGCGCCTTTCATAAACTTAGCTATATCCAGATCACGTGGGGGATCCAGCTCTACAATTACTGTATGCCGCTCTTTAGCAAGATCAACCAGGGTCGGCTCTCCGCCGCTTTTTCCGGTATCATCGCCAAAATGTTCCTGTATCTGTACTCTTTCTACAACACGGGAAGTTGGTGCAGGAAGAGGCTGAGGGATATAACCTTGCAGTGCATTAGCAATCTCGGCAATATGCTGCGGCGTTGTTCCACAGCAGCCCCCAATAATCCGGCTTCCCATATCGGCAAACGTTAACGCCATCTCACCAAAGTACTCCGGTGAAGCTCCGTATTTGTATTCACCATCCACATAATCAGCAACCCCTGCATTCGGGTACACAGATACAGGAAGTACAAGGCTGCCCTGCAAATGCTTAAGTGCTCTCTTAATCCCGTTCGGACCTGTGCGGCAGTTGAAACCTATAATATCCGCTCCGTCATCCTCCAGTATCCGAAAAGCCTCAGGCAGACTCAAACCATCTAGTGTACGCGCTGTTTCATCTACGGCTAATTGGCAGATAACCGGAAGTTTACTGTGATTGCGAACCACGCGAAGTGCTAAATGAAGTTCTTCCACATCGTAGAAGGTTTCCAGCATAATGCCGTCAACATCCTCTTCCAGCAGGGCAACAATTTGTTGTCCGAAATACTTCTTGAGTTCTGCTGCCGAGAGATTAGCCCGCTTCCCCGCCCGAATGGAACCCACCGCACCAACGACATATCCGTTAGCACCAGCTGCACGGCGGGCAATTCTGACCCCTGCACGGTTTATTTCTTCTACCTTGGATTCCAAACCGTATTTAGACAGCTTGTCATAGTTAGCTGAGAACGTATTGCTCTCCAGCAAGACGGCACCCGCCTCTATGTAGCTGCGATGTACATCTTCAATGACCCCGGGTGAGGTCAGGTTCAATTCTTCGTAAGAGATTCCAACTGGAAAACCCTTCTGATACAAATAGGTACCCATCGCTCCGTCCCCGACCAATACAGTTTTTCCCCATGCAGACCGCAAATCGGGCTTCATTAGAGCCCCTCCCCTACCCATAGTTTCATACTAATGTAACATAAATCGGGATGATTGATAAGCTTTCTCGACAAAAGAAGACCCAACGTTCGTCTAGGCGTGCATGCGGACCGTTCCATTGCTTCATAATATAATCAGTACGAATATAACGAACAACGGAGGAGTGAACAACTATGAAAAAGCTGATCAGAAAACAGCTGCTCAAAAAATACGCCGTAACCGCGCTTCTTTCGGTGCTTGGACTTCTGTATCTGTACGTAGGTGACGTGATATTCGGGTATGGCATGAACAACATAAGCAACCTAACTTCCTATTTATTTTTCACTATTTCTGAAAAGCTGCTCGGAGTCATCCTGTTTATTATCCTGTTAGGTCCGGATCTTCTTCACTGGATCACCGGACATCAACCGGGACGGGATGCCGAACGATAACGCCTGAAGGTAGTGACAATTATCAAGGCAGTCGGGATGACAATGGTGAAGAAGGGAAGGACGTTGGAAAGGAGTTGCCCTCCCTCGTCCAGATGTTCCGTTAAACTACGAGCGTTTAGTATAGAAGAAAATAAAATAATTAACGCTGAGGGATAGATCATGGTTCGGTAAGGAAGACCAAACAGATCCGAGATACCGACTAATGCCGCTCCGTAGAAAACCGTAATTTTGAAAAAAACCCCGATAATCAGCAGCATGACTACCAAAATATCCAATCGCTGGATAAATTCGGACACGGTCGCTTTGCTTATGGTGGATAATAGCGGAAACGGTGAACGATCTACCATTTCGCTACCTAGAACCGTGATATTGACGATTGAGATATAGCTGATCAGCAGTCCAGCCAGAAGCATGGCGGCGGGGATGACCCATACTCCCTTTCTATCGTTGCTGAGATATGGCATCAGCATAGTGAAACAGATGATTTCACCGAACGGGAACATATAATTTTCCCGGACCACCGAAATCGCTACTGGCAGAAATCCGTCCCCCAGCACGGGAAACAAACGCTTCCATTCCATTTCCCCGGACAAAAGGACCAGCACCGAAAAGATCGCGCCGATTGACAGCACAAAGACCAGAAAGATTAGAGATGTTCTTGCCAACACCTCTATTCCTTTATGTAGAACATAAGCGCAGGACAAGATCATCAATGCGCCTACGACCAGAATCGGTGTGTGGTGCAGTGTTGCCATTACAAGCAAAGAACTGCCGTCGCGCAAATCGCGGCCCGCCGTATTCATGAACATTACCACATAAAGAATGGCCACTGCTGCACCCAAATGTTTACCGAGAATCTCCCGGGCATAACCGGACATTGGCATGTCTGGATACAGCTTGTATAGATAAGCATAACCCGAGAATATGACAAGCCCCGCCATACAACCGACCAGTATGGAAATCCAGGCGTCTCTGCCGGACTCTATACCGACATTAGCAACAAGCGCCGTTCCCAGTTCAAACAGGAACGTAAGTGAAAAAAACTGCAACAATCCTATTTTTGGGCCCTTCATGAACTTCCTCCTTACTTAATCCCCTGTTTTCGACTGGAAGGAACGGGTCCTCATATCGGTATGTCTGATAACGGAATTCACCTTGATGTTTACTTTGCAGCGGGTAAATACGATATCCCAACGATCCTGCACCTTTTTCCATCCTTTTGGATTATTCCGTTCGACTGCTTCTCCAAACCCGATGTAATCACTCTTGAATTCCATGGCTGTCTTGACGGCAGCCACAGTTTCCTTCTTGGTCTGTTCATTCAAACGTTTCTCTAGATCTCTCAGTACCTCGGGCCTGGTCAAATCAAGCGGGCCGCTAGATTCTTTAAGTCCGGCCAGTTGTTCAATACTTATGTTCATGATCGGATGCTCCGGATCTTTGGCGTCTGCCCTCACCGTGGTATGCACCTTTTCTATATTAAATGCTGCGATATTATCTTTTCCCAGTTCGATGAACGCTGCATACTGCTGCAGCTTGTTATGCAAAAGACTCGTGCCCATTCCCTCAGCACCATCCAGAAATCCTACCAACTTGTCTTTCTTGAACACAGCGAGACCGGAAATCCGCATGAGCGCCTTTGGTTCGATAGCCTCCACATTTTTCTTGCTTTTCCCTGCTTCTTGATCACCGTTTACAACCACACCGTTGATAATCGGGCCCCCTCCTTTGGCCACAATGCCCCGGATTACATCGTCCACCTCCATCTGGAAATTAAATCCGAATCTCTTGGATGAAGTTTCCAGTTTCTGCACAAGATCGTTGGAAGGAATTTTCCCGAAAACGGTCATGACGGACAGGATGTCTTTAGCCGGCTTCCCTCTGGATATGAAGAGTAGGCTGTTCAACCGCATCTCGGAGTCCCGCTCCAGAAAATCCATGATATTCGAAATCCCTTCACGGGCAAGCTCCTCTGAAATGATAATTACCCGGATATGTCCCAGGGACAGATACCGCGCGATTTTCCGGGAGGCGTTGCCCATCGCTTCGTATATCGTCCTGCCGCTTCCATGGTACAAGACGACCGGGGAATTACCCCTGCTGTTTTTACTCGAGATTTCATCCGCCACGATCACTTGGAATGAGACTGTGTATTTTTGATCCTTTGACAGGTCTTTGTCGATGGACATACCCGAAACAATGGCCCTGCGGTTCAGCTCAATGCTGTCCCAGCAGCTTGTCAACATCAGAAGAAAGACACCCGAGAGCAGAAACAACGTTAATTTTCTAAGCATCGGTTCGCCCATCCTTTCCGGAAGACGACAACCCGTCATCAATACTAGCAGTATTATCCGCATTTTTTGTTTTATGAGGACGGAGACTGATCATCCACATGGGCACTCTCACTAAAGTATCCTTCTGTCCTCTCAAGGAAAACGGACTGAACGGGGATAAATATGGAACACCGAACGATCGCAGGCTGTTCATATGGGCAACCAATACTATCAATCCAAGTGTAATGCCATAGAAACCGAATAAGGACGCAACAATTATAAAGCCAAAACGGATGATTCGTCCCGCAATCGCCAGATTGTAGGCGGGAATCGCGAAGCTGGCAATACCTGTAAGTGCCACCACAATAACCATAACCGGCGTAATGATGCCTGCTTCCACAACCGCCTGGCCCAGGATCAAGGCGCCGACAACTGAGACAGTCTGCCCTACAGCTCTTGGCATACGAGTGCCGGCTTCCCTCAGGATTTCAAAAGCAATCTCCATCAGCACCGCCTCAATTGCAGCCGGAAACGGGACGTCCTCCCGTTGGGCCAGCAAGCTGATCAGCATCGGTGTCGGTATCATTTCATAATGAAAGGTGGTCAGCGCTATATAAATCGAAGGTCCGAGAAGCAAAATGATAAAGCTGATATAACGAACCAAACGCATTAATGTGGCAATATCGAACCTTTGGGCATAATCATCGGTCGATTGAAAAAATTGAGCGAATAGCGTAGGCAAAATAAGCGCAAAAGGCGTACCGTCAACGATCAGTGCGATTCTGCCTTCCAGCAAATTGGCCGCCACTACATCCGGGCGTTCCGTATTATAGATAGTAGGGAACGGCGTAAACACCTTATCCTGAATAAGCTGCTCAATATATGCGGATTCGAGAACTGCTTCAATATCGATATTTTTCAGCCTCGTTCTCACTTCATTCACGATCTTGTCATCCGCCCTATCTTTAATATACAGAATAGCGACGTTCGTATTCGTTACTGTGCCGATATTCATAAATTCAAACCACAGCTTTGGAGATTTGATCCGCCTGCGGATCAGTGAAATATTCGTATTCACCGATTCTACGAAGGCATCTTTCGGTCCCCGAATCACCAACTGGGAGGAAGGCTCGGATTATTTACGACTCCAGCTTTTGTTATGCGACTTAAGGGAAAATGGGAATTGCCGCTATTGAACAGAAAAAAACCGCCGTTAGATGACGGCGGTTAAGAAAACAAGATTCGTTATCGGAAAATCCGGTTGTTTGTTAGGAAACTGAACCCGTATACACAACCTCGGCAGGTCCCGTCATGTACACATGATTATCTTCTTCATTCCATTCAATATACAGATCGCCGCCCTTCAGGCTGATCCATGCGGAACGATCGGTAAGTCCATTGAGAACAGAAGATACCAGAGTAGCACATGCGCCAGTTCCACAAGCCAGAGTTGGACCCGCCCCGCGTTCCCAGACACGCATATCAACCCGTCCACGGTCGAGAACAGTAGCAAACTCCACATTCACTTTTCTCGGGAACAAAGGATGAACTTCAAGCTTCGGCCCCCAGGTCGAAAGGTCAAAAGAAACAGCATCATCTACATAAATAACACAATGTGGATTCCCCATAGAAACGGCAGTGAACTTAAATTCAGTTCCATCGGCTTCAATAGAACGATCCATAACCGGCTCGGCTTCAATAGCTACAGGAATTTGAGGGCCAGACAACACAGGCTCACCCATATCTACAGTAACCGTAACTACAACTCCGTCTTGAACATTCAGGGTGACCTTTTGTTCTCCGGCTCCGATCGTTTCGATTACAATTTCTTCGGAGCTTACAAGACCGTGATCATATACATATTTGGATACACAGCGAATGGCGTTCCCGCACTGCTCCGCTTCAGAACCGTCCGAGTTCATAATTCGCATCATGTAATCGCCGCGCTCCGAAGGCAGGATATATACCAGTCCATCAGCCCCGATGCCAAAGAATCGGTTACATAATTTTATGGCTAATTCAGAGGCATTCGAAGGCAGTTCCTGCTCTCCAAAAACGACGATAAAGTCATTGCCAAGTCCGTGCATTTTTGTGAATTCCATTGAAAAGTCCACTCCCTTAAAATTAACTGAACCAAGCATACCTCAAGGAGTGGAGCAATGCTATTGATTTTATGCCGAAAATTTTGTACTTTTTATCATCGGACGATTGCTGCCCCGGCTCCGTTTTCTTTTACCGCTCCATACACTGCCAGCTCCCATTACGAAGGTTGGTATGCCTGCAGTTACCAGAACGAGGCACCATTCACGGAAGTTCAACGGCACTGTTTTGAAAACCGGCTGCAGAACTGGAAGATACATGACCACAAACATCAGAATCAAAGAAGACAACACTGCTAGAACCAAGTATTTATTCTGGAACGGATTCCGATGAAAAACAGAACGAGAACTGCGGCAATCGAAGACATGTATCAGTTGAGCCATAACCAGTGTTGCGAAGGCTACCGACTGAGCGCGGATGAGCTGAGATGGACTAT
This sequence comes from Paenibacillus wynnii, assembly GCF_000757885.1. Classification (NCBI taxonomy): domain Bacteria; kingdom Bacillati; phylum Bacillota; class Bacilli; order Caryophanales; family Paenibacillaceae; genus Paenibacillus; species Paenibacillus wynnii. The sequence goes on along the minus strand of NZ_JQCR01000003.1, from coordinate 588,493 downwards.
CCGGTGCGATTCGCAGCGTCAGCCAAAAGGCGATTAAGGTACATAAGCCGATCAAGATCCCACGGCTGACGATTTTCCAACCCAATCGGCGGGCAAAAATATTTTCTTTGGCACCGCGCGGTTTGTGCTCCATCAAATCCTTCTCGGGCTGATCCACACCAAGAGCCATTGCAGGCAGTCCGTCGGTGACCAGATTCACCCATAGGATCTGAATCGGCACGAGCGGCAGCGGCAGACCCAGCATCATTGCGAAGAACATCGTTAATATTTCACCTACATTAGAGGCGAGCAAGTAACGGATAAATTTACGGATATTCTCATAAATATTTCTTCCCTCTTCAATAGCAGCCACAATGGTGGAGAAGTTGTCGTCACCCAGTATCAATGATGACGCTTCTTTCGTCACATCTGTCCCGGTAATCCCCATGGAAATACCGATATCCGCCGCTTTTACTGCAGGTGCATCATTAACACCGTCTCCTGTCATCGCCACCACATGTCCATGGCGTTGCAGAGACTTTACAATACGGAGCTTATGCTCCGGGGAAACGCGTGCGTAAACATACACATTGTCAGATACTTTATCCAGATCATTCTCACTCATCCGTGAGATTTGACTCCCTGTCAGAACGGTACCTCCACGCTGGAGTATTCCCAACTGATGAGCGATGGCTTCAGCGGTGGTGCCGTGGTCACCGGTAATCATCACTGTTTTGATGCCGGCTTTGCGAGTGATGCTTATCGCTTCGCGTACTTCACGGCGCGGAGGATCAATCATTCCCGCAAGCCCGATGAAGATCAACTGACATTCCGCTTCCTTCTCATTGGATACCACTTCATTGGGGCGCATATCACGATAAGCCATACCTAGGACGCGAAGCGCTCCAGAAGCCATTCCCTCATTGGCATCTAGCACCTTCTGCCGCAAAGTAGGTGTACATGGAACCACTCCACCATCCCAGAGCATATATGAGCAGCGACCCAAAAGAACATCAGGCGCTCCTTTGGTGCAGATCATTCGTCCGCCGGGTTGGCTTACAATAACAGACATAAGCTTGCGCTCTGAATCAAAGGGGAATTCCTTTTCCCGGGTGAATGAGACCGCAAGAGTTTGAGCGGTCAAACCCATTTTTCCAGAGAGTGCTACGAGCGCTCCTTCAGTAGGGTCACCCTTCAGCTCCCAAACCGAGGTTTCATTCTGGATTTTATCTCCCTCAGCAGATTTCCCTTTCCCTTTTCGCTTACTGTTATCGGTGGAAACTGTCTCCTGAATTTCCGCATTGCTGCATAATGCCGCAACCTGCAGCAATCTGCGCAGACTCTGATCATTTTTAAGATCTATCGGTCTGCCCTTGTCCAGAATCTGCCCCACAGGTGCGTACCCCTCACCCGTTACATCCAGATTTCGTCCCCCTGCCCAGAGGCGGGTTACCGTCATTTTATTCTGTGTCAATGTACCTGTCTTATCCGAGCAGATCACCGAAGCACAACCAAGAGTCTCCACAGAAGGCAATTTACGGACTATGGCTTTGCGTTTGATCATACGCTGGACACCCAGTGCGAGCGCAATTGTAACAATTGCGGGCAGTCCTTCTGGGATTGCTGCTACTGCGAGACTGACGCCGGCCAGGAACATCGCTGCGGCAGGCTGACCATGCATAATGCCTGCCACGACTACAACAATGGTCAAGCCCAACGATACATAGATTAGGATTTTACCCAGTTGCTCTAGGCGATTCTGAAGAGGCGTTTCCTGGGAATCGGTATTTTGGATTAGATCAGCGATTTTCCCCATCTCTGTATCCATTCCGGTTCGAATGACAATAGCTTTCCCTGTACCTCTTGTTACCATCGTCCCCATAAATCCGATATTCCTCTGGTCTCCCAGTGGAACCTCCTCCGCCTGTATAGGCTCCGAATGCTTGGCTACGGGTAGAGACTCCCCGGTTAATGCGGATTCCTCCGCATATAGTGCACTGCACTCCAGCCAACGGACGTCTGCCGGAATTCGATCTCCGCTCTCCAGCATCACTATATCTCCGGGCAGTAGCATTTTAGCGGGAATGGTTTGGCTTTTGCCTTGACGGAATACCTTGGCTGAAGGAGCAGATAATTGCTTCAAGGACCGAAGTGAGCGCTCGGCACGAAATTCCTGAACAAATCCAAGGACCGCATTCAGCACAATAATTACAATAATCGTGACTGCATCCAGATATTCACCCAGCAGTCCGGATACTAGAGTCGCACCCATCAGCACCAATACCATAAAATCCTTAAACTGGTTCAACAGCAGGGTAAACGGGGAAACGGTCTTCCCCTCTGAGAGTTCATTTAACCCATCCGTCTTGCGCCTTTCCACGGCATCCTCTTCACTTAGGCCCGTTTGCGGATTAACGCTAAACATCCTTTGAAGCTCCTCCGCACCGAGCCGGTGCCAACTGTTTTGTTCCATGACCTTTCTATCCCCTCCCGGTCGATTCTTGCCTTCCGGCGGCATACAGCTTTTCCACCTGTTTAAGTCCAATGTATTCAGGGTCGTCCCGAAATATCACCCTCATCCCAAGTCCCCTTTTGCGCGAACCGAGTAAAGTGTGGCATCATAGGTAGTGGAACGAAATTTATTTTATCGCGACAGGAGAAGTTTATTATGGCATTAGACGGTATTGTTACCCGTTCCATCGTGCATGAGCTTCAATCATGCGTAGGGGCACGAATAGGAAAAATATATCAACCAAGCACTCACGATCTCATATTTAATCTGCGGGGATCGGGAAACAGCAAGCTGCTTCTCTCTGCAAATCCTACCTACCCGCGTATACATTTCACAGAAAGAAGCTCCATTAACCCCTCTGAAGCGCCTATGTTCTGCATGCTGATGCGCAAGCACTGTGAGGGCGGAACTATCGAAAGTATTACCCAAGTGGGAATGGAACGTATTATTCACATGATCGTTAGAACTCGGGATGAGCTTGGTGATGTCTCTGCCAAAAAAATCATTATCGAGTTGATGGGACGACATAGCAACATCATCCTTACTGAACTTAACACGGGAACAATTATAGACGGCATTCACCATGTTACCCCTTCAATTAGCAGTTACCGAATCGTAATGCCCGGCTTCGCTTACACAGAGCCTCCTCAACAGCATAAACTGAACCCATTGGAAATCGGCCAAGAAGAATTTCTCAGCTTAATCTCAAAGGCCGAACAAGATGTCCAAGAGGTACATACAGAGGCAGTAGGGGAGTTGGAGGAAGAACTCAAGGCTGACGGTTCCGGGGGACCTGCACCTTCGGAAGATCCACAGGGTTGGATTGTGCATGCTTTTAGCGGAGTCAGTCCGCTTATTGCCGGGGAGATCGTACAGCGATATAAAAGCTCTGGAGCCCTTATTGCTACTCTTGGATTCAGCAAAGAAAATCAGGTGCAGTTATGGGAAGCCTTCAGCTCCATTATGGAGCAAGTGCGGGAGAATCAATTCTCTCCTGTTGCGGGTGCAAATGCCAAAGGCAAGCTGATCTTCTCTGCGATTCCATTAACGCTTTTGGAAGATGACGTGAAGGGTTACAGCTCCATCAGCCATTGCATGGAAGATTACTACGGGGACAAAGCGGAGCGGGATACCGTTAAACAGCGGGTAAGTGATCTGATTCGCTTCCTTGGCAACGAACGCAGCAAGAACGTCAAGAAGCTTGCCAATCTTCAAGAGGATCTGGATGAAGCCCAGGAGGCTGATCGCTACCGGATCTGGGGTGAATTATTGTTCGGTTCGCTTCATACCGTGTCCAAAGGAGACAAAACTGCCACACTGGTAAATTACTATGATGAAGACCAGTCAGACATTGTGATTCCGTTGGATCCGCTGCTTAACCCTTCGGATAATGCACAACGCTATTTTAAAAAATACAACAAGTACAAGAACAGTCTGCTCGTAATTGATGAGCAGCTCATTAAGACCCACGAGGAAATAGCCTACATGGAAAGTCTCCTCCAGCAGCTTGCTCACGCGTCTTTGAATGACATTGAAGAGATTCGTGACGAACTGGTAGGTCAGGGGTATCTACGCGACCGTAACAAAAAGGGTAAAAAGAAGAAAAAAGCGACAAGGCCTACTTTGCAGGTATTCACTTCTTCTGAGGGGATAGACATCTATGTCGGCAAAAACAATCTCCAAAATGAATATGTCACCAACAAACTAGCTTCATCGAATGATACCTGGCTGCATACCAAGGATATACCGGGTTCACATGTTGTCATTCGCAGTGAGACGTTTGGAGATGCGACCCTAGAAGAAGCGGCTCAACTTGCTGCATACTTCAGTCAGGCTAAGCAATCCAGCAGTGTTCCGGTAGACTGCACCCTTATCCGCCATGTACGCAAACCGAGCGGCTCCAAGCCCGGTTTTGTCATTTATGATCATCAGAAAACATTGTTTGTCACACCCGATGAAGATCGGATTAAGAGTCTTCCAAGCAGTTTGAAAAGTTAACAGTTAAATACAAAAAAACCTCCATGCCACAGACGCTAATACGTCGGGCATGGAGGTTTTTCAGTTAGTTCCTCAACAGCTTCAGAACCTCAACAGAGACCGATACACTGCCTATGTCCCCATGAAATATTACACCTTGCCGTGCACCATGGAAATCCGAACCGCCTGTAACGACCATTTCGAATTCCTCAGCCAAAGCCAGATAATGTTCTTCCTCAGCAGGGCCATGATCCGAATGGTAGACTTCAATGCCTTTGAAAGCCCCTTGCTCCACGATTGAACGAACCAATCCATCATCCCCGTACAGACCGGGATGAGCCAATACAGGCGCCCCTCCTGCTTCAATAATCCATTGACAAGCTTCTACGGGAGTAATCCTCGGAGGGGACACGTAGGCCGCTGCCCCCTCTGCCAAATATCGATTAAAAGCATCCCTCATATCCACGGCAGCCCCTAATCGAACCAACTCATCAGCAATGTGGGGGCGGCCGATACTTTCATCCGGCTTCAACTCACGTCCCATTCCTGCCACAACGGACTCCATGGTAATAGAAATACCTAGATTTTGCAGCTTGAGGAGGATGGCTTCGTTCCGCTGTGCCCGTGTATTTCTCAGTTCAGCTAAACGGGATAAAAATAAGTCATTCCCTGAATCGACATAATACCCAAGCACATGAATGTCTTTCCCACCGGCTCGTGTACTAATTTCTACACCCGGCACCACCGTTATTCCGTACTGTATTCCTGCTTCTAAGGCTTCCGATATACCCGCTACAGTATCATGATCCGTAATCGCTACTGCTGCCAAGCCCTTCACCCGGGCAAGCCTAACATTTTCCGCTGGAGGTTGCATCCCGTCCGAGGCTTGCGTATGTGTGTGCAGGTCGGCGCGATTGACCATTAATTTCATTTCGTTCTCCATTTCAACTCACTCCATTCCAGTCTCTACGAAGTAGAATTGTCATTCACCATCACCCCTCTAATGCATGTTGCCGTAAAAAAGTCAGAAAAGTGACCGCCGAAATCGGCAGAAGTGTAGACTTCAGATGTATGGCATAAAACTGCCTTTTGAAGGAGGCGTCGGAGATATTCAAGATTTTCAAAAGCCCCAACGTCACCTCATGCTTCACCGATGAAGTAGAAATCATGGTAATGCCCAGGCCTGCCTCCACCGCAGATTTAACGGCTCCTGTACTGCCTAATTCCATAACAATTTGCATATCGCTCGGATTTAGTCCTTTGGCCAGTATTTCTTCCTCCATGACCCGGCGCGTACCCGACCCCTGCTCCCTCAGCACGAACTTATACTTCAAGGCTTCCTCAAGAGTTACCTCATTCCGCTCCGCAAGCGGGTGATCAGCAGGCACAATCAGCTTCAATTCATCTCCCATTACAGGTTCGATAACCATATCAGGATGGGTAACCGGAGCCTCAATTAAGCCGAAATTCAACTGGTGTCTCGTAATTTCATCCATAATCTGAGTGGTGTTCATCACTTTCATCATAATGGATATATGCGGATATGTTTTTCCGAATGGGCCCAAGAGCCGTGGAAGTACATATTCACCTATAGTCAGGCTTGCCCCGAGCTGTAATCGCCCCTCAAGCATGTGGGTGAATGCGGACATGGCTATATCGGTTTCTTTGAACAATTCAATACTGCGCAGTGCATAGGGCATCAATGCTCTTCCTGCCTCTGAGAGAACGATCTTTTTGGTGGAGCGATTGAAAAGCTTAGTCCCGAAATAATCCTCGAGAGCCTGCACTTGCATGGTTACAGCCGGTTGTGTCATATGTAGTGCCTGAGCTGCAGAAGAAAAACTGCCTCGTTCCGACACGGTATAAAAAATATGTAGCTGATGAAAATTCATATTATTCGCCACTCCCCTGTAATAAAAAGCTTATTCTGCAAAAAAGAACATGCAGCTATTGGCCACATGCCTTCTTGGCAGTTGTTATTTTACTACTTGCGTTTACGTCTTTTTTTGATCATCTTCACCCGGCGCGTTTGGCGCAGCAAAGAATAATATGCCCTTAAATCCCGCAGTTGAGGGGTGCGAGAAATTTTGCCAAGAAAAGAGACAATAGTCATACAATAGAGCTGGTAACCGAAATGATTCCGCTCACCTGCAAGCTCTGTGAACTCTGCTATAACCACCGTGTCATCATCAATCAAGTAAGCATTCTGGTCATGTTGTGAATAAGGCTGTATCCGTTTCTGTCTTAGGGATTGCCATATCCATGGTGCAATGTCGCCTTCATTACTCCCCTCATCACTAATCCGGTCCAAATATCGACTTTTCGCATGATTTGTAATCACAATATTAGCAACCCGGTAGTCATTGAGCGGGATGTGGAAGGGCTCATATTTACCCCACAATTCTGTTCCCTTATCGCGCATCATTATCACACTCCACCGTATCATGCACTTATTGTTGTCATCTTACCGCATTGTAGAAGGTTGTACAAGCCTTTGCCTCTATCAGAAGGATGTACCAGCTCCTTATAATTAAACATAAGATGTCTAGTATTTCCCACAAAAAAACAGGCGTCAAATTCACGCCTGTTCATCATGCTGTTCCGGTCTACAGTCCGTAGTAACGAGACTTGTCCGGTCCATTGCTGGAATATTCCGTCTTCAATTCATTACGGTAAGATCTTTCAATCTTTCTTACATACGAAAGTCTGCGGACATTCTTCATAACTTCTTCAGCCCGATCTGCATTCACGTACATAACCGCGTAGTGCATCTTCCTTGAAACATAATGCAGGGTTCCGTATTTCTCAAGGTTACGCGCTGCTTTAATATCACTTACCCAAATAATATAACCTGTGCGTTCTGCAAACATAAGCTCTTCCGCCTTCCTGTCTCTCTTTATCCGGGCTGCCTTACCCGCAGGAGCAACTGCCGCCGCTACCGCAACCGCCGCCTTTAGGCAATGGATTATTACTAGGAACCTTTATACTGTTCGACACAGAGAAGGCTATCGTTTCTGACATTGAAAAAAGAATGTCATCCAGTGTTTTCTCAGCCGTCTTGAAGTTTATAACCTCTTCGAATTGCTCCAGCTCAGCTTCAACCGCTGAAACCTCATCTTTGGCCGAATGATAATTCGGATGAAAATGTCCGAATCTCTGAGTCTCTTCGAACAGCTCCTTCTTACTCTGAAGCCGCTTAATCATCGCCTGGATTTCAGGGCTAGCGTCAACCCGCCCCTTCCAGTATAGGTAATCCGACACTTCGGCGGATTGATTAATCATGTCGCCCAATTCATAGGCGTATGTCAGCACTTCAGCCATATCGACCGTGTTCATTTCCGCTACGCTCATGAACTTCAACTCAATTCTATGTGTAATGTTGATCTACCTTGTGGGTAGTCTCGTTTATCATAACATATCCAGTTGCTGTAACAGAAGGGGGAATTGTTATCGAACGTGGAATAATCAGCTGCATCTCATTCCAACTGCCCGCAGGAAGCTCCCGTTCCTCTAGGATCTCTCCTTCTTTGCTGGACATGATATAACCCGCTATTCGCCAAGGGTTTCCCTTAATTCGGGTGGGTATGAACTCCTGAATTTCTTCCTCAATGGAAAGACGCACCTTAATCCCCGAGTTCAATGCTTGTTCCATTATTTTCTGAGCTGTGGTCGTGTGATAGCGGTGAAGCTCCTTAAACCACATAGAGGGTATGCTTTCTTCTTCCATCAAGGGCGGTACATCTGGTTCAAGCGGCGCCGGTTGTAAATAGAGCAGTGGACTGTTTATAGCCATCAGACCTTGCTGAGTATCTGCTGAAGGAAGTGAATAACCGCTTGGATGTTCTGGCTTCTTCAAATACCATTCGGGGCTTGCTGTTAAAATCCCTGCTTCTCTGCCCTGCACGCCATTAGGAGGGGCTAATCCTGCCGCTATAAGCTCCTTACGCACGTACTGCTCGTGTTCCCTCAGTATGCTGAAATGTGCCAGTCCCAATCTGCACAGCAGGCCCTGCAGCCTTGGATGTGCAGCAATCGCATCTGCATCCTCTTCCTCTCTGCAGGATAACAGTAAAACGTCGGCAAAGGATGTCCGACCGATGTCCTTTCCCCATTGCTCTAGGACGAGTCTAACCTCTTGCGGGAGACCGCCCACGGTATGCTCATCTAGCCAGGAAATGACCTTGTCTGGAGGCATCCTCCTATCGTAAGCCAGCTCCAGTTGCTCACGAGATAATCTATAGCTCCACATGGAATCCATAGATAGCAACTCCGCACAGCAGGCCAGGCACCAGCGTACGTAATAGGGAACATCTGGGGGCACAAGCACCTCAAAGTCTGTTTGCACGATGAAACTAGCTGGAGAAGCTGAAACCGGGTGGGCTCTGGGTGTGAAACCCCTTAATTGAGGCTTCATTCTTATCCATCGGAAGCACAAGCCACCCTCTCGGTCAGTTCCAACCTGACACCAGCCACAACCGGCCAAGCACTCCAGCCAAGCCAAGCTTGATGCCTCTAGACCCGCACGTTGTATGGGCATTACCAGACCGCTGGACTCCATCCAATCCAGTAAATGGGTCAGGGAGAACCACTCCCTCACCACAAATTCAGGGCGTGCTATTAAATACCGAAAATGCTGAGCGGCTGGATCAGAGCTCCCGTAGCGTTTCATTGCCACATTAAAAAGTAGATCCGACATCACGGACTCCGAGAGATTAAGCCAGCTCTCCAAAACTTCAACACAAAGGATATATGCGCTTTCTTCCCGCTTGATCAGTCCCAGACATAGCATCAAATCAAGCATTACCGCCGCAGGCAGCGTGTAGATATCCGAGGATGGATACCTTAGGGAAAGGCCTCGCAAATGCTTATCTTGAAGGGTAAGTTTAGAGGTGAGCCTAGCTATATTTTTCTTATGAATGCTTCCCTTACCTGTAATAGGCAACCCCTCCCGCTCCACGAACAACAAGGCTTGGAACAGCTCATTTGCCAGTCCTATACCCTCTTCCATATATATATGAACCTCACTGCTGTCTTCAAAATAAGGGGCATAGGGAAAGAAAAGGCTTTGAATTGTGGAGAGATGTTCTTCAGGGATATAATACAGCTTCTCCCCCCACATTTTTAGTAAAGCAGCAAGGAATCCTGCTTGACGAAGCTCCGACAAGGCAAGTCTTTGCTCAGCACGACACAGATCTAAGGGCCTGAATTGTTCCTCTTTCCCTTCTTCAAAGGGCTGACCTGCATAAGCTGCATGTAATTTCTTCAGCAGAGCCTGCGCATGGGCTGTTAATTGAATCAATGACTATCCACTCCATTCAATTCAGCGTATTTCACCTCATATTGGTACCCTTGTTCTGTCAGAAACATCCGACGACGCAGCGAAAAATCCTGCTCTCTGCTTGCCTCTGACACCAGAGTATAGAAGTAAGCTTTATTTTCACCTGACTTCGGCCTTAAAATGCGGCCAAGACGTTGAGCTTCCTCCTGACGTGAGCCGAAAGCACCCGATATCTCTATCGCAACACTGGCATCCGGTAGATTCACGGCAAAATTGGCTACTTTTGATACCACCAGCACAGGCAGCTTCCCTTCGTTAAATGCAGTATACAACTCCATTCTCTCCGCTTGCGGTGTTTTGCCTGTAATTAGAGGGGCTCCTAACTCTTCCGCCATGTGAACGAGCTGCTGAATATATTGACCGATAATCAATATAGAGGCTTTTTCATGCCTGTTGAGCAGCTTCTCCACAACTTCCACTTTAACCGGATTAGTGGCAGCTAGCCGAAATTTTTCTCTGGGGGATGCATACATATATTCATGCTTAAGGAGGTTTTTCATCGGCACAATCATCTCCACACACTCCACCTCGGCAATCCACCCTTCCTTTTCCAGTACCCTCCAAGGCAGATCATAACGTTTGGGTCCTATTAGAGAAAATACATCTCCCTCCCGTCCGTCTTCCCGTACAAGCGTAGCGGTAAGTCCTAGACGCCGTGTGGCTTGAATATCCGCCGTTGCACGAAATACGGGAGCCGGCAGCAAATGAACCTCATCATAAATAATGAGGCCCCAATTACGTTCATCAAAGAGACTCATATGGTGGAACTCTCCGCCCTTAGTATGTCGATGCGTCAAAATTTGATAAGTAGCCACAGTTACGGGCCGAACCTGCCTCTTGTCACCTGTATATTCACCAATTTCGTCTCCTGAAAGGTTTGTTCGTTGTTCAAGTTCATTTATCCATTGCCTCACAGAGGTTGTGTTGGAGGTAAGAATAAGCGTTTCACACTGCAGGGCTTTCAGAACCGCCATCCCCACCACCGTTTTGCCTGCTCCACACGGAAGTACAATTACACCACTGCCTCCACTGCCAGCTATCCCCTGAAAATGCTCCACAGCGTCCTTCTGATACTCTCTTAATTCAAAGCTGCTTTTTTTCCATGAAACACTCAAGGATTGACCTTCATGATAGCCTGCATAATCCAATATAGGATAACCCAGTGCTGTCAGCTCTTGCTTCAATTGACCGCGTCTTAATGTGGAACAGGTCATTTCACGTGAACCGACTCTCCGGAGCCCAAGGGCTTGTAGTGTGATTTGCTGAACCAGTTCATCCAACAAGCCCCCTTCATCGCTTCGTAGGATCATTTGGCCCGAATCTTCAGCATTCGAATGAAGGGTCAAGCAACCGTATCTGGACATAATCAGACGAATCTCTTCCTCAAGTCCTGCGGGTACCTCATAGCGTGATAAGGTCCTAAGATCATTCACAATCTCATCCTCAGTTAATCCTAGTGAAGCCGCGTTCCAGAGAGATAAGTGACTGATACGGTAGGTATGATAGGAAGGCGGACTTTTTATAAGCTCAGCAAACGCAGAAAGTTTTACTCTTGCAGCCTCGAACTCCGTATGTAGACATTCTAAAAGTATGAATCGATCCCTTCGAACAACGCATGCTCCTCTTCCTTCCACACAACCATCCTCCTTTCGGTCACCCGAATAGCTGAAAAAGCCCATTCCGGTTACGGACATGAGCTTTCCATTGTTAACTTATCCTAATGTAAATGTTGTTCTGAGATTTCGCTCAGGGCTCGGCCAGCTTCATCCACATAGTTGTGGCGCACTGCCAAATCGCCAATAGACACAACACCGATCAATTTACCGTCTTGAACTATGGGCAACCGGCGAATTTGTTGGGATGCCATCAGTTCAACCGCTTCATCCACGGATGTATCTTCTGAAGCTGTGCGGATACTCGTACTCATTACTTGTTCAACGGAACTGGATCCTGAATGCTTCTCCGCATATCCCCGAAGGACTAAGTCACGGTCTGTAATTACCCCAATCAAAGTTTTGCTGTCCGTGCTGTCCACTACCGGAACAAACCCGGTGTCATTATCTCTCATAATAACGGCTACCTCAAAAATATTATCCTGAGGGGTCACGGTAATAGGATTCCTAGTCATAGCTTCTTTTACAGTTCTCAAGGTTAGAACCCTCCTCTTGTTATGGCGAAACATGAGAGTAGGTTCTCCGTAATTACGAGAATTATTCGACTTACTCCTCGTTCAGTTGCGAATCCGCCATAGCAATGAGCAGCTTCACTCCATGAAGCAAGGCATCTTCATCGAAGTTAAATCGGCTGTGATGATGAGGGTAAACAGCGTCCTTATCGGGATTTCCCGCTCCAACGAAGATAAAACAGCCTGGAATTTCCTTAACATAATAAGAGAAATCCTCCGCAGGCATCAACTTCTCCATCGTGATAACCTCTACAGATTCACCTAATGCCCGTGGCGCTTCTCTGAAGAAACGCTCGGTTTCGGTCTCATCGTTGACCAACGGTGGATATCCCATCAAATAATCCACTTTCGCCTCAGCACCGTATGCACCTGCAACCGCTGAAGCCATCTCTTCAATTCGGCGCCGAATCACATACCTCGTCTCCTCATCAAAAGCGCGAACCGTACCCGTAATCCGACATTTCTCCGCAACAACATTCTGGGCGAAGCCTCCTTGTATCGTGCCCACACTGAGAACCGCAGGACGCAACGGATTTACCGAGCGGCTTACAATGCTCTGAAGCTGTGTCACCAGTGCGGCTCCGGCCACAATGCTGTCAATCGCAAGATGAGGGATTCCTCCGTGTCCACCTTTTCCGATAATATCTATGAAGAACTCATCTGCTGAGGCCATTAGAGGACCCGCTGCGCTGGCTACAGTACCTATAGGAAGCGGTGTCCATAGATGCAGACCATAAACTGCATCCGCACCAGTCAGGACTCCCTCAGCAATCATACCCAGAGCTCCTCCGGGACAGACTTCCTCCGCAGGTTGGAACAGAAAGCGGAGTTCTCCCTCAAGCTCGTCTTGGCGACTGCTGTAGTAGGATGCCGCTCCAAGAAGCATAGCAGTATGTCCATCATGTCCGCATGCATGCATGACGCCCTCATTTAACGAAGTGTAAGGACACTCATTCTCTTCCTTGATCGGGAGCGCATCCATATCGGCGCGGAGCACAACAGTCTTTCCTGCCTTCTTACCCTTTATAATTCCAACGAGCCCGTAGCCTGATGTGCTTTTCTTAACCTCAATTCCGAAGCTTATCAGCTTGTCCTCCACAAATGCAGAGGTTTCCCGTTCCTGATAAGACAACTCCGGATGACGATGCAAATGACGGCGCCATTTCACCATATCCGGCAGCAGCTGTTCAACTGGCACCTGCTCCATATCTTCTCCATTCCCTTCCCTAAAAGTCGCCCCGATAAATATCGGAAGCCGTCCTTTTCTCTCTATACCCGCAAAAATCAATAATATGCCTTTCATTGTAGCAGAAACATGAAAAACTGTGTATTACACACGTCCATCCAGTCTTGCACAACCCATGGAAACATACTATCATGGGGTAGAACGTGAACATTTTGTTAAAAAAATAATCATTATACTCATAAGGGGGATATGTACGCCATGATTTTTGAGAACACGGGCCTCGTGGGACTTCAAAGTGATCTTCTCTACCTGGATGAAAGCGCGGAAAAAGCAGGGTTTATTCGCTGGCAGTGGGAATACTATCGTGCCACTTATGACTGCAAGATTGAAGATAAGCAGAATGGCGGCGAATATTTCCTTCGTGTAAATACCCGTGCTGTCGAAGGTAAACTGGAGAAACCTGACACTGTGCTTGCTATTGAAGCCGTTTACTTGGGCAAGGCAACTTTCCCTCACGGTTTGGATTACGAGTCACCTGTGCCACAACCAGTGCTTGAGATTGCGGGAAAACGCATATTGGAACTAAAGCAGCTGCTTGAGGCTTGAACAGGAGCAGAACAATGAAATCAAAAAGTACTCCCGCTAAAAAAGGAACCCCTGATTTTCAATTATTGATACTTACGCTGCTGCTTGTTGGTTTTGGAGTAATTATGGTGTTCAGCGCAAGTTCCAGCCTTTATTTTAGAGGAGATCCGTTATACTTCTTAAAACGCCAACTGGTTTGGGTAGTCCTTGGCAGTTTCGTCATGTTCACAGTGATGAATATTCATTACAGCAGATTCAAGAAATGGTATGCTCCGATTTTTATTATTACACTTATTTTACTACTTATGGTCGCTTCTTCCGAAAGGATCAACGGCGCGAAGAGCTGGCTCAGTATAGGTACTCTTGGTATTCAACCTACTGAGTTAGCCAAGATTTCTATCATCTTGTACCTTTCCGCTTTAATCACCAAAAAGGGTGAACGGCTAAGGGATTTCCGAACAGGCTATATCCCAGTTATGGTTATTGTCGGCATCGTTGCCGGATTAATCATGATGCAGCCTGACTTAGGCTCATGCCTCATTTTGGTAGCTACAAGCGGTCTTGTGGTGTTTGCAGGGGGAGCGAGCTTGAAGCATATTCTAGCCTCTATTGTGCTGCTTGTGCTAGGCGCGGGTCTTGTCTTGGGAACCAAAACAGTCATTGACTCCTTTTCACCTGCGCAAGAGAAATCTGCAGCGGAGCAAGACTACAAGAAAGGCCGTATTGAAGCTTTTATAAACCCTTATGAAGACCCTAAAGGCACAGGCTACAATATCATCCAATCTCTAACTGCGTTGGGCCAAGGAGGCGTAAATGGTGCCGGTTTCGGTCAAAGCGTACAGAAGCTGAACTATCTAAAAAACCCGGAGACGGATTTCATCTTCGCTGTTATGGGAGAAGAGTTGGGTTTTGCAGGGACTGCACTTTTTCTACTCATCTATTTATATTTTATCTGGAGGGGTATTCTAATTGCACTAAGGTGTCCAGATCCCTTCGGAACACTTGTAGGAATTGGAATCATGGGTTGGATCGCCATTCAAGCTTTTGTTAATATTGGAGGGGTAACGAAGACCATCCCGTTAACAGGTGTCACCTTGCCTTTTATCAGCTACGGGGGATCCTCTATGCTCGTTATGATGCTCTCTATGGGAATTATGCTTAGTATCTCTCGAGAATCTAATCGTCCAGCCAAGGAGGAAGTTACGAAGTCGGTAACGACGGTAAGACAGGTTCGAGCAAGATAGCTAACAATTCAGTTAAACGCAACACCAAACAGCAAGTCTTCGGTAACTCGGAGACCTGCTGTTTTTTACTTTTCGTGATGTGGACAGGAAAAAGGCTACCTTATTCGTAGAAAAACTACAAATAGGATAGCCTTTAGTAAAGCGCTGCCAGAATCTCATATCATTAAGCAGCATTAAGCCGCTTAAGAAAATTCATCATTTTTAAAAGCAACGCCTTCGACCTTAACATTAACTTCTACGATATGAAGTCCTGTCATACTCTCCACAGCTGAACGTACATTCTGCTGCAACATCCGGCATACCTCATGGATAGGTGTTTCATAGAGAACGATAATACGCAGATCTACAGCAGCTTCCAGTTGACCCACTTCAACGGTAACACCTTTTTGCACATTCTTACCGCTTAGACGTTTCGCCCAGCCTTCTGACAAGCCGCCTGACATAGCTGCAATCCCTGGGGTCTCCAAGGCAGCCAATCCGGCGATTTTTGAGACCACATCATTTGATATACGTATATTTCCCATTTCCAGCTGAAGTTGTTCCGCCATGCCAAATCCCCCTTACACTCATTATCAATTATTGTAATTCCTAAACAGGCTAAAAAGCAAATCACTTTCTCGCATCTCGTTTACATACAGGGTTAATTTGGGTATATTAATTAAGAATTCAACATACATAAATTGGACTGGGGTGTGCAAACACATGAAAAAATGGATTTCTCCATCACTATTGATCAGTACCTTTGCGCTTAGTGCTATAGGGCATTATGCAAATTGGGACCATACACTTCAATTTATCCTCTCTGCCGTCGCCGTCGTTTTTGTAGCCGGTTTTCTGGGCAGAGCAACGGAAAGTGTAGCTCATTATGCAGGACAACGTCTAGGTGGTTTTCTTAACGCAACCTTTGGCAATGCTGCCGAGCTGATTATCGCATTCTTCCTCGTTAAGGAAGGATTATACGATATGGTCAAAGCAAGTCTTACAGGTTCCATAATTGGTAACCTGCTCCTCGTATTGGGTCTAAGTCTATTTGCGGGGGGACTAAAGCATAAGATCCAGAATTTTAACGTGACACTTGCAGGCCTTAACGGTTCACTTATGATTGTCGCCGTTATAGCCTTGTTTGTTCCCGCAATGTTTTTCAATACACATTCCATAACAGAAAATGATACAGATCTATTAAGCCTGATCGTTGCCGGACTACTCATCGCATCCTATCTGGCATGGCTGGTCTTCTCCATGATCACACATAAGAAGTTTCTTGATGATGTTACCGCAGACAGTGATGAGGAATTACCTAACGAACATGCGCCTGTGTGGTCCAAAAAAAGAGCTATTCTTTACCTAGTACTCGCAACTGTAATGGTGGGTTTTGTGAGTGAATGGCTGGTTGGGACGCTCGAGACATTAACGGAACGCTTTGGACTCAGTGAATTGTTCGTTGGTGCGTTCCTTGTTGCCATAATTGGTAATGCTGCCGAACATAGTGCAGCCATTTTGCTTGCCATGAAGAATAAAATGGGTGCAGCCGTAGAAATAGCTGTCGGAAGCAGCCTGCAGATCGCCTTGTTCGTAGCCCCCGTGCTTATTTTCGCGAGTTATTTTATGGGCGACACCATGGACATTGTTTTTACAGCAATTGAGTTGGTAGCTATCGGTGTATCTGTCTTTATTGCCAAATCAATTATCCAGGATGGTTCAACCAACTGGTATGAAGGACTGCTACTGTTGGCGGTATACCTCATATTAGGTGTCTCCTTCTATCTAGTATAAAACTTCTTGTAGGATATGCAAAAAGCGCACATGAGCGGCTCCCGGGCTCTCTTGTGCGCTTTTAATTTTGGCAAAGAAAAATCTTGTCCGATAATTCAGCAGTAAGTATCAGACTTTATTGCTTCGCCTTGTTATTTAATGCCTCGTATAAAACCGCCAGATTCCGTTCCAGCTTGCTTAATACCAGCTTGCCTGTAAGTTCAGACACCAGACCCACTCTAACGGCGAAGTCAACTTCCTTAGAGAAACCGTACATTTGGGTATCCAGCACTTCCTCATAGAGAGGGCAGTAACGCGTGGCCAGATTTTCCATCTGCACTTCGATAAGCTTCTCAATTTTATCGGCATCTTCTTGTAGAAGAGTGATTGCTTTAAGATTAAGCTGTTCCTGCAAATCCGATGAAGTCATGCATCTTCCCCCCCAAATATCAAAAATTAAACAGTAATCCATTTAATTTAATATTAGTCGAAATCGGATATCAATACAAGAATACAGTTTTTTAGTATTAAAAAAAACGTCCCGTCAAAATCGACAAGACGTTTCAGGAAAAGAATTTACTCCGCTACAACAGTAAAATTCAAACCGTGTTTGGCGAATACATCGCTCATTGCCTTCTTCGCTTCTTCTGCATCAGTGCCATGTACATGCAGTTCATAGCTTTGACTGGATACCAATGTAGTGAATAACCCAAGGATACTCTTTACATCAATGTACTTGTTTTCTGCTTGAAGAACGATAGAAGAATTGAACTGGCTCGCTGTTTGGGCAATATCAACGATTGCCGCATTGTTACTGGACATATGAATCCCTCCGCAACCTGATTGTGAACATAGATCTACTTGTAATCAATTCCATGATACATTGAATTCGCTTACTCGCGCAAGGTGTTTTCTTATCTTCTTCTTACTTCAGGTTCTCGGGATTAAGACCCTTCAGCTCGGGAAGAACGAAAATACCGTCTTTGCGGATCAGAATATCATCAAAATAAATTTCTCCGCCGCCGTACTCCGGCCGTTGAATCAGGACAAGGTCCCAGTGAATGGATGAGCGGTTGCCATTGTCCGTTACTTCATAAGCTTGGCCCGGTGTGAAATGAAGGCTGCCTGCGATTTTCTCGTCAAACAGAATATCCTTCATCGGATGCAGTATGTACGGATTGAACCCGATCGCAAATTCACCGATATGACGAGCTCCCTCATCCGAATCCAAAATATCATTAAGACGTTCACTATCGTTACTGGAAGCCTCCACGATTTTACCGTTCTCAAAGCTGAATTTCACATTCTCAAAAGTAACTCCGTTATATAAGGTCGCTGCATTGTAGCTGATTGTGCCATTGACGGAATCACGGACAGGTGCGCTGTATACCTCGCCATCCGGAATGTTTTTCTGACCAGAGCATTTCTCGGCTCCTATTCCTTTGATAGAGAACGTAAGCTCTGTGCCGGGACCTGAAATACGTACTTTATCAGTTCTTCTCATCAGATCAGCCAGCGCATCCTGGGCCTTATCCATTTTGGCATAATCCAGATTGCAGACTGCAAAATAGAAATCCTCAAAAGCTTCTGTACTCGTATTAGCGAGCTGCGCCATGCTGGCATTAGGATAACGTAAGACTACCCATTTCGTATGTTTTACCCGTTGTTCACTGTGAATCGGGTGTGAGTACAGGGAGTTATATAGCTTCATTTTCTCTTCAGGTACATCTGACAGGTCATTAACATTCTCACCCGCACGGATTCCGATATAGCAGTCCATTTGTTTCATTCGGTTCAAATCAATCTCAGCCCACGTCTGCAAACTTTCCCGAGTTGCATATTTAAGCATGCTCCGTTGTACCGTCCGGTCTGTCAGTTGGACAAAAGCATGCCCGCCGACCTTGCCGATTTCTTCTACAATCGCATTAATCAAGTCACGCTCACTGCCAATCATTTCGACGAGCACATTCTCGCCTGGCTGTACATTTACGGAGTACCCGACTAGGTTTTCCGCCAGTTTTTGAATTCTGGGATCTTTCATCTTCCTCTTCCTTCCTCTTCCTAAAAATCACACGCTTATCTATTGTAGCACGCTCAATAAAGAGCGCAAGACTACGGCTGCCCTGTGATAATTAACGATAACCGTAGAAATTAACCTGAGCCACATAAGTTTCACTCAAGGCATTCTGAGCATCCTCTGGGTAACTGATCGTTCGTGTCCATGCCAGCCGTTTCGGAAGATTACGCCTGCTGTCCACATTCAAATGGTAAATGGTCTTCACTTGAGCCCGTTCAAGCTTATTTTTAAGTTCTGCATTCTTCTTTTGCCAAAATGTATCCAGTGCTTTTTTAAGCTGCGGTTGGTTGGCCGTTAGTTGTTTCTCCTGTGTTTGTCCCAAGGTACGAAGCGCTGACATCTCTTGCTCCAACTGGTTAGTGAGCTGCTTGCGGGCTTCTGCTGGGGAAAGCTCTATGCGCAATACCCGAACCCCTCTTCCGGCTCCGGCTCCGGCTTCCTCTGTAACTGTCTTATCCAGCCCCTCCAGCTCCTCCAGCTGATGCAAGGGATTAAGGCGCGGTAGAGGATTATCCTCTTGCGAGGAGGATTCTGAAAGCACCTTCCATGCTCCCTCTTTTTTCTCCAGCTTGCTGTAATAGGAGGGTTTGTCAGTCGCACTGGAAGCTTCCTTTACATGATTAGTAGACTCAGATTCAGTAGACCTCTGATCTGGAAGTATCGTGTACAGTGTTACTTTATTGTGGTCCTTCACGTTCCCGCCATAATATACGGACGCATATGGAGTACCTGCACTACCCCGCAGCAATGCCGTAGCACCCTCAAAGGTAACACCGTCGCTACCCGCCATCCCTGACAACGCCAGATCCAAATATTCGCCGGCTGGTTTGTCATTCAACTTATTGCAACCACTGCTATAGATACAGGTTACTAATACGACCCACGTCATTATCCATTTCCGAACCACCGGGCTTGTCATTCATCCCCATACCCTTTCTTACCCAATTTCACTTTAGGGTCTCCTTATAGGCAGGGCTTATACTTAGAATGCTCTAAATCTTTTAATTTCCATAAAAAAATCCTTGAGGATTTAGCCTCAAGGATTCTCCACTCTACTCTCGGTTTGTTTACTATCAATTACAACTCGGTTTCGCCCATTGTTCTTCGCTTCATATAATGCCATATCTGCTCGATAAAATAGTGACTCCACGCTTACTCGTTCGTCCGTCCAGCTCCATTCTGCAATCCCGCAGGACACAGTAACATGCGGCTCTGTCTCCGCCTGAACCCGTGTACGAATGCGTTCGGCTACGAAAGCTGCCTGCTGCACGCCAAGCTGTGGTAAATATACTGCCAGCTCTTCACCGCCCCACCTGGCGGCAATATCTCCCTTTCGGATCGATGACTTTACGATATCACTGACCTGCTTCAGGATTTTATCCCCTTTTTGGTGACCGTAAGTATCGTTAACCAGCTTGAATTGATCAATATCAACTACAATTAATGAACCGCAGAAATCAGTACCCTGTCTGTTCTTGATCTCTTCATCCAGATAATGTCTCGCGTAGAGCCCTGTGAGACTGTCTCTGTTCGCCAAACGGCGAACCTCCGCATGTAAACGCGCATTGCCGACAGCAAGTCCGATATGGCCTGCCATAGCTTGCAGCAGTCGGTAGTTATCATAGGAGAAATAATGGGCATCCCGGTGAGCCAGCATAATGGCTCCACGCACCTCTCCGCCTACACTAAGCGGCGTTGCAATTATAGATTGGGATTTAGTTGCATCCATCAGCTTGGAAGCCGTCTCCGCATGCTGCAAATAATCAGATAATATCAGCGGCTCCCCGGTAGAGTATACCTTTCCGCCTAGCCCTTGTCCGATATCTATGATTTCATTTAGCAGAGCGGGATAGTTGCAGGCTATGACCTCTAGCCCGCCCTTTTCCTCGTCTAAATGAAGAATACAACAGTAATCCGCCTGGAACATTTCCAGCAGTTCCTCAAAGGCATATTGAAAAATGTCACCCAGGCGCAAGCTCTGGTTCAGTCGCTGAGTGAGCTCATTGCTCATGCGCAATTCACGAATCAGCTGATTGGACCGTTCATATAACTTGGCATTCTCAAAGGCAGTACCTGCTGTATCAGCCACCATGGTCAGAAAGCGTAGATCGACATCCGGGAAATCGGGATTAAATATCACCATATGAAAAACACCATAAACCCCTTGTTTTCCACCGAGTGGAAGACCGATTTCCAGATATCTATTGTCTACATTGCTGTTTTGAAGCGCTACCCGCCCATCCTTGAATGCCCGAGCACATACATCATTACTCTCCCATCGAGGGGGGAGCGGCTTCACCTGTGGATGAGCACTTCGGTGATCCTGTGACATAAACAGCACTAACCGGGCTCCCGGGTACATTGCACAAATACTCTCAATAACTTCAATAAGCACAGAATCCACATCAATATTATCGTGCATCCGTTGAACAATTTGGAACAAAACAGAATGCCGCTCGCTCTCTCGTTCGGCATTCAGATGTACACTGGCCAGATCAGATACAAAGACATGCTCGAATCTGCGGTAAAAACAGGTCTTATAATGCAGAGCCATTGCTTCTGCAATCTCCCTGCCGCCCTTCTCATACTGCTCCGTTGACATAGCACAGCCAAGCAGAGCAAAAATATCCCCTTTGGAGCGCGTCAAAATAGGCACACTCAAGAAGGTTATGCTTTTCCCGTCCTCCACCAAGTCTAAGTTGTAGGACTTACGGGAAAGCAAACTTAATCCAGCAGCATCTTCCCAATAGGAATTCCAATGCTGTGGACTCTGATTTATAGGGTCTATTCGTTTACCTTCATAATTAAGGACACACCAACGCCACGATTCGGTGAATGGGAGGGCAGCTTGTCCCTTGCACCATTCATTAAAGCTGGTAGCAATCAGATCGGCGGCATAAGGGAAATCATAGGATACGATATCCGTATCCCGAAGCCATGCGGTAGGATCTTCAGAATCGTCTTTTGTCAACATGGTGTCCTGCACCAGCACTTGGCTGCCTTTATGACCGTAAGCTTCCTGCTCTGACATAAAGAGGATCCCCTTAGTATCTCAATTTAAAAAACATGTTCCGATAACATTTAATGATTTAATCATATTTTACTCTGTTTCTTCCCTTATTGCATTATATTTTCCACAAATCCCGGATTTTTTTTAGGTCCTAAGAACTAACGACAAAGATTGACAAAATCTCTTTAAACATGCGCTTGACTTTGTTAGTAGTTTTCATATAATATTTATTGTTGAACAAGACTGTAACTAGTCTTATATTGGGCGTAACGTTGTGTCACCCTCACGCGAGTTCGTTACTATCAGGGCAGCGGCTGAACTTCCCTAATAGTGTGGATCTATAATCTTCCACGGATACGGCACGCGGCACAAATAGGCCCCACCTGAAATTTCAAATATAAAGGAGTCTACTATAACATGGCACGTTACACAGGACCTAAATTTAAACTCAGCCGCCGTCTAGGCATATCCCTTAGCGGTACAGGTAAAGATTTGAAACGCCCTTTCCCACCGGGACAACACGGCGCTAACCAACGCAGAAAAGTAAGTAACTACGGAATGCAGCTTTTGGAAAAACAAAAACTGCGTCATATGTACGGTTTGGGAGAGAAACAATTTAAAACTCTCTTCACTAAAGCACAAAAAATTCAAGGTATCGCCGGCGAAAACTTTATGTTCTTGCTTGAGAGCCGCCTGGACAACCTCGTTTACCGTCTTGGATTCGCTAACTCCCGCGCTGGTTCGCGTCAGTTGGTATCCCACGGTCACGTAACTGTTAACGGCAAAAAAGTTGACATTGCATCTTACCGTGTTAGCACTGGTGATGTAATTGGTCTTCGCGAAAGAAGCCGCACTATGACTTCTATCAAAGAAGCTCTTACTAACCGTTCACACCTTCCTGCTTACTTGGAATATGCTGATGGATCTTTCGAAGGTAAATATATCCGTTTGCCAGAACGTTCCGAGCTGTCCCAAGATATCGATGAAAAACAAATCGTCGAATTCTACAACCGTTAAGATTTATCTAATCGGTAGTAGTTTAGAACCCCTCCGGATTAATCCGGAGGGGTTCTTTATGTTTTATATATTAGCCCAATGAGAGTCTAGCGAACTTACGTTTACCTACCTGCAGAATATCTCCCTCTTGCGGTGTAAATTCAGCTTTCGGGTCCTCCTGCTTCTCTTCGTTCAGCTTCACAGAACCCTGCTGGATACTCCGCTTCGCCTCACCATTTGAACCTGCAAAACCGACAAGGGTAAGCAGCTTAACAAGCTTAATTGTTCCGTTCTCAAGTTCAACTGCCGGAACAGTATAGACCTCAATGTCTTCCGGAAGCGCCCGTTGCTGAAATACCGTTACGAAATGCTGCTGTGCAGCATCTGCCGCTTCCACACTGTGGTACATTCGTACAAAGGTATGTGCCAATTGCATTTTAGCATCTCTTGGATGAACTATACCCTCCTGCAATCCTTCCTTCAGAACAGTAAGTTCTTGATTGCAGATACCCGTCGCCAATTCGTAGTATTTCAACATTAATTCATCCGGTACAGACATGGCTTTACCGTAAATTTCATTAGGCTCTTCATCAATCCCGATATAGTTCCCAAGACTTTTACTCATTTTTTGAACACCGTCAAGACCTTCGAGCAAAGGAGTCGTAATCGCGACTTGCGCAGCCACACCGTATTCCTTTTGCAGCGTCCTTCCCATAAGCAGGTTGAACTTCTGATCCGTTCCGCCGAGTTCTACATCACTTTTCAAGGCTACAGAATCCATACCCTGCATCAGCGGGTAGAAGAACTCGTGAATACTGATCGGAAGACCACCCTGAAAGCGTTTGGTAAAGTCGTCCCGCTCCATCATTCTAGCTACCGTTACTTTAGCAGACAAGGTAACCACATCGGCGAAGGACATTGGACTGAGCCATTCGGAGTTGTAGTAGACTTTTGTTTTTTCAGGGTCCAGAATCTTGTGAATTTGCTTCTTATAAGTCTCGGCATTTCGTTGTACATCTTCCTCTGTCAATTGTTTCCGAGTTTCTGATTTACCCGTTGGATCTCCAATTCGTCCGGTAAAATCTCCAATAATAAGCTGTACCTGGTGCCCTAACTCTTGGAATTGGCGAAGCTTGTGCATAACGACGGTATGTCCAACATGAATATCCGGTGCTGACGGATCAAGTCCCAGTTTCACATTTAGTGGTACTCCAGTCACTATAGATTTCATAACCTTCTGCTTTAATTCGTCCATCGGTACGATCTCTACCACACCGCGCGATATGACTTCAAGCTGGCGCTCAACTTCCTGCACCTGGGCTGCTGATAATTCTTCCCACTTCATTCTTTTCCCTCCTTGAAATTTGTATAATTTGTGAAATAAAGTCGATTCTTCTAACGTCAACCTAATTATGCCACTCGTTTCTGAAACGCAAAAAAGCCCCTTTATCATCCCAAGGGACGAGAAAGAGACTCGCGGTACCACCCTAATTAAAATCCTTGTTACGCCGCAGCGCAGCCAAAGATTTCCACTTCATTGCCATAACGGGATTGCACCCGGTGCCGGACTACTTAGCAGGAGCGTATGCTTCTAGCCCTTCCCCCGGACAGCTCCAGACTGTAATTCAAAGGGGCCTGTTATCGGTTCGCACCACCCACCGACTCTCTGAAAACATAAGACAGCCCTTCTACTAATGTCTTTCCGCGCCTTTTGGATATCCAATTACTTTCATTTATATCACATGCTCTTAAAAAAGTCACACTCAAAAGATACAGCGCCCAGTTATAAGCGCATTCAAAAACGCCAAATTGTGCTATAATAGTTCCGTTATAAAGGAGGATTATCGTCGATGGCTGAAGAGAACAAGAAAAAGACCGCAAAGAAACATCCCCCAAGGAAAAGAACCTGGCTGAACAGGGTCGGCTCTGTGGTAAAGTGGATGTTTATCCTTGGCATTATGGGCATTCTGTTTGCCGGCGGTGCCGTGACAGGTTATATTACTTCTATCGTAAAAAATGACCCTGTCCGCTCCGAGCAATTAATTCAGCAGCAAGTTAGCCAGAACGCTATAACCGGATTTGCCTATTTCCGTGACGGCGCCCCTATTGGCCAACTCCGTACGGAGGAAGACCGCAGACTCATTGAATACAACAACATTCCACAGATTATTATTGATGCGGTTCTTGCTATAGAGGACAATAATTTCTATGAGCATGATGGCGTTGATGTGAGCGGGACCTTACGTGCGGTTAAGCAAAAGCTGCTTAATGAATCCGTCCAAACCGGCGGCAGTACGCTCACCCAACAACTTGCAAGACGTGTGTTTCTAAATTTGGACCGGACGGAAGATCGGAAGATCAAAGAAATTCTGCTTTCCCTGCGTCTGGAACGCTTTTTAAGCAAACCGGAGATATTAACAGCCTATTTAAACAAGGTTCCATTCGGGAACGGTTCAAATGGGTATAATGTGTTCGGAATTAAAGCTGCATCTAAAGGCGTATTTGGTCAAGATGACTTGGATAAGCTGAATATCGCACAAGCCGCATATTTGGCAGGTCTACCTCAGCTCCCCTCCAAATATTCTGCATTTAACGGATTGGGAGAATTTAATGAGACCGCTTTTAACAGAGCTATTGACCGCCAGCAGCTTGTACTGCGCCGTATGCTGGAGGAGAACAAAATTACAACTTCACAATACGATGAGGCCCTAACCTTTGATATCAAGGGTGCACTTGCTCCACACACTGCCAAAGCTTATACGACTTACCCATATCTAATGTTGGAAACAGAGCGTAAAGCTGCAGAGATCATGCTCTCTATTAACCAAGACAAGGATGGCGAAACCGGTACTGCAGACGATACCAACTCGGGAGATGATCCTGTTTTATTAGAGGAAGCCCGCCAGCAGCTCATGACCGGAGGCTACCGCATATACACTACTATTGATAAAAAAGTATACAGTGCGATGCACACCATCTCTGACAACAATGAAAACTTTACGAAGGACAGCAAGAGCAGGGGCAAGGAACAAACAGCCGGCATTATGATTGATAATAAAACAGGTGCTATACTCGGAATGATTGAAGGTCGTGATTTCAATCTGGAGCAGATGAACTACGCTACTCAAATGGTTCGTCAACCAGGCTCCACTATGAAGCCTATCGCAGCCTATTTACCTGCATTGGATAGTGGATTGATTCAACCGGCAGGGATTTTGGATGATGCTCCGATTATACTGAAGGATGGATCCAAAGGCTTTCATATCCCCAAAAATGCTAATAACCGCTATCAAGGACTTGTTACCGCACGTTATGCTCTGAACAAATCACTCAACCTGCCTGCACTGAAGCTATTTAATGATAAAGTAGGCATCGAAAAATCTTGGGCATTTGCTAAGAAGCTTGGAATTACAACCATTCAGGACGGAGATTATAGCGCTAAGACCGGAGTTCTAGGTGGACTGCGTTACGGTGTATCCGTTGAAGAGCTGGCTAATGCTTATTCTTCTATTGGCAACAAAGGGGCATTTACGGATGCCTATATGATTGAAAAGATTGTGGATTCACAAGGGAAAATTGTTTATCATCACAAAGTTACCCCGGAGCAGGTATACTCCGAACAAACTGCATACCTAATGACGGATATGCTCCGTACTGTTATTACTGAAGGTACAGCCAGCACAGTGAAGAGCAACTACAAACATTTCGGCGACATCCCAATCGTGGGCAAAACAGGTTCGACACAGAATTACGCCGATGTATGGTTTATGGGTCTGACACCCGATGTTACGCTTGGAATGTGGGTAGGTTATAAAGAGCCAGTTAACACGCTCCAAGGGGATACTCAGAAGCGTCAAGCTCAATCGTTATGGACCAAGGTCATGAATGCTGTCATTGAAAAAAGACCGGAACTATTCGTGACACCGAAGTTTACTCAGCCCAAAGGAATAGTTAAGAAGACCGTTTCCGCTTACAGCGGTAAGCTTCCTACGGATCTGACTGATAGATTTACAACCGATTTATTTAACGTTAAGTTTATTCCAAAAGATAGTGATGATGGAATCACAAAAGCTAAATATATTACATTCAATGAAATTAACTACATTCCTCAGGAAGGTA
Source organism: Paenibacillus wynnii (assembly GCF_000757885.1). Classification (NCBI taxonomy): domain Bacteria; kingdom Bacillati; phylum Bacillota; class Bacilli; order Caryophanales; family Paenibacillaceae; genus Paenibacillus; species Paenibacillus wynnii. Next base: position 561,533 of record NZ_JQCR01000003.1, on the reverse strand, counting down.
CGCCTGATGAGTTCTTGAAAGAAAGAATTGTAGTAACACGGGAGAAACCGATTCAAGATCTCGTCAAAGAGCTTTTGGCAGCTTTTCCTGCTATGAGTGACCATGAGCCTTTAGCTTATTATTTGCCTGAGGATGCCAAAAATGATGTACCCACTGAAGTAGATCCGCGTGTGGATGATGGTCATGCGCCTTCTCCGGCCACTAATATTGCCGTCTCTTATAGTTCAGGCAAAGCTGTCATTACATTTTCACCTAGCGGCTCTCCGGATGTTGTCGGCTATCGTCTATACCGTTCACTAAACGGCGGACCTTTCAAAGTGCAGTCTATACTTATGGCTGGTGAAAAAACGATCTTCCATACAGGCACACCTGCGAGCACGAACGCCGCCTTCTATGTCTCTGCTGTTGATGTAGCCGGACTTGAAACAACCTCCGGCAGTGTGGCTGGGGGGGCAACAGCAACACCTAATCCTACTGTGACACCAATACCTACTGTAGCGCCTACAACGGGCACAGAGGTCATTCCAGAAGCCACTACAGATCCGGGTAGCATTATCATAGATCCCGGTACAGGGGAAGTACCTCTTGCACCCGGCATCGATGGCACTGGCAATAATAGTACTGATCCTAATAATGCTGGTGGTAATAAGAATAAAAAGTAAAAAACTCTATAGGATGCCCACACATCATCCTATAGATGTTTCAGACATCAAAGGCCGCTCCCTTATTTGTAGGGAACGGCCTTTTTGCTATCTATGCTAATCCTCAATCGTCGATAAATCTCCGGCGGGAAGATGCAGCTCCCATGCCTTTAATACACGGCGCATGATTTTACCGGATCGCGTCTTCGGAAGCTTATCCTTGAATTCGATCTCACGCGGTGCTGCATGGGCGGAGAGTCCGGCTTTTACAAAAGCGGCGATCTCTTCTTTCAAAGCGGCTGACGGGAGATATCCCTCCCTTAAGGAAATGAATGCCTTAATAATTTCACCTCGTACAGCGTCTGGCTTGCCGATTACGCCTGCTTCCGCCACAGCTGGATGTTCCACCAGCTTGCTCTCCACCTCAAATGGGCCGATCCGCTCGCCCGAGGTGTTGATGACATCGTCAATTCGTCCTTGAAACCAGTAGTAACCTTCATCATCCATGTAGGCTGAATCTCCAGATATATACCATCCGGGAATTCTGAAATACTCCGAGTATTTAGCCGGGTTATTCCAGATCATCTTCATCATGGAGGGCCAAGGGGTTCGGATCGCCAGATTCCCCATTGTATAAGGCGGGACAACATTTCCCCGGTCATCCAATATGGCTGCTTCGATTCCAGGCAGAGGACGTCCCATGGAGCCTGGTTTGATATCCATTCCTGGATAATTGCAGATCAGCTGTGCACCCGTCTCGGTCATCCACCAGGTATCGTGGATCCGCTGTTGGTATACCTTCTCCCCCCATCTGACCACTTCAGGATTAAGCGGCTCCCCTACTGACATGACATGCCGCAGACTGCTTAGGTCAGCACCTTCGAGACTGTTTTTCCCTGCACCCATCAGCATACGAAACGCTGTAGGCGCACTATACCATACCGTCACGGCATTACGTTCAATAGACTTATACCAGTCAAGCGGACTAAATCTTCCGCCTCGGATCACATTCGCAACCCCGTTCAACCATGGGGCAAAAATCCCATAGGAAGTTCCTGTCACCCATCCGGGATCTGCTGTACACCAATAAATATCCTCCGGCTGTAAATCCAGCACTATTTTTCCTGTATAGTAATGTTGAATCATTGCTCTCTGAACATGGTATACTCCCTTGGGCTTGCCTGTAGATCCTGAAGTATAATGTATAATAAGACCATCATCCAAACCTAACCATTCTAGTTCCATATCCGATGGAGCGGAGGCCATCTCCTCTTCAAAGCTGATCTCTCCTTGATCGGGATCGGGATCGGGATCTCCACCAACCAAGATAATATGCCGCAGTTCGGGGAGCTCTTCGCGCTTCACACGTTTCAGCAGCTCAGGTGTTGTAACCAGCGCTACAGCTCCGCTGTCAGCCAGTCTATCCTTAACAGCAGTCTCCATAAAGGCTTCGAACAGAGGACCTGCTACTGCCCCCACCTTCAGTATCCCAAGCAGACTGAAGTACAGCTCCGGCTGACGAGGCATGAAGATAAATACTCTTTCTCCTTTGCCAATTCCGTATTTCCGCAAGACATTACCGAACCGGTTAGACCGTTCCATAAGATCGGAATACGTATAGACCTCTTCCCGTGATGCGTCGCTGTAGAGCAAAGCTCTAGCGTTTCCACGTCCTTCTAGAACATGGCGATCAACAGCCTCGAAGGCCATATTCACCTTGCCTGTATCGTACCAGGAGAAATGCCGCTCAGCATCCTCCCAGGTAAATTCGGCTACGGCCCGGTCATAATCCGGCATGTTAGAGTTCAGCACGCGGCCCGGTATAATTTCGTTATGGACTTGACCCATTACTGTTGCCTCCCTCACTGATTTAACTTAAGATTAGGTAAGACTCCTTAATAATTAATGATGTCAATGTATCATTTGTGAACTTTTTATGTCAAAATCAGTATATCATAGGGAACGCTTTCATTCCATGTTTTATGAAGATTTGAGAGGAGCCGGGCTATGGAGCATCGCAAAGTACTCAGCACCCATACCGTTGTGTTCGCCGATAAGGTAATCACTGTTCAAGGTCCTCTTTCCCCATGGCTTCTAGAAGGTCTGGACATTGATCCTGATCTGGATGCTTTCCGCAGGCCCAAGGAACAAAAAGAAGCCTTGCTAGAGATAGCAGGACTTCCTGAAGGTCGAATAATTGCGGCAATCGAGAACAATACCATCATAGGCTATGTAACATTCCACTATCCTGATGAGATGGAATTATGGTCACAAGGCGGTATGGAAGATCTCATTGAGCTTGGAGCCATTGAGGTTGCCAATGATTACCGGGGAGCAGGGCTGGCTCGTTTGTTAATCACTACAGCTTTTGAGGAAGAGCAATTAGAGAACTGTATCGTCTTTACAACCGAATATTATTGGCATTGGGACTTAAAGGGCAGCGGATTGGATGTATGGGGCTACCGGCATATGATGGAGAATCTGATGAAAGTCGTGAATATGGTCTGGTATGCTACGGATGATCCCGAAATTTGCTCCCATCCTGCGAATTGTCTTATGGTTCGTATTGGTAAAGAGGTGCCTCTATCCTCTGAGGAATTATTCGACCGCGTACGTTTCAGACAGCGATTTATGTACTAAGTTTTCATCCGAGTTATTTTTTCTTATACGTATGGCAGCATGTGCTCTAAAATCGCATGTGAGTGTTTTGAAGCTTCGACCGTGAACTCCGTAAAGTTAACATGTGCTGAACCATCGGCTTTATCGGACATGGAGCGAATGATAACAAAAGGAGTACTGTTCATATAGCACGCCTGTGCAACAGCTGCTCCCTCCATTTCGGCACAAACACCGTCGAACTCTTCCCTAAGCCGGGTTACGGTCTCCTGACTGGCAATAAACTGATCCCCAGAGAGTACTTTACCTGTCATATATTGTACCTGCAGTTCACGGCAAGCCTTCTGTGCAAGCCTAACCAGTTCCGGATCTGCCGGGAAAGAAGAGACCTCCTGATAGGGTATAATTCCTCGAGCAAATCCCAGGGGTGTAACATCCATATCATGCTGCATGCATTCTGAAGATATTACGATACCACCTATATTCAGTTCAGGATGCAATGCTCCTGCCACCCCTGTGAACAGTACCTGAGAAGCCTTAAATGTATCTATTAATACTTGAGTCGTTACCGCTGCATTCACTTTGCCGACACCAGATTTACATACAACTACAGATCTATCTCCAAAAGTCCCGCTATAAAACGGAATTCCGCATTTCACTTCCGTGCATTTGTTCTCCATACCCCTTAGCAGCAAATTGATTTCTTCATCCATAGCGCCGATGATACCTATAATTTTATCCAAATGTACTCTCGCTCCTCTGCATTAATAATGAAGATAAAAACATAAAAAGCTCCATAAGGAGCTTTCCAAGTTAATAGCTATTAAAGGATGTGAACTACTCATTCACATGACTGACAGACAAGCGAAGAATCGTCTCATGCGGCAAAATAACGCGCGGATTCTCTACGGTTTCTTTCTTCATCAGCTTCGTCAAGAGTCTCATGGCTACCGCACCCAGGTCATACATAGGTTGAGCTACGGTTGTAAGCAATGGACGTACCATGGACGCCATACGAATGTTATCTACACTCATAATTGAGAAATCATCCGGCACTTTCAGACCTTCATCCTGAATACTGTGAATTGCCCCGATAGCCATTTCATCTGTTGCACAGAAGATAGCAGTCGGTTTCTTCTTAAGCCCCAGGAAATATTTCATGGCTTCGACACCGGATTCGTAACGATAGTTACCGATGCGAACAAGATCTTCCTGATACTCAATACCAGCAGCCTCTAAGGCCTTCTTATACCCATGGAAACGAGCATAGCCGTTAGCTGGATCTTGGAGAGTTCCGCTTATCATGGCAATTTCACGGTGCCCGTGACGGATCAGCGTGTTCACTGCATCAAGTGCTGCGGTTTCATGATCAATATCTACGGAAGGATAAGTACCCTTCTCATCACGCGTTGCACACAATACAATGGGAACTGCAGAAGTCTGGAATGCTTGAATATGTTCTTCCGTTACCGTTCCACCCATAAAGAGTAGACCGTCGACCTGTTTCTCCAAAAGAGTATTAATAACGCGAATTTCCTTCTCTTTACGTTTGTCCGCATTACATAAAATAATATTGTAATGATACATATTAGCGATATCTTCAATCCCGCGTGCGATTTCAGCAAAAATCGAGTTGGAGATATCAGGGATAACAACCCCAACGGTTGTCGTTTTCTTACTAGCGAGACCTCTCGCTACAGCATTAGGTCGATAGCCCAAACGCTCAATTGCTTCAAATACTTTCTTCCGAGTCTGCGGTTTCACATTAGGATTATTATTCACAACCCGTGATACCGTAGCCATAGATACGCCGGCTTCTCGCGCTACATCGTAAATGGTTACCGTCAAATTACTCTCTCCATTGCGATAAATTTTATCGTTCGACTAATTAAAATTATGATACGACACTTTGTACTTTTGTGCAATGATAACGCTTCAATTTCCATTTAAAAACTTTCAAACACAAAGCGTAGTGCAGAAAAGTGATCTAAATCGATTTGTATTACCCACTGATTTATATCACCCCCTACTGAATCGTACATCTATTTATATCGTAACAAAATACGACTGAAAAATCCAACATTCGTGAAAAATTTTCATTGATTTTGCAGAAAATCTTTTCATTTCGCTCTTTCGGGGGAGGATTGAGTCAATTGCGACAGTCTATTAGCAGTTTCTTCCATCCACTCTCTATCAAAGCGAGCACTTGCAAATTGATATATATCAAGCAGTAAATCAATTCGTCCTTGAATAGCCGCGTTGATCGCCTCATCTAAATGCGATAAGTCGACGATGTTAAAACTCGCAAGGGTTTCCTTCAGAACATTAGCCCATTCATTTCTTTCGGCAAAGGAGACCTGCCGTTGGTTTGAGGACCCGCCCAGCTCCTTAATCAACATTCCCAGATCACGCTTGATACTTGGCAACGGTTCATAGCGGGAGCACTCACCGCAAGTATATACAGGTACTCCTGTTATTTTCACCTTGGCACTATAGATCAACGTATGCATATGTATAGTCATGCCACCACCGCAGCAGCATAACTTTTTGAGTAGATTATCTTTTTGCATCTCTCACACCTCAAGCATTGAATTGAAAGGATAAGAACAATAATTACGAACAGTTCCCTTTTCAATCTAAATATTCGACCTGTCTTTTCGAAATCCTTCTCATTTGCATATCATGTTTTATTTACCAAATGTTCAAAGTATTACAATTCTCAAGATGACTTCATATTTCAAATTTGCTATAATATATAGGATCATTATCTGGGAGGAGCTAACTGCAATGAGACTTGCCGGTAAAAAGGTTATCGCACTAGTAGACGATGAAGTAGAAGATTTGGAGTTATGGTATCCCGTTTACCGGGTTAGAGAAGAAGGAGCCGAGGTGCACCTCGCTGGACTAACCAAAGATAAGGTCTATACTGGAAAATACGGCGTTCCTGCTAAAGCAGATTATTCTTGGGATGAATTGAATGCTGCTGATTATGATGGAATTCTCGTCCCCGGCGGATGGGCGCCGGACAAGCTTCGCCGTTACCCTAAGGTTCTGGAGCTCGTTCGTGATATGCATGAGGCGAAAAAGCCGATCGGGCAGATCTGCCATGCAGGATGGGTCTTGATATCAGCGAAAATCCTTAAGGGTGTTACAGTAACCTCGACACCGGGTATCCGGGATGACATGGAGAATGCAGGTGCGATCTGGAAGGATGAAGCCGTTGTTGTAGACGGTCACATTATCTCCGCACGTCGTCCACCTGATCTCCCTCCATACGGCAAAGCATTTTGTGATGCGCTAGCTGGAGAATAATAACGAAGCCCTGTGTTCACGATTAAGTGAATTGCAGGGCTTTTTTTGATTATCTAATTCTAAGTCTATCCGTTTCCTTAAATGAATTAGAATAGAAAGTTAGATTGAAGGTAAGAGGTTGAGGAAGCTTTTCAGATCCCACATTATAAAAGAACGTCGTCGTGCTCCCTTTTTCAACTTGGCGATGTTTACCAATGGTTTCATAGTGGGTAAAGCGATCAGGTCGAACCATAAAGTGACCACTGCCTGCTCCATCCACAAAGTTATCGCTAATATTCAAACCATAGCTTAAACTATCCTTACTTTCTTCTTTGGGAGTGAACAACGTCAACGCTAAGACCCCATCTTTTTCTACGGTCTTCTCATCTGAGATAGTGAGACGTTTATCAGGTGCCTTAATTATGGTTGACGTTTCAGTATTTATGACAAGATCGCGTTTGGACTTCTCCAATGCATACATACCTTCCACTTCCAGTGTCATCCTGCTATCTTTGTTTGTGTTGTCATTATAAAAAATAAATTCTTCTGATCCTAGCCCATGCTCAGTAACATTTAACACTTTGGCGTTTTTACCTTTACCTAAATTGATTTTGGGTGAAATCAGGTTATAGATTTGCATCGTATTACCCTTTTTATAAAGTTTTATATCTACATAAATACCTGTAGGTGCAATATATGCCTGTTCAACTAGAATCTCCTGACCTGCAATGTTCAGACTACGGTTAACCATTACAGTACGGGAATTCGCTTCTACTTGATCCGTTTCAAGTGTAAAGGGGATGCTTAATTCGGTTCTAAACTTCTCACTGCTGGAGAGCATGGCCTCAGAAAGTAGAGGGGTAACTGACATATTAGCCACCATCTCCTTAAGACCTTTCTGATCTTCACCCCACATATATTGAACCAACATACGCGTTACACCCGGTTTCCAGATGCCTTCACTACCAGTGAAGAATGCTGATTGATTACTCCTAGTTTTACTTATTGCATTATCAAGATATATTCCATGCAGATGTACATCTTTTTCTGTCATATTCTGAAAGGTATACAATGCGATCATACTTTTTTTATCTGCAAGGACACCATTCAATGTTAACATGTAGCCGTTTTTTTCCTCTGAAGATACGCCTATGGTTTGCACTATTCCTGCATCTAATGCTGACTCCAGAGAAATATTCCCTTTTATTATTGGACGAAAAACCTCAAACTCACCCCAACTCTTGGGAGGAAGCTGCGCGCGCTCGGGCTCAAAACTACTTTGTAGCCAAGGCACAATCACGAATAATGCAACAGCTAGAGCAGTCAATAAAACTGCAGTAAATCCTCTGTTCAGGGAAAATCTCCTCCGGCTACCGCGAAGAATACCGCTGTGGATAACTGCATCGAGCTTTGTATCCGATAATTCATCCGCTTTAGTGGTCACATTGTGAAAATAGTCCCGGAGTAGATTTTCTTCAGGTTCAGCCATGGTACAGATCCCCCTTCCCTTTCAGTTTATCCCTCAGTTGCTTAAGTCCTTTATTCAGCCATGTTTTAATGGTACCCTCCGGTTTCTCAAGCACCTCTGCAATTTGAGTCAGCGTCATATCTCGGTAATACTTAAGTACCAGAACCTGTCGATACTTAGGTTTGACGTTATCCAGCGCCTTTTCCATATCCAGCCTTCGGTCGCTCGCAAGCTCCATGACTCCGTCCTCATACCGCTGTGGCTCAGCTGTAATTTTCCGCTTCCTCCGTTTCAATTCATCCATGCAGCAATTGATTAGAATGCGGATCATCCATGGTGTAAGCCGTTCTGGATCTTTCAGGCTTTTACGCTTGCTCCATGCCCGACAGGTCGCTTCCTGCAATACTTCCAGTGCATCTGCTTCATTTCGCAAATAACTGAAGGCAATGCCGTAAAGATTTCTTTTGTGCTGAGAGACCTGCTCGAAGAACCATTCTTCCTCGGAGACATGCACATCCTCGCCCTTCATAATGTTCTCCATCCCCCTGATTACGCCCCTCCTTGCCGCTCTACACTCATGGCTTTTTATCTTCTGTATATTAAGACTGTACTGTAAGGTAAACGGTTTTATTTTTTGAAGTTGTGACTTTTGCATAAAGAAAAAGCCCGGCAATGAATTGTCGGACTTTCAAGAACAATACCTTGTGCTTTTCGAAGTTCCAATGGATGTATGTCCTTGACCAGCGAATCTAGGAGGTTTTTCCTTTTAGATTTAAGACACTAACTGTTGAATTTCCGCACGAAGTGGCAAAACGGCTTAACTGCTCTTCCGTCTCGGAGCTTGTACGATTTTTTAGACAAACCTTAGCAATAGATATAGCATCAGATGCAACGGTATTCAATGCACGGTGTTTTACCTTAAGCAAAGACTGTGGTGACATGCTAAGCTCGTTGATTCCAAGCTCCAGCCATAACGGTATAGAGCGTTCATCCGCCGCCATTTCACCACAAACACTGACATGAATACCTGCATTCTGTGCAGCCTCCACGGTCATGCGGATCATACGCAGCACAGCGGGATGATACGGATGGTACATGTGAGCAATTTGCTCATTCATCCGGTCAACGGCAAGCACATACTGTACCAGATCATTTGTACCGATACTGAAAAAATCAACTTCCTGAGCCAGGTAATCACTGATCATCACAGCAGCAGGAACCTCAATCATTATTCCTACAGGCATCTTCCGATTGAAGGAAACTTTGCACTGCTCCAAATCAACCAATACCTCATTTAATACAGCCTTTGCCTCCTGGACTTCCTCTATGGAAGAAATCATCGGAAACATTAGTTTGATATTCCCGTAAGCACTGGCACGCAGGATAGCCCTCAGCTGTGTTTTGAACATGTCCTTCCGATCCAGGCTAATCCGTATGGCACGATAACCGAGGAAAGGATTTTGTTCTTCCGGAAGCTGGAAATAATCCAAGTGCTTGTCTCCGCCAATATCAAGGGTTCGAATCACAACAGAGTGTTTCCCGACCTTTTCTGCGACAAGCTTGTACACTTCGAACTGTTCCTCTTCACTAGGAAATGTATCCCGGTCCATGTAGAGAAATTCCGTCCGGAACAAACCTACCCCTTCAGCTCCGTACTTCAGTGCCATGTTCAGTTCCTTGACCGAGCTAATATTGCCTGCCAAACGTATGGTTACGCCATCTCTAGTGACGGACTCAACGGTGGAGAGTAGCTCAAGTTGTTCACGCTTTTTATGTTGTTTTTCACGCATTAAGGCATATTCTCGTACGGTCGACTCATCAGGATGCAGCTGCACCGAACCCGTCTCACCATCCAGAACAATCATATCACCCGTTTGAATGGGATTAGACAGCTTGTTCTCCAGCCCTGCCACTAAAGGAATCCCCAGTGCCCGCGCCATGATGGAGGAATGTGAGGTTTTACTGCCCATCATCGTTACGATGCCTAGTACATAGGCTGGATTCAAATGAGCTAACTGAGAAGGGGACAGCTCTTTGGCGACCAGAATATAAGGCTGGGTATCCGAAGGTAACGTTACTTCAGGGGCACCCAGTAAGTGCTTGAGCAATCGGTTGCCGACATCTTTGATATCAACCGCCCGCTCTTTCATATATTCGTCATCCAGGAGATCAAACATTGCTACAAAATGATCAATGGCTTCTTTTACAGCAACCTCAGCAGCTTTGTACTGCCGTTCTATAATTCCGCGAATTTCGCTCATAAACACCGGATCATCCAGAATCGCCAAATGCGCATCGAAAATGCTCGATTCCTCAGGACCCACAACTTCCCGGAATTCTTTTTTGATAAACTCTATTTCGTCCTTGGAGGTACGGATACCCTCATATAAACGCTCGAATTCTTTAGCTAGATCCACCGGGTTCACTTCATTGTCCGGCAAACTCCATTCCCAGTTCGGCAAGACAAAGGCCTTCCCGATGGCAACACCTGCTGCGGCGCCAATGCCTTGTATCATGGTTCTATCCCTCCAACATTACTCTCATGTAATACAACGGACATCACAGAAGACTGTCCCTTTTTCACGTTCTTAAATGGAGCATAACTCCAAGATTTCACACGGTCTGGATTCGTAATTACCATAGGTGTAGCCAGTGAGGTCGCATGTTCACGCAGATAAGCCAAGTCGAATTTGACAAGCAGTTGACCGGGTTCTACGCTATCGCCTTCCTTCACTAACGCCTCAAAAGGTCCTTTAAGCTGTGACGTATCGATACCGATATGCATCAACACTTCCAGTCCTTCCGGAGTCGCGATACCTATCGCGTGCATCGTTGGGTACACATGCATGATTTTGCCGTAAACGGGAGATACAAGCTCACCTTTATCAGGCAAAAAGGCTACACCGTCACCGACGAGCTTAGCCGCAAAAATATGATCGGGCACTTCTTCAATCGGCATCATCCTACCCTGCATAGGGGCTCCGAACAGCACCTGCGGCAGATCACGCACCAGTAGCTTGTTGATTTCTTCACGAATAAGTTCGGAATACGTACCGAATACCACCTGTACATTCCCGCCTCCAAGCTTAATAATTCCTGCAGAACCAAGACCTTTTAACGCACTCGTGTCGATGTAACGGTCCTTATGCACAGTAAGCCTTAATCGGGTAATACAGGCTTGAACCTGTACAATGTTCTCCTTACCACCCAGCGCCTCTAAAATCAGCGGAGCCTGATAAGGGATATTTCCGGCCCAGTCACCCAGTTCGGAACCTTCCTCCCGTCCGGGAGTAGGGATCTGAAAACGGCGGATCGCCCATCGAAACAGATTGTAATATACAATTCCGTAACCAGCGCCAATAGGAATCAGTAACCAGGCCCTCTGTGATAAGTGCAGGTTCAAGAAGAAATCAATGGCCCCAGCCGAATATGAAAATCCATGGTGAATTCCCAGCCAATAGGTTATAGCCATCGCTAGACCTGACATTACGGTATGAAGAGCAAATAAATAAGGAGAAGCGAACAGAAATGCAAATTCGATTTGTTCCGATACACCTGTCAAAAAGCATACCAAAGCCGCGCGCAAAAAGGTCTTTCGGATCTTTGGCTTCAAATCCTCCCGAGCTTCCTGAATAATTGCAAAAGCTATAGCGGGCAACGCAAACATCATGATGGGGAACAACCCCGCCATAAAGACACCTGCTGTAGGATCTCCGGCAAAAAAGCGCGGTAAATCACCCTGTAGGACTGTGCCGTCAGGTGTAGTAAATGAACCTAACTGAAACCAGAATACATTATTGAGGATATGGTGAAGCCCAAAAGCGGTCAGCACCCTGTATAATACCCCATAAAGAAATAGTGAAAAACCACCGGTCACTTGTACGACTCTAAAAAGGTTATCTAAACCCATCTGTAAAAGTGGTGCAACACCAAGCATTACCCAAGCAAATAATGCCGAAAACATTCCCATGATCAACAAAACAAAACGCGATCCTCCAAAAAACTGGATCGCTTCCGGCAGCTTAATATTCTTAAATCGGTTGTGAGCAATACCGGCGACAATCCCGAGAATAATACCGATCAAGGTAGCGGGCTGGATATCTCCATCGCCCATATGCATAACTATCCGATCATAAATAAACATTCCGGCAAGAGCTGCAAGTCCCGCAGGTCCCGCCTGATTAGACAATCCCCACGCTACACCAATAGCGAATATATAAGGCATATAGTAAATTATCCCTTGCCCCGCATATGTAGCTACTTCGGATACCGAAGAAAGTCCCCATGCAGACCACGATAAACTACCGATACTCAGCAGTATGGCTGCCGCTGGCAGCACCATGGTGGGAAGCATTATGGCTCTGCCTAATTGCTGCAATGATCCGAGCCAATTCAAGGCAACCCTCTCCTTTCTATCTATTATGAATGGTAAGCGCTGGGTTATCTTTTGTCAAAAAGAAAACAGGTTACTCATAGTATCTACACAACTCATAAATAATCCATTTAAACGATACCTTTTTACCAAATACTCAGACATTTATTATACTTAAGTATTCTTATTTGTGCACGGCTATTTCATTTAACTAATCCAAAGCCTCTAAAAGAACATAACCAGATCGCATGATAGTACCTATATGAAGAAAAACTTGCCGAAACTATAGGGTTGGGTTGGGTTGGGTTGGGTTGGGTTGGGTTGGGTTGGGTTGGGTTGGGTTGGGTTGGGTTGGGTTGGGTTGGGTTGGGTTGGGTTGGGTTGGGTTGGGTGTTTGTTACTTTTTTTGGGCTCCAGCCTTTACTGGACTCCTTGAATGTTTTAGTTGTACTTTATGCAGCTAAAAGACCCCTATTTGCCCATAAAAGTAAAATAGTTGCACTTTATACATCTATATATTCCATTTCCAGCTTAAACACCAGCTAGAGCAGGATTTAAGTGCACAAAGTACAACTAAATACTAAATTAGAGCATTTTTGGGTTTATAAGTGTACAAAGTACAACTATTTTTGTTCGATTGCTCTTAACTGCTCTTAATTCCTCTTAATTACTCTTAATTTCTCTCGATTTCTCTTAATTCCTCTTACTATTCCATATTACTTTTTTATTTCATCGATCATTTCCTATTCTTCAAACTTCTCTTTAGCTATCCTTAGCTACTCTTAGTTTCTCTCTTGACTCTTACTTTTGTCACACTCATACCTCCACTTTCAGCCCATCCTCCAGTCCATAAACTTCTAACCCATATGATCCAACTGCATCATCTTCACCTCGTAGTATCGAATCCTTTCTCCCTTCTTAACTGGCTTTAAAAGGCCTTTCTCACAAAGTGTGCTTAGTATCCTGTAAGCTGTCCGGAAGTTAATCTGAAAATGAGTAGTCACATCCTTAGGACGTAGGGGTCTTCCCAGGGACCAGGCGAAACTCAGCACCTCCTTCTCCTCGGACAAAATATCCGAAACGTTCGATTGTCGAGCTAAAAAAGGAGCCAGCACTAATTGTAAAAGCATACGGCATACCTCGGGGCGCTGCTGTACATCATCGAAAGAAAAATGGATCATTTTCCATCCCATCCCTGTGAGAAAAGTTTCCCGATTCACAGCATAGCTGAATTTTTCGCGATCCATATCTTTAATGTGGCTTTGGAAGCCGTCGCATTCGATTCCGAAGCGTCCACCGTTCTGCGGAAGGTATGCAAAATCTAAAAATTGCGATTTGCGATTCCAATCGTAAATTTCGTATTCCGGGTGTAGATGCTCCAATGTGCCAAATAACGGCCACCATACATTTTGCAGCAACTGCTTCTCTGCATAGTTATGTCCTCTAAGTAATCTACCTTTCCTCTCCCCCGCCCGTTGATCCTCGTGGTGGGCGATAAATAAACGGTGTGCTTCTTCGAACTCCATCAATATATTCTCCTCCCCTACATAACAAAAAAAACGCCCTGTATGCCGCAGTTTCTTGCGGATAAAGGACGTTCTTCGTCTAAAGTAAGTATATCAATATTACCCCATAATATCTAGAATCGTTTGCCAAAGGGTTCCGGGCTTCCGGGCTTCCGGGCTTCCGGGCTTCCGGGCTTCCGGGCTTCCGGGCTTCGGCCCCACTCCCCAATCCTATTTCCTGCTGCGGCCATGCATGGTGATCGCTTCATCGACCTTGATGCAGCGATCCATAATGGCGGTCATCCCGTTCTCGGCGCAGATTTCTGCGGCTTCCTCGTTGACAATTCCCTGCTGCAGCCATAGTACGTTGGCGCCGATAGCAGCGGCTTCACGGGCCACCTCTGCGCAGTATTCACTCCGGCGGAACACGTTAACGATATCTACCGGTTCCGGGATATCCGCTAGGGTGTGATAGCACTTTTCACCCAAAATTTCTCCGTCAACGGAGGGGTTGACGGGAATAATACGGTACCCCCGGCTTTGCATCGCTCCCGCAACCATATAGGAGGTGCGGTCTGTCTTGTCAGAGAGACCTACAACTGCGATATTGCCAGCGGAAGCTAGAAGATCGCCGATCTGCTCACGGGTCGGATTCTCAAAGCTCATTTCATTCACCCTTTCAAAGGTTAGATAAATAACAACGTTAGTTTAGTTTACCCATTCTACATTCGCTCCAAGCGCCCGTAAGTGATCAAAATACTGTGGGTAGGACTTAGCAACATGATGTGCGTCCTTTATCACCAGCGGCTGACGAGCTCGTAATCCCACAACTGTCAAAGCCATGATTACGCGGTGATCATAATGTGCATTAATCGTAACGCCGCCTTCTACTCCCTCGGGCATCCCGTGAACGATGATCTCATCACGGCGTTCCTCAACCTTAGCACCTGCCTTAGTCAGCTCTGCTAGGTAATCGGTTATACGGTCACATTCCTTATATCGTAGGTTCTCCACGTTATAAAAACGCGAGGTTCCCTCAGCAAAAACAGCTGCCGCAACCATAGCCAAAACAGCATCTGTAGCGGCATCTCCGTCAAATTCAACGGCCTTCAGGATGCCTGTCCCCTGAACATGTACAATTCCATCTTCATGGGTAAGGGGGACTTCCATCATACGAAGCACATCAACAATCGCTCTCTCACCCTGTTTGCTCTTCTCCGCTAGACGATGGATTTTTACATCTGACTTCGTGACTGCCGCTGCGGCCAAAACTGCCGCAGAACCAGGGTAATCCCCCTGTACAGTATATGATTTGGCTGCATAAGATTGACGACCTGGAACCTTGAAGGACATGTAATCGTCCGCAGCATAAACAATTATTCCGGCCTGCTCAAGAACCTCAAGCGTCTGTCCGACAACCACCTTCGACTTCAGATCATCGAGGACTACAATTTCACTATCTTCATTAAGTAACGGAGTCAAGAAGAGCAAAGCGCTCAGATATTGCGAGCTAACGGCTCCTGATACCGATATCTTGCCGCCTACAGGACTCCCGCCGCGTATGGTAATCGGGAGTCTACCTTGATTGTGATCAACTTCAACTCCAAGCTGGGCTAGAGCTGTAATAAGATCATCATGCGGACGTTTACCGAGCGAGTCGGGGTACGTATTCACGAAAGTTACCTCTGGAGAGAGCGCAGCCACTGCCATAAGAAAGCGAAGTACAGCTCCAGCATTCCCAACATTAAGTTCCTTGATATTCCGTGGGTGGCGTCCAAAACCCTTTATGACAATTTTCTCGTCATCTTCGGTAAGCTCTGCACCCAAATCAGCGATACAACGGCGTATGGCATCGCTGTCCTCACTGTGAGCTGGATGATAAATCGTGCTGACACCTTCAGACAATGCAGCTACAAGCAAATAGCGGGTGGTATAATTTTTGGAAGAGAGGGCTCCGAATTCTCCAAGCAAGGATGGCGTAGGCCTTACAATAACGTCCATAGTTAATAGCTCTCCTTTTAATTGTGAAGTTTGTATGTACGGCTCGGTTTGACAGGGCATTCCGCGCTTGTGGTATTATGGTATCAATCTTCTGACGAAAAGAGGTCACAACCATGAATAATATCCCCCAAATCACAGCTGAAGAATTACGCCAGCGTATTATAGCAGGTGAAGACCTTATTCTTATCGATGTTCGAGAAGATGATGAAGTTGCCCTCGGTATGATACCAGGTGCGCTACACATCCCGATGGGTGAAATTCCCTACCGTACTGATGATATTATAAATGATGCCGAGGTCATCTTCATTTGCCGATCCGGCGCCCGAAGCCAGCGTGTCTGCGAATATCTACAGCAGCAAGGCTACAACAAAACAGCTAATCTAAGCGGCGGCATGATTGAATGGAGCACTTAGAAGCTCAACCGCGGTAGTGCGTTAAAATATGTTGCGACACTTGTGCCGCACTGAGTCCCGTTGTGTCGACTGTGCAATGCGCGAATAGGTAGGCATCCTTACGCTGTTCCATTAAGCGTCTGACCCGTTCCTCCGCGTTGCCAGCGAGCAGTGGTCGATTTCTATCCGCACCCACGCGTGAAATAATATCCTCAGCAGTAGCTGTCAACGTGACTACAAAGCCACTGTTAAGCATTAACGAGGTATTTCCAGGAGCTAATACCGAACCCCCACCAGTCGAAATCACGTTACCCTCCATCTGAAGAACACGTTTTAGAATAGCTGACTCTACTAGCCGAAAGTACTCTTCCCCGCGATCCTTAAAGATTTCAGGTATTGAATGACCTTCTTGTTCTACAATGGCTTGATCCAAATCCACGAACCCATAACCCAGCGTCTCAGCCACGAGAGTGCCTGCCGTTGATTTGCCTGTACCCATCATTCCAACCAGGATGATATTCTTCCTAGCCTGATTACTTACCATGCTCACTTCTTGTTCTTTTGCATCCCCAGTCATGACTACCCTCCAACCGCGACATTTGTCATATCATAACACAGGGTTAAAACTTTAGACAACGTGCATCTCAAGGCTTTTTTAGGCACATGATGGTATAAAAAAAGCCCGAAAGCCCCGCTTTTGGCGGAAGCCTCCAGGCCACTTCTAACGAATTATGTCAGGAAAATTACTAAGACAACCAGTTGTGGTGGAATACGCCTTCTTTGTCCACACGTTTGAAGGTGTGAGCCCCGAAGTAGTCACGTTGTGCCTGAAGCAAATTCGCCGGCAGACGTTCTGTGCGGTAGCTGTCATAGTAAGCAATCGCACTGGAGAAACCAGGAACCGGAATTCCCAAAGTTACAGCAGATGCAATTACTTTACGCCAAGCATCCTGGTAGGAAGTCATGATGTCCTTGAAGAACGGATCCAGCAGCAGGTTTTTCAGATCTGCATTGTTCTCATAAGCATCAGTAATGTTTTGAAGGAAGCGGGAACGAATGATACAACCACCGCGCCAAATCTTAGCCAAGTTGCCATATTTCAAATCCCAGCCGTACTCATCGGAAGCTACGCGAAGCTGTGCAAAGCCTTGAGCGTAAGATACGATTTTGCTTGCGAAAAGCGCCTTGCGAACGTTCTCGATAAACTCAGCCTTATCGCCTTGGAAAGGCACTGATGAAGGTCCGGTTAACACTTTGCTTGCTTCAACACGCTCATCCTTCATTGCTGAGAGGAAACGGGAGAATACGGATTCTGTAATCATGGACAAAGGCACGCCGAGATCAAGGGAGCTTTGGCTGGTCCATTTACCTGTACCTTTTTGGCCGGCAGAATCCAAGATAACGTCAACCATCGGTTTGCCTGTTTCTGCATCATACTGCGCAAAAATATCTGTAGTGATCTCGATCAAATAGCTGTCGAGTTCGCCGTTGTTCCACTCTTTGAAGATGTTGTGCAGCTCTTTAGCATCCAGACCAAGTACATCCTTCAGCAAATGGTAAGCTTCACAAATCAACTGCATGTCGCCGTATTCGATACCGTTATGCACCATTTTCACATAGTGTCCGGCACCATCCGGTCCAATATATGTACAGCAAGGCTCTCCGCCTACCTTGGCTGAAATCGCAGTAAGGATTGGCTCTACGAGCTTATACGCGCTTTCTTGGCCCCCAGGCATAATGGAAGGTCCTTTAAGGGCTCCTTCTTCTCCTCCGGAAACTCCAGTTCCAATGAATCGGAAACCTTGTTCTTCCAACTCTTTGCTGCGGCGAACCGTATCAGGGAAATAAGCGTTACCGCCATCAATAATGATATCTCCTTGGTCTAGAAAAGGAATCAGTTGCTCAATTGTGGAGTCCGTTGCTTTTCCCGCTTGAACCATAATTAGAATCTTGCGCGGTGTTTCCAAAGATTGAACGAATTCTTCGACAGTAAAGGCACCAGTCAAGTTTTTGCCTTGCGCTTCGCTCAGGAGATCATGCGTCTTCTCCGGGGAGCGGTTAAATACCGATACCGAAAATCCTCTGCTCTCGATATTCAGAGCCAAATTTTTGCCCATTACCGCCAGGCCAATAACGCCGATTTGTTGTTTTGCCATCTGGTCCTCCACCCTTTGCACCCTATATTTTTTGTGTGTAATCCATTTCTCACAGAACAAGAATACCATCCTTTACAAGGTACAGCAAAGCTCGTCCTGCATTAAGAGATCAATTTCATTGACAAAGCATCATGTAAGGAAATTGAATCCACAATGTAATCATTTTAACGCTTTTATCAACAGAAGTGAACCCCTGTTACCAACTTATAGTACAAAATTAAGACATCCCGTTGCCAGGATGCCTGTATTGTTCACCTATTCCTCCGCTGACCATTCCAACTTTCTTAATTCATTTGTCAAATAAGCCAGCTTTATCTTACATCGTTGCGTTGCTAGAACATTATCCGATTGCAGGGCTTCATTCAGTAGATCAAGCTGCTCATCTACTTCCATTTTGCGCTGTTGAATCCGCTCTTCACCTTCGCTGGAGTAATATAATTTGGTAAGCTCTTGATCTGTGAGAAGTGGCCCTTTCTGGAACACAATCCGCTGCTGGTAGCCCGTAATCTCTACTAGACGAATCACTTCGCCGAACATAATATTTTCAATGGTGATCTGGCGATCACGGAAACGTTTGACGACTGCATGCCCACGCAAATCGCCTATCAACTTCTCCATCCACTCGGCTAGACGGGCATCACGGATCATATAGTCTCCAACCAGTTTATATCCTTCTTTGATCCGCAGAAAACGCAGCTTCACCAGCTTACGGCCGGTGCGAACCGAGATAATAAATACATTCTCACTCTCGCTCCAATACAGGGAATAGCCATCTTGAATTAAGTCCTTGATCAAGTCCTGAATATGCTGGCGTTCGAACCGGAGCTCCAAATTGCAGTATTCCACTTCAACATTTTTGTTCACGGCACTCCCCCCTAAAAGCTTTGTACCTACACAAAGCCGACTTGGTACGCATCTGCCTATATGAGAGTCAAACGGACTGCCGGACTTCCACTTGAAATAAACTCCTTTTTGCGTTCATCCTGCTCTTATTTTATACTTCAGTTTATGTAGCGGTAACTTGGTTATTGACTATTTTTACCCGCAACGGGTCTTCTCCAAACTTTTTATTTATTCTAACCATCGTTTGGCAAAAAAAGAAGAATACCGATCAAATTTATGAGGTGGCATCTATGGCATTTACCAGTTTTGCAGCAGAAGACTTCGAAGTATTTGACATACCAGGCTTGGAGCCACGAATGAACGCCCTAATCTCAAGAGTACGCCCAAAGCTGACAGAGCTTGGCACGGAAATGGCCCCTGTTCTTTCTGCATTGTGTGGGGTGGAGATGTTCCCTCATGTGGCCAAGCATGCCCGTCGGACCGTTCATGCTCCCCATGATACTTGGGTGGCTTGGGGACCCAACAAACGAGGATATAAGGCTCTGCCCCATTTTCAGGTAGGTATGTTCCATAGTCATTTATTTATTGTCTTTGCAATTATTTATGAAAGTGATAACAAGATTGTTTTTGCCAAGGCTCTCACCGGGCAAATCTCCAGTATTCGCAAGGAACTTCCCGGTAACTTTTTCTGGTCTACAGATCATCTGGATCCCCGGGGTACGCCTCAGGCTGATATGAGTGACGAACAATTTGTCGAGCTAACCCGTAAACTGCGGGAGGTGAAAAAGGGGGAGGTCACCTGTGGTTTGCGCTTGGATAAGAACGACCCGATCCTCGAAGACGGCGAAGCTCTATTGAACGTAATACAGGAGACCTTCGAAACACTGCTTCCCTTGTACCGCATGTCTTTTTAGTCATTAAATGTATAGAGGGTTCACCATTTAAAAAAACCGCTGGTCCACTGTTTATCAGTGACCAGCGGTTTTTTAGTGCAACTCTGCTTTAAGCTTCGTTCTATGGACAATCAGGAGATGCAGTATGAACAGCAGTAGCATTACGAATCCACTAACCAAAAAAGGCACGCCGTGACCGACAGTATCCCACAGCTTACCCGACAACACAGGACCCGCAACCATACCGGAACCTTGAAGTGTCAGAAATAACCCCCACACCGTTCCTCTTTCGCCTTTAGGAATTTGCTTGGCTAGGAAGGCATTCCATGCTGGCAGAATTAGTGCATAGCTTATCCCTACAAGCATTACAGAGACGAAAGCCAGTGGCAGCCAGCGTACTTGCGAGAATAGAGCCATCGAGCCCGCAGCAAGAAGAAAACCAACATTTAGAAATGCTGTTGTTCCAATACGATCGACCCATCTCCCTGCAGGAATTAGAGCCAGAACGGTGATCCCGCCCCCCGCTATTAGAAGCATACTGAATTGGTTAGGTGTTACATGCAGTTCAGTTCGAGCAAACAATGTCACTACAGGAGTCATAAGTCCAATCGCAAAAGCCTGCAGAAACAGTGCAGGATACAAAAGTCGGCTTACCTTCAGGGTAGTCCTGACCTGATGCAGCGTTCTTTTAAGACTCGCCCAAGGCTTGAGCCGCTTACGCCCCCCGTGAGACCCATCCGCAGATCCATGTGAACTCGAATGAACCGTATGACTAATCCGTGAAGGAAGCAGAAGTGAAACCCCCACCACCGCCATAGCGCACCCAAGTAGCACTAGGAACGCCACCCTATAACTCTGACCACCGTGATCCATTAAAAAGTTAACGGTTATAGGACCAATCCCTGTTCCTGCAAGCGAAGCCATTTCTACGGCACCCATTGCCGCACCGCTGCTGCCACTCTTGGTAGAACCAGCGAGATCAGTCACACCAGTCATTACACAAGGCCAGAGCGGAGAAGTTCCGATACCGAGGATAAGACAGGCCACAGAAAGCCATACTGCGTCCGTAACATATATGATCATGGTTACGGCCAGAACGATAAGAACAAGGGCTCCTGTCATAGTCCAGCGATACCCGACCCGCTCCAGAATCCAGCCCGATGGACTGCGAAACAGGTTATCGCCCAAGTATTGCATCGCGAAGGCAAAACCAACTACGGTTACCGACAGCCCGAGGATATTCTCCATATAAACCGGGAGCAGCGCGACGAGCAAAGATCCCTTCACAAACTCAACTAAAAAAATGATAACCCACATCTTGACGATAAACGGTGAAGCCAGATTAATATGCGTACGTTGCTCAGCAGTGCCAGTCATTCCATCACATCCTAGTAAAATGTCGATTGTTTTGTTATACTGATGCTTGCCCTAAAAATTACTCTTCGCGAAAGGTTGTGACAGCATTAAATGGATCAACACCGTACTCCCCTCTTCACAGCTCTTAAAAAGCATGCCGCAGGTAATCCCGTTCAATTTCATATTCCCGGGCATAAGAAGGGGCTAGGAACCGATGCCGAATTCCGTGAGTTTATCGGCGATAACGCTCTATCTATAGATCTGATTAACATCGCACCTCTGGACGATCTTCATCAGCCTACCGGAGTCATTCAGGAAGCACAGAAGTTGGCGGCTAAGGCCTTTGGCGCTGATTATACGTATTTCAGCGTACAAGGCACAAGCAATGCTATCATGACAATGATACTCTCTGTATGCTCACCTGGAGATAAAATTATCGTACCGCGTAACATTCACAAGTCAGTCATGTCAGCGATCATTTTCTCAGGAGCCAAGCCGGTTTTTGTCTCACCTGTACAGGATGAGAATCTCGGGATAGATCACGGTATAACCACCAGCTCGCTGGAACGCGCCTTAAAGCGCCATCCGGATGCCAAAGGCGTCCTCGTAATTAATCCTACGTATTTTGGCGTATGTGCCGACCTGCGTTCGATTGTGGATTTGGCCCATAGCTACGGAATTCCCGTACTGGTAGATGAGGCGCACGGAGTACTGATTCATTTTCATGAGGATTTACCGGTATCAGCCATGCAGGCTGGTGCGGATATGGCAGCAACCAGTGTCCATAAATTGGGCGGCTCCATGACGCAGAGCTCGGTATTGAATCTAAATGCTAAGACCGGTCTTGTCAACCCGCAACGGGTACAAACTATCCTAAGCATGCTAACCACAACTTCAACATCATACATTTTGCTGGCGTCCTTGGATACATCCAGACGCAATCTTGCCCTGAACGGCCATGAGATGGCTGCCAGAACAATTGCATTGTCCAACTATGCCCGCGATACCATTAACAATATAGAAGGCTTGTACAGCTTCGGTAAAGAGATACTGGGTACCGAGGCAACCTTTGATCTAGATCCGACCAAGTTAAACATTCATGTACGCCACCTTGGTATCACCGGATACGAGACAGAGAACTGGCTTCGTCAGAAATATAACATCGAAGTAGAGCTTAGCGACATGTATAACATTCTTTGCCTTATTACCCCAGGTGATACTCAAGAATCAGTAGATAAACTTCTTGCTGCCTTACGGGTACTGTCTGCCATTCACTACAGCAAAGGTGAAATTTATGAATTAAAAGTTCAAGTACCGGAAATTCCACAGCTTGCCCTTATTCCAAGGGACGCATTTTATGCAGATACAGAGCTCGTTCCGTTCCGGGAATCTGCGGGATATATCATCGCAGAATTCATCTATGTATATCCGCCGGGCATTCCTATTCTTCTCCCCGGTGAGATAATTACCCAGGATAACATAGACTACATTATCGACCATGTCGAAATCGGCCTTCCGGTAAAGGGACCCGAGGATCGCAGTATTACTAATGTTAAGGTAATTGTAGAAGCTAATCCTATCTCCTGATCTTGTTATTGGATCAGTAATCATACAAAAACCCGATACCATAGCAGGTATCGGGTTTTTGCATTGACTGCTACTTGTAACAGTAACAGCGTATAATCGTTATCGAAATCTATTCTTGCTTAGCAAGCAGCTCGTTATAAGCAGCTTCAACAGCATTCCACTCAGCTTCGTCTTCGATATTGTATAGTACCATTTCTTCGTTTTCTTCTTCCATACGCAGAATGATACCATCTGCTTCAGGGTTCTCGCGTTCCAGCAGTAATGCGTATAATTTCTCAGCTACGTCGAATGTTTCTACCAGAACCATCTCCACGTCTTCGCCCTGCTCGTTCGTCAAGGTCAGCACAAACTCCTCGTGCTCATGGTCGTGATCATGTCCGCAACCGCATGCTTCACCATGTTCATGGCCATGCTCATGTTTGTGATCGCTCATTGAAATACCTCACTTTTAAGTTGAATTATCTTACGCATAATATCGTACCACGTTAGATTAGTTCAGGTCAATTTGCAAGAGTAACATATTATGGATTGAACGCGGTGATTACTTTTTCAGACACAAGTACGTAATCTCCATTCTTTTCACCCTTGATAAAGAAGCCTATCCGATACTTCCCAGTCTCCTTGAAATCATAGGTAAATTCTGAGGTTGGGAACCAAAAGTTATCTTTACGGGAACCTTCATACTCCTGCGATTGGATATCTTTTACGTTACCCGACGGATCTGTAATGGCTACTTTCACTGCAAAAATCTCATCCGTTAGAGTGTCTACTTGACTGAATACTTTGAACTTTAGTTTCCCTATTTTTACATTGCCAAATACGGTATCACCTTGGAAAAGGAAAATATGAACATTCGGTTTAAGAATCTTCACTTTTCCAGAATCATCCCAAGTTACAACTCCACCCGCTTCCCTAACAGGGATATACGTTTTACCATCAATTAAATAACCACCATCTGCCATTTCTTTACCGTTGCTCCACACCCGAATCTTTTGCGTTACAGCGTCAGCGAATAAAAGTGAGCTTCCCATTAGGGAAAACACAATCACGCATAGAGCAATTTTTTTCCATCTCATATTAGGAACCCTCCAAACAATTCATGCTGTTAATATATACTTCGATCACTCAGGCAAGTTGCGCTGGTTAGAGGCAAAAATTTCATTTTTTTCACCCTGTCCCGCATGTTTGGGCAATTAACGGGTAAAATGAATCCACCCTATTAAAATAAGGAAATTAAAAGGGATATTAGTTACTGAATAACCTATAATAGGAGGATTTTCCCTTATGCCGACCCGCCTTCAGGGACCGGAAATGCTTTTACCAAAAATATTATGCATTACAGTAATGAGAAGCCTGAAAAACCCAAGGTGGATACATCTCCAACAATTGGGCAAAATACAGTTACTATTATTTGCAAAGGTTGGGAATCAGACGGATAACTTTAGAAACAACGACAATAAGTTCCGCCGATACAAAGCCCATGTCAGCATTTTCGGCACCACTCAATTTCACTTGCAGAACCCCTATCTCATCGCTTGGTGGTCAGCTGCATTCCCTGGCTTCGGTCATCTTCTGCTCAACAAATATCTGCGGGGGCTTTCCTTGTTTATATGGGAAGTCATAGTCAACTACAACACTAAAATAAATATTGCTATGGTACATTCATTTTGCGGGGACATTGAATTGGCTAAGGAAGTGTTGGATGTAAGATGGATGCTTATGTACATTCCTGTGTATATCTTCGGAATCTGGGACAGCTATCGTACAAGTGTTGATATGAACAAAGTATATCTGCTGGCGGATAGAGAGAATGCTCCCTTTAATACTTTTTCCATTGGAGCCCTAGAAGTTAACTATATAGATAAAAGAAACCCCATCATGTCCGTTGTATGGTCTTTGTTTATGCCGGGGCTTGGACAATTGTACATCCATCGTATTATATCGGCTTTTTTCTGCCTTGTATGGACGATTCTCTTTCTGTATTTCTCTAAGGCTCTGATTGCAGTACAATACCTTTTCCTTGGAGATATTTCACAGTCAACAGCTGTGCTGGATAAAGAATGGCTGTTATATATACCTTCCATGTGGGGATTTGCCCTTTATGATTCGTATATAAACACTGTAGAAAATAACAAACTGTTCGAAGCGGAGCAGAAAAATTATCTAATCGATCATTTTCAGAATCCACATTTTAAGATTAAAAAAGAGAAAGCGGTGGATAATCCTTGATCCAAATATTTTCCACTTTTGAGCATTCCATGAATTTAGAACTAGTGATTAGTTCTCTTAAAGAGAACGGAATCCGTAAAGAACATATCTTTGCTGTCCCTTTAACCAATCGCAAAAAAGAACGCAGTCTCTTTGACAGCATCCATAATGCAGACGGTATTTCACTGATTAGCACAGGTGCTGCTTTAGGCACTGCTTTTTCGGTTATTGGTGCAAGCATTGGTTTCAGGCTGCAGTGGGGTCCGATTTATTGGGGACTTATCGGTGCCGGATCAGGCTTTTTATTAGGTTTTTTAATTGATTTGTTTTATTACAAAATAATTAGGAGGAACCACCGGATTCTACAGGGAAAAAGACCTGAGGTCATATTGATTATAGAATGCGATGAGGCAAAGGGGGATACCGTGGAACATATTCTTTGGCATCATTTCGCCTTAGGAACAGCACGTATAAGTTAACTTCCCCTTAATTAGTTCATTTACATAACCGTCTATAGATTCTTACAACAATAAGCCTGGTGAATAGCGTGTTGAAATTAACTCCCAAAAATGTGTGATACCCTCTCCAAGCGTTACCCCATTTAATTAATCCGGTATTTCGTTCAGCCCAAGTCTCGACGATTAGAAGGGGAACGGAAAAATATATTGATTTATACAGGATTACTAGAATCTTATCTTTTTTAGCGATTTGATTATAGATAACATTAGCCAATGGATACAGTAGAGTATCAAATAAAATATGTATCCTGAAAATTTTTGGAAAAAGCCGTGTAGGATACGAAATGAGTTCATAATGTGTAAGAATTTTATCCATTATCACATTAGTAACTGCACTATATAGGTAAATAATCATCCATTTTTTTCGGGGGCGTTTGTTCATTACAAAAGGCAATAATGATATCGATACGACCAACAAGGCCTCCAAAAACCGAATTTCGCTTTTTTTACTAATCATCTCCAGAAGCCTCCTTCCTTTTCAGGATTAGTGTACTCCACTCGATATATTTTAATCCGTTAGTAAAGGAGACCTGAAGATAACACAACATAAGATGAATAATTTAACGGCTCTCTTGTGATACTAAGGAATGAGGAGGCGATTACAATGGAACAAGGAAATACACAGCAGAATCAACAAGAAGAGGTTGTTGCCGTAAGAAAAAACGGAGATGGCGATATCGTTGATTTGAAGTTAACTTCCGGAAAAGTTGTTGATTATAAAACCGCCCAGTCGATGGTAAAGAATAATGAAATTCAGAATTTAAACGTTTTTAAGGGTCGGGATAACGAAGAGCATCTTAGATCCAATGCGGATGGACGTAAAGACAACAATCTTGATAACTTGCCCAACTTTTAATTCTCGGAGTCATGTCTCGGGGATTTCAAACCATATCGGTACATCACTAAAAAGACAGAACAAAGGCTCAGCATTCGCTGAGCCTTTGTTCTAGTATATAAAACGCAAGTACCGTAGAGCAGCTTATTTAAGATCTTTTTGCATCCGTACATGAAGAATCCCTGCATCATAGAACGGCTCGGTAGAGATAACTTCATAGCCCAGCTTAGTATAGAACGGTTCTGCCTGGCATTGTCCATCCAATATCGAATTCTCCAGCCCCAACTCACGGGCCATCTCCTCTAGCGCCAGCAGAAGAACACGTCCATACCCCTTCGAGCGATAGTCCTTCAAGACAGCCACACGCTGCATTTTGGCAGCACCCGCTTTGTAATAAATCAATCTCCCCGTGGCGACGGCGATTCCCTCATCCATAAGAAGGATATGATGCGCATTACAGCCAACCACATCATACTCATCAATTTCCTCTTCAGCCGGTACTTGTTGTTCCTCTACGAATACCTTTGTGCGAATATCCAGCCCTATCTGAAGCTGCTCCTCTGTCGTAACACGTACAATTTCCGCTGCCATTACCTTAAACTCCTCTCTCTATATCCAAACGATAATTGACCTATTATACAGAATAATCTTTTTTCTGTATAGCCGTGTCCTCGACCAACATAAGAGAGGTTTCTTCAGCCCTACACGGAAATCCGACCTTAATCGGTGGAGTAGACATCTTCAGGTATGGACCGATCATATACATCCTGCATAACCGGAGTCAACGGTTCGTAACGGGTGTCTGTATGCAAACTTTCTTTCATAGACGGCATCTCTCTTAGTTCTGTATACACCGGGGCCTGCTCCTCTTTGGAACACCCTGCAAGCACCAACATCATAAATACATACGTTGCTAAGAACCATCCTGTTTTGTTCGGCAAAATTATTAACCCCTTTCGTCATCACCTGCTGCAACTTATCGTTAACAGCTTTGACGACTTGGGTCATTCTAAAACATTCGGATGTTTACAAATTACACGTTGCCTACAGTATGCACCAAATACATCATACCGGCTAAGAATCCAGCCAAGAGAAAATAAGCCGTGCCGTACTTCCAGCGTGCGTTGACAGGTACATCGTAGTATTTTTCATTATCAAAGACTGTAAGTTGTACCTCCAAATGCATTTTGAGATGCAAACCATTTTCCAATAACACCTTTTCCAAACCTATAACTTTGACTTTATGGATTAACCCTTGCACCGGAAGAGGCATTGTACCTTCAAACTTCAGGCCTTCCCATTGTGTTGTAACGTACTGCTGTTGATTCATATCACTATAAGTGCTGAAAGGCAGATCTCTTCGATGCTCGGGTCCCGGAATTAGATACCCCTCCGCCAGCAAAGGCTCCACTGGAATTAAAAATCCTCTCGTAATGGACTGCAGCCCACTCTTTTTGCGTCGCCGGATATACTTGTTAAACAGATCATAAGCAAATAGTGCCCAAATGATAAAGAACAAGATGGATTTTAAATAAATAATAACGACCAGACCGCCTACAAGTCCAACCAACCATAACCAGCGTGTAACCGCGATTGCAATACGGCCTCCGTCCAGCGGATGGATCGGCAGCAAATTAATTAAATTCAGAAAGAAACCAATATAAGCAAGTGAAAACAGCAACGGACTATCCATATAATAGGCTGCTCCAAAAACGGCTACTGCCCCCAATGTACCGAGCACAGGACCGCCAAAGGCAATATAAGCTTCCGTCTTGGCATCCAGCGGACGCTTTTTCATAGCAATTAAAGCACCGACGAAAGGTATAAACAGCGGAGCACTGACCGGAAGACCTTTCTGCTTGGCCGCAATGACGTGACCCAACTCATGAACAAGCAGGAGCAGTACAAATCCGGTAGCGAAACCCCACGGATAAATAAGAGCGTAAGCCCAAATCGAAACCATCATTGAAAGAAGAGGGCCGACAATCTTACTGAATTTAAGAATGGATAAAAGAGCCTTTCCTTTAACTAATAAAAAAGCAGCACCGCCGCCTAACCATTTTAGCGGGTTTAGATTATTTTTTTTCGATTCATTTTGCGGCAAGTTCTCTAACTCCTTCATCTTTAAATTTATCTATGAAATCCAAACAAAAACAGGAATCTCAAAACAAGTCTCCACCATTGGGTGCGATCTACCTCCACAGCGACTCCTCCAGTTCAAAGTTAATTGCAACTTTTATTTTAACATAACCACTTAGACTTTTCCTCTTCGGGGAAGGTGCGCGAACCCTGACTAAAATAAACAAGAGACCCCTCAGCAAATTTGCAGTCGAGGTCTCTTGTTTGGCTGAATATTAACGATTGAGCATATGAAAGACAGCCGTTGGACTTATCATCTATGGGGATGTTGATCGTTGTTTTTGAATTTAACAACTTCATCCAGATCCTTGATCATTTCTTTACGGCGATCATTCTTATCCTGCTGCATCTGCTGGGCCTGGTGGCTGTTCACTGGTTCTTGCTCCAGCTCTTTAACAGTATTGATTAAATTTTTATCCGGTATGTTGGTATGCTCCATGGTTTTGCCTCCCTCTATTCAATTTCAATTCCTGTTATATGTTCCTCATGAAGGTACCGAACTATACAAGCTGTCATCTATGATCAAGTATTATTTAAATTTTAAAATCGACAAAACACGACACTTTAATTTAATATACTACTATACGGCTCTGCAGCTTTACTTTCGGCATAAGCGCCCAAATGGAAGGGGACAATAGGAATGAACCTGTCGGAAGTTTTATTAACCTTAGTCGTTTATTTACTCCCTATGCTGTTCTTTTTCTATATGGGTCTTGATGTCCTGGTGCGTAATCCCAAAAAAACTGAACATAGGCTAGTTAGCCTGATTACCGGATGCTATTTCCTGCTATTCCTCGAAGAGTACATCCGATTCTTACTGCCTATTAGTTATAGTCCTCCATTAACTGCAATAATGTTTTCTAGTATAGGTATTATGCTTCCAGGACTTGGATTTCACTTCTTTGCCAAAATAACAAGGATGGACAAGCGCTTACCTAAGCTATTGAACCCGTATATTTTTTATGTCCATCTTCTGATCATTCCCATCAATTTAATCAGTAACAAAAATTACATATCGTCCCAAAAATTCATAACAGCCGGAGTTTGGAAATGGCCAGTCTTTAACTCTGCTTATTATGCGGGGCTGACCGTCAGCATTCTAATTAGCGCTCTAACCTTGTTCATTCTATTCAAAGCTAAGTCGAGTGCAGGCTCACCAGAATATAAAGCGATTTTTAATTTGATGATTGTAGGCACTATTCTGACCCTAGGTTGGACTGCTATATTCGGATACTTCCGATTTGGAGAAAAGATTCCCCCTTTCCCCTATTTATACGCAGGTATTATATGGTGCTTCCTTCTCCAGCTTGCCATGAAAAAATATGAGTTTCTGAACTTCAATAATCAAAGGTACGAGAAGCTGTTCAACCTCAACCCTGCAGCTATATTGCTTATTGAAATTTCGGGCATTATAAAGGAGGCCAATCCCAGCGCCAGATTAATGCTCAATCATATTGATCTGGATCATGCGGTACTGAACGCTTTAGCTAGTGCAGAGCTTAGTAACAGTCTGAAGAAAAGACAGGAAATTAAGGAGCTGGAGACATCCATTCAAAATGGGGACACATTTTTAGACGTTCTAATTGATGGTGATTATGTCTCTGTGGATAATCAGCCCCATGTCATTTTGATCATTCGAAATATAACCTTACAGAAGGAGAATCAGAAACAAATTGTTTTCCTCGCTTACCATGATCCATTGACCCTTCTTCCGAACCGGAGGTACTTCTACGAAAAGCTGGCTGAAGCTATCAATGAGGCTAAGTCGCTTGGTCATCATTTGGCAGTTATCCTTATCGATCTAGATGATTTCAAGGATACGAACGATAGATATGGGCATGAGGCAGGAGATGAGGTGCTGCGGCATACCGCACACTTGATCAAGGAGGTTGTAGGCCAAAAGGGCGTAGCGGCAAGATTAGGCGGAGATGAATTTGTATTTTTCCTAAGTCCCATTCCGTCTATTTCATATATACAGGTTACCCTCCAGCAGTTAGAAACAAAGTTCTTGCACACCGATCTACAATATAAGGATAAAAGCCTCACTGTTAAAATGAGTATGGGTTATAGCTTTTATCCAGATGATGGACAAGACGAAGATACTATTCTGAATAATGCAGATAAAGCCATGTATCGTGCCAAAAGAAATCGAAAGCAGCAGCTTCTGTAGAGGACAACTGCCCCTATGATTCCACCATCTCTCCTCCGCCAACATGAAGAATTTGCCCCGATACATAGGCAGAATCATCTGAGGCCAGGTATACATAAGCCGGTGCTAATTCAAAAGGCTGACCTGCCCGTTTCATCGGCACCTCTGTTCCAAAGGTCTTAACCTTTTCTGCCGGGAAGCTTGCCGGAATTAAGGGTGTCCAAATGGGGCCTGGGGCTACTCCATTCACTCGAATTTTCTGATCTACTAATGAAAGTGAAAGAACTCTAGTAAACGATACGATTGCCCCTTTCGTGGATGAGTAATCAATTAACGTTTTCTCTCCCCGATATGCGGTCACAGATGCCGTATTGATGATAGAACTGCCAGCCTTCATATGGGGCAGAGCCGCTTTAGTCATATAAAAATAGGATAGAACATTCGTCCGAAACGTCATATCCAATTGGGCACTTGTGATATCAAGAATACTCTGCTGAGGAAACTGGACGGCGTGATTATTCACAAGAACATCAATTCTCCCGAAGGCCTCCACTGCTTTTACAACAACGGACTTGCAGTTTTCCTCTTCCTTTAGATCCGTGGCCATGGTTAAGCATTTTCTTCCAAGTTGTTCGATTCGCTGTCTTGTCTCAGCAGCATCCTGATGCTCATCATAATAAACAATAACTATATCTGCCCCTTCTTTAGCGAAGGCGATCGCGACAGCACGGCCTATCCCGCTGTCCCCGCCTGTAATAAGAGCAACTTTGTTACTTAGCTTGCCGCTTCCTATATAACATGGATTCTCCGAGATGGGACGAGGAACCATTAAGTATTCAAAGCCCGGCTGCCTCCTCTGTTCTTGCGGGGGGAATGTAAGCGGAACGTTCTTGCATTGGACCTCCGAACTATAATACGGGTAAGACGGATACATGGCCGTTTCTCTCCTTCTCATTCAATTTCCAATAACGTTCAGGTAATTAAACAGATCGAGAAATCATATGCGGTTAGGCTAGGCCATTATGTACTTATGAAAGTGCATGACATACGGGGACTGACTAAAAAACAATTGCATTCAACATTATTCCTATGGTATTATAAATTTCGTTGCAGGACGGTAGCTCAGCGGGAGAGCACTATCTTGACAGGGTAGGGGTCATGGGTTCGAATCCCATCCGTCCTATATAGTACAGATCATGAAAGCCTTGATATTCAAGGCTTTTTTTGTTGGTACAAAACGTTGGAATTGTATGGTACAGCGTGACAAACGTTCCATTGATGTTATTTTGATGTGAAACTATTTGGCAAGCCCTAATAAAGAACTTGAAAATCCGCTAAAATCTCAATAAGAGATCAACGGATTTTGTTCTGACGGCTTACTAGAAAAATGGTTGAAGTTTCGAAAGCACTCGGATAGTCAGCAACTTAAAATGCTTGAAGTACAAAATCAAATCTTCAGAAAACTAGATGTAATTCCTCCAAAAGAATTAAAAAATCTTCCGGTCGATGGAGAACCAGAAGATCATTCGTAAGGCGAATTTATTTTCACATATTTTCTCACTATAAAATGGGCAATTATTAAGCTTACAAAGAAATATATCGGGAGCCCCAATACCTTAGGTCTTTGAACTAGAGGTATTAATCCGATAGTGAAAATTTGAACCATCCAACAAACGCCTAAGGCAATCAAATAAGAACCAAAACATGATAAAACATGAAGAATTTTTCTTAATAAAGGGCTTAATTTATGAACTTCATTCTCCATGTTTTTCACTCCTTTTTTCTAATCTGTGCCTTCAACACGTATTATACAGAGAAATTTGGTAAAAAGAAACAGCGATCTTATGCGCGTTAACTAGCATTATTTCAGTTGACGCACGTACTCTTCTTCTGCTTGCTTTTTTGCCCATTGCATAACTTCTGACCATATCACCCGGATCTGCCGCTCTCCAAAATTGTAAGAAGGAAAGCCGGTTTGTTTCCTCATCTCATACGCTTTACGCTCACTAATCTGCATGCGCTCTGCCATTTGTGGGATCGTCATTAAGTCTCCATGCTGGTATGATGCGATTTCTGCGAGTACCTGCTTCTTAATCTCCAGTTTCATTAATTCAATGGCCTGGACAAACAACTCGAAGGCCTCTTCCTGGATCAAAGTTAAACCTCCTCTCACAACGGATCTAACCTTCCGATTCAGAAGG
This sequence comes from Paenibacillus wynnii, assembly GCF_000757885.1. Lineage (NCBI taxonomy): Bacteria > Bacillati > Bacillota > Bacilli > Caryophanales > Paenibacillaceae > Paenibacillus > Paenibacillus wynnii. Next base: position 528,362 of record NZ_JQCR01000003.1, on the reverse strand, counting down.
TCCGAAAACGCAATATTCCGTTCTCAGACTTGTCATCGTTTCGGCCAATAGTTCCGCTCTTCCTCTTCTCGCTTCCACCGATCAAGGCTGACCGAGCTGAACAAGTATCGGGGATTCTTACTTCCATCTGCACCAACGGTCCGATGCTACGGACAACCGTTCCAATATCCGCTTTTCTGCTTCTGCAACATGCTCGGCTACGATATCAGCAATTGCCTTTTCGATTGACATCACTCTTACACCTCGCTTTCTCATGTATCGCCCAATCATCCGATTCAGGCAGCGCAAGCATTTCGAATATTTTCCCAACCTGCAAAGTTGGCGACATCGCCAGGTTTCCGAATTGTTCGTAGGCGTGAATGAATTTTTGAGCCGTGCTGTGATCGATGTCGATGGATGAAAGCCAGACCATCCATTCTCCATGAGCAAGATCATTTTTCTTAACGTGTTTGAGCCTTTTACCGATTTCAAAAATCGATTGCCCAGCGATCTGCTTAAAGCTATTAATCTCAGCCGTGATGACCTTCAAATCAGATGAAAGAGTTAGCTCATTCATGTACGCTCCCCTTAAGATGAGAATTAATCCAGATGCCGTATGGCGAAGGACTATCATCTGACTCCCCAGGAACGCCTGCGCAAAGAATGGTTTGTGTAGCGGATTGATGAAAACAGAACATGTATGCTTCATCCAGTTCAAGACTTACTGATCCGATTTTAAATGCGATGCAGATCTGATCGTCCGAAATAGACGCAAGATCTGGATTGCTTACGGTTCCGTTCCAATAAGCAAAGATTTCAGAACTGCGGGAGATTTCGACCGAGCATTCAGCATTTAAAATGTGAATCTCCCGCAGCAGATCACGAAAATGTTCAGGTGTGCATTCATCGAGAATTATGGAAGAATTGTTCATTCGGTTGCTCCTTTCGATGGGAAAATCTGCCCTTCGCGTTTGGTTTTTTCCCACCAACAAAGGAAGTCTTCCCTGTCCGCTAGTACAGACTTCGGGCCAACTTTAAAGCTTGGAATGCCACCAATGTCAGGATTTGTGCTCATTAAAACGTATACCTTTCGCTTGGATAAGCTAGTAAATTCGGAAATTTGCTTAGCGGTTAGATGGGGTGGAAGGTACATTTTTTTTACCATCATTTTTTTCACCTCGCTGTTGTGCGATTATCTAACTAACTCATCAACGGTACAGACAAGCTCATTCCCTGACATTTAGCCATTGGTATTGATGATCAATCTCGTGACAGTGACGGCAAGCCAAATGGCGTGTATGGATCGGCTGTGATGTCGACCTTGGCAGCACGCTTATCCTGAGCCCCTTTGATAGCTTGCTGAATACTAGGTTTTCTGAGGTTTTCATAAACTTTGTGTTCAGCTGTCTTGGTACGAACTTTCAATGAAGAAATCACTCAACCGAAAATTCGGTTCAGTTAGCAATGCCTTAATGTAGCCATCAATTTTAGCTAATAGATGACCATGTCTTACGTCTGTCATTTCTGCAACATCGCGGCTGTCAACGAGCAATTGTCCGTTTTGATTTAAAATCGTTAATTGGTTCACTTGACTACCTCCTTTTTAGATATCCAGCGATTTAATGAATTTTGTTGAAAGAAAATTTGACCTCTCTGCCAAAAATGGGGTAGCCCATCTTCTTTGATCATTCTGCGTACGGTTTTGTCAGAAACTTTTAAGTATCGGCAAGCTTCGGAAATATCGAAGATGTTCGAATAGAGCTGCCGTTCAATTTCAGGCTGCAGCACGGCCAATAGTTCCTCACGAAGTTCCTGCTTAATATCAGCGCGAATGGCTTCGAGCAAATCCACCGTTTTGTAATCCATTACATCACTCCGTATTTATACTTCTCCCACTCACTTTTTTTAGGGTAGCCAGAAACTCTATCGCTATTCGCCTAAACAAGCGCACTTACATAAGTTGAATACTAACATTCACTAACAACCCTATAGTAGGTTCAAGGATTAGATTCTCCGTTTTCTTTTTGGGCTGCGGAAACTGCAGGTATTACTTCGGTTATTCTGGTAGCTTCAGCCTCTTGGTGCAAAACCTCTTTCAATATCAGCCGTGCCAAAACGTCGATGAGACGCTGCGGCTTTGTATGCGGAACACAATTTACGGTCACATTGATTACTGCCTTCTTCATCTAGCCACCTCTCAATATACGAATCACATTATTTAATATTGTCAAAAGAGATAGATTTCAGACCTGACTTATTCATCTGTGCGAAGATAGGCCACGACCGAAACTGAAATTTTCTGAGTATCCCCGAATAAACAATGCCAAGATTCTGCAGTTACATGGCACTCTATCAGCAGCCCTTCGGCGCCTCATAATTCAACCGCTCCTGCTCATCCATCCAGTGATCAAGCGAGGACAGCCTAAACCGCATCTGAGGCTTCTGCGACCCCCGGGAGCCAACAGGAAACCACGGGATGCTCCTGGCCTTGGCCATTGCGTACAGGAGCGTCTTGGAAATGCCGATGTACTCAGCGGCTTCTTCAGCCGACAACGTGGCCCGCTTTAGCCGATCCGCATATCTCTGATTCATAACTTCCTGTGTAGCCGGCAGCAGCTCAGCTATAATGCGCTCTTTGATTTCATCGATAAACTCATTGGTGGTCATCTCCTACTACCTTCCTCTCAGATACCCTGTAACGAAAAGAGCCCTCCGAAGAGGGCCCGTTTACATGCACGCTATTTACTTTCCAGCTCCGCCTTTTGCTTCTCCAGATCAATCAATTTCTGTTCAGCTTCGGCGAGCTGCTTCTTGTATGAATCCAGCATTTGCTGATTGTTCGCTTTAGCTTCTTCCGTCTTGGATGCTGAGACATTCAGCTCATAGAGTTGAATTGCTTCCTTGTATCGTTCAATGTCGGATTTAGCCTTATCTATCGCCCAATTTGCATCCTCAAGATTTCGCGGTTTATTCATATTCTCACTGGTTGTTTTCATCGTGTCTTTGACCTCCGATTTCAAAATGATCTTCTTCCCATCAACCGATACAGAGTAACCGGCGGCCTCTCCTATCGACCTGACCGGCGCGTAACTTTTACCGTCAACAATAATCGCCGTGTCCAGCTGCCGGCCGTCTACAATAACCGGCGCTTCTCCTTGAATAGCCTTTCCAACAAGGCTTTTAATATCATCTGCAAATGCTGTAGCAGAAACAGTAAAAATAGCTCCGACAAGGAATCCGACAATGTATTTTTTCAAAGCAATCCCCTTCTCATCCAATTTCCACCAATATACCACAGCGTCTGTTATTCGTTAAGCTCCGCCTTCTTCCAATGCCTCTAATCTATCAAAAATCTCGGAAATATCCTCTCCTAGAGTTCTTCCACTACGGTTTTTCAATTTGTACCAATCGTCCACAATGATATAACCACTACTTTGCAGTTCCAGATCCCCACCATTGGCATACAGCAGCAACCCACCGTTACCTACCAGTTCCATAATTGATGAGATCGTATCCAGCTTTCCTTTAATCACCCCATTCATGTAGAAATCCAGTGAAGGGACACCTGCATAATTGGGATCAATGGCGATTTTATTACCTGCATTTGTATACGCTGCGAAGACATTGCCATTACTGGACATCTCGCACCGTGGGAACGCATTTTCCTTCGTAGCGATGTACGAACCAAATATCTTTATAGACTCAATTAAACCAGCTGTGATATGACCTAAATTTGCATTGATGGCTGACAATTCATCCACTGTTATTTTCTCTGCCGTGACGGCACCTGCGGCCAGCTTCTCCGTTTCAATACTGAGTGCTACCAATTTCTCAGCATGAATCTCATTGATATTCCGGGTATCCAAATGATTCAACACAAAGAGCAACTCTTGAGTCATAATATTGTAGGCATTCAGCAGTTGGCCAACTAGAACCTTCAAATCCGGCTCATTTTGGTTTACACTTTTAAAATTAAAACCAACCATAAGGTCATCTCCTCTGCTTTAGCTTCTCTTAATTGAAAATTTAAAGAGTGTGTTATTCACACCGATATTTCGTTTTGAAATTTGTCCATTCAACTCGGACTGAATGCGCTGTGCCTCAGCTAAGGAAAGAGCACCTTTATTAATCCTCAGCCTCTTTTGTAGGTTGTTAGCTGCTTCTTGATTACCAAGGACTGCGAAGCTAGTTTTCCCATTCACAGGCATATTCTTAGTGAATTTTTTATGTTTGGAATCAATCGTATAGAATGAGATTTTTCCCTGCGGATCAATTCCACCAACAGCAAACAAAAGTGTGAAAGAAGATAATTCTGGAGTATGAAACAAAACATTAACGAATCCCGCTATCTCTGCAAGATTCCCTCTTTCCAGTATCCCTTCTTTTTCAAGTAATGAAATAATGATCTCCGCAGGCTGTTTCACCCCGGCATAAGTAATAAGTACATTTGAGAACTGTTTGCACTTTGGGTAACTCTCCCCTACTACCTCACCATTTCTCATTTCCCTTCCGTCTGTAACAACGGAAAGGAACTTTTCTGTAGCAATAATAGTTACAAGACTCATTTCAAAATCGCCCTTCTTTCAGATTGACTATATTTTTGAAAGCTGACATATGTTGCAATGCTAGGAACTTGATTCTATTAAACTCCCTCTCAGGCATGCCAAGTTCTGCCGCATTGCTTTTATCGTCTCCCTCCATACTGAAGAAAGTCTTACGAATAATCTGCCGCTCACGCCAGTGCAGCATAGCTAGTGCCTTCTCTATCGGCTCCAGTTGGCGATTAATCTGCTCGAGCTTGCCCAACAGCTCTTCCAATTCCTCCTCCCGGCGGATCGCAGCCCCTTCCACACTGGAGCGGGGGATCCCGCCCTGCTGCCGGGGCATGCCGTCAGAGCAAGATCTGCCGGGGCGGATATCCTGATCACGCCCCTTCAAGATGCGCAGCAGCTCGTCACGATCTGCCCGCAGCCCGTTGTATGCCAGTAGCTGCCGACGGACTTCCCACGCATTATTCATTTTTCGATTCAGCTCCAATCAGAGGCTCTCTCAGACTATGTCCTTTTTAAGGCCTCGTAAATCTCGCGATGTTCTCCGAGCAGTGCTTTTTAAGGTGACACAAATGGAACGGTGCCGTTACATCAATCAGATCCACCCGATGCATTTGGACTTTGATTTTCTTGCAGGTTGATCACAGATTCTGTACTGCATAGATACTAAGTTTTGCTAAGTTCTGAGGAAACTAAGTAGTGTACCTCTCCCTAGTATTACTTCACATTGTGCAGCCCCTTCTTTAAGGCCTCCGGAAACTCCGTATTCGTGCGCTTGAATTATTGAATTCAAGGTCAGGTTTTGTCAGGTTCTGAATAGTAACCGTCCTGTTCATCAAGTAGAGTTTTATGCTGTTCTCTCCCCCTTCTTTAAGGGGTCCGAAATGTCCGGATACTCGCATAGAATCTTAACAAAACCTAACCTCTTGTATTTCCCTTTTAGGGCTCGGAAATCTCGGAAAACTCAAGCCTTAATCGCTGCCAGTTCCTTTTTATGGGTGCCGAAACTGCCGATTTTAATGTCCAGTTTTGGCAGGCGGTTTGTGTTGCAATTTTAGGTTTTCTTAGGTTGCCTCACTACATCAGCCCCAGCCGCTCCGCGACATCCCGCCAGTCACGCTCTACCTCATAGTGTGGCCAGCGTTCGTCAATAATCTCCTCGATCTCACGGCTCAGCAGAGAAGCATCCATGCCACGCTCCCAAAGCTCATCAATCGTTTGCTTTACTTCCCTATCCAGTCGTTTACTCATAATTTACTACTCACCTCCTTTCCGGTCATTGTAAATAGATGGGCCGTTCCTAGTCGTTCCATGTTATGTTCCTGCGCTAAACCTATACGGGGCAAGGGTTTCACTTATCTGTTCCCTGTTCCCACTACTTGTGAAATATATGCTTATATGAAATTAAGGCTAATAGGATCGAATAATTTGCCCATGTAGCTATATATATTTATTTACTGAGAACATAGGGAACATAGAGAACTAAAATATAAATACCCTTATGGGGCAAGGAATTTCACGTTCCCACTCTTCTCTTTAGCACTGAGTACAACTGGGAATTTACTCCTTACCAAATTCCGAAAATCGGTCATTCGTATCAAAGGACCATCCAATCTTGGTCATATCAAAGCAATATGTCCATGGATTTCCTCCGCCCAATCTACGCCTCCATTTGGTACGCTGTGGAGCTGTCGTGGTCCAGCCCTTCTCCTTCCAGGCTTTAGCTATGGAAAGAGGGTCATATCCTCGTGATCGCAGATGCTCATCCAGCAGATCATCAATTACAAAAATCTCATCCGCTCTAATCTCACCGAACAGCCTCCCTGAAAAAGGTGACCCTCCATCATTTATGATGAACTGCCGATTATTCGCCGTCACCCAGCTCATTACAACTTCCAAGGCCTCTGCTGCCCGATCTAACTCAGGCGTCTCCCCTGTGATCTTCGTCCAAACCCGTGCCAGCTCATCTGCAGAGTATAGGCAGAGGCCAAAGCAGGAATCAAACATCTGACCAGTAACATCGATCAGTGCCATAATACGTGAAAGCCGCATTGCCACCTCACCAGCCAAACGACCCATTTCAAGGTAACGATCACAAGCGATACTGAACTGCTTTTTCCAATGATCCATATCCGCCATCATCAGGAAACGGATCCATGGTTCTGCCATGTGACCGTAATGTTCGCTGAGCTGCTTGTTCAGCTCCTGAACCAGTCTGGCCGACACAATATCTGCCGTAGTGAATGGGGAGCCTTCCAGCGACAGCACACGTCCCACGGAGCCGCCGTCCTTGGCGAAGGAAGTTAGCTTTTGTTCGCCTGTCGTGAGCATGACAGTCTGCCATCCTGCACTGACCTGAGCCCCCTTAAGTGATCCCCGTCCTTTGCTTTGCCCGCTACTGAACTGGAAGATGATTGGGCGCACTGTTCGCTCGTCTGTCTTCTTTGTATCATCTAGAAATAGCGGCAGATGGTTCATTGTGGAGGCGTAACGCTCAATAGCTACCTTCGTCATATTCCATTGCTTGAATATGCCTGGTTTATCTTCATCGGGACAGCCGAACAAGCTGGCTGCGACCCGCAGCGCTGTGGTTTTCCCTCTGGACGTGCTGCCTGCGAGTTCGAATATATAAGGGCTCTCTCCCCAGAGGTTCAGGAGCGGGGCGGACAGAGCAGCGTAGACTGCCATCTTGACTGGAGCAAACGGTTTAATCCGCTCCAACACTTTCAGCGTACCGGACGACTCCCCACGGGTATGAAATCCTCTAGCCGTCTGGCCGTCCCCCGCATCTTTCGGCATGAACTGAATGTCACCCTCTCCTATGAAGTTGTCTCCAAGCAGGAAGCCACCTGCCACCCAACCGAGCTGATTACTAACCTTCTTCGTTGTCAACCTGTCCTCGTTCTCCGACTCGAAGCGGCTAAGATATGCTGCCAGCTTCCGGGCGTTCTCCGAATGCACTGGCAGACCATAGTCCGAGAGGTTGATGAGCTTCTTACTATCTGCAAAGGAACTGCGTGTGTCTGAAACGGATTTTGTTCCCCTGTGGCTCACCCAGGACACATCCAAACCCTGCGTGTGATCTGTCAGATTCGTGTAACGCCCCGTGACAGCAACCAGACACTCGCATACTGGGGCATGCTTTACTTCACCGTTCTTCATCGTCTTGACCTCAAATATCTTGCCGTTAATAACATCGAAGCCCATAGGAATCTTGATACCGGTCAAGTCAATCGCCTTCACCTTGTCAGGTTCCGCAGCTTCTTCCGAATTCTCCAGAACGGGATCATCATCGAATGCCGCATAAATCTCAGCGCTGCTCTCTTCCTGAACCAGCCGTTGCACTTCCACAAGACCATGTGCGAACTTAACCATCTCTAAATGACTGGGCTTCTGATCAACATCCAATCCTTCGGCAATGTCCTCGTCCAAAGGGCCGAAACGATGAATACGGACCAGATCAAACGCGTTATGGCTGTGGCCGTCAGCCACCGGGTCACTGTCCTGGTGTGAGTACGCCAGTTCCTGACCCGAAAAAACCTCAAGCCCGTTTCCGCTGCTCCCACGGGCATACGTATACCGGTTCGACATGCTGCCCGCGGTATAAACTTCTGACAGAAATTCGTCTATTGCGCTCTCGATCCCATAAACCCGACAAAACTGCCCAACAATACCGCGCTTCTCTCGAGGGTCCTGCGGCTTTCTGCCCGTGAATCGGGTAACCGACTCATTGGGGTGTTTTGGCCAGTTCGCCGGGTCTGTCCAATCTACTTTGTACATTCCCAGCAGATGATCCACACCGAACGCCTTTCCCTCCGATTCCATGAAGAATGGTTTCGCATCCTTGGAACAAGACGGTAAGTACATGAGCCGATTGACATCAAAGGTGGTTTTGTCAAAGCAGTCCATTCCGATCATAAATGCGATCCTCCGCGAAACTGCCGAGCATTCATCCGGTGTCATTTCCCGATCCATCAGAATGATTAGTCGGTACTTCGGCTTTCCGTGACGGTGACTATGTGTAGAGTAAATCACATATGCGTAGCCGCCAATCGTTAAGTCCACCATCATTAGGAAATGTTCGTCCGGAACATCTACATCCAGAGTAATTAAACTACGAACATCAATGTTTTCCTTTCGACGCCGACCGGCTCGGACAAGGCCACCCACAAAGGCGGGACCGTTTTTGACGGCCCCCTTCTCCTCGCGGCTTAGCTTGTCATACTGTGCCATTGTCTCCGTTGTGCGGCGAACGATCCGCAACTGCTTCACAAAATCCGACCATTTCAGATACTCAACTTTCCAGTTGGTATCAGCCGCATTTCGGCCGAAGCTAATCGGCAGCTCCGAATCATGAACGACTGGCTTGGTATCTTGCCCGGTTATACCCTGTTGTTGCATCCGCTCCTGCCCCCTTTGCCGGTTGCCGCATGAAGCGATCTATATCAAGTGTGCCATGCTTAGTCATGAAGGGCTGAATCTGAGCAGCAAATAGAGCAATCGCCCATGGATTATGTGAGTCGAAAGCAAACTCCTGTGTTTTCCCCTTATTGAACACCGACCATAAAACTCCGGCATGCCCTTCTTCCTCGGCTCTATCCATTGCCACATCAAGTGCGGCAATGCGGCGGGCGTAAGGAATGGACCAAGTGTTGATAATTTGCCCCTGCCGGTTTATGAGTGATAATCTTACAGTCTTCAAGCGTTTCAACTCCTTTCTACTTGTTCCAGGCTAACTGCTTGCGACGACTTAATGCTGCGCTCTTAATGGTCTTTCTCAGTTTCGAATCCGAACGCAGTAGATAAGTAAGCCTGTTCACTGTCCCCCATATCAGCTACGACTTCCAGCAGCTTCTGACCCGCTTGTTCACGCGTATAGCTCTGATCAGTCAAGAGGGACATTGCTTCGTTTAAAATCGAATACTTCCAGCCGGTCAGTAACGTCATTTCAATTAAGGCTTTACGTTGTTGGTCATTCATGCTGTCACCCCGCCGCTCCGCAGCCACTCTTCCAAAGCTAAGCGAGTAAAGAAAATACGCGAACGCACCCTCACTGCAGGTATTTGTCCCTGCCTTACCATCGCGTATACTGTCGTTTGGGATACCCCGAGCAGTTCAGCAGCCTCTTTAACAGTTATAGTCTGCCGCTGCACTGGTGCCTGCTGAGTTTCATGCATGGCTCACTTCTCCTTTCTGCTTGTATGCGTCCTCCCGGCCCCAATGAATCTGATCCAGCGAGAAGCAGCGGTACAATTCACAAAATCTCTCTGTCAGATCGAGGCGGGTCTTACTGCAGTCCATTTCCAGCTCCCTCAGCCTCTTGGTTTTGATTCCAAGCAGTTTGGCCGCTGCCACTTCGGTATACCCAGCACGCTCCCGGGCCATACGCAACGTGATATTAGCCCGCGCTGCCCTCTTCGGCACAAATACAGGTTGACGGTCAGGCTTCCCAGGGACGTATCTACGCTCTCCCTGCTCTTCCACATACAACGTACAGCCACAGTCAGTGCAGCGGACCAGCAGTGAATGATGGTCTGTTTTACGGTCATAACCGCCCCGAGCCTCTAGCGGGTATCCGCAGCAGCGAATCGTGCGTTTAGCAGCAATGGCCAAAGCTTGCTTCGTTTCGCCCAATGTGGTATTCAGGACATACCGCTTCTGATCAACGGACTCATAATTGTCATCATCCAGAATGCGCCGGCCTTCAGCCATAACGAGGTTGAACAGCGCATGCAGTTTTCCATTTGCAATAATTCTTGTGAAGCTGGAAGCCAGAAACTCCGCCTTTGATTCTGTTTTAGGTGAGATAGTTGACATGGTGATTCCTCCTGAGATCGGGCCTCACTCTTGACCATTAAAGAAGTATGAAGGTATAATTGACGCCAAGAGCACCCATAGTTTTATTTTGATGATCGTCTTACGCGACCCGGCCAAGGATACTGCGTAAGACGATCTTCCATTTTCTACTGTCCACAAAATCCATCTACAACGCCTCCTACAAATTCCGGAACAGTTCAAGAATCGCGATATCCTCGCCCTTGAGATACTTCGAATAGGTTCTCTCAATCCAACCAGTAGCCTGATCCCTGTTCATCTTCCTGACCTCCTGCTTGATTGCAGCTGCCGTTTTTCCATACCTGCGAGATGCAAGCAACTTGTAATACTGGTCCATGAGCTGACCGCACTTTGGATTCCTATCATCTACCATTCCAAAATAGGCCATTTTCACCGCGCCTTTTCCGCTAATCAGTTCAGTCCCTGCTTCAGTTGTGCTGTAATCGGCCTGGCTATCACGGAGACGACGCATCGTAACGTCTGGTGCATTAACCTGTGCTTCGTAAGAAACGAGCCGCACGGCATCCGTATAATTGACTGACAGCCCGCTTTTCTGGAATTGTTCAAGAATGGTCTTCACACCAAGTGCAGCAAAAGAAATATCCTTTGCTTCCGGATAAACGTGATAATGACCTGCAGCATACACAACCACTGCATATGGAGAATGCGGGTTATTCTCGTGAATTGGATAGCCAAAGATTGTTCCGCCAAGCCGCTCCCGGAGAGTTGCAGCTTTGTCCTGGATCTGATGTTCGCTCAACTTATCTGCCATACTGCCCACCGCCTTCAAACTTAATGATTAACGCCTGCTCCTACCGCAGAACTTCGATGCGGACTAATATAATCTCCCTAGCATCCGCATGGAGATATCTGCCTGATTCCAGAACTAGCAATGCAGGTTCTGGCGGTAATTCTCTTGCCAGTTGCAACTGCTCTCTGGCCAGCTCCAGAAGCTGACCGCCATGCGAACCGGATATGGCCTGAAAAATAGCTTGTTTTCTTGTATCCTGCATGGCTGCTTCTCCTCTCTTAATATGGCGACTTACGATAATGAGCCGCTGCCTCTTCCTGAGTGACCATGTCGAAGCGGTTATGGAGTCTGTTCACCAGGGCTTGAATCTGTCCTTCTGTGAACCCCGCACCCTCCGCAGCCATGATCGTATAACCAGCGGCTGTCTGATTGCTCCACGCTTGCGGCGACAGCTTGTCTGCCGCTTGCTGGCCCGCGTGGTAGGCTTTAATCAGGAACTGCTCTACCTCATCCAGCAATGCGATCATGCCGTACTCCATCCCCTGAGGAAAATACTTTAGTGCCAATTCCCGGCGTCGTTGTGCAGCTGTGTACTCCAGATCATTCAAAGCTATTGACCTCCTCTCTTGGTATAAATGATTTATTTCCTGTCAAAGCTGCATAATGGAGAAATCTGCACTAATAGCTCCAGTGCAATTAAGTTCTGACCGCGCGTCCGAACATACAACCTTCCGTTTACACGAACACCGTAAAGCCTCATGACCTAGGCTCCCTGATCAGCGCGGTCTTCTTGCTCCAGATCAAACAGCTCGGAGAAGTCAACACCAAAGGCATCCGTCAGTTTCTTGACCACGGGGGGGCTGGGGTTGCGCTGCCCGTTGCAGATCTGCTGAGCGGTCACTTCACCGATACCGGCGTTTTTGGCCAACTGCCTGCGGGACCATCCACGGCGGAACATCAACTCTGCAAGCTTTTCCATCTTGATAGTGGCTTTCACGTATCATCACCCCTTTAATCTTATTTGAGATTTATTTAAATCTCTATTGAGACTATACCTTTTTCGAGTTAATCTGTAAAGAAAAAAGTTTCTTTTGAGATCAAAATGATTTACTATTGAGACTAAGGAGGCGAACCACAATGGAAGATAGTGATTTCGGTATTTTTATTAGGGAAAAAAGAAAAGCAAAGAATCTAACCTTAAAACAGCTTGCTAAAATCTCAGGAGTAAGCCAAACGTACATAACTAATGTTGAGAACGGGAAACGTGGCGCCCCTTCTCCCGAGATACTGAAAAAATTATCAGCTCCACTGGGTGTCGATTATGTGGAATTAATGAATAAGGCAGATTATGTATCTGAACACCTAATCCCACAAGATCATTTTTATTACGTGTCATCAAAAATTGGTGCTGCAATAGTTGATGTATTAAAAGAAATAAAACACACGAACAAATTTACACAGGAGGCGGCACAAGAGTTTCACAAAGAACTTATTGATGCAATAAAAGGTGCTGACATCTCCATATCCGATTTAAAGCGGCATCTATATGACGTAGAACCCGACGGAGACGCAATACCTCGAATCGCTGTTTGGGAAGAAACGGGGAAAATTGAAAATCTACTTGCACTTCTTGAAAAAGTAGCTGAGGACGACATAAATTTACGTTTGCTTAAAAGAGAACAAATACTGGCAAAAGAGTTAAGCACATACCTTACTCAAAACAAACTCACCTACAACGGTCATCCTCTCACCGATCAAGACCGACAGCGCGTCCTGGACATGCTGAAGGCTCTCTTTCCGGAATATCAGAAACCTGCCAGCGAACCCGGCGAAGAATAACATAACGCTTTAAAATACTGTTTTGGCAGTCTTCTTCATACATAACCCTTTAACCAAACATACATTCCCTATCTCGTAGCGTATCAAAGAACCCTCAGAAGGATGTGAGCGCCTCTTGTTCAACATTTCAGTTGACTTGGACAAAGCAGCACTACTCAAACTATGCAGTCAACATATTGCTGAGCAAGTCCATGAGATGGATTTCGAATTCGTCTTTTGGGACTCAGCGGAGCTCAAGAAGCGGACTTGCATGAGCTGGGGTACAATTCAGGAAACTTTCTTCTTCGATCCCCGCTTCCCCAAACGCAAGGTAGGTGGCAAATGGTACTATCCAGTCCGCGAGACTCGTGAATTTCTTGAACAGTGGCTCGAAGAACAATAATAGCTTTTCGTAATTTGCAGGGGGTGTAGACTTAACCGACACCCTAATTGAAAGGAGCACATCCACAGTGGCGAACATTCAAAAACGCGGCGACAACTCCTGGTGCTTCACCGTCTATACCGGCGTTCAGGCGAACGGCAAATATGGCCGCCGCACCAAGACATTAACCATAACCGATGAAGCTTTACTGAAGACCAAGAAGCGGCTTCAGGATCACTTAGATACTGAGTTTGCGAAGTTCCGTGAAGAGGTTCAGGCCGGGGAATTTATCGCACCGCAGAAGCTGACCTTTTTAGCCTTTACTGAGGAATGGCGGAGCAAATACGCGGAGAAGCAGTTAGGGAAAGCTACGCTGGAGATATACATGATTCACTTGCACAGCCGAATTATACCCGAACTGGGCCATATGAAACTGGATGCTATAAAGACGCTCCACCTTGTAGACTTGATGGATAGGCTCTCCACCGGGGAGCGAAAAGACGGTAAGGAGGGCACTCTGTCTGCAGGCACTGTTCAATACCTCCACAGGGTGCTTAGGAATATCTTTAGCCGTGCCGTGGACTGGAAGCTGCTCAAAGTCAATCCGATGGATGGCGTGAAGAAGCCTCGAGACGAACCACGAGAATTAAACGTTTATACTCAACAGGAAACAGATCACATCTTCACCCTTCTGGAAGCTGAAAAGGATTCTTGGTGCCTAATGATTACGCTGGCCCTTACAACGGGCTTACGCCGCGGCGAACTGCTGGGTTTGGAATGGAAGAATATCAATCTGGATGCGGGCACAATGGATGTTTTACAGAGCTTGAGTTTCACCAAAAGCGGTTATGAGCTGAAGGAGCCAAAAACCAAAGCCTCTAAACGCCGCATTGAGCTTCCTCTCTCCCTCATTCCGGATCTCCGATCTTACAAGGCCAAATGCAACGAAGAACGATTGGCCTGCGCCGATCTATGGGAAGGCGGCGAACAATTTTTCGTGTTTAATTCTTGGAAAGGAAAGCCGCTGAATCCATACAGCGTCAAAACATGGTGGACCCGCTTTACTAAGCGCCACAATCTCCGGTATGTTAATTTTCACGCCCTGCGCCACACTTCCGCAACGCTTCTGCTGAATCAAGGGTTGCACGCAAAGATCATCCAGGCACGCCTTGGCCATGCCAATATCAGCACAACCTTAAACATCTATACACACGCGCTCCGCGAAGCCGACCAGGCGGCAGCTGGCATATTCGATAAGATGCTGAAGGCCAGCAGGCAGAGTAGCATTTAAAGAAGCTCCATTAGGAGAAATGAGTAATTTTTGAATTGTATATATGTTTATTTAATAAATCCACTTGTGGTATAGTAAAGGTACAAAAGACGTACAATGCAAAGAGAGCCGTGCGCTAACACGACTCCCCGGTGCAATAGCCGCTTTTAAGGGCGGCGGCTTTAAACAGGCACTACCCACAGAAATAGGTCGCTATCCTGGACAGAGGGCGGCCTATTTCTTTTTGAGGTAATTTAGCAGAGCAATAATGAACATGCCAAACATGAACATCAGTGACAACGCTTGATAAACCTCCATGGCATCACCTCCCTTCCGGGAGATTAGCCGGCCACCCTTGCAAGCCTTCTATTGCTTCAGTCATTATATCACGGTGGTAAGCGGACTGGATAGATGAACTATTTAACGCATTTTCGCACTCTTCATCTACATTTGTATTTGATGCGAAATTGATGTGAATCCGATGTGAAAAAATATGTAAATGGATTATATAGCGAGGAAACACAACATACGATAAGCCATAGCCCTCTTATTCTGCGCGGTTTCTTCACACTATAACAGAAGCCGCGATAAGCACCCAATGACTTTGACAGGGTAGGGGTCATGGGTTCGAATCCCATCCGTCCTATACGTTCCACTGTAGCAAGGGTTTGAAGTATATTCATCCCACATCTATAGTTGGTGGTCACACCGTGACCCGTTTATAAAATAAAAGACCATTACTTTTAAGGACACATAATCCTTTAAGGTGGTGGTCTTTTTGCTATTAAAATTTGCTCTCTCCGAATTCAAATCAGACCGAATGTACCGTAATGTTTCTGATCGTACTCTCACCGCTTATATGGGACTAATGAATGAGTTCCATCAATACTGTGTTGAAAATGAGATCATTAATGTTGAAGATTGTACAGCATCCTTCGTTAAACAGTATTTGTTGCAATGCAAGGAAAAAGGTAACAATCCCACAACAGTAAACTCCAAGTTGCACATCCTCAAGATATTCTTCAATTACTTTGAAACTGAAATGGAAGTTTTCACTCCTAAAACCAATCCAACCAAACGAATTATTTTTGCAAAGGAAGATGTTAAGATTGAAGTTTTCACTGATGCTCAAATTAAACAAATGTTACGCTTCTACCAATCCATCAAATATCGTGACAAATCCTTATATGCTTATCGTGATTATTTTCTAATCATATGGCTTTTGGGTTCAGCGTGTCGGCTTGGCGAGACAGTAAGTTTGAAATGGTCAGACGTTGATTTAGTGAATCAAGTTATCACTGTTAATGGTAAAAAGAGAGTTGCCAGTAGCATTCCAATGTCAGATAGATTAAAACGTGAATTTATCGAGTATCGTATATTCGTTGAGAAATACTTTCCAACCATGCCTGAAACAGTGTTCACTGATCGTAATGGAAAGCCTTTAACAGATAACGCCTTGAAAATGGTATTCAAACATTTGAAAGTAATTATGAACTTCAAAAATGTACGTCTCTCCTGTCATACTTTCAGACATACAGCAGCGCATTCCATGATAATGGCTGGTTGTGATATTGGAACAATACAAAAATTGCTTAGACACAGTAACATCTCTATGACCCTGAAATATTTCTCACTTTGGGGAACCGCATTAGCCGAACAGAATGAGAAATTCAATCCTTTAAACAATATGGATATATAGCCATGAATATCCTTAATCGTTTGTTATGGATTTTGGATGATGATACTTATGATCAACTCCTAGCCATTACACAAGCCCATTTGAGGTTGGTAATGGAAGCAATTGAACCATCTTGTGATGCTGATAAGAAAAAGGTAATAGAGGGCGACATACTTGCCCTGACAACGTTGAGAGAAAGCATTATCCACCAGTTTCAGGAAATCTATAATATAACCAATGGAGGTTTCACTAATGGAAACGACTGAGATGATTGAATTGGCTAAATATGCACTTGTATTGACTATACCGTTTGAATTAATAGGAGTATCCGTTGGTAAAACTTATCCAATCCTAACAAATGAATTTGACGGTGAAATGTATTTGATTGACGATGATGGCAAAGAAAATTCAGGTGCGCTCATGATGTGCGAGACAATGCTGTTCGTGTGATTCTATATAGTAAAGTATTGAAACCCTTATATTCTTATAGGGTTTTTTTGGTTTTCACCGATATCTCATTTTCATTGAAAAACGACACACTTTAATATTTTCATCATCATAAACCCCTTGTAAATACCGGCTTTTCTAACAGTGTTCAAGGTTCCCAAGGGGGAAGAGAATACAAGATAAAAGCGAGAAAATGAAAACAGTCAAATTAGCCACATAAAATATATGTTATTTAACACTCTGATATTTTTTATATAGTGAAGGAATAATCAGTGGGTAGGATATAATGTCCGAGGCAAAACGTGTATATTTAGGATTTCCCCATTAAACCGCTAAATCATTGACTCATTTGATGCTCTTACAATTTTGCCTAATAAGGATATAGAAACAGAATAAAAATTAAGACAGTTTAGGATTTCTCTGTATACCGTGAAAACAATGGGTTAAATGTAAGTTGGGGACACGATCTTTGGTCGCCTTGCCATATAAACAAAAGGAATTCTTCAAAATCGTAATGGTGTTTTAAGGAGAGCATAATAAATCGTGTATGTTTAGAAATCATCCGTCATAGTTTAGAAACCCTTGATTCCCCTATGTTTTATAAGGTTAAATTCATCATTGAGTCTATTTTATATATATGATAGAAGAGATAGAAAATCAGATGAACATAATGTTAATCTGAAAACTTTACCATTCAGAAATCAATGTTAAGGGTTCAGAAACCCCTTTATTATTCCTAATTTATAAGGCTCAAACAGGTGTAAAGTAAAAACTGCTAATAAGGGATAAATAGCAGCAAAATTGATGTGAAGTTTTAGGAATTCAATTCAGGAAAATAGAATCCTTTAATAACATAGGGTTTATAACGATCATTGTCATGTCGAGTCTATTTCTTATATATGGAAGAGAAGAAACAGATGATTATAAAACGTGAACATGTAAATTAGCCATATGTATATTGAAGTATTTACCCAAATTTCAAAACTGCTAATAAGGGATAAAGAACAGCAATATTTAGTTTGCTTTGAACAGCAGCATCTCCCTCCTACCCCATGCCCCATAAAACAAGTCTTTCATTACAAGTCTCTAAAAATAGAATGAAAAAATCAATCCGTGGACACTTTTACACACTCAAAATAACCTTATGAACATTTACTTTTTTCGCAATTATTAAAAACACCTAATAGGGAAGAAAGATAGCATCGTTCCCAATGTGTCATTTTCCGAAGTCCAGCCAGCACGTCAGTCACGTCTCAATATCTAATCATTTAGAAATCACCTCAAACCCCACTTACAATAAGCGTTTCTCAAGATTATCTATGAGATGTAATGATGAGGAGTATTGGAGAAAAGATGTAACGCTTCAGACATTTTTCGTTAAACATTGATTTTTCAACGTTAAATGGTTAAGTTCACCCTTGAACTTGACCTCTACAATTTAACAATAACCCTACAAATCAACGTTAGATGCAAAAACCTTAATGGTGTTTTAAGGAGACATGCAATAAATCGTGTTACTTTTCAGGAACGCTGTGTTTGATTCTTGTTTTCTTCGTTAAAGTCAATGTTTATAAGGTTTTTATACTTATGTTCATAACGAAAAAATCCTAAACTTGGACATTGTATTAATTTTAACTCTCATTAAACGTTGATTTATCAAGGTATTTTAACAATATGTAAATATATGGTTGATGGTGTTTTAAGGAGCCATATATAAATAGTGTAATCAAAACAACGGAAACGAGAACAAGTTAAAACCAGCATAAATCCTTGTATAATAAGGGTTTTTATTAACTCACGAAATAAATTAGATGTGTGTTTAAAGGGGATAAATGCTACCGCTTTAGAAAACACTTAAATAACCATATAGTATATAGGTTTTTTGATAGTCTAAGTTTTTTTATATAGTGATAGAATACCCAACTTTTCATTGAATCTATGTTTCAACGTGGGTTGAATGAAGGATTGGTTATCCTTCGTAACAACTTAATATCCTCTCTTTACAAATAGAGTGACGTGCTTAATTTTCAGCATGTCTCTTTTTTTTGTAAAAAATTTTACTGAGGATATACCCAAATCAAATTAGAGAGGATGGAATGAATGGAATTTACACCGGAACAACAGGCTCACATTGATCAGATGTTAGCCGATACAAAGACAACATGGGAGACAGAGGTTTTAACTCCGCTTACTACTGAACGTGATGGCTTGCTTCAATTTAAACCTGTCGATAAGTCTGATGCAGAAAAGGCACTGGAACAACGTGAAGCAGATTTGTTCAAAAAAGAAGTTGGCTTGGAATTAAAAGCCAATAAGATGGATGATTTTGCTGAGTTTTTAAATGTGTCCAATGCTGATGAATTGAAGGTTAAGGTTACTCAACTTAACAAGATTTTAGAAGCCAGAAAGATTAACAATGCCTATGTCCCTGAAGACCACAAACAGACAACCGCCTATGATCAAGCAGCCGCTAAGAATGATGTAAACGGCATGATCGGTGCAAAATTAGCAAAACTGTTCAACTAAACCCAAATAGAAAAGGATGATTAATAATGTTTAAAACTACTAACCTTACTGCCGGAGAAAAAATTTCACTGGTGAATGAAATTACAAAAATCGGAATCCAAGACACTCCTCTTACTTCACTGTTGATGGCGAAAGGACTTGTTGGTAAAGCCAACGGAACTGTTCAGACTTGGAGAGAAAAATCCCTTGATACAACTTCTGATATCGGAGCAATTGAAGGATCTGAAACTCCTGTTTTTTATGAATCTGCTCGTGCTGAGTTAAACAACATTCTAGAAATCTTCAGTAAAGGTGTATCCATCTCTGGTACACAAAATGCTATCAACGTAACTGGTCAAGGTAACGTATTTTCAGGTGAAGTTGCTGACCGTCTACTTGAAATCAAAGTGGCAATGGAAAAAGCCATTACGTCTGGTACACGTAATGATGCTTCTCTAACTCCTTTCATTCGCCGTATGGATGGTCTTGAAAAGTGGGCGCATGCTTCTAACCTGCTTACTGGTGCAGCGAGTGGTATTGTGACTGAGGATGAAGTTAAAAACACAGTTAAGAAACTATGGACGCAAGGAAACCAATCTGGTCAATACTTCGCATTGGTTAATGCTGACCTGAAGGAAAAGATTGATGCCTTGTACAAAGATAAATACAGTTACATCGCACAGCAAAATGTGTTTGGTCTGATTGTTGATACCATTCGCACAAACTACGGTAGCCTGAACCTTGTCCTAAGCAGACATGCTTCTGTTGATAAAATGACTATCTTTGATGCTGGCATGTTGTCCCTGGACTATCTCCGTCAACCTGAGTTTGAAGCACTTGCAAAAGTTGGCGATTCTGTACGTGGTTTGGTTACAGCAGAAGCAACTCTACGTGTAGGTTCCAAGAAAGCCGTTGCCCAATACACATTGAAAGCCTAATACATAATCAATAGGGGAGTAGTTTTAAACTACCCCCTTTTATTTTTATAAATTTATTTAGGGAGATATCAATCATGAATGATCGAATGGAGTGGAAAATTAAAAGGATTCAGCGCCAAATTAAACAGAATACAGTAGCAGCACATTTACAATGTTCCAGTACACTCATATCTCTGTATGAGAATAACAAAGGCGACATGTCAGAATACAGAATCAACCAATATAAGCAATATATTAGCAATAACTAAAATAAAACAAGGTAGGTGTCAAAAATGGATCGACTATTTATTTAACTCCCTTTGTGACTGTGATTGGCTACTGTAAAAGGTAAATCCAAACCAATCGTCATTACATAGGGAGCACCAAAGTAAGAGTTAGGTGATTTTTTATCCATCTAACTATGCAAAAACAACTCAAAGACAAATTTCCACAATGGTGCAATGACTCAGAACAAGGTAATTACAACCTCTACATGTCGAATGATTTAGATTCTCTTCTCTCCTGTTTGTATCTGAAGCATATCAAAGGTTATGAAGTCACACGTTTCTATGATTTCTATAACATATATGAAACTCAGAACAACAATAAAGAGTTCATTGGCATTGATATGGCTCTTGAACAAGGAAAAGTATGGGACAATCATATTACCCGACTTAATAGAATGGATATTGCAAACCCCGAATCAGCAAACATTAACTCCGTTTCAGATATCAATCGCAAGAATTACCGCACAAAGTATGCAGGGTCTACAGTGCTTCAAATCCTCAGTTACTATAACATTCCACTACCTCAGAGTAGAGAAGGTAAACTAATACTCCTATCCATAGACAGTTCATATGCTGGTTACTACAATAGTGATTTTCAACACGTATGTTTGAATTGGCTTGAACAATTAGAGCTATATGAGTTGATAGACATATTAAAATCAGGAATATCAATGAACGAATTCAAACGAGTCAAACAGCAATATAATCTAGGATCAGTAATAAGGGTAAATGAAAATGGAATATTACAAACAGAAATTAACCTTGCAGCCATGCAGGGCTTATTTGAGTTTCCATTAGATTTATCAGAAGAGAAGTTTACAAGGACTCATACGTTTGAAACGACTGGATGCTGGACTATGGGCAAGTTTGATAACAACGGTAAAGATGAGATTAAAGATTTGTACAGTATCGCTTTAACGAGTAAGGATAAATTTAAATGGACATCGGGATGCATGGCTATTAATTAAATTGTTGAGGGTACGTAATAATTTCGTATCCTCTCTTTCTATTCACAACTAAAGGAGATAAATAAAATGGAAAATACACAACGCTATTTTTACTGTTATGACAAACGGCTACGTAATCAGTTAATGAAGAATAAGCAATCATACATCTGTTCAGGACTCCATCAACAAACATTAAATCCATTCTGGCAGTTCCCATTCACGGAAGAATTGGAGCGTGTCATTACAGAGTATAATGACAAAAAGAAATCGTAATAATATCACCCTAAAAATAGTGTGACAAAATGAAACCTAAAAACCGTTGATATATAAGGTTATATGTCATTATATTTGACAAAACACCTAAAAGGGTACACAATTGCCCATAATAGTTTGACAAAATAAAATAAACGGTATACATTTAGGAGATATAAGTTTGACAAAATGACCCAAAAACGGATATATACTGTTTTTGTGAAAATCTCCTAAAAAAGCCTTGTTTCATAAGGGTATTTTAATATTTATACATAATATGTCATTTGACAAAACGACAAAAAGGGTACGCTTATATCTTATAATAGTATGACAAAATGACGCTAAAACGGATATATTATTAATATATATAATAAACTAGATATAAATATATTAATATTTCCTAGTGTAACGCTACGCTTATTCCCTAGTGATTAAATTTCAACTTCGTTTAAGGATTAAGTTCAAAAGAGGTAAACCTTAAAGTTCAAGGTCAAAAGCACTTGAACATGTATTAATTGTATTTTAATTCTCTACTCTTATTCAACTTTATACATTATAGATTTATAAATTAGTCAGGAGATGTTTTATTATGAAATTTGTAGATAGTCACATTAAGGTTAAATCTAATTGGTTTGACAAAGGTAATACTTTTAGCAAGGTTGGTGCAGATGCTTTCCTTCTTTATCTAACACTGTATAGATACCATATTTATAATCAAGATAAATGTACATTTGCAACCAGTATGAAAATGCTGAAGAAAGAAACGGGTTTTACTATTGATAAAACTAAAGAGTTGTTTAAAATTCTTATTCGTTACAAAGTTATTCAATGCTCTGTCACAAGATGGGATAGATATGAAGATGACGGATTTATGCTTGTTACAGCGCTTGATCTCCCCAATACAAAAAGAGAAAAAGGGAACAAGGGAAATGAATACGATGCTCCTGTTACAGATGCAGACCATTATATTAGTATTGATTTGAAATTGATGCAATATTACTTAGATAACGGTTTAGGATGTTCCGAGATTGCCTTTTACTGTTTAATTCGTAAGTATAGTAATAACAACGAGAGAAAATGTTGGATGTCTATTAATAAAATGGCTGACACTTTAGGGTTCTCCAATGATAAGGTACATAAGATGGTTCATACGCTCAACCGTATGAGATTGATGGGTTCAGAGTATAGACAAAACGGAACACGGACGATAAACGGTGTCAAGAAAATGTCTTATCGGTTTGAGCATGTTATTTTCGGTAATATCACTACTTTAGATAGTTTGAGAGAATCATTCAAATCAATTATTGATAAGAATATCAAAAAATGGGATAAACAAAAGGAAAGAAAGAATAAAGTCAAAACAAGTGTTAACCCCTTTATTGATGATGAATTGAACTCCGATGATATCGTCATAGAAGAACAGGAAGATTATGAACCATTGAATGACTACCTGAACATGAGTGACGACAATCCATTCTAAGCATCAATTCATAAGAGTAATTAAACAAATCCGAACGTCAACTATAAAGGTAAGGTAATTGGGAGGGTGAGCAATCGACCCTTCTTTTTGTTATTCAATTATAAGGAAATCAAAGGAGATAATATTTTGAAGAAAATTAAAAAGGTAATGGATAAAGCATTCGTAAAATTGATGTTGGTGATTGTTTATATTTGTTTCGGATATATGCTTTCCAATCTAATATTTAGTATTCGTGATCTAATCAAAGGTGTTTACCATATCTTTACAGGAGGTTAAACTATGACAATTTATGATGTGTTAAAGAAACTACCATATAAAAAACAACTATACATAAAGTACAAATTTAATATCTGGATGCAAAATGAGCGGAATATGACTGAGGAAGAGTTTCTGAAACAGGTTGATTTAAAAGGCATGGGAACATACTACCGTTGGGAGCGGAGTCCTGAATATAAACATATCGTTTCAATTGTATTAGCAGCGAAACAGGCAAATGATTTGTTAACGATATATGAGAATTTGAAAAAGAAAGTTGAATCAGATCCCAATCCTAAAGATATTGAAATGATGCTCAAACTAATGAAAGAAATTAACTTGCATAACAAGGAAGCAGAGAAATTCTTTGCGTCTGATAAGGATGAAAATGATAAGGATGATGATTTGGAGTTGTAGAGCGATGTGATACAAATAATTTTAATAACGAAAAGTAAGTGAGGTGTCTTGTCATTTTGCAAAGATACCTCCTCTACTCCACTTTATCGTTATTGAGTTTAAGAGTCACAGTAGCGATTTGCTATTGAGTATGACTGATCAAAGTCCCATAGAAAGGAGGTGCTAAATTGGAAAGAACAGATATATTTATTAAATCAACAATTGGAGTTGTCACAGGATTAGTGTCGTGGATGATAGGTGGTTTTGGATTAGTTTTCACTGTGCTGATTGGTCTTATGATGATAGATTTCATAACTGGGTTCATGGTCGGTATATATGAAAAGAATATAAACAGTCGAATCGGCACATTAGGATTGATTCGTAAAACATATGTAATTTTATTGATCGGCGCTGTGTTCATGGTTGAATCTGCTGTATTGGGGAGCAATGGAATAATCACAGACGGAATATCAGGTGCATTCGTGGTAGTGGAACTGGTGAGTATTGTTGAAAATGGCGGTAAACTTGGAATTAGATTGCCTGACAAAGTTAAGGATTTGATTCTCGTACTGAAAAATAAGGATAAATCAGAAATTGAATAATAATACACAGGAATGTATGAAGACGCTCTTTCATCTTGACGGAGCCTCTTTTTTGCGTTCAGAAAGGAGTATTCATGGCAGTGGCAGCGGTTAAAAAGAAGAGTAAATTTGATATGGTAATGGATGATTTTAAGGCGTTTGCCAAGAATTTTATTAAGATCGTCGACAATGAAGGTAATACTATCCCCTTCCTGCTAAACAAAGAACAAGCAGAGTTTGTAGATACGATGCAGAAGTTTAATATTATTGCCAAGTCAAGACAGATCGGATTTTCCACAATGTCATTAGGTATCTGTTTATATAATGCAGTCAAATATCCCAATACAAACTATATGATTGTATCGTTATCGGGCGAATCTGTAACTTCACTTTTTGAAAAGTTAAAGTTTATGAATGATAACCTTCCAAGAGAGAAATACCCCTTCCCTAAGACGATGAGAGACAACCGTGGTGAATTAGTATTAGAGAATGGATCGAGGGTTCAAGTAGCAGCCAGTGATGGTAAATCAATTGGGCGTGGTAATACATATCAATACATATTGATTAGTGAGATGGCTTTCTATGGTGGCGACCAAACAAAGGTATTAACCTCTCTAGAGCAAGCACTTGCCAAGAATAATACAAGTAGGCTCGTGATTGAGACAACTGCTAACGGTACAGCAAACTATTATTATGAATTGTTTATGAAGAGTTGGAAAGGTAAAACCAACTATATAGCATTCTTCTATGGGTGGACTTCTGATGCTTACAAGGAACAGTTCAGATTTGAACATGATACTGCTGAGGAATGGTTTAAGTTAAATAACAAGGGTCAACGGTTAATGGCAAAGGATTTAACGGATGAGGAAAAACGAATACATAATATGGGCGCTAATTTAAGAATGTTGATGTGGAGACAGTGGAAACTATCCTCTATGCAATTGATTGACTTTCAAACGGAGTATCCCTCCTATCCAGAAGAAGCATTTAAAACGAGTGGTCAGAATGTATTTGATCAATCTAAGATTCTTGAACGCATTGAGAATCTTCTCCCTCCTCTCTCCAGAGATGAACTGAAAACTGAATTACCTGATACGCTACTCAAATATATCGGCAGAGGTTTGAATGTCTACCATTTGCCTAGACGTAATGTCAAATATTACGGTGGTAGTGACGTTTCTAGTGGTTCAGGTGGTGACTCATCAAGTTTATCGTTAATGGATTCTGATGGAGTTCAGGCGTTAGCATTTGCTAATAATAAAGTGAGCGTATATGAGTTTGCAGAGTTCCTAAATGCAGTTGGACGCTATTATAACTACGCCTTTCTTGCCGTTGAAAAGAACAGTTACGGCTTACCTGTCATAGAGCGACTTAGAAACGATTATCACTACATGAATTTATATAAACATAAGACGTTTGACCAAAAGGGTAATAAGAAATTTATCCTTGGTTGGCTTACTACGGATAAAACTAAAGCAATCATGATAAGTGACTATAAGGAATCATTTGAGAAAGGTTTAATCCTTGTTGAAGATAAGGACACCTTACAACAAATGATTCTTTTTGTTGAGCAAAACGGCAAAATGGGCAACGTCAAAGGGAAAAACAATCATGATGACTTGGTTATCAGTCATTCATTAGCAGTTCAAGCAATGAAAAATAACAAATGGTATGTCTAAAAAGGAGCGTGTGAGATGAGTAAAATTGAAGAATTTATTAATGACTTTGGATATAGCAATCAATGGTTCGTTGAATATGTCAATGAAGTCAACAATCAGATGAGAGTTATGGGGATATTGGATATTAAAGAATACATATCAGGTTTGCACGATATTAATAATCGTCCTAATGAAATGTTTAACGGTAAAGAGTTCATTTCTAGGCGTGTGGTGCTCCAATATGCCAAGCGTTTACTTGAGTATGGGACTGCATTTTTAATCGGTAATAAAGTCACTCTAACAGGCAATGAGAGTGTTGTAGAAGCCGTTAAAAGTGTTTATAAAAACGGATATGATAAACTCGACTTTGATTTAGTACATAGTGTTAATCGGTATGGTAATTCATACGAGTATGTTTATGTTAAGGATGGCAAGATTACAAGCAAACTAATAGATGTGGCTGACTCTTTCCCTGTTGTATCCTCTGAGAATGAGTACATTGCATTTGTTGAGTCATACACGGTTAGCAATGTGACATTTTACAACGTCTACTATGAAGATAGAGTTGAGAAGTATTCTAATAATGGTGGAACATTACAAAGTCGTGGAACATTTGCTAATCTGAGTGGATTACCTGTCCTGTATCGAAATGATAATCCAATTGATGATGTGTATGGACGAAGTGATTTGTTGGACTATAAGAGTATATTGGATTCGATGGAGGACTTGATTAGTAAGAGTACAGATGCTTTCTACAAACATATTACAGGGATTCCTGTGATTAAAGGGCAGCAACTTACAGGTGACAAACTACCTACATCAATAGTTGGTGCTGGATTGGTACTGGATTCAGATGCAGAGTTTACATTTGAACAGAATCAATTTGATCATCAAGCATTTGAGACGTTATATAAACACCTTATGATGAGTCTACTTGATGTGAGTTCAACGCCTGGTGTTGTATTGGGTAAGACAGATATCAGTAATCTGAGTGAGGTTAGTATTAAACTATTGTTTAGTTTGAGCAATCTTAAAGCCATGATCGGTGAGAAGTATATTAAAGAAGGCATGAAGCAACGTAATGATAAGATTAGACGATTGTTAGAGATGCAGGGTGTTGTATTTGTAGATGCTGAGTGGGATACATTGGATATTGTGTTCCAGTATGCTATGCCACAATCTGAGAAGGATGTTATTGATAATCTGAAGGTGTTAAAGGATATGGGAGCAATTAGCGTAGAAAGTATCTTGGGACACTCACCGTATACAACTGATGTGAATAGCGAATTGGTAAGATTAAGTGAAGAAACTGTAAAGAATGATACTGTTGTCGATGATGGAAATAAAGATTAATAATAATGAATACGATTAATAAGATAGGACTTGTAATATATAAGAGTATATATAGCGTGGAACATTCCCCGTGGAACAATAGTGATTCGCGCACACTCGTTATCGTATAATTTTAGGGTGTGTGTCTCTCTATTATATATAGGGAATCCAGAATTTTTTATATCATCAATTTGGATTCAATTTCCATTTAAATTTGATCTATTATCTCCATATTATTCCATTTATAGCCTATTTCCTGTCTAGATGCTACATAACTATACTTGTGTAGCATCTGGGGCTTCTAAATGGTATAGAATATATCTTCCATGCCAAATAGACCATCAACTTGGATAGTTAGCGGTCTAATTATCGACTAATATTATCCAATTGGCTGAATCTGGACGCTGATTTGTACTATTATACATATGATTTACCAATCAATTAGAGTGATTATCAGGTGCGTTACCCCAAACTTTAAAAAGAGTGCTCTAGCATATGGGTTTACACATGAACAAAAAATTGGAACATTTCCCCACCTATCGTATAATGTTTAAAGAAGTGGGGGATAAAATTGCTAAGAATTTTTTTTGATAACGATGTTTTTATTCATTCGATCAGAGAGTATTTAGAATATGATAATGAGTATGAATTATTATCTCTACTTACTATCGTTAAGGTTGAAGCAAGAAATGATTTTAATGATTATGGATTGGATATTAATCCATATAGACACGATCTACTATTAAAAGTCCCTGTAACAAAAATAAAGGAACTTAGTATCCAAACTGAAAAACTTCGTCCATATATTAATGAGATTTGCCAAACTTTTGGAGGCATTTATATTAATCAAATTATGGTCGGATTATTGACATCTAAAGAACAACAAGAAGTTGAAAAAGTTTCATTATTAGATCACCATTTAAACTTTTATCATAATCTAATTAAAGTGGTGTCCAATGCAACTATTGATGACATAGAGAAAACATACATAATCGAATCATGTAATTGCTTGTTGAATGGCAATAATTTAGCAGCAGCAACAATGCTCGGCTGCGCTATTGAACGGGTTGTAATTCTGCTTGCAAATTCTTGTCTTTTATATTTGGAAAATGGAAATGGTTCTGAGCAAGAACTCAAAAACTTTACTGATAAAGTAATAAATAGGAAAAATGCAAATGATAGGTTGAGTGGACTTATTAATTTTGTGAAACCAAAAAAGGATTTATTTGCTGAAAACGGGTTTGAAAATGTCGAGATACATTTATCGCATTTTGATTTTATTAGGCAGTTAAGAAATGAAGCAGGACATCCGACTGGAACAATTATTTCTGAAGAAGATCTATTCAACCACTTAATTTACTATAATGATATATTTAAAAAAACACATAAAATTATCGAATTCCTTCAAAGAACATAAATTCTAAAAAAAAGGGAATTGTCCCCTTCTGTCGAATTGCAAGTTATTAGGAGAGTGATAATAAAATGAATTATAATCAATTTATTAATGAAATTACTGAATCCGATGCAGACGATTGGTTATATGACGATGATTCAGGTAGGTATGTATTTAAAAATAATTTGGCTATCACTATAGTAAACGATAGAGACTTTTCATCTGAATTCTTCGAGGATTGGGTTAATAATTACTCAGATCCCACTGCTTATGCTAAAAGATTTTTATTACAATATCATAATTCAACAATTGAAGCATTTTATGCAGCAGCAGTTGATGGATATAGGATGTATATCCCATACCCTAGAAGACCAGAAATGAGTATTACAAGGACTCAATTTGAAATTGGTAGAATTATCAATGCACTTAATGTTGGTAACCATCTACAGGATTATTTAAGTATGGCTGGAATATCAATCTTGAAGTAGTTTTATAAGACACTCTCCCAAGAGTGCTTTTTATTTTGCCTATTCATCTCCCCCTGCTACTTTCAGACCACTAACCATATAATTTCCTAATTCTATAGACCCACTCATGACTAAATGGTAGAATTTAGGTAAAATGTATGAGGAGGTTTAATGTGTTTAAACCGAGAAAATATATTGTGGGTGGTTTTATTGGATTGATAGTTGTTAGCGGAATTAGTGGATGTGGAGGAAATAATAAAAATAACACTTCTCCCACTAAAAACGAAGTTAAGGCACAGACCGTTGTAGTTACTTCGCCTTTACCTACTACCCCCACTTCTCCAGAACAAACTAAACTATATGAGTACATAACTAATCAAAAATGGGCTGAAGCAAAAAAGTATATGAGTGACAGTGACTTACAAGGTGTTGCGGATTTAGAAATGCTACAATCATATGTTGATATTAGAATAGAATTTTCTATCTTGAGTAATAGCAAAGATGAAGTTAAACTGTATGAACCAATTTTAGGAAGAATCAATAAACTTAATATTGATGAATACACTGGTGAGTTGAAAGATCAGATGAGTGAGTTTGTTGAAGTTTTTCAGAAAGAGCGAAATGATTATTATGATTTGGTTAAAAGAAACAAAGAAGCACATGCAGATAAAAAGAGTAAACAACTTGAACTAGTCAGATGGAATAAAATAAAAAATGCAATTAATCAAGGTGATTTTAATACTGTTATCTCAGAAACTGTGATGATGAAAGATGTTAATGAGGATTTCTCTGCTGTTTATAACTTTGCACAATCAAGTGTTAGTGGGCAAAATGGTGATGATGAAATGATGTTTTATTATTTAAATGAAATCCCAATAAATTATAACGGAAAACTTTCTGATTTAATTCTAAAACAAAAGTTGCAGTTGAAAACAAAAGAAGAATGGGCAAAAGATTATATTAATCAGAGAAAATATAAGTCTGTTAAGTCCTCAAATGAGAAGGAAGCCGAATCTTTATTGACATCCCCATCTATAGGAATGTCTGCAAATGAGTTATTAAACTCAAAATGGGGTAAGCCTAAGGATATTAACAAAACAATCACTGAATACGGCACATCTGAGCAATGGGTTTATTCAGATTATAGGTATGTTTACTTAGAAGATGGAATTGTAACCGCTATTCAAAATTAATAACTATTTCGAAGCCTACTCTAACCCAGTAGGTTTTTTCTATGTCCAAAATAACCTATACAAAGGAGCACTTACATGAAATTCACTGAACGCCTTCAACTAGAAACACAAGGTATCACTCTCTCCCCTGTTGAATTATCTATCTATCTTGCAGAAGAGGGAGTTACCAATCCTGAACTGGATTATGATCCATCATCTAATACCAGTAAACGCCAAATCTATTCAGCAGCGTTGTCCATTCTAAATAGTATTGCAAATAATCCTTCAATGATGAAATCATATAAAAGTGACGATATCACTATCACTGATTTTGCGGATTCAATTCAAAACAGAATAAATCAACTCGAACGGAAGATACGCATGATGTCCGTTACAGAGGATTCATCCAGCAACAGTTCAACATTCATGCTGTTCAATTCATAAGAAAGGAGCAACCCAATGTTTGATTTATTCAGTAAGTCCGATACAGACAATTATGAGTTTATTCAGAGTCAAATTGGTTCTGACGTACTCATTAATGATTCCTCAACAGTCACAAGAGCATTAGTCACCAATACGAATCTTGAACAAAACTATGACGATAAAAAGATATCCTCCCTATCACCTCTTAATCGCGGTGATCTTGTTGTTTATGAAGGCAAAAAATATATGATCATCTCTGAAATCAACACTCAACGCTCTAACAAATTTAAAGGAATAATGCGCCGTTTACCTCATACTGTAATTGTTAATTCGGCATGTCATTTTATTCATGTAGATTGTTATATTACTGTAAGTAATTTAGGTGTGACAGAGGGAAAGGTATTATCTGTACTAGATGGGGAGATTACTGTTTTTACTAAAGAGTATTATAAGGAATTGGGGCTTAAAATTGATTCTAAGTTCTTTGTTGATGGTCAAAAATTCAAGGTCACAGGAATTGATACATTTAGCAAAAAAGGAATTTTAATATTATCCTGTGAAAAGGATTCAATTGATACGGTTGCAGACGATGTGATTAATGGGATTGCAGGAGGATTATCTTGTACTGTAGATATTACAAATGCTTCAACTTCTGTAATGATTGGTAACACGCTTCAATTGGCTTGGACAAGCACAAACAATGTTCCAGTCACATTTACATCATCTAGCAATGCAATTGCCACTGTGAGCGCTACAGGGCTTGTAACTGGTGTTACTGAAGGTAGTTTTACGGTTACAGTTGCAAACAGTACAAATGGATTTATCTATGATACATTAGCCATTTCCGTCTATGCGCCTGAAGTCTATACAATGTCACTCTATAACACAGTTAATAAGCATAACATGGCTTACAATGAGCAAATCATTATCAATAAGAATGTATATTTGAATGGTGCAACTATCACTGATAAGACAGTCACATATTCATTGGTTTATGCTGATCAAATTACAGCCGTTCCTTCTACTGTTGCAACAATCAGTGTTGATTCAGATAATATTGCCACTGTAACAAACCTGAATGCTGGAACAGTAGATGAATCTATTTATGTTAAGGCAGTCCTTGATAATAATAATTCAATTGTTAATTACTACGCTTTGACATTGGCTTATCAGGTGACAGTTACAAAGACAATTACTCTATCTCCAATGAGTGCAACCTATGTTGAAATAACGAGTGGTTCTAGTGTAGGGAAAACATTCACAGCAACGGTATCTAGTGGAGTTGAGAATTGTGGATGGGCAATATTTGCAGATGATAAAGTAAGTTCACCTGACCCAACCGTTTATTC
This sequence comes from Paenibacillus wynnii, assembly GCF_000757885.1. Taxonomy (NCBI): domain Bacteria; kingdom Bacillati; phylum Bacillota; class Bacilli; order Caryophanales; family Paenibacillaceae; genus Paenibacillus; species Paenibacillus wynnii. Next base: position 496,238 of record NZ_JQCR01000003.1, on the reverse strand, counting down.
AATTCTGAGTCAGACGACATCAACTATTCAAATTAAAGGATTGAAATATACGTATTATATCCAATTAAAATGCTATTTGTTGAGTGATCCAAGTGTGAGTACTTGGCAGCGGATTAGAATTAAGAGCGCAATCTAAGACCACTATCTTCCTGATTTGGATAGAACACTTTACATTTAGGATAGACCACTTTATAATACAACTATCAAGTTCTTAAATTTGATGGTCGATTAATTATAAACGTTGTCGGAGTAAGGTTGAATCACATTTCCTATCGGTCATTCTTGACAGGGTAGGGGTCATGGGTTCGAATCCCATCCGTCCTATACGTGGAAAGCCTTATTCTATAAGGCTTTTTCTTTTGTCCAGAGACTTACCACATGTTATTAAAATGTAATCTGGTGCCGAAATGGTGCCCTGTATCTAACTAAGGTAAAAGGTGGTGCCGTAAATGGCACCACCTTTTTTTATCCTTCCAACCATTTCAGGAAAACATCCTTTGAAACTTTTATCTTTTATTCAATAACTCATAAACCTGTCTTTCGCCTATACCCAGAATTTGTTGTTTATCCTTAGGTGTAAGAACGGAAGGATATTTATTGGTCCACTAAATTCAAATCAAGAGCCAGCTCATAAAATGCTTTCCACAGGTCCATATCATCACTGGTATCCTCGGTACCTTTGATCTCGAATATAAGGATCTCTTTCTTGTCATCCTACTGCGATTAGAAAAATACGCTCATTGTGGGAATAATTGTAGATATTAATGGAACGCAAAAAGGAAATTTATTTCATCTGGTTCTATTTTACATATAATACATATATGTGTAGTATGTATTGTGTGTATTACTTCTTGATAAATGGAGGGCGATAATGAAATGAGTAAAAAAAGAAGAGTAAATCGACCATATTCAATTTATTCTTTTATAATTGGTGTTTCTGTAGCCTTAATTTTTCTTTTGGATTACTATGCTATAAAAGCTGATCAGTTTGGAGAAGGTATCGGCATTATTTCTCTCTTTTATATTAGTCCTATAGGATTTGTTTTCGGATTAATGGGTCTTATGAATAAAAAAAATAGATATGTCGCTCTTTTGGGGATAGGAATCAGTTTAGCGGACTTTTTGTTTCCTTTATATATCATGTGGATTATTCGCGCTCCATAACAATTTACAAACATCAATATTAGGAATCATCATTGTCAAGATATTACTTACAAGAAAATTACCAAGTAATAATTACACTCCATTTGACTACATCACGGCCCATTCGCTTGTTGAGTTTCACAATATGTGTCAACTTCGCTTTTCACATCGTACTGTTCATCACGATCCTTTTTTTTCGTTTCGGCCTCCCGTACCTGGTATATTATTCCATTAATGAGTGGTATACTCTTCTGAAGATAGAATCCCCTTGTATAATTAATTTTGAAATGAGGACTAAAATGAATAAACTTATTTGGTCGAGAATTCTACTTGGTATTGGAATTATATTATTAGTATGCTATGTGGGCGGGCTAATATATTTCTATAATTTCCATGAGTATAGCCCATATGCTTCCGCCGGAGCAGATGTCGACGCTTTAATTCAGAGTGTTCTATTTCTACCTCTAACCATAATATGTTTGCTATCATCTCTTGTATTGCGTATATCACATAAAAAATCATCTTCCTAATGTGCATGTAACTACGTACCGTAAGCCGCGTCAGGCTGCATAAGCTCGGGCCTCAATCGCAACGCCATAAGTCCGCCCTTTGTCTCGCCTACATACTCAAAGCCACTTTTAATCCAGGTATTTCCCCATGTCTGCTTGCTGTGTACCATCGTCAATTGTACTTTGCGACGGTCAATAAATGTGACCATGCCCGGCTTTGGCGGCTCTCCTGAAATATGCGCGGGTAGCTGCCACGGCTTGCGTAATCATCCCAATGCGACGCCAGCTCCTTCATTCCGGAATGCTGAACACATCCATGCTCCAACCCATTCGTTTTTGACGTATTCAGCAAACGGATAGGGTGTCACCCACAAGGCGCGGCATGCTTCGTTTTCGGTGTAGAGTACATGGAAGCGACCAGGCGGAACAAATTGCGGCGAGCCTATCCTTCTGTCGGTTGTAATGACGATCTGCTATCTCGCGGGATTTTAGGTCCGCCATAGGAGGACACTACCCGCATATCTTACACTGTCCTTCCTGAACAATATGCGTCAACTGTGTAACAGATAAATCAAAACTCACTACATAGACAATTAGTATGTGACAGGCTTTCTTCACATATTTTCTTCTTAAAGGTGTGTGATAATAGTGAAGCTAAAAAAGCGAAGTAAAATCGTTTTTTATGTCATTAAAGGTTCAACAATTAAAAAGTTTTTAATATTAGATTTGGTAACTGGAACTGGTATTTATTATGCACTCAAATTAATTTACTCAAGTGTATTAATTGCCACTGCTGGGAGTGTTATTGGAACTGAAGGGATCAATGAAGGGATCAAGAGATATAAGGGTTTAAAAAAACATAAATCTTAAAACGTCATAGGTTTAGTACCGGCTGAAACTGCTGTCCGCAATTTCGATAATGGCAGGGTTCAATCATCTTTTCAGAGAAGGTGGCAAAGTGTGCTTCTGGAAACGGCTGAGTGGCCACTGACGCTCCTTTCATTCGGCATGCCATTGTACTTTATATCATCCCGATCTGGGCGGTGTCACAATTGTACAGATACGTCGGAAATATCGGAATCATCTACCTCTATTTAGATGTTTTGATTAAAGCAAAAACAAGGTAGTGCCTCGATAACAGAGGAACTACCTCATTTTAGGTTTTTGAGAATAGAAATTTTAGTCCCCACTAGAAACACACCTATAGATTCAAAGTATAAATATTTTTTTCATCTTCTTGGTATTCAAGATTCTTGGTCTCCATAAAGATAGACCTATTTTAGGAAAGACATAAGAATAACCCAACTCAAACTTTATTTTCCCTTTATACTTAAATTAAATCCGGGATCCTTTAACTGATAAGGAGTGAAAATATGCTAAAAGAACTAAAAATAGGGCTTGCAAAGAAACAAGTGGTAAGCTTACATACAAAAGATGGGGAAATAGTAATGGGGATTCCAGAGGACAGTTTTATGGAAACTAAAGTTAAGTTGCGGGATGGGCTTGCTGTTAGATACATACCTTACGAAGACATTGTGCATGTTATGAGGTTGATACCTTTCCCGAAATATAAAAATAAACCAAATGCTGCATACCAACAACTAAAATAACGAACTATCCGCATATAGACGCCTAGCCTATCCGGAGGTTGTTTAAATAAAAAGAAGGACCTGTCGACTCAATGCCGCAGGTCCTTCCTTTAATTATTTTTCTAGTGAATACACCCATTCTTGTTGAAGAATAGCGTAGAGATATTCATCTACCCATTTTCCCTTAGACTTATAATTTTGCAATAAATGTCCTTCTCTCCTCATACCAACTCGCTCTAATAGACGGACTGATGATTCGTTTTCAACATTCGTATATGCAATTACTTTGTGCTTATTAAATATCTCAAACAGATAACCTAACAATCCTTTTACCGCCTCAGTGGCATATCCTTTCCCCTGATATTCTGAAGCAAAAGTAAAACCAATCTCAACAATATCTGACTCCGCTATTGGAGTATGAACAGCACAATCACCAATTAATTGATTTGTAGTCTTTAAAGCTACAGCGTATTGGAGCCAAGACCCAGGTATATTAGGAGAAGATTCTATCTGCTCATTTATAAAAGTTACCGCCTGATTACGTTGGTAGTTATCCCATGATTGAAATCTCGCTATGTCGGGATTAGATCGATATATATAAAAAGACTCTACATCTTCAAGACAAAACGATCTTAGAACAAGTCGATTCGTTTCAGTGTAAATCGTTGCGTTATTCCCCATAGCCCTCACCCTTCACACTCAACTGTAATCTTCAATTAATACTATTTTCCCCTCTTGAATCTCAAATTCAGACTTCCCTTTAAATTGAAGCTTATCTCCAATCTTTAATCCATCAGACAAATCAACAGCCAGTATTGCTTCATAATCGATTCCCACCTCTATTTTGTCGTCAGCACCACTATAGTTAGTTATTGTCTGACAACGACTCGAGAAGATCTTTACCGATTTTCCAGCCAGTTCTCTGAACTCTTGTATTCCTCTGATCTCAGTGTTCAGTTCGCCATTGGAATAATTCCTAAACAGTATCTCTTGATGCAGGAGTTTGACCATACTTTCAATATCAAATGAATTGTAAGCCCCAATATAATTCTCAATGATTTCTTTACTTTTTTCATTTACCATAATCAAACTCCTCCCTTTGGTACCTCATTGAATCCTTTAACTATCAGCCATACCGCTAGAGTCATTTCATACAAGGCTACCGGTACCGCCAAAATGGCTCCCCATGTTGAAAGTTGAAGAATAATACCGAACATTTCTAAGATGGCTGCAATAAAGATTAGTGTTGCTCCGGTAAGACCCATGATGGATATAAATCGGGGAACGAGTTTTGATGTATAGAGTAAATAACTGCACATCATCGTATTGATGCCTAGCATGAAATTAGGGCCTAACATGAAGGTCCAGTCGTGTACGGCTTTTAATAATGAACCTGATGTTTGAAAAGAGGATGCATTCGGTGCTCCTGCTTTTACAAATTCCTGACTTAAGGTCAATAAGGACAATACGCTGATTATACCAACAGTAATAATAACGGCTTCAAGAAACCTGAAGCAAACATACCCAAGAGCTATACTTTCATTTTGCTTTCTTAGTAATGGAAACAATGTAATCGAAGTGCCAATAGCTGAACAGACAAGAATTAATTCGAAAACCGCTCCAAGTATCACTTGGTTTGCATTTTCAGCACCTTGAATAAGGTAATCAGGACCATTTAGAATGGGATCGTACAAAATAAGACCTATTATTGAAGAAACCGCCGCAAGTATAAATAATACGCCCACAATTACTGCTGTCCTCTTGTTTGTATTCATAGTTTTATCTCCTTCTTTCATATTTTAGATATACGCCTTCATCCTCAGCGCCACCGATCTCCGCTCTTCTTCACATAATGCTCAAACACATAACGCCAAGGAATAACGAAAGGTATAATTGCAGCTACCAAAACTTCTGAGGCCGTCGCCCAGGTTGACTCATCCATTTGCCCGGAGAACCACAGTGGAAGCGCAACAACGATCAGCCAAATCGACTTCCACACCAATTCCCATAGAAGTAAAGGCAACATTTGCAGCGGATACCGCAATCCTAGAACTGACAGAGCCGAAAAGGCGGCCAGCATGCAGGCAACCACTCCTTCCATCAGTTCCCACGGCTCTTCTTGGTGAATAACTCCAGGCCATACCACGATACTCAGACCCACAACGATAAGAAGGTACATCGCCCTCAACAAGTAAAGACGAAACAATGAGACCTCGTTCATTCTAACAGCCCTGTTAGTATCCATTTGTCCTCTCTCCTTTTTTGAGTTTATTTCGCTACAGTGATGACCACGTTCCCCTTTTTGTGCTTTTTCTCGACGTACCTATGAGCATCGGGAATCTGTTCCAACGAATAGCATCTATCTATAACCGGTTTGATCTTACCAGCCTCAGTAAGCTCTTTCAGGAGGCTTTCTTCAACACGATCCTTTCGTGTCATTTCCACACTCACATACTTCCCGTTCGAACGAAGTACTTTTTTGCATTTTGATTTTGTGATTTTTGATGTTTTTTCCCCAACGGCATCAAAGATTAGATCATAACGTTCTCCACTTGCTGTGAAATCCTGTTTCGTATAATCAATTACTCTATCAGCTCCTATAGATTTCACCATTTCAAGATTCGTAGTACTGCATACTCCGGTTACATCCGCCCCATAATATTTAGCAAGCTGTACCGCATAAGTACCTACACTTCCAGAAGCTCCAATAACAAGTACCTTCATGCCACTCGCGATATTTCCTTTCCTAAGAAAACTCAGCGCGGTTATTCCCCCAAGAGGAATTGCGGCGGCCTCTTCATAGGTTACATTGGTCGGTTTGATGGCTACGACTCCATCTTCAGGCAGACATTTGTACTCCGCATATGCACCAAAGCCATAACCACAGAATGCAAAAACTTGATCCTCTTTCTTAAATCGATTTACATCCTTGCCTATGGCCACAACTTTCCCAGCTAACTCAAACCCTAATATCTGCACTCTTTTTGGCCTTAGGAGACCGTTGAAAAGTCTTGCTAGGAATGGGTCAGCCTTCCGCATACGCCAGTCCCCTGCGGTTACGGTTGTCGCATATATTTTTACCAATATTTCATTGTCCTTGGGTGTAGGTTTATCTACCTCTTTCAAATGAAGAACGTCGGGAGATCCGTATTTGGTGTATACCATTGCTCTCATAATTGGCCTCCTATTAAAAGTAGTTTTTCTTCATCCAACCCGTAATACCTAGACCCTCAGATTCATGTAATTCATCCACATCGGCCATTCTGAGTAATGAACCCTCCTTGATCGCAATGAAGCTGTCCAGTAATGATTCAATTTCCGTAGTCTCGTGGCACGTCATGATTAATGTCTGAGATTCCAAGTCAACATAAGAGATCATTCCTTTAACGATGGATTCCCGCACCATAGGGTCAAGTCCGGAAAATGGCTCATCCATCAAAAGGTAGGGTACTTCTCTGGCCAAAGTAAGCATGATTTTTAGTCGACCGCGATTTCCTTTGGAGAGATTTTTGATTTTCATATGAGGCTCCAGCTGCATAAACTTCATGATTTCTTCCGCTTTAGCCATGTTAAAGTCACTAAATTGTGAAGCCTGAAAATCCATCGCCTCTCTCACTGTGTATATATGATAAAAGGAACCAAACTCTGATAAATAGGAAACGACTTTGCTGATTCTTCGGTTGGCAGTCTCTCCATTTACTGTTACCTTACCGCTCGTGGGAAGCGATAGTCCGGAAATTAGCCTGAGTAGCGTGGACTTCCCACTGCCGTTCTCACCCACAATGCCGATGATTTTACCTATGGGCAAAGACAATGAAATGTCCTTAAGTGCAGATAGTTTCATATATTTTTTAGAGACATTAGTCATTTGAATCACGCTGCTCATCTCCTATCTAAAATTTGTCTAAGTGGTCTTTCAGCCCTGAAATCATCTCAGATGAGCTGTATCCCATTTCCTGCATGACCTCGACGAATAACTGAATCTGCTCATGTTTCAAATGTTCACGTTGTTGAACCAAGCGATCTTCTTGTTCCGTAACAAATGTACCTTGGCCTCTTCTCGTTTCCAGAATGCCTTCACGCTCCAACTCACTGTAAGTACGCTGAATTGTGTTTGGATTCACGCTGTATTTTATCCCCATGTCACGGACAGAAGGAAGTTTCTCACCTGCTTTCAATTCTTTGCTTACAATCTGTCGATTAATTCGATCCGCTAATTGCAGATAAATAGGCTTTGAAGCATTAAATTCATCCATCGTTTACACCTCAACTTTGTTGTCCATAATCCACGCAGTCAGAAGGAATAATCCAATAATTATAATGAAGTTATAGAGATATTCTCCTGCAAAGGTTTGTATAGGATCTATTGAAAATGTAGGGAAATCATAGGTAATGTTCCCCCATCTAGTTACTAAGCGATATAGATTAGTGGATTCGAATAGGGCAGATGCCCAAGGTGGTATGATAACAGCCCCAATAACTACTAACCAGCTCCAACGCCCGATTGTAAACTTAACGGATTGGGATAGCGCCCAAAGAAATAACACCCAGACGCCAATTGCTAAAGAAATCATAATAATATGGGGGAAGATTATTAATCCCGATATCCAAGTATCCGTCCAATACGCTTCAATTAAGTTGAACTTAGGTACAATCAGCATTCCCGACATCAGATATAACATCAATAGTGAAATAACGATCATTATCAGCCCGTTTACCATTTTACTAATTAACAATGTAGACGCCGGTTGAGGATTATGCAGCCATAAATGCAGCTGATTCGCCTCTATCCTCAAACTGATAAACACAATAATCGGAACATATAAAATATGAAAAACAATAGCTACTACTAAGGGAACGAACATATATAATGAACTACCTGCTACCGTCCCCAGATATATCGTCAACATTACCATCAATACATTTATTACAAGTCCTACGAAAAATACGGTTCTTGTTAATTTAAAATCTTTTTTGAATAAAGCTGCCCATGCTCTCATCCCAATCTCCCCTTCTCCATAAAATTGAACCAATGAATTAGTGTACTACGGCAATAATACACTAGTTCATTGGTTCATGTAAATAGGCAAAATAAAAAAAAGAAGCAACGAAGGAAAAACCTTCATTACTTCATTCATCAATTCAATCCCCCGGTTTTGGCGATTCGTAATGAGTGCGTATTTCGCGATTTTTAGCATATATGTATAAGTCCAAGGCTGCTATTGCTCTAAGGGCCATTTTTACAAATAACACAAACGCGCATAACCCCATTCCTACTGTCACTAACCAGAAAAAAAATGAAAGTAAACCTAAACCTTCAACGAAAAATGTTCCTGGATTTGTTAACATTCTACTTCATCTCCTTAGTATTCTCGGCCTTCTAATAGCAGTATGCATATTCCATATATTACATTAAGTAAATTATTTATGGTGGAACATTCCATGTGGATTTTCGTATTTCTTACTAAAGGGGATGATCTAATGTTTGGTTATATCGCAGTTCTATTCATCGGAGTCCTATTAATCGCATATGGCATATTCGCTATCCGTAACCCTACGTTTGGGTGGCGCCTGAGTGAAGGTTGGAAAGTTAAAGGGGACTCGGAGCCAAGCGAAGGGTATATACTCTCTATGAAATTTGGTGGCCTGATAGTTATTGTGATGGGATCATTTTTCTTAATAGTTAGCCTTCTAAAATTATTACTCTAATTACCATGTCCTCCAGACATTACATCGACAAAAAAACGAGCCGCTGACAGCTCGTTTTTTTCAATTCATATCCTATTAACCCATTAGGAGTGCAATATTTCCCTCTTGTTTACCTTAATGCCCGATAAGGATTGATCAAACATATCGAGGATATATAGAAAACGTTCAGCTTCACGGAATACATGATCCGCCAACAACGGATGAATGATGCTTTTTATCCGACATTCTTCAATTAAGTCACGCGCTGTTTTCTTGAAATCACGTAATGACTTGACAGATACTCGATTCTCATCCACAAACTGACTCAGTAAAGGGACGGTCTGAGACTGCGGCCGCATACTGCTCAAATCAGCAGCTTGGAACATCAGCGTATCAAAGTCATTACTAAACTCCCTGGCTTGATCGACCAATTTCCGTTCCGATGGATCTAGCAAATGCCCGATAAATTTGGCGTGATCGGCCATGATTTTGAGGAAAAAGATATTTTCATCAATAATAGCATCCGGTAATGGTTCTAATGTTCCTGAATTGAGTTCATCCAAGCGGTTCCTGAAATAATTAGCTTCCCTGCTTACATGATCGACCAACAAAGGAAAATTGGTTCCTCCCGGAAGTTTGCACTGCAGAATAAGCCCTAGCACCATTCTTTTAAAAGCCCAAATATTAGTCGCTGCAACACGTACCTCTGTATTAAAGTCTTTAATCGTGTTTGGATCTGCATCCAATTGATACTCATGCGACCTTCTCTCAATATTCTCAAAAATAGTATAAAAACGATTAGCTTCGCTTTTAAGTTGAGTATCCTCAGCTCTAAAGCCCAACCCAAGAAAAAGGGCATGCTCTTTCATGATTCTGGACCAAAACCGTATTTCATCTAATGAACGGGCAACGAAAGCGTCCAATCACACTCCCCCTTATCACAAAAATCACTCGATACAGGTATATGGAGTTATTTTGTCCATTATGTTATACGAATTTGTCAACAGGTTTACCACTCTTCATACTATCTACATATTTTTGGTGTATAAATGAGATATAAAGCTTTGAGGAGGTGACTTAATAATGGGTTCAATTATATCTCAATGCATACATACCTGTGGTGCACATGGTACCGAACTGGCTAACTGTATTTTAATGATGCTGGGATTGAAATAAAATTCTTATTGAAGTCATACAAAAAAGCACCCTGCTTAGGGTGCTTTTTTTACGGGTTCTACTACGCCTCGATTTCCATATGAAAATTCCCTTCAAGAACCCCACCCTTTTCTCCATACACTTGTATGTAAGCCCTAGGAACTTCTGGACTCCTGCATATGAATATAGTTAATTCCCTGCGAAGTCAATTTAGCTTCACTAGTTTGGGCAATAAGTGCTTGATTCTTCTTCCCCTTTCCACGCGAAAAGCTAATATTGTGGGCCAACTTATTCTCAACAATCTGTTGTAAAGCGCTGTGAAATCCATCTAAAGTTGTTCCTTCAAAGTCTCCTAATACCGGTTCTTTACCAACTTCAATGATCTTGAGAATTTGATAGATTAATGTCTTTGTGGCAGCCATATTTGTCACCTCCATGTTTACCATTATATTCGACAATAATGATAGCTTACCTCTTTTTTCCAAAATAACAAAGAAAAGCGTTCTCATTTGATGCTTATTTGTCTAATTTGCTCTGTAAACTCCTAATTCATTCATTTTTCTAATTGATTTCTGTCTCAATATAATCTACAATAGGCTCATAAACGCGCGTTTATGAAAAGAGGGAACACCATGCGCAGCGAAGATATAGCTAAGTTGGCCGGGGTTTCCCGTAGTACGGTATCCCGCGTAATCAACAATTACTCCAATGTCCCTGAAGAGACTCGTGCCAAGGTGTTGAAGGTCATTGAGCAACATCAATACGAGCCGAATAGCTTTGCTCGTGCTCTGGCTGGCAAGAAGACGGATACGATTGGGCTGTTCGCAATCAGTATGAGTGAGAAGGAGAACACGACCCGGATTTATCAGAATAATTACTTCGCTCCCTTCGTCGATGCGGTAGTTGACACGGCGAATGCACGCGGATGTTACGTCCTGATACATACCGTCTACTCTCCCGATGATTTCCTGAAGGTGAAGCAGGCTTTTCTGCAGAAACGGATTGACGGCGGCATCATTGTCGGCACTCAGAAGGATATTGATATCGTTCGGGAAATGGTAGGTTTGAACTCCCCGCTCGTCCTTATTGATTATGACATTTCAGAGATTATGGCCGAGCATCTGGACCGTAATCATCTGGCCATCGTGAACTCTAAAGACTACGAGGGTACGACGGAAGCTATCGAATATTTGATAGGTCTGGGCCATCAAGAGATCGGCATGATCTGCGGACAAATGAATACGTATTCCGGACGGGAACGTTATATGGCTTATGAGGATACGTTGAAGAAACATGGCCTGCCTCTGAACGAAAGGTTCATCCTGAAAGGTGACTTTTTGAAAGAGTTGGCTTATGAGGAGATCAAGAATCTGCTGTCATCAGGAGAATCCTTGCCAACCGCGTTCTTCTCTGCCAACGATGATATGGCCATATCGGTAATGGAAGCGTTATCGGAGCATGGAATCTCTATCCCTGAGGATATGTCCATTGCCGGATTCGATGATATCCAGATGGCATCCCGTATTCAACCCAAGCTGACCTCTGTAAAACTGCCCATTTATGAAATGTCCAAGGCTGCTGTAGAAAAGGTCATTGAGCTGTGCGATTCAGAGCAGCCTACCTTTAGTACAATCAGCTTCCCGGCGCGTCTGGTCGAAAGAGATTCCTGTCAGCGCCCGAAGAAGTAGCAACCTTCCAGAGAGAAATATTTAAATGTATTCACCTTTCCCTTCCCCGAGGGACTTTTTTCCCGCAAGAATAAACGCGCGTTCACAATCGAAAGGAGACTTTTCACTCATGAAATTCGGAACCTTTGACGACACTCGTAAAGAGTATGTAATTAACACCCCTAAAACGCCTTACCCTTGGATTAACTACCTCGGCAACGAGCAGTTTTTCGGCCTGATCTCCAACACTGCCGGGGGTTACACCTTCTACCGGGATGCCCGGATGAGAAGACTTACCCGTTACCGGTATAACAATATTCCGCTGGATACAGGCGGACGCTACTACTATCTGTATGACGACGGTGATTTCTGGACCCCGGGCTGGATGCCGGTTAAGCGCGATCTTGATTTCTACGAGTGCCGCCATGGTCTGGGCTATACCTCCATCACTGGTGAACGTAATGGCATTTCCGTAAACCAGCTCGCTTTCGTACCGATGGGACACAATGCTGAAGTGCACCGTCTCGTGGTGAAGAATACCGGCACAGAGAAGAAATCCGTGAAGCTGTTCTCTTTTGCCGAATTCTGCTTATGGAACGCACAGGACGACATGACCAACTTCCAGCGCAACCTGAGCTGCGGTGAGGTGGAAGTCAAGGATTCCGTCATTTACCACAAAACAGAATACCGCGAGCGCAGAAACCACTACGCTTTCTACTCGGTAAATAAAGAAATCGCCGGCTTCGATACAGACCGCGAATCCTTCGTAGGCATGTACAATGGCCTGGATGCTCCGCAGGCAGTTGCTGCCGGTGAAGCTACCAATTCGGTAGCCAGCGGCTGGTCGCCGATTGGTTCCCATGCCTTGAATATCACGCTGGAACCAGGCGAAGAGCAAAGCTTCATCTTCGTGCTCGGCTATATCGAGAACCCTGAAGATGAGAAATGGGAAGCTCTGAATGTCATCAACAAAAAACCGGCTCTGGCTGTCATCGAACAGTTCGCTACTGACGCTCAAGTAGACGCTGCTCTAGCTGTTCTGGCTGCACACTGGGACAACCTGCTGTCCAAATATCAGATCCAAAGCGGTGACGACAAACTTAACCGTATGGTTAACATCTGGAATCCATATCAATGTATGGTTACCTTCAATATGTCCCGCTCTGCTTCTTACTTCGAATCCGGCATCGGCCGCGGTATGGGCTTCCGCGATTCCAATCAGGACTTGCTCGGCTTTGTACACCAAATTCCTGAACGCGCTAAAGAGCGTATTCTGGATATCGCAGCTACCCAATTTGAAGACGGCAGTGCTTATCACCAGTATCAGCCGCTTACGAAAAAGGGCAACAATGAAGTCGGTACCGGCTTCAACGATGATCCACTTTGGTTGATCTTGGGAACAGCTGCTTATATCAAAGAAACTGGAGATACCTCCATTCTGGATGAGCAAGTTTCGTTCGACAGCGATCCGAATAACACTGCTACCCTGTTCGAGCACTTGAGACTTTCCTTCGAACATGTAACGAATAACCTCGGACCTCATGGCTTGCCGCTGATTGGCCGTGCGGACTGGAATGACTGCCTGAACCTGAACTGCTTCTCCAAAGAGCCGGGTGAATCTTTCCAAACCACTGCCAACATTGAAGGCCGTGTAGCTGAATCCGTCTTTATCGCGGGTCTCTTCGTCTTCGTGGGTCCAGATTATGCTGAAATTTGCCGGATGCGCGGACTTGATCATGTTGCCGTTGATGCGGAAAACAAAATCAAGAACATGAGTGAAATTACTTTGACACATGGCTTCGACGGCGACTGGTTCCTGCGCGCTTATGACCACTACGGCGACAAGATTGGCAGCAAGGAAAATGAAGAAGGCCAAATCTTCATCGAGCCGCAAGGCATTTGTGTTATGGCCGGTATCGGCGTAGAGAACGGTAAAGCTGAAAAAGCCCTTACGTCCGTTCAAGAACGTCTAGATACTAAATACGGTATCGTCTTGCAACAACCTCCTTATTCCAAGTATTATCTGAACCTGGGTGAAATTTCGACGTATCCGCCAGGCTACAAAGAAAACGCCGGTATTTTCTGTCACAACAATCCATGGATCATGATAGCTGAGACCATGCTGGGCCATGGCGACAGAGCATTTGACCTGTATACAAAGATCGCTCCTTCCTACTTGGAGGACATTAGCGAAATCCACCGTATGGAGCCTTATGTATATTCGCAAATGATCGCCGGTAAAGATGCTGTCCGTCACGGTGAAGCGAAAAACTCATGGCTGACCGGTACCGCTGCTTGGAACTATGTAGCGATTACGCAATCCATTCTCGGTATACAAGCGGATTTCAACGGTCTGAAGGTTGATCCTTGTATCCCTACAGAGTGGGACAGCTTCGAAATCACCCGTGTATTCCGCGGAGATACGTATGTTATCCAAATTAAGAACCCGAACCATGTATCTAAAGGCTTAGCAAGTCTCACACTAGACGGTGCAGCTGTTGAAGGCAACATCATCGCTCCTGTGGGCGACGGCGCTGTGCATCAAGTGGTTGCAATCCTTGGCTAAAACTGAAAACTTATACTTTCTTATATTTTAAAAAGCAACCCGGCCCATCGCTAAACAGCGGTAAGGCACGGGTTGCTTTTTTTATGTGAATATAAATTACGCTTTGTCTTCAGGTATCCATACCTTCATCTCTCCGCTGCCGCGGTTTCCCCATAAATAATACGGTACAGCTTTTACAGCAACCGATTCAACCGACGCCTTCACCGTTCCATACAGCCCCCCGGTCCACCCCTGTTGATCTATTCGTGAGCCGCTACCTTCAACCACTACCGCACCTCCTAGCAGCGTCTCGTCAAACGTTTCAGTGAAGGCTCCACCTTCGCTTAAGGAAATGGAGCTTAACGGCTCCCCATTATCGGCACCTTCGAGGCAATACACTAACGGTCCGCGCTGAATGGCGACTTTGTGGGCATCCGCCCTCAGATTGGGATGGGCATATATACGATGCACCTCCATGGGTACCCGAGCCTCGATCACATCCCCCGCCTTCCACGTTCGGCGGATGATTCGGTATCCGTGGCTCACACTTTCATCGATCGAGATCGCCGCTCCATTGACTCTAATCTCCATCCCTTTACTCCAAGACGGAATGCGCAGCGCAATTCCAAACTCCGCTTCGGCTGCGGGATTAACCTTCATCGTGACTGTCCCATCCCACGGAAACTCAGATTGCTGATGAATTGTAACTGCCGTATCTCCTAGCTCCGTTACCACTTCGCTGCCAATATACAAATGGGTGTATAGTGTATCCCCATGGGTCGTGTAGATAAACCGGTTAAGCGAGGTTAACAGACGGGCTACATTAGGCGGGCAGCAGGAGCAGCCGAACCAGCCTTGGCGCTCGGATTTAACATGATGCTTGTCAGGATTGCAACTGCAGGCTTGAGGCCATACTTCAAGTGGATTCACATAGAAATAATGCTTACCGTCCTGAGCCATAGAACCGAGCACATTGTTATATAGAGCCCGTTCCATGACATCCGCATATTGGGCATCCGGGCGCAGTCTCAGCATTCTTTGTGCAAAAAAGATCAGGCCGATCGAAGCGCAAGTCTCTGCATATACCGTATCGTTGGGCAGATCGTAATCAAACGTAAATGCTTCGCCTATATGTGTAGACCCGATTCCTCCAGTGATATACAGCTGCTTGTCAGCCATATTGTTCCACAATCTCACACAAGCATTGTAGAGCTCCTCATCACCTGTAATAGCAGCTAGATCAGCCATAGCCGTGTACATGTAGACAGCGCGGACCGAATGTCCAACTGCCACCGTCTGCTCTCTTACAGGAGCATGGGACTGGTTGTATTTTAAATCCAGGCTGTCCGTCTTCGTCCCACTCCAAAAGCTGCTCCGCCCGCGCTTCTCCCATTCCTGTAAAAGAAAATACGGCGCCTGCCCTCTCTCGTCAATAAAAAAGCTGCTAAGCTTCAGATATTTCTCATCCCCTGTAAGACGGTACAATTTAACGAGCGCCAGCTCGATTTCCTGATGACCATCATAGCCCTTAAGCTTTCCTTCCTCCGGACCAAAAACAGAATCAATATAGTCTACCATTCTGCACATAATGTCCAATAGTTTTCTTTTACCAGTGGCTTCATAGTACGCAATAGCTGCTTCAATAAAATGACCGGCACAATAAAGCTCGTGGCACTCGTTCAAATTGGTCCAGCGTTTCTCCGGCTCTTTAATTGTAAAATAAGTATTCAAATACCCGTCAACCTGCTGAGCCTCGCCAATCAAATCGATAAGTTCATCCGCTTGTCGCTCCAGTTCCGAGTCAGGTTTGATGCTCAAAGAGTAGCCTACGGCTTCCAGCCACTTCGCCAAATCGCTGTCTTGGAAGACCATTCCTCCGAACTCGCCCTTCTTTCGACCTGCTGCAATTTCAAAATTAGATACCGCATAGCTGGGCTCGGCTTCCGGTACTCTGTCATGCAGAGCCTCATATTGATAAGGAATTACCACATCTTGAACCAGTCGAATGTAACGGCCCCAAAAGTCATCCTGAATAGTCACCTGCTGCGGAGAACCTTTTATACCCGATTGAATAGTTTTAGTGTTCATGAAATCTCCCTTTCAAATATCCTATGTTGTACTCGCTAATTGAAATTATAGACTGTAAAATAAATAAAAAATACAATCATAAGCAACCGTATTTTTGTACTATTTCACACAAGTAAAATTTAATTTAGCTTAGTATATTAAGGACCCTCAAAGGAGCTTCGTTATGGAAAATAACCCTTCATACATTCATCTGGCCGCCCCGCCGTTTCCTTATTACCTGGAATGTGACCGCACTGTATATCAGCCTGGAGATCAGCATCCCAATCGGAAACAAATCGGAGTATTTGACCTGCTTATTGTGGAACAGGGATGTTTATTTATCGGGGAAGAGAACAGCCAATGGGAGGTGCCTGCCGGACACACGCTGCTGCTGCTCCCGGATCGTTATCACTATGCGGTTAAACCCTGCGAGGAGATTACCACGTTCATGTGGGTTCACTTTCATACGGTTGGAGATTGGGGTCAGGCGGAGGGTGATCCTGCTTATATCAACCGCGAAGCTCACTTGAGGCAGTTTCTCACACATCCCTATACCATCCGAGTGCCGCAATTCGGACCCCTGCCCGACTTCTTGGAGCGAAAAGCCCAACTGGAGATGCTGCTGCAGTTGTCCAGTGAACGGCGCTCCCATGCGGTGTGGCAGCAGCAGCGGATTTTTGAAGAGTTGCTTCGAATGATGGATCTAGCCCAGCATGATGCTGCCGGAAGCACCACTGCGGAAATAGCCGAGAAAACGGAGGCTTATATCCGCAATCATTATGCGGAGCCGATCACCAACGCCTCTCTTTCAGAAGCCCTCCATTTTCACTACAACTACCTTGCCCGCTGCATGAAACGTGTCTATGGCCTCACACCCATGGAGTATTTAACAGACTACCGTTTGGAGCAAGCCAAATTACTGCTGCTCAAAACAGAGATTGCCATATCCGGGATTGCTGAGCGTATCGGTTATGAGAGCACCGCTTATTTTTCCCGGCGTTTTACCCATAAGACCGGAATATCCCCGCTTCGCTTCCGCAAACGGTACTCCCGTTAACTGGGGGCATTTGGGGTTCCTCGGCGGAATAAGAAAGACTCCTGCGGACAAGCTATAAGTGTTCATAACTTATCTATAAAGGAGTGTGCTAACATGGGTATTCTAGACGGTAATCCGAAGGACGAGCCGATGCATTACGGTGAAATATCGGGTCTGTGGCAGTATTCCACTGCAGCCAAAGCAATGTTCTCCAGCCTGCAGGCATACCGTTACCATGCGGGGGATAAAGATTTAAAAAGAGTCATTGATGACTTTATAGATCTGGCCTACCGGGAAATTAAAGATTGTGACAAACTGCTGAAAGATAACGGAATTCTTCCTTCCCCTGCTCTGCCGGACCGCCCGACCGCTAAGATGGAGGATATCCCCGTGGGTGCACGGTTCTCTGATCCCGAAATCGCAGCTATGTTATCTGCCAACGTTGCCGTGGGACTGGTCCACTGCAGTCAAATCATGGGCATGTCCATCCGAGAGGATATCGCCGCATTCTTCCTAAAAACACATACCCTTAAGGCAAATCTGGGTCTTTCTATTCTTAGACTGACTAAAGAAAAGGGTTGGCTCATCCCTCCACCGCTTCAAGTAAAAAGGGAACTGGTTAATGCCTAAGTTTATTCCCAAATCCTGCGAAAGCAGGATTTTTTATTATCCATAAGACATGGGATAGCTCTTATTCTCAATTATATGACTGGAACCAAAATCGGATTATCCATCTTACTGTGCAGCTTGTTGGCGGTTTACTCATTTCTAAGGAAACTTTCCTGCATTCAATCTTAACCATAGCCTCCGGCGGAGTGGCAACAGGCGTATGCACCCTCGAAACCTGAACGCAATGGAAATAAGTATGCATATACACGATCATATGTTCGTATTATAATGATAACAAATCCGCCGTCTCTACATAACGGGAGAGTGTGAATCATGAAAAAAGAACGTATCATTATGCTGTCCGACTGCCAAAGCTTCTATGCCTCTGTTGAGAAAGCCTCTAATCCCCAGTACAGCAACCAGCCGCTGGTCGTTGCCGGAGATCCGGCCAGACGGAGCGGAATTGTACTGGCGGCTTGCCCTCTAGCCAAAGCCTTTGGCATTACTACGGCCGAGACCTTGAAAGAAGCACTGACCAAATGCCCTGAGCTGATCGTGGCCAGACCCCGAATGCAGCATTATATAGATGTCTCCGCCCAAATCACAGACATTTTGCGCAAGTACAGTGATCTGGTGGAGCCTTATTCCATTGATGAGCAATTTATTGATATTACAGGCAGCCTATCCTTATTCGGTAGCCCGCGGCAAATTGCCGCAGCTATTCAGGATGTAATCCGCAGAGATACAGGTGTCTATACTCGTATCGGCATCAGCTATTCCAAGGTTACCGCCAAGATGGCTTGCGACTTATGGGCGAAGAAGAACGGCAACGGTCTGTTCTCTCTTTCCAAGGAGCAGCTTCCGGCTTTGCTATGGCCGCAGCCCGTTGGTCAGCTCTTCATGGTAGGCCGCCGTATGTCAGCCCATTTCCAAAGCATGGGCTTAACTACCATCGGGCATCTGGCGCAAATGCCTCTAGCTGAGCTAAAGTGGCGGATGCGCGAGAAGTTCCGCAAAAACTGCGATATTGATGCGGAACTGTACTGGCGGATCGCCAATGGTATGGATGACAGCCCTGTGAATCCGGCCACCTATGAGGCAGCACCCAAGAGTGTCGGCCACCAAATGACCCTTCCCCGAGATTACCCCACGCTGCCGGAGATTAAGACTATACTCTTGGAACTATCGGAGTTGGTATGCAGACGGTGCCGTAACCTGAAGGTGAACGGTGCAGTTGTATCCGTCGGCTGCCAAGGCGCCAGCTTCGATCAACCTACTGGTTTCTCGAGGCAGGTCACCATGAGCGACCCGACAAATGCCACTAATCTGGTATATGAAGCTGCTGTAGCTCTATTCCGGGTGCACTGGGATGGTCAGCCCGTGCGCCGGGTTCACCTCAGTCTCTCCAATCTTAGTGATGAGAACCAGTACCAGCTGACGCTATTCGAATCACGCCCCCGCTACCGGGAGCTGGAACGGGCTACCGATGATTTAAAGGATAAATACGGCGACACCATTATTGGGCGGGCCGCTTCATTTACCGGTTCCGGGCAGATCAAGGAACGCGTCGGCAAGATCGGGGGACATTATAAATAAAATTTAATTTATCAATTCATGGATAAGGGTTGATATTTTCGAACAATGAGGCGACAATCGTAAGATATAACATTCTAGGGGAGGATCGAAAGAAGTTGGATAGCACCGGTCACAGCAACAATACTTCTATACATGAGATTATCGACCTATGCCTCCTGGCCGGTAAAATCATGCTGCAAAGCGGAGCGGAGACTTATCGTGTAGAAGATACGATGACACGTATGGCAGCCTCTCTCGGATTCCCGGGTGCGCATAGTTACGTTACGCCAACCGTCATCATGTTTACTACCAGCAGGATCGAGCCAGTGAAGCTGTTCCGAATTGCAGAGCGTACAACGGATTTGCAAAAGGTATCTGAGGTCAATGACATCTCACGCCGACTCAGCGAACGCCAAATTACGGCAGCGGAAGCCCGTGAGCGCCTTGGCGAGGTAGATGACGCTGCCCACGCCTATCCTATTTGGCTGCAAATTGCCGCTGCTGCACTGACGGGTGCCTGCTTCACTGTGATGTTCAAAGGAAGCTTGTGGGATGCTCTTCCGGCATTGTTTATATCAGGATTAGGATATGGTGCGGTAATTTATTTGCATCGGATTGTACAAGTGAGATTCTTTGCAGAATTCTCCGCCGCTTTCATAGTAGGCCTTCTCGCCTTTTATTCTGTCCAGGTTGGCCTAGGACAGGAAATGGATAAAATTATTATCGGTTCTGTCATGCCGTTAGTTCCAGGGCTGCTCATCACAAATGCGGTTCGTGATTTAATGGCCGGCCATTTAGTCTCAGGTCTATCCAAAGGAGCCGATGCTTTTTTGACGGCGTTTGCGATCGGAACCGGAATTGGTCTGGTACTCTCACTTTTTTAATCATCCCTGCGAAAGAGGTTAGTCGTTCATGATTTTGCAACTTATAACCAGTTTTATCGCCGCTGCTACGTTCTGCATTCTGTTCAATGCTCCCAAGCGCGCGCTGCTGCAATGCGGAATTGCCGGTATGGTGGGATGGATGGTTTATCTACAACTGGATCGGGAGTGGGAAGCCGTCATCGCCACTTTCGGCGCTACGGTCGTTGTGGGTGTCATCAGCCAAATTTTTGCCCGTTCCTTCAAAATGCCCGTCATCATTTTTAGTGTTGGCGGCATTATACCGCTAGTACCGGGCGGCCTGGCTTACGACGCTATGCGGAAATTCGTGGAGAACGATAATACCCAAGCTGTACAAATTGCCACGCAGGCTTTATTACTCTCCGGAGCTATCGCTACAGGTCTTGTTCTGAGTGAAGTGCTCGGACAAATGTTTAGCCGGAGAAATAAATAGAGGCTCCCTAAATGAGAAGCCTTGCACACAAAAAATGTCCGCCCACATAAGGATGTAATCCTTATGCCAGGCGGACATTTTTTAAGCCAATATACTGTTGATGTTGTTATTCTTAATCCAAGATAAGGCTAACGTACCTTCTCCCGCATGGATACCTGCGACAGGAACAAAGGTCATAATCTCTGTCCGCAAGGTGGGAGCCATATCCTTGATTTCTTCTTCCAGCTTCAAGGCTTCTTCCATATTGTTAGCATGCATAATGCACACATCTTTAATGAATCCCAGATCCTTTTTCAGAATCTCCAGCAGTCTTTGCTTGGTCTTCTTGAACGTCCGAATTTTCTCATCCACAATAACCTTGCCTTCGTCAAAACGCAGCAGCAGATTAATGCGCAGCAATTGGCCCAATACTAGTTGGGAGCCGGATAGTCGTCCACCGCGGTGAAGATGTGCCAGGCTGGAAGGGATTAGATAAAAGGACATATTTTGAATAATATTCTCAATCTTCTCTTTGATTTCATTCACGGAAAAGCCCATGTTATGCCACTGAATTCCCCGCATAATCATTTCCCGGATAGGATAAGCTCCAACCTTGGAATCAATTCCCACAATTGAAGTTTCGGCGATCTCAGCAGCCTGTAATGAGGTACTAAATGTACCGCTAAGCTCTGACGAGCAGTGCACGGCGATAATTTCCTCGTACTCTCCCTTTAACTTCTCGTACAATTCGATGAACTCACCGATTGGCGGCTGAGAGCTGCTCACCTTTTCCTGCTCACGCATTTTATCATAGAACTGCTCGGGTGTAATTTCTATATTTTCTTTGTAGCTCTCATCGTTAACAATTAGACGCAAAGGCACAATGTACACGTGGTTATTCTTGGCAAATTCGGGATCAAGTGTACTGGTGCTATCCGTTACCCAAGCGATAGGTTTCATAGAGTCACTTCTCTCTTTCGTGAGGAAAATAGTTGTATGAATGGAGAGACTAACGTTCTTAATAAGGCCTTCCACATTCTTATAAAGTATACCTGAAAACCAGCGTCAATACACGGAAAACACTGAATTCTTACGAACTTTTTCCGACATTTTATCGGTTTATATATGACAAATATACCTATGAAACAGGGGACGATTTATGTTATGTAACTCGTGTTTCCGATGATTTTTTGGTAACTGGCGATGTCCAGTCTTCTGCCAAACTTGCTGCCGATTTCCTTGAAATAGGCACTTTGTTCATACCCATTTCTCAGAAACAGCTGACGGCTTCGTTCATTTTCCGAGCATACGGTAGCCACCAGGACATGAAATTCAAGTTCGGCAGCCTTCTTTTCAATAAAATGCAGAGCACTCTCTCCTACCCCTCTACCCGTACAGTCTGGTTTCAAATATACACTGATTTCACCGGAAGTATCGTAGGCTTGTTTGTTCTTGTGGCGTGTAATAAGCACATAACCCTGCATGTCACCGCCTCTCAGGATCGCGAACGATTTGAACCTTGGATCTCCATTCAGCATAGCTTGCCGCATTTCAGTTAAGCTAAGGGGCTCCGTGTGAAAAGAAACCGTAGTGTTCAACACATAATAGTTATAAATATCCAGCACTTCCGGCAGATGCTCTTCTCTAATTTCGGCAAATGAAAGTGCTGTTACGGTTATATCGCTCATTCTTAATCCCCCTTCAAGTGTTTCCAATTCCCTATGTATTTTCGTTATTATAGCGTAAAGATTTCAACGGGGGCAAAGCTCATTTTCTCTATTGACAAAAATATTTATTTGTGTTATAATATTATATTTTTCTATTGAAATTCATAAATCAAATCAGTATGATATGCATTGTCTAATGATACAGCAATAGTGGAGGGATCTAATGCATATTGCCAAAGGAATAGAAATGCTGGAAATAACGGTACAGGTCATGGGTGGAAGTGACACCCTATATCCTACCCTGCTCTGGGATGAGAAATCAGCGGTGTTGGTGGATACCGGCTACCCCGGTCTGCTGGGAAAATTCAAGGAGGCTTTTATAGAGGCTAATGTACCTTGGTCTAAGCTGCGCACTATTATCATCACCCATCAGGATTTGGACCATATCGGAAGCCTGCCCTCTATCCTGACAGAAGGGGCTTCGGGACTTACGGTTCTGTCACATGAAATCGAGCAGCCTTATATTGAGGGTGACAAAATGCTGCTAAAGCATACACCGGAGGCTCTCGCTGCAGCTGAAGCTATGATTCCACCGCATGTACCCGACGAGTGGCGGCGGGCGTTTCTATCCGTACTCGCAAACCCGCCCAAAGGAAGAGTGGATAACACCATTGGGAACAGGGACTTTCTTCCCTATGCAGGTGGAATAACAATTATTCATACACCTGGCCATAGCCCGGGCCATCTTAGCCTGTACCATCATGAGAGTCAGACACTTATAGCCGGCGATGCACTAACTGTCCTGGACGGTGAGCTGTATGGACCCGATCCAAGAGCAACCCCCGATCTGGAAGAAGCCCTTATTTCGTTGACCCATTTCAGCGAATATGAGATTAAGACAGTCATTTGCTATCACGGCGGCCTGTACCAAGGAGATCTACAGAAACGAATTGCCGAACTGACCTCAAAGGGGAAAACAGAAGGTTAATATATTAAAAAGAGGCAAAGCCATAACCGGCTCTGCCTCCCTTGATATGAACATACCCTGCAACCAGAACTATTATCAGGATTCAGAAGCTACTGTAAACCGCTCGCGGATATGCTCCGGCTTCTCCATTTCATCCACAATGGCAACCGCGTAATCTTCGTAGCTGACATAGCTCTCGCCTTTGGAGTTCACAAGCAAGTGATCTTTGCCTTTGATATAAGACCCTGTTCTTTCACCAAGTGCAAACGTGGCGGATGGACTAACGAATGTCCAAGAGAGAACGTCCGTCCCCTGAAGAATTTCCAGGTTTTTAGCCTGATTGGAAGCCGTTGGTTTCACGAAGTCAGGAAATCCGGGTGTATCGATTACTTTCAGCGTCTTCGCTTCATCCACATATAAGCTTCCGGCTCCGCCGACTACAATCAGTCTAGTGCCGGGTAGATTTCTTAGCGCTTCAATAAGGATATTTCCGGCATCTACATGCAGATGTTCCTCCCCCATCGGAGCGGCAAAAGCATTTACTACAACGTCAAAGCCCTTCAAATCTTCAGACGTTAAAGCAAACACATCTTTCTCAAGCACATTAGCGTTTGGGTTAGTCACCTTGGATGAACTCCGTACAATGGATGTTACCTCATGACCTCTATCCAACGCTTCCTGTACAATCCGACTTCCCGCTTTCCCACTGGCACCAATTACTGCAATTTTCATCCTAAATACCCTCCTAATTTTTATAGCGAGTGCTTAACTACTAATTTAATTCCAATGTTCCACGGATCTCTGAGTGCGGGCGCGCCATCCACTTCATCCACTGTGTATCCCGCCTTGCGGACTCGCTCCACTACAACTGCACGTTCCTCTTCACTGGGCAGCAGCAAGGTGAAATAATCGATACCTGCCGCATCTTCTGGAGCTGCCGGAGCGCCTTGGCCGGCCCAAATATTGAGACCGATATGGTGATGATATCCTCCAGCCGAAATGAACATTGCCGCATCTCCATAATAAGCAGTCAACTCAAAGCCGAGCAAATCAACGTAGAAACCCTTGGCTTTGCCCAGATCTCCTACGTGAAAATGGACATGCCCAATCACGGTTCCCTCAGGCAATCCACTCCACGTGAGATCTTCGGAAGCCGCCAGCAGTCCATCCACATCGACCGGATCCGTACTCATGACAACATGCCCTTCAGCGTCGTGTCTCCACGAATCCCTTGGACGGTCACGATAAATCTCAATCCCGTTATTATCCGGGTCCTGAATGTACAGCGCCTCACTCACTAGATGATCACCTTGGCCTACATGGATTCCCGAAGAGATCAAATTACGCAACACCAGCCCTAGACTAGGACGATCCGGAACAAGAATAGCAAAGTGATATAATCCGGCTACCGAATTCCGGCGCAGCACCTTCGCATGCTCAATCTCCCGCAGAATCAATAGAACATTCTGTCCATCCGCAGTCATCTCGACCTCCCGACTCTTCTGCCGCAAAACCTTCAGCCCTACGACATTTTGGTAAAAATCCAGTGAATGCTCCAATTGACTTACTCTAATCTGTACTAGGCCAATCTCGACATCCTGGTGCAGCGTTGTAGTTGTTCCACTCATACATAAACCCTCCCTTAATCTTCTTTGAACATCCTAAAGATAGATAATCAGTATTGTTCACTGCTACTAAATTAAACATTCAACTTGTAACCATCACAGTTACAAAATCACTTCCTTTAGTATAGCTGGTTTCATTAAGTTTGTAAAGATCGGAATAGATGTGTGACAAATGTTATATTATATTACATCAAGGACTAAAATACAGGTGATATTTCATTAAAACTTAATTATTTAGAATTTTTACGTTATGTTTATTGACACAATTCAAAAAGCTATTTATAGTAACAGATAAGATTCATTAGCTCAACGACACAATGATGTGTCTCCGCGAGCAGTATGTATCATTGTGGACAGGTAAGCTTTTCGATTCTGTTGTTCCAACTTCAAAAACTTAATAAGAGTCAGTCACGATGACGTGGCTGCACATGGCAATGAGGCCGATTCACTTAATTCGCATGTTCTGCGGATTCTGTTAGTCGGCCTTTTTTCGCCCAAAGATGAAATGAGAATGGAGGATTTACAGAGAATTACGAAATGTTTCACGAAAAAATTAAGCAGTTTAACTATTAAAGGGGGTTTTTGTGATGGAAGCAAAAAGTTTTCGTAAAGCAGGTCACTCTCCAAGTTTGTTGTCAGCCTTTCTGTATTTTGATGTAAGTTTTATGATTTGGGTGCTTTGTGGGTCCTTATCTCTTTTTATCACTAAGGACTTTGGTTTGTCAGATACTCAGAAAGCAACAATGGTTGCCATTCCAATTCTTGGCGGATCCGTATTCCGGATACCGATGGGAATCTTAGCAGATCGTATCGGTGCTAAAAAGGCAGGACTTATTGGGATGATTCTTACCATTCTCCCTCTGCTCTGGGGCTGGTTAGGCGGAACGAGCTTGCTCCAAATTCAATCCATTGGATTTTTGCTTGGTTTTGCCGGTGCAAGCTTTGCCGTCTCCCTTTCCTTGGCCAGCCGCTGGTACCCTCCTCAATATCAAGGTCTGGCAATGGGGATTGCCGGAGCAGGAAACAGCGGTACTGCGCTTGCTACCTTTTTCGGACCTCAATTAGCAGAGGCTTATGGATGGCACAATGTGTTTGGGCTCGCGATTATTCCTTTGGTCATCGTACTTATCATCTATGCCGTTCTTGCCAAGGATGCTCCTAATGCTCCTGCTCCTAAAACAATGAAGGACTACCTCAGTGTATTCAAATTTGCAGAAACCTGGTGGTTCTCCATTTTCTACGCAATTACCTTCGGCGGTTTTGTCGGGTTTGCCAGCTACTTCAGCATTTTCTTCTATGATGTGTACGGAGACAACGTAAACCCTGGGGGTATTACCAAGGTACAGGTAGGTTACTTGGTGACCATAACAGTCATCGCGGGCAGCTTCTTTAGACCTGTAGGCGGTTGGATTGCAGATAAGATCGGTGGTATGCGCTTCTTGGGCATTTTGTACAGTGTGATTACAGTATCTGCGTTTGCGATCGCTACGATGCCAAGTTCGTTCCTAGTTATGCTCCTCTATACAAGTGTTATGATGGCTTGCCTCGGAATGGGCAACGGATCTGTGTTCCAAATTGTTCCTCAACGTTTTTCTAAGGAAATCGGCGTTGTAACTGGGATTGTGGGAGCTGCTGGTGGTTTGGGAGGATATCTGCTGCCGAAATATATACTGGGTCCTTTAAAAGAATCAACAGGCTCACATGTAACTGGGTTTCTAGTTGTGGGTAGCATTGTTCTAGTAACTACCCTTATCTTCATTGCGGTTACTCGCTCATGGAAAAAGTCGTGGGCCTCCACGGAATCGGGAATTAACTTCTGAAAAATAACTTAATCGGTGTTTGAGCACTACCAAGGCGGTGAATCCACATGACAACAAAAAAAGTAAAAAGTGTCTGCCCCTATTGTGGTGTTGGCTGCGGGATTGTGCTCGAAGTGTCCGATAATCGCGTAGTTAAAGTCACCGGGGATAAAGAGCATCCTGCCAATTTCGGAAGACTATGTACTAAAGGAAGCAGCTGCGCTGAAGCTA
Organism: Paenibacillus wynnii; assembly: GCF_000757885.1. Taxonomy (NCBI): domain Bacteria; kingdom Bacillati; phylum Bacillota; class Bacilli; order Caryophanales; family Paenibacillaceae; genus Paenibacillus; species Paenibacillus wynnii. The sequence goes on along the minus strand of NZ_JQCR01000003.1, from coordinate 469,052 downwards.
TCACGGAATCAGGGCGAATGGAATATGCATACAGACGCAACGCTCGCGGACAGAAGCCCAAAAAAGTCGGGATGGATGAAACCATCTCCGAAACTGCACAAAGACTGCGGGCCATTCTAGATAAGCACGGCCCGGATGCACTGTCTTTTTATGTATCCGGTCAGATGTCTCTCGAAGCACAATATCTGATTAACAAGCTGGCCAAGGGCTACGTCCGCACCAACAACATCGAATCTAATTCACGGTTATGCATGGCGAGTGCGGGCACCGGATACAAGCTTTCTCTTGGGTCCGATGGCCCTCCGGGTTCCTATCAGGATATTGAACAGACGAATTTGTTTTTTGTTATCGGGGCAAATATGGCTGACTGTCATCCCATCCTGTTCCTTCGGGTTATGGATCGGCTTAAAGCCGGTGCAAAGATGATCGTGGTGGACCCTCGCCGCAATACTACCGCAGATAAAGCCTCACTTTATTTGCAGATTAAGCCAGGGACAGATCTAGCCCTGCTGAATGGCATCTTGCATTTATTAGTTAAGAACGGTCATACTGACCTGGATTTTATTGCCGAATTCACTTCAGGTTGGGAGAACATGGATGCCTTGCTGGAGGATTACACTCCAGACAAGGTGGCTGAAATCACCGGACTTGCTGAGTCCGATATTCGCCAAGCAGCCCTATGGATCGGCGAGTCGCCAGAATGGATGTCCTGCTGGACGATGGGTCTGAACCAAAGCACTCACGGCACTTGGCATACCAATGCCATCTGCAACTTACATTTGGCTACAGGAAAGATTTGCCGCCCAGGCAGCGGTCCTTTCTCACTCACAGGTCAACCCAATGCCATGGGGGGCAGAGAAATGGGTTATATGGGGCCCGGCTTACCCGGACAACGTTCCGTATTAGTTGAAGCGGATCGTAGATTTATTGAGGATCTATGGAGCGTACCTCAAGGCACTCTCCAGACTGAAGTGGGAAGCGGCACTATATCCATGTTCGAGAGTATGCAAGCCGGAGATATCAAAGCTTGTTGGATTATTTGTACGAACCCTGTTGCCACCGTTCCCAATCGTAAAAACGTCATCGCAGGTTTACAAAAAGCTGAACTGGTCATTACGCAGGACGCATTCTTCGAAACCGAAACGAACTCGTATGCAGATATTATGCTGCCGGGAGCCTTATGGTCTGAAAGTGATGGAGTTATGATTAACTCCGAACGAAATCTTACCTTAGCGCAGAAAGCAGTCGAGCCGCCTGGAGAAATCTTGCCTGACTGGCAGATTATCGCCCGAGTTGCCTGCGAGATGGGCTTCTCCTCCGGCTTTACCTACGCCTCCTCGGCTGAAGTCTATCTGGAAATCCAGCAGGCTTGGAATCCTAAAAGCGGCTATGACATCCGGGGTGCTTCCTACGAACGATTGCGTGAAGCGCCTATCCAATGGCCTTGCGCTCCTGGTAGTCCTAATCAAAATCCAATCCGTTATTTGAATAACGGAATCAGTCAAACCCTTAGAGTAGATGTAGACGGCAGTAGCCCGCGGATTGTTTTCCCCACAGAAAGTGGAAAGGGAATGTTCTGGGCACGCCCCTATTTACCTCCTCATGAAATGCCGGACAACGAATATCCTTTGGTGCTCAACACAGGTCGCTTACAGCATCAATGGCACACCATGACCAAGACAGGAAAGATTCCAAAGCTTAATAAGTTGAATCCGGGCCCTTTCATTGAGATTCATACGGAAGATGCAGCAGCGCTTGGCATACTGAACCAAGATCCTGTGGAGATTAGATCTCGGCGAGGTCTGGCCATCCTGCCGGCGGTTGTCACCGACCGAGTACGCCCCGGAAATTGCTTTGCACCCTTCCATTGGAATGATGTATTTGGTAACCATCTGGCGATAAATGAAGTTACGAGCGATGCGGTCGATCCGATATCCTTTCAGCCCGAATTCAAATTCTGCTCCGTCTCTATTGTCAGAGCTGGCGATCAAAAAGTTGTAGTCCCTATTGCAGCTGTTGAAGCTACTATCAAACAAAAGGAGGCCGTGCATATGGCGCAAATGGATACGCTTGCCAGCATACTTGGAATTGAATCCTATCCCCCACTGACTTTAAATGATCATGAAAAAATATACGTTTCCGGACTCATAACCAGTCTGCGCACCAAGGAATCGCTGCAATCACCCGGCATTCCGGTCCTGCCTCCTACCGCACCCCTTGAACCCGCCAAGCGAATTTGGCTGGATGGCCTGTTAGCAGGATTATTTTCCCGCACTTATCTTCCTGAACCTGTTGCATCGGAAATGACCACTGTGTCTAAGCAAATAAAGAAAGCAACAAAAACACCAGTCACCATTGTTTGGGCCTCACAAACCGGCAATGCGGAAGATGCCGCCCAAGACTGTGCCCATAAACTGCAGGCAGCAGGGCATGATACCCAACTAGTAAATATGAATGACTATCCACTAACTGACCTTTCTCAAGAACGCTTTGTTCTATTCGTGACGAGCACATTTGGCGCTGGGGATCCTCCAGATAACGGTGAATACTTTTGGCGCTCTTTAAATACAGATCATGCCCCCACTTTGTCAAATCTGCATTATGCCGTACTCGCCTTCGGTGATTCCAACTTTGATCAATTTTGCGGGTTTGGCCGAAATCTGGATACACGTCTGGAACAGCTTGGTGCACAGCGGTTCTATGATTGTGTCGATTGCGATACGGATTTCCAGGAGCAGGTGGAATCGTGGATTATTTCCATTGAAACGGCATTAGACGAGTCCGCAAGCCATCCGGTGGCGGTGAAAGCACTCGATCCTATAAAGTCCACAGCAGACGTTGAATCTTCAAAAAAAAACGGTTATGACCGTGATCATCCGCTCCACACACAAATCCTGACCAACCGACTTCTTAGCAGAGACCATTCGGAGAAAGAAACACGCCATTATGTATTTAATCTCAAGGACACCGATTTACAATTTGAACCCGGTGATGCACTGGGGGTCTGGCCGTCCAACTGCCCGGAGCTCATTGATGAGCTTTTAACTGCCATCCAATTACAGCCTTCCGTTACGGTTACGCTAAAAGAGCATGGAGAAATGCCTTTAAATGAGGCGATGCTCCGGCATTTAGACATTACCCGTATAACACCGGCGATGCTCCAGTTCATTCAAGAACATTCAAACAGCAGTTTGTTAGGTGAACTTCTCAAGAAAGAAAATAAAAACCAGCTGCAGAAATGGCTGTGGGGACGGCAATTAATTGATTTACTTCAAGAGTTCCCTGTATCGGCCTGTGCACAGGACTTTATAACCATGCTGAAGCCTATGCAGCCCCGACTATATTCTATTTCATCGAGTCCCAAGGCGAATCCGGGTGAGGTTCACGTAACCGTGTCGACTGTGCGCTATGAATACAACGGTAAAATACGGAAGGGTGTATGCTCCACATTTCTTGCAGATCAAGCGATGCATCATACCGAAATTCCTATCTTTATTCAGAAATCCGCTCATTTCCGCCCGCCGACAAATCCGGATGCACCGATGATTATGGTCGGGCCGGGCACCGGAGTGGGTCCATTCCGAGGTTTCTTGCAAGAACGCCAAGCCATAAGTGCCAAGGGCCGGAACTGGTTAATATTCGGAGAGCAGCGGGAGGATAGCGATTTCTACTTCAAGGAGGAGCTAGACGCCATACAGAAGGACGGCTATCTTCATCGCCTAGACACAGCCTTTTCACGGGATCAGGACGAGAAAATCTATGTTCAGCACCGCATGCTTGAGCATGGAGCTGAACTGTGGTCATGGCTCGCAGAAGGTGCCCACTTCTATGTATGTGGAGATGCCAACAGAATGGCCAAAGAGGTCGATAGCGCACTTAAAAAGGTTATTCAAGTGCATGGCCGAATGAATGCGGATGAGGCCGAAGGGTACGTTAGAGAGATGTCTCAATCGAAGAGATATTCACGGGATGTCTATTAATTTGAAGGGATTTCATTCACAATCTGCTGAAGGGTAACCTCATGAAGAACATGCTCCATGGCTTTCTGCGCCAGTGAGAATACAGGTACAATAGCTCCGGCAATATTCTTACCTACCGGACATGACGGATTGGGGTGCTCATGTATAGAGAACAAGGAATCCTCTTCTACTGCATGAACTGCCTTATAAATCTGAAGAAGAGTAATCTCGGCTGAGCTACGCGCAAGCTTGGCTCCTGCCACTCCAGGGCGAACATGAACCAGACCTGCTTCCTTCAGCATGCCCGTAATACGTCTTATCACGACGGGATTTGTATTTACACTGCCGGCAATCCATTCGGAGGTACTTTTGCCTTCTTTATTTTGATCCAGTAGCGTTAAGATATGGATAGCAACCGCAAACCGAGTGCTGATGTTCATAGGAATCTCTCCTTATTTTCTTAGAGCAAGCTAATTGAATTGAGGATTTCCGCAACCTGAAGGCCATACTTTTTACTAAGCCGCGATTTACCGAGATTACTCTTCACAATCTTGATGATTCGAGCATCTCTGCTCTGAGCAAATTTGCGCAGCATGACAAAACCCTCCACCGGTTCACTCGCAACAAAAACACTGAGACTATACTCCAACCCTTTGGATAATACGCGAAAATGCTCTGGATCACCCTGAACTCCGGCATTGGCAGCTAGTCGATCCATAATTTCTGTCGCCAAGTTCAGGCAATATACAGCATTGTCATGCACCTTAAGCAACGGTGGATGGGCTAATGCTGCAACAAAGGCTCGCTGTTCAAGCTGAGTCGCTCCCGGTCCCCAGCGATCCAACAGTTGGCACAGGAGCGTGAAATCATATTCCCCGACACTTTGCATTCCCATCGCAGCGGCCTCGCGCAGGCGCCACCCAGAATCATTCATTGCTGATTTCAAAATCCCCCGAATAACACCTTGCCGCTCCTCATCCGCATACCCGTAATAGGCACCGGAGGCCCTCACTGCACAGAAAGCCAGAAACTCACGAGGATCGTTCGACTCTATCGCTCCCTCTGATAAGATTGTCCAAAAGTTGAGCAGCTCCCAGGCTGTATCGGTTAGGTCCAATTTGCCAAAGCATTCCGTAAAACGGTCCGACAATCCCAGATTGGCCCTCGGTCCAGGCAGGTGACTTTCTTTTAACATATAATCCGTAAGCTGAGCTCTCTCTGCGATGTCGTTTATCCATTGTTCCAACGGCACTGTCACATTCTTTTGCGGAGTCATGCTTGGTTCCCCCCTGGATTAGTTTATCAAGCACTTGTCAAAATAATCGGCGCATCCTTCGTAACGATAATGGTATGCTCAAACTGCGCTACCCGGCTATTATCCGCTACGCTGAGTGTCCATCCGTCCGACTGCTGCTGCACATAATCTTCCCCGGTAGATAAGAAGGGTTCTATTGTAATCACTTGGCCCTCCTTCAGTACAGCGTTGTCACGCGAATTATAGTAGGGTAGGATTTCAAACGGCTTCTCGTGCAATGACTTGCCGATTCCATGGCTGCACAGGTTCCGCACAATGTTATAGCCTCTTTCACGGGCTTCCCGTTCCATCACTCTGCCGATCTCGTTGACCTTCATCCCTGCTCTAAGATGGTTGATCACGCTCATCATAGTTTCTTCAGTATTACGGCACAGATGCAGAATCTTATCATCGTAGGGCGGAAGCTGAAATGACTCCCCTGCATCCCCAAAGTAACCAAACAGTTCAGCAGATACATCAATATTAATCAGATCTCCCGCTGCAATGACTCTTGATCCCGGAATTCCATGGGCCACCTCTTCATTAATGCTTATACAAGTGCTTCCCGGGAAGTCGTACGTTTTCTTGGGAGCGGATATCGCACCGAATTGCTCCAATATCTTTGCCCCAAACTGATCGAGCTCCGCAGTTGTCATACCTGGCGCTGCTTTCTTCTTCATCTCGGCAATCGTATAGCCTACCACTTTCCCTATGGCTTGTAGACCTTCTAAATCTAGGGGTGTATTGCAAATCATGAACTCACTTTCCTCTCATTACTATGTAGTTCAATTATGTAGTTCAATATCGTATCGGATGTTACAGCCAATCAATACAGTAGTTCTCTTAACTTATCTGAGTATTTCACCGGAATGGAATAACCTTGGCTACTATTTTCAGCAGAAACAAGTAGTCCCCGGTACCCCTTGTCTTTTCTTAAAGTAAGATAATAATCCTCTGCTTTACCATTCTTATAAATAACCTTCATATTAAATTCAATACCGTAATCAAGCTCGCCATTCATCTTCTTGCTCTTATTCATGGCTTCAGCAACTATTTTAATAGACGCCGCTTCTGTGAGCGTTTTGGTCTCAAAGGGAGCCTCTACATTCTCCGGATTAAGGGCATGATAGATCAATAATATTTCTGACACCCTATTGGCATTAATATGTCCAACACCGTTCTGACATCCGCTTAATGCTAAGACACACAGGATAAGAATAAGTAAACCGGATTTTCTGATTATAATAACCACCTCCGAATACATATCAGCCCTCTAATTATAACAGCCTCGGGAAGCTTAATAAATCTAATGTGCTTAATTAAGAAGCTAAAGCTTATAGTTCAAAACTAAAATCAATCGTTGATCGCTTGTGAAACAGGCCGCTACGGGTTCGGAGGGTTCTTGCGATCGCTGTTAAAGCCCGATTTCTGATTGTAAAATGAATTATAGGTTGTCCAGAATCCCTCCGACCCTCCGCTCTGTTCGCTCATAAAACTCTGATTTTAAAGAGTGATACAAGCTCATACTTTATATTAAAAAAAGACTGAACCGTCTTCCAGAGCACGATTCAGTCTTCACTAAGTATATATAAAAAATATATTATATAGATTGTACTTTGAACTACTCCTTGGAAATGTAGTAGGTGTCTTTAGTAAGCGATAATTACAAGTTTGTTTTAGATCTAGTTTGCTACTAGGACTTTTCTGTCCTCTGTCCTCTGTTCCTGTGGTAAATAAAGTTTAGAGGGAAAGCTTCCCTGTAAATCATAAATAAAATTGTTTAATCAACATTTAGAGGGAAAAACCCCCTATAAATTCAACAAAATTATCTGTATTGAGCTAAAACCTGAAATTAGAGGGGAAGATTCCCTCTATAAAACTCTACAAGGGTTGAATCCTTAAATTAGTAGGAGTAATTCCTTCTAAATAAGCTGAAGTTAAAAAATTACAAAAAGCGAGAAAGAACGAAAGGTAATATGAGAAACCATAGGAGCGATAGCAAGCACCTTGTATCCGATTTCACGTATTTAACTAATTACACCAACGGCTCTCAGCCAAGCATCAGCAATAAGGGCATGACCTGCCGGAGAGGGATGAACACCGTCTGGTGCCCAATAGGAGGACTCCGCTTTGACAGAAGCCGCAGCAAATAATCCATCAAGCGGAACAAGGACTGCACCATACTCACGTGCCAGTTCACGCACAATATGTATCTTAGGATCAAGATCCGTACGCCATCCCTTGCGATCCTCTGGTACGGGCAGAACAAACGGTTCAATAAGAACCAGCTTGGCATCGAGAGTTTCCCGTGTGCGCTCAATCAAATCCCGATAGGTAGCTTCGAACTGCTCCGCCGTAGTTTCTTCCCCGGAATCCATGCGGCGCCAGGTATCGTTTATTCCAATATATATAGATACCCATGTCGGTTTCAAATCCAGACAATCCTTGTCCCAGCGCTCTTGCAGATCCACCACACGATTGCCGCCGATACCGCGGTTAATAAAAGTAAGATTCTTCTCAGGATACATATGCCCCATACGCGCGGCAACCATCAGTGCATAACCTACACCCAGGGAGGAAGCGTCTTCATAATTACGTCCCCAATCTGTAATACTGTCTCCTTGAAATAATACAACGTCATTTGGCTTAAAAGTCATACATGGTGTCCTCCTCAATATTCTCTTGGAAATAACCCATCTATTATATCAGAGTTACCTTCAACAACGCATTGTCCCTTATTGTGCAAAATTGTTTAATTTCCTTTCCAATTTCAGTTTCAGATCGTACTCCCCGAGTTTCTTCCACTTTCGTAATTAATTTCGATACCTGCTTAATTTTCAATTCCAACTTCTCCAGCTCTGAGTGTATTTGACATTCCTTGGTCATTAATCCTTTCCTGTTAATCCATAATTAGCTAGTATAATTAATTACAATAAATATTCAAAATTAACTAAACAGGAGCTGAACATTATGGGATTAGCCATGTGGGTGATCGGCTTAATAATTATTGGCGCAATTACTCAGTTCACGATGAAAAGAAAAAGGTGCTTTACATTTAAGAGAAGAAGCAGCTTTATGCTGCTCATTCTCGCTCAGATCCTACTTTTCCGCCCGTAATTTCTGGCCAATCTCATCTGTGATTCCCTGCTCTTCTCCTTCGCTTCCTGATTTTCTTGGTCAAAGAGTAAGACTTGATTCTGATTTCCTCCAGATTCTTAATATTCATGATGACACCTGAATATCAGTAATCACTTGACGGCCAGTAACTTCGAGTGGCCGGTGCTCCTCCTAAAAATACATCATCTATTCACGCTTTCAACTTACTCTGCAAACAGAATAAATTAAATCATTGACGTTCAAATATAACTGTGTTATCTTGAGTTAGTAACTAATAGTTAGTACATTTATTTAGTTCACTTATTGATTAATATTAACCACGATAATAAACCTGGAGGTTTTCAGTATGAGTACTTTTACAGATTTAGTTCAATCCCGCAGATCTGCTAATAATTTTGTGGAGGGCATCAAGATCCCTCGTAATGAGTTGGAAGATATGTTCTCACAAGCACGGCTAGCACCCTCGGCCTATAATCTTCAACATACACATTACAAAGTCATAGCTGACGAGAATGTAAAAGAAGAGATTCGCAACGGAGCTTACGGCCAATATAAAATCCATTCGGCCTCCGCAGTCATTGCAGTGCTCGGGGATAAGCATGCTTATCTGCAAGCACCTGAAATTTACGGCGGACTTAAGATGCTCGGAGCTATGACAGAGGAGCAATTTGATCAAACCATCGAATCCATTAACAACGCCTACATAGGAAATGACACCTTCCAACGTGAAGATGCCATCCGTAATGCCTCGCTCTCTGCCATGCAGTTCATGCTCATTGCCAAGGATAAAGGCTGGGATACTTGCCCGATGATCGGCTTCGATCCGGAAGCCATTAAGGCGACATTACAGCTGCCTGAGAATCTTGTTCCTGTCATGCTTATCACCATCGGCAAAGATAACCAACACAAGATCAGACCCCGCGGATACCGCAAGCCTGTGAATGAATTCGTAGAATTTATAGGTGTATAAGGAAGTAGAAGAAATCGAGTAGGAGGGGGCGGCAAGCCCCCGACCTCTCACACCACCGTACATACCGTTCGGTATACGGCGGTTCATGAAATATTCCGTAAGGAGTGGTATCTGTCCATTAAGCTCTTGAGTCCATTGGCTTCCCAGTATTGGTTATTCAATGCTCGTGACAAAATTGGACTCCCTGCAATTCGCCAATACCCTTTTCGGGTACTCCCCCACTCATAGGCTTTATCCTTGGGCATACCCAAGGATATTAGCCTTTTGACTTTGGTTCTTGGGTTCTTCCATTGCTTCCATAGGCACATTCTTAGCCTTCTTCGAACCCACGCGTCCATCCTTTGAAAGATACTTGGCGTATCCGCAAGCGAGAAGTACCCGCACCATCCCATAAGATAGTGGTTTAGTTCCTTCATTCGCTCTTCCATCTTCATTGATTTCTTTCGGGAGGTTATCTCTCGAATTCTGACCTTTGCTTTCTGTAAGGACTGCTTTGCAATTCTCACTTTCGGCTCTTTGTCTTTGCTATAACTAAACCCTAGAAACTTCCGTTTCCATGGACGGTCTACCGCGCTCTTGGCTTGGTTCACCTTCAATTTTAGCCTCGTCTCGATGAATCGGGTGACGGATGCCTTGACTCGTTCGCCTGCTCTTGACGTTTTCACATAGATATTGCAGTCGTCCGCATAGCGGACGAAGCGGTGTCCACGTTTCTCTAATTCCTTGTCCAATTCGTCCAAGACGATGTTGGATAATAACGGACTCAAAGGACCGCCTTGTGGCGCGCCTTCCGTAGTCGGCTTTACTAACCCGTTTTCCATCACGCCCGACTGAAGGTATTTACGTATAAGCAGAAGAACTTTCTTGTCCTTCACTTTCTCCGAAATCTTCATCATTAGACGGTCATGGTTGACGCGATCAAAGAATTTCTCCAAGTCCAAATCAACTACGAATCGATATCCTTCTTTCATGAATGTTCTGGCTTTACTTACGGCATCATGTCCCCGCCGTTTGGGGCGAAATCCATAACTGTACTCGGAAAACTGTGGATCGAACAATGGAGTTAATATCTGAGCGATCGCTTGCTGGAGCATTCGGTCTGTCACGGTAGGAATGCCTAACTTCCTGACACCTCCGCCATTCGGTTTCGGGATTTCGACCCGACGTACGGGGCTCGGCTCATAGGTTCCCTCTTCTATCGCTTGCCGCAAGTTCTGCCAGTTTTGTACGATGTGTTCGCGTAAGGATTTTACGGACATTCCATCTACACCATGGCTTCCTTTATTAGATTCGACACGCTTTAACGCTTGTAGAAGATTTTCCCGTGACAGCATCTGATCCAACATTTTTTTTACCTCTCTTTACGTGATTTGCACTTTCCTCTTGTGCCGAAGATGAATTCTGCCCTGCCGAAGACCCCCACGGAATTCACCGCTTCCTTCTTCAGTCAGGTCCTTTCGGAAATTCTGCTGTCATGACTCATCTTGAACGCCTGGATGCACAAATACCTATTTCATGTTCAGCCCTTCCGCAGCTGTTGCAACAACTTGCGTACTATGGCGTCTGCTGACTTCTGTACGTTCATCCTGCTTTCACAAACAAGGTTACGGAGTTTGCTCCGCGTTTCGTACAGATCTCCCCAGGTAAGAACGCTATCTTTCCCTCCATCTATCCGCCTCATTTACTCTCGCTCGCCTTCGGCAGTACGGATTTTGACTTGTGTTGCAGCCTTATCCAACGAACGTTAGCCTTATATGAGGTTCGTGTTCCTCGAACCAGAGGTTTGCCGCCGACTTCCTTCAGATTCCACCTCACAGTGGACACCCTTGTCTTAAGCTAATGGCTACTACTGCCTTCACCATTCGGGACTTCCACCCTATAGATAGCGCCCATGCTGGGCGCACAACAAAGAAGCTGTCCGGCGCATATGCCGGACAGCTTCTTTACATTTTAAAGGGAGGTCTGTTCATTCCCTAAGTTTCACTACAGTCTTTACTTACACCTTCTTGAACCGCCACAGTACACTTTGGAAGTCCCCGTGAAGATCCGGGAGCGGAAGTCCGGCATACATCAAGTGATCTCCACCGTAGATGCCTCCCCCTTCAACCCACTCATAGTCAGCTTCCGGGTCGAGACCCTTAAGACGCAAATGATGCAAAGGATCATTAGGCTCAGCCAGTACCCGGGCATATACGACAACGGCTTCCGACTTATCTTCGGAGACAATTAGCCAAGAGGTTTCATTGCCTTCAAATGGACTAAGAAGTCTATACTGATCACCGAATTGAACGAGGCTGCGCAGCTCTTTATACAGTGCTACCTGCCCGCGTACAATTTCTTTCTCCTCTTCGGAGAACTTCGTTAAGTCCAACTCATACCCGAAATTTCCAGACATTGCAATATGGCCCCGCAGCTCAAGGGAAGTATTCCGATGAACCTGATGGTTCGGTATAGCTGATACATGACTGCCCATGGAGCTTAGCGGATAAACAATACTTGTGCCATACTGAATTTTCAGTCGGCTGATTGCATCCGTATTATCACTTGTCCACGTTTGCGGCATATAATACAGCATGCCTGGATCAAAGCGGCCACCGCCTCCCGAACAGCTCTCAAATAACACATTAGGGAATTCAGAAGTGATCCGTTCAAGCACGCCGTAGAGACCTAAAATATAACGATGAGCTGTCTCCCGTTGTCTTTCTGAAGGCAACAGTGCTGAACCAATCTCCGTCATATTCCGGTTCATATCCCATTTCACATAAGTGATCGGTGCGCTGCGCAGAACATCGGCAATACGATCGCCAATTGCTTGACATACATCCTCACGCGAGAAATCAAGAACAAGCTGCATCCGGCCTACCGTTCTGCGGCGGTTAGGGACATGCAAGCACCAATCGGGGTGCTGGCGGTACAACTCACTATCCGGTGAAATCATCTCAGGCTCGAACCAAAGGCCGAACTGCATGTCCAAGTTATTCACCCGTCGTGCCAAATCATCCAATCCGTCCGGTAGTTTCTTAGGATCCACGAACCAGTCACCCAGTGAAGTTTTGTCATCATCTCTGTGACCAAACCAGCCATCGTCGAGAACAAATAACTCCAAGCCGAGCTCACTGCCGGCCCGGGCAATATCCTCTATTTTGTCAGCGTTAAAGTCAAAATAAGTCGCTTCCCAGTTGTTAACCAAGACTGGACGAGTCTGGTCACGGAAGGTGCCGCGGCATAGGCGGGTACGATATAATTTATGATAGGTTCTGGACATAGAGCCGATTCCGTCAGCTGAGAATACCAGAACAGCTTCTGGAGTCTGGAATGACTGTCCCGCTTCGAGCAGCCAGTTGAAATCAAATGGGTTAATTCCGATCGACAGACGGGCAGTTTGATACGGTTCCACCTCTACTTGCGCGGAGAAATTACCGCTATATACAAGACTTACTCCGTACACATCACCATGATCTTCATCAGCACCTTTAGAGAGAAGCGCTACAAACGGATTATGACCATGACTGCTTGCCCCTCTGCGACTTTCAACGCCTTGCATTCCTGAAGCCAGTGCTCTTCGCTCCATATATCTTTCCCGTGCCCATGAACCCGACAAATGTAGCATATCGTAGTTAGAATCACGGAAATCAATGCTCATACTAAGACCACGCAACAATTTCAGGGAATCCGTTCCTTCATTCACAAATCGAACAGAACGAGTGATTGCATTCAATTCATTAAACACAGTATAGGATAAAATAATACGCATCCCTGCCGTAGCATCGAACAACTCCAACTCCAGCGTTTCTGCTTCATCCTCATGCTCAGCATAAGTAGAAGGAAGTCCTTCTAGCGAAGGTTTGCCTTTGTAAATCCGGTGCTTATCGTAAATAGCTTCAGAAGCAGTAGTTCCGTTCTCGGCTTGAATCTGATAGGCGGGGTGACGAAAATCTCCAACGCCGTAAGCAGGGTATTCCTGCGGTAATGTATCATAGGAGATCGTCATATCCTCCGGAAAAGGACTTGGGGAGAATGAGCATCTTTCTGCGCGTTGCAGGATGGTGGACAGTCCTCCTGATCGGATTTTCCTACCCCAATATACATGTACTGGTACTCCCACATGGAGAAGCTGAATAACATAGCTGGTTTCTTTACTTTGTAGATGAAAGATACGTTCCTTAGAGTTATATTGTATTCCCATGATACCCTCCATTTTTCCACTGTTCTGTAATTTTCAAATCAGATTTCATTATATAATGAAATCGCTTCATTATCACTCCAACAATTCCACAAAAAATCTTTCACTTTTTAACATACTTCAGTATTGCAATAGCTGCCCGTTCCCTACGCTCAAAGTCATCACTGTGCAGAGCCTTCTTCAGAATCTCTAGTGCTTCACTGATAGTCTTGTCATCTACATGCACAGTTGTCCTGGAATCCGATGGATTCCCCAGGAGGTTTGAACTCCATTGATCTAACTGCGCCCTAGCTATTGGATGCTGGAATTGAGTTATCATCTGCGGCTGAGCCAGAAGCTCTTGCACCTCTATATTTAGTTCAGCACGCGGGATTCGGGTTAACCAAGTCACACCTCTGCGATGACACAGACCATTATCCGGTGTGTCTGACCATTCATCATAGAAATAATCCCCAAGGTCACCTAAATGAACCGTATCTTCATCCGCAAACAATATATAATCCCCATCCTGCATCGAATGTACAAAAAGTTTAACGGCCTCAAGCCGGTTCATCAGAAATTCGCTGTTAGACCCGTAGGCATTCACTAATCTTTCCATGACTTCGGCTTCATCAAGGTTCTCCATATTTCCTACTCCACGAAGTTCTATACTAACAAAGTTATCATCGAGAAACTTCGAGATATGCTCAACACCATAAGGATCAGCTTTCATTTGATACAGGTTCAACTGTATTCCACCATCTTTCGTTATCAAGTAATAGGTTCCGATAGTTATAAGCTATCATCTTCCTTTATGTAGTCAATAAAATGCTTATAATACCCTGTGGATCGATCATTTACAAATTGACCGTCATTACCCGGATCTTCTAATAATTTATACAGAGCAGGGCCGCCAGTGTAAGGCTCAACTACGCAAGAGCGAATCTTTGTCGCTTGAATGGCTTTGCGTGGACATGAATAGATACAGCGCATGCACCAGATGCATTCTTGTCCGAAGGAAATCCCGTCCTTGCCTTCTGCAATATTAGATGTAGGACAGTCTCTAACACATTTCAGGCATAGTGTACAAGAAGCTGTAATCTTCAATCCTTTTGCAAAAACCTTACCTCCATGAGCATCCTCAAAGTAATATACCATTTTTAGTGTTTTCTCAAGAACTGGATGGATTCGCAATACTTTTGGCGTTCGACATAGGACTTCCTCTGCCAAGATTTCCACCTTATGCAGCGCCGTCTTGTAGAGCTGTTTATTCAACCGATCATCATACTTCATAAAAAAGTTGCAGGGCATCGCAAAGATGGAATTATGAAAGGTATTATAACCTTTATTTCGCAAGCATCGAATAACCGTGTTCGAAGCTCCATGATTAACGTAATGCGGGGAGGAGGCAGTCTTGAACACAAAAGTAGAGGTCCCGGCGCTATCAGGTAATTGCTCTGCAAAACGTTCGACAATACCGGAGGCACCGAATCCAAGGACAGGATGACCTATTCCGATAAGACCATATGCTTCATAGTCTACAGATTGCTGACCCTTAAGAATGTTCTCCATTCTAAACAAATCCGGCCTTTGATCCTTTCGTTCTAATGCATCCGCTATGCGCTTGGCAATGATCTCCGTATTGCCTGTACCTGAGAAATAAAAGATAGCTGCCTTCCGATTCTGCATTCTATCCCCTCCGCATTGTTATTTACATTAAGCATTATATCCTTTGAAGATCTCGGCCTGCTGCGAGATTCTTTTATAAGAAAAACAAAGAAATCCGAAGATATAAAGCGCTTACAAAAGAAATGAGCCGATAACCTCTCCAAATTTGAACTATTTGCGTTTTTACTATTTTGGGCATTCGGGTTATAGTTTAACTATCAACTCAAGGATAAATACTCTACTAGAAGGAAAGCTTGGCGAAAGGTAAAATCTATTCGGTAAGTAATCTTTAGTAGCAGAAGTCCTAGAGGATTGATACTATATCTTTTATCCTAACGATAAAAATTTCAATTTCATCTTTCTAACGAAATGGTATGAGCTTCTTAAAGCTTAAATGATGAATAATCAACCCAATCGTAAATAGAAAATGAAACGACGAAATTTATCGGATAGGATAGGCAGAAGTTATGCCACCTCGGACGATTTCTATCGAAAGAGTGCAAAGGATAGGATAAGGAGTCTGAGAAGAACATGGGTATAGTGATTACAACGTAAACCCCTACTATTGATGAGGTTATCAATAATAGGGGTTTTACGTGTGTGAATTCATCCTTCTAATTCTTAACATGTGATTGGCTCCCTTTTGAAATTCATATGGAACCTCTATTTCTTCAACAGTCCAGCCTTGGCTAACTATATGCTCAATTAAAGGGTCTAAATGTTCATATCTCTGGCTGGATAAATCCACTAAAGGAAAAATACGAATTTCTTCTTTTGTTACACGCATCAGTTCCTTAAGGGTTTGCATATGAAAATCATAATCCAGACGATCCCCGTACATAAATAAAAAATGCGCCGATAGCGTCAAATCGAATTCTTGATCACGGAATGGCAGCTCAGGCAGTACTGCAGGAATATAGCGCTCTGAAGCGGACCTACGATCCTGTATACTGTCCGTTAGTGCTTCTATCCTTATCTTTCTTAAGCCGTCAATCGACTTAAAATACTCCCATACAAAGTTGTCTTGCACCTTATCCAACTGATACATAGCATGCTCTATATCCTGTAAGCCCTTTTGGGCCAGGATTTCCGGAGAATGGAAATAGGCAATGTCAGCGGCGGTTGCATCAGCGCCCAGAGGATTGGCCTTAGCTATGAATGAACAGGCACCCGCCGGACAATCGAGTATTCTTCGTCCCGTCAATTCCTCCTGCCTCAGATCAAACATCCGCATATACTCATCAAAAGTTCTTCCTATGAACACGATCCGGTCTAAATCCAGCTTAGGCTCTGCTCCACTCATAAGATCTCACCTTTCTTAGGTTCCCGTCTCATCTGAGATTTTACAAAGCATAACACATCTTTTCTCTTCAATAACAGGTGACAGTTCCTAACATTAAAAATATGAAAGACCCTTACGAGAATGCTTCGGAAGGGTCTTTCGCTATCGATATCGCAAATCTGATCACACGGAGATTAACTTAGTTTTTTTATAAGAATTGAAGCATTTACGTTTGCTTGGGTTCCTCCAGCCAAAGACTGCAGGGTAACCGCTGCAGATGAGCTATGGTTCCGCAAGGTCAGTACATCCCCGGAAGCTAGAGCAATTATAACCTGCCCCGTGTTTTGCTGAGTACCAGCTCCTGAACCGTATATCGTTCCAGCTACGAGTACCCCATTTTGAAATAATCCAAATTGGTTAGGTTCTACTCCCGATACTGAAAAATTAACCTCATAAATACCCGCATCGGTAACCATTATTTCAGTAGTCCCCGGTGCATGTGTTATTCCGGGTGTAAGAATACCGTTCGTATCAAAAATTACATCAGCCTCGATCGGAACTACTCGGGATGCCAAGTTATAAATGTACCCATACTGGGATAATCCACCTGCTGCTCCCGTTGCTCCCGTTGCTCCGGCTGCTCCTGTGGCACCTGCGGGTCCCGGAGATCCAGTAGCCCCGGTAGGCCCTGCTGCACCCGCTGGTCCGGCAGGACCAGCTAACCCTATAGGTCCGGCAGGACCTACTGGACCTGGAGGACCTGCGATCCCACCAGGTCCTACGACTCCCGCGGGACCTACTGGACCTACAGGGCCTATAGCACCTGCGGGTCCAATAAGTCCGGCTAATCCCGCTAATCCTGCGGGTCCGACCGCCCCCAAGGCTCCGGTGGCACCTAATGCTCCAGCCGCTCCTAAAGCTCCGGCTGCTCCCAAAGCTCCAGCTACACCTGCTGCCCCCAAAGCTCCGGTGGCACCTAATGCTCCGGCTGCTCCCAAAGCTCCAGCTACACCTGCTGCTCCCAAAGCTCCGGTGGCACCTAATGCACCCGCCGCTCCTAAGGCTCCAGCTGCCCCCAAAGCCCCGACAACACCTGCTGCTCCTAATCCTCCGGTGGCGCCAACTACCCCTGCAGCACCTATGGCTCCTGCTGCTCCTATGGCTCCTATTGCACCTGCTGCTATAGCTTCTGGAGTAATATTAACACGTACAATTTGCCTTTTGACGATAATCTCATTACAACCTTTGCTTCTTGCGGAGCACTTTTTCTTGGAAGGCTTTCTTTTCTTCAACGATAAATCGCGTTTTTTGATACTCTTCTTATACTCAGTACGCCCCATATTTGACACCTCCCTATAGACCTTTTGTATACTACTCCATTTACCTACAGGGGGCATGGACTTTTGTCTTGTAGACAAATATCTATTTATTTACAGTTTGAGGGGGGACGAGCGGTTACGAATCCTCAAAAAAGGCTGCCCACCAAAAGGAAGATATCTTCCATGATGAGCAGCCTTGCCAACCCTTTTTATTTTCTCAGCCTAAAGCGGGGATGTATACCGACTGTATTCAATTCCCATTTCCTTGAAGCTATCTCCGACCTGCTCCAATAAAAATGAATTCACACCCTCCGCCCCTAACCAGTGGAGTCCAAGCACCATACCCGCAGAAGTCTCGGCGGCGAATAGGATCGAGAACATATCGGGGCTTATTTTACCGCCGTCATCTACACGCCATACCGAATATTCCTCCTCAGTGGTGGCCGGGTAATTCATGAAGGTAAGCTGATCACCCTCTATAAGCACAAAACTGAATAGCATATTCTTTTCCTGCTTAAGGAATTGAACAAGAAATAGCTGACCCTTATCAGGGATATCAGCAAACTTCCAAATCTCCTCTATATCCCGTTGTTGAGCAGCGGTTATTTCTTTCTTAACACTTGCTTCTACCTCTGTAGAACCTTCGTCTGCATTCAAAGAATGGATAGTCAGCAGTGATTTCGTATTAAAATCTGCTCGATCCACCAGATAATAGGTCTGATCCGGGGCGGCTTTTCCTTCTTCAATGGTAAATAGATATCCGTCAAGATTGTTGAAGTTTTGCGCGGTATCCCTACCGTTGTTCAGCTCATTCACTGTCTGCTTTTTCACAAAATCTATAGAAAGAACATTCCCATTCTCCCCTATAGCACTGTTAAGCTGTACCATGAGTTTCTCCTCACCCTCATTCTGCCCCGTAACCAATAACTGCTTGCCTTCCCCGTCGGTAAATCCAAATATCGCTTTTAACTTTCCTTTATCCAGATATACTTCCGTTTGCTCCGATGAAGTGGGTTCAGGTGATGCCGATAGTTCTGGGGAAGCAGAAGCACTCCCTGCGTTGGGGGAAGGCAATGGACTTTGCTCATTGTTATTTGGATTTTTTCCGGAATCAGAACAGCCAAGCAACAACAGCAGAATCAGCGCGATGCCGGTGAATTTATACATTCTCATACCTCCCTGTGTATTTAAAATATATCCATGCTGAGATAACGTTCCCCTGTATCCGGAGCGATGCAAAGTACCTTTTTACCGGCCCCTATACGCCGTGCTTCCTGTAATGCAGTCCATACAGCGGCTCCACCCGATGGCCCTATCAGGATTCCTTCATGTGCAGCCATTGCTCGGACCGTGTCCAGTGCATCTTGGTCAGTCACTTGAATAATTTCATCATATACGCTTGTATTCAGAATCGCAGGTACAAACCCTGGACTCGTTCCCACAAGCTTATGCGGCCCAGGCTCTCCGCCTGATAGTACCGGTGATCCCTGCGGCTCCACAACCAGAATACGAATCTGCGGCAAATGCTCCCGTAGGACTTCACCCGTTCCTGTTATGGTGCCACCCGTTCCTGAAGTAGCAACGAATACATCCAGCTTCCCCTCCATCTGCTCCAATATCTCTATTGCGGTCGTTGTCCGGTGAATATCAGGGTTAGCTTTATTCTCAAACTGTTGTGGGATAAAACTGTTCTCTACCTCCCGTCCGAGCTCAAGCGCCTTGGCAATTGCCCCGGGCATACGTTCTGCTGCAGGAGTGAGCACGACATCAGCACCGTATGCTTTTAGAATATTAATCCGTTCCTTTGTCATATTGTCAGGCATCACTAAAATGGCCCGGTACCCCTTAGCCGCCGCATTCATAGCCAGCCCTATTCCAGTATTTCCACTTGTCGGTTCAATAATAGTACCGCCCGGCTTTAATAGGCCATCCTTTTCAGCCCGGTGAATCAGATTGTAAGCCGCACGGTCCTTAACGCTGCCACTTGGGTTGAAGTACTCCAGCTTAACATATAGTTCAGCATCACCGGGTCCAGTTAAACGGTTCAAGCGTACGACAGGTGTATCCCCGATCAGCTCCGTAATATTGTTGACTACTTTGTGCTTCATAGAGAGCCTCCTTCATTCCAGTTCACTTCAGAATCATTGTACCTTGGCGGATGTCTCCTGTCGATTCAGCCATGGGCAGTAGAAAAAGCCGTCTCCCCTATAACAGCGGGACACGGCTTCCTAGTTTTGAAGTTTAAGGATTAACGTTAATCGTAAAGGTCGAAGTGTTGTTCTTAATAGCCGTGACCGTGTTTGTAATCTTCAAATTATTGAAGGTTACCGAACCGACTGCCGGGCCTTGACCGGCTTCAGCAGCCTCATTCACCCAGATACCGACACCTGATTTAGCGTCAAAAGCATCCCCGCTCTTCTGTGCGCCGGAAATCGTAATGTTCGTAAAGATCGTATCTGTTACCGGATTCTGCGGAGTAGAGCCGGAGTAGTTAGTTTGGAACATGATCCCATGATAGGTTGGATCGATGATATCCACATCACTGACCCGAATACCTTGGAATACCTTAGAGGCCGAGAATACCCAGATGGCCGGGAATGTCTGCTGGCCCCAGAAATGACCGCCTGCACGGACAATGGTAATGTTCTGGAAGTTCGTAGTCGGAGAAGCTCCAAATCCATTCATCGGATAACCGAAGTCCAGTGAACTGATCGTAATACCCGAATAACAAAGCGTATCTGCAATGTAAATGTTGCGGAAAGTATTAGCATAACCGCCATAAACGGCTACACCCGCCGCGCGCCAAGTTAGAATTGAAGTCAGATTCTCATACACATTATCCTTCATATCTGCTCCACCGGAATCAATCGCAGAGAACAATGCAAAGCTGTCATCCCCAGTGGCTCTAGCTTCCACATTGGATACCAAATTGTTCGTACTGCCGTTAGTCATATTAATACCATCGGCAAAGGTGTTGCGAATACGCGAGTTTGTAATTTTCATGTTGTCTGTGTTAGCTCCCCAGTACATACATACCTGATGTTCTGTCCAAATGTTGTCTATGGTAATGTTAGCTACATTTGAGAAGTCGAATACTTTTCCGGGGCCGTCTATACGTGAAGTGTAATTGCCGAAGTAAGCAAAATTCGCAAAGGTTGATCCGTTTGCCGTATCGCTTGCTCTGAATCCGATATCGGTATTGGCCTGGCTATTCGGAGCTACAAACCGAGTGTACCAAGGTCCGGCGCCAATCACTTTTACCGCTTTGCCATAGACTTGAAATTTGCTTGAAGTCTCATAAGTTCCAGTTGGCAAATATACACCTACGAGATTACCGGTTGTGTCCATACGAACTTTATCCAGTGCATTTTGAACGTCCTGATGTGTGAAACCGGCAGGGACTGCATATTTCGCCGGGTCTGGATTGGCCATCGGTGATACCTGTTCCAAACTGATGAAGTCTATCGCATATTGTGAAGTGTTCACGGAATCTTTCTGTAATTTAATTGTACTTCCGGCTGGGATTGTAGAATCGAACATGATATTTGCTTCATCATAGATATGACGCGGAGAACCGGAACTCGGCGAATTGCCTGGGTTTATCTCCGATCCGTATAACCACGCATATTTGGAGGTAAGGCTAATCGCCTTACTGAAGACTCCATTCACATAGATGTTAAGCGTAGCATTGGTTCCATCCCCGCTGGCTCCATCAGGAATAGAGAAGCGAGTTACAAGGGTGTTAGTGCTCGCTTTAGTCGTGAATTCCACATAACTTCCTGTAGTATTCAGTGTAACCGCCCTTCTACCGGATGCCTCTCCAGCGAGGTCGCCAATATTACGATTGGCAGTAAGCTTAACCGCTCCGCCGCCGACAATGCCATCCTCTGCTTCATACATATCGTAGGGCATATTAGCCCCACGGCCTATAAAGAGAGATTGTGTCGCGATATTATTGGCCCGCTTTACAGGAAGTTCATTTGTATCTACAGCAATTTCACTTTTTACGTTGTATTTGCCGTTCCCAGCAGTCCAGCTTCCCATACTGACAGGGACAGTGGTTGCACCGGCAGCAATGACTCCGTTATAAGAACCCGTTAAGGTCTTAACCACTGCATTAGTCGTAGCATCTGTAATGGTCAGCGTGATGGCATGAGCACCCGTTGCAGAAGCAGCAGTACCTTGGTTCTTGATAGAAACCGAGAAGCTTACCAGATTGCCTCCCGCAGGATTGCCTGGCGTCCAGCTTACGGGGGAGGCAATCAGATCGGAACTTGAAACGGGTGCAACAATAAGTGACGTTGGGTTAGTAAAACTGTTGTTAGCTTCATTTAATTCAATGACGGCATTACTTTCATCGACCTTTGCGCTTAAAGTGTAGGTCGCTGCGTCTTTTGCACCTATGTTAAGAGTTACATTGCTAGTAGCGCCTGCTGCCAGAGAAACAACAGGAGCCGAACCGACAAGTGTAGACCCTAAGTAGAAGCTAACGTTTGTTACACCTGAAGCAGTTGTACCGATATTTTTGACAGTTGAGGTTAATGTAATAGCATCTGTCTCTACCGGAGTAGACGGTGTCCATGACATCGCTGTTACCGTTAAATCCGGATTGGCAGCCGGTGTTCCTATGATTTGAAACTCAGCAATCTGACCCGCACTTGATCCTGAATTTGCTGTGAATTTCAGTTGAACTTCACTGGCAGTAGCAGTGACCGGAATGGTTACAGAGTTTCCACTAGAAGGATTGAAAGTATAAACTGTCGCAGGCACAAGATTGGAGAAGACCGATGTATTCTGAGCATGACCAAGGATTTGAATCGTTTGGGTACGAGTTGCCCAAGTAGAAGCTGGATTCAGCTTCAGGACCACAGAGGAAATGTTGGCATTGCTACCCAAATTTATACTGAGTGAATTCGGATAACTTCCCCCTGCACCTTCCCAATACGTGTTAACATCCCCATCATTGGAGTTGCCGGGTACAAAGGTAAACACTGATGACGAGGCACTAACTGTTTTGTTCAGAGCTAAATTAGTACCGGGCCCTGTTGTCGGTGTAGCCGTTGGTGTTGCTGTTGGTGTTACGGTTGGTGTTGGTGTTGCCGTTGGTGTTGCTGTCGGAGTGACGGTCGGTGTAGGTGTGGGAGTTGCTGTCGGTGTTGTAGATGGGCTGACATTTAAGTTGTCCAAGTTAACATTACCGGTGTCCGTAGAGTCGTATTTATAAGTGATCGTATTGACACCTGCCGTTAAAGCTACTGTCTCGATCTTGGTTGACCAAGTATCCCAGTTTGCTAAATTCACAAGTGAAGTTTGTTTAATTTTAGTGCCATTGACATAAAGGCTAACCGTCTTTGTACTGCCTGAGGCATTAGCGTATCTCAACGCTGCATCATAATTCCCTGCGGAAGCAGCGTTGACGGTGAATGTTGTAGTGGCACCTGATGCCAGATAACCGTCAACAAAACCCGTTCCCGTATACCCGGTATGGTCCGTATTTATTTTGGCACCGCTGGATAATGCTGCCGCTTCCGCTTCATAGGCTCCTGAAGGTATAGAAGTCGTTCCATACACTTCCAGTTCAGACAGCTGTGCTGCCGGCCAAGCCGTATTGGCTGTGAAATTCACTTTTATATATCTCACGCTTGCTGCTGATAAGTTAATGGTAACCGTATTCGATGCACTTGCTGGACTAAACGTATAGTTGGCAGAAGACACTAGATTAGTATAAGTAGAGTCATTACTACTTCCTTGTACAGATAGGGTTTGCGTTCTTGCCTCCCATGTCGGCGGAAGCTTGAGTACAACCTGGTTTACGGAACTGGTTCCGCCCAAATCTACTCTGATCCATTGCGGAAAAGCATTACTGGCACTCTCCCAGTAGGTTCCCTGATTAGAATCGTTCGCGTTCGACGCTACATACACATCCCCTACCGAGCTTGAAGTGATACTTTTGCCTTGAGCCAAATTCCCGGCAGCTGAACTAACAGACGGAAAAAGCGCCAATTGCCCTGCGATTAATGCAATAGTTAATAGATACATAAGTACTGATTTCCTTGCAGAAGATTTACGTTTTATCACTTTAACAACCTCCTCCAAAATTTTGTGGAGCTGCGTCACGGCCAGGATCACTTTCGTCAATCTGTTATTGTATACGCTTTCAAAAATTATCTCCTTATAAAGGACCGCCTCCTAATTATCAATATTCAAGCACCTTATGGAGCCCTAGTGTCTTACTGACAGTCTGTTTTATCAAAACCTCCGAATGACTCTCTAGACTCACATAAAAAAGAACGGTCATCCTTTTGCTTCATCTGCATAGCTGCAATTTCGCAAAAGGTGTGACCGAACCTCGGAGGATGCTTGTACCCTAATTAATGCCCTAACTCTTATTGGTAATAATATAAGAGATAGCATTCTTTAAGGCGATGGCAAATTCTATGATTTGTGTGTGTTATATTACGTTCTTATCCTTATTTTCCATTAATTAGCTCTAAAGTCCTAACTAACTACACATTAAATCTGGCTACCAACCCTTGAAGCCCCTTAGCCATTGTACTTAATGCGCTCGCGGAGGAAGCAATTTGTTCCACAGAGGCCATTTGCTCTTGTGAGGCTGCCGAGATATTTTGGGTATTCCCAGCGGTAGTTTCTGAGATTTGAGTAACCGAACGAATGGATTCAACAATGTCTTCAGTAGCTGCAGAAATTTCCTCTACCGCACCCGACACTTCCTGAACCTCAACCATACTACCTTTCATTTTGCTCATAGCCAGATCAGCATCCGATTGAATAGTCTGAGCCATGTCCGCGATACGGTTAGCAGATTCTGCCGACTGCTCAGCCAACTTCCGCACCTGATCGGCAACCACAGCAAAACCTCTGCCCTGCTCTCCTGCACGGGCGGCCTCTATCGTCGCATTCAGCGCCAGCATATTAGTCTCAGAGGCAATTCCTTTTATAACACCCACAATGGTTCCAATCTCCTGGGAGTGGCTCACGAATCCATTCACCTGTTCGGAGAGGGTCTTAATGGACAAATTGATCGATCCCATCTGATTAATGGCGGCTTGTATGGACTTATCCCCCGTAACCGCGAATTCAGAAGAACGCAGTGATGCCTCGGAAATATCCTGAACACTCGCTGAAATTTGCCCGATACCCACTGAAATCTCCGAAAGTGTTGTCATATTCATCTGCAAATCACTCATCTGCTGGCCTGCTCCTGATGCTACTTCCCCCATAATGTCAGCGATTCTTTCAGTAGCCCGTGCGGTTTGGCCGCTATCTGAAGTTAGCTTGGCAGAGGAAATCGCCAGACCTGCCGCCGATTGGGTAACCTGTCCAATCATGGCTCCAAGATTTTCTGTCATTTTATTAAAGTTGTTAGCCAATTCACCAATCTCGTCCTTTGTACGAACATTCAGCTTGCGCGTTAGATCCGCGTCCCCGGAGGCAATTTCTCTTAGCTGTTTGTTCACATCATGCAGCGGTCTAACAATACGTCCCGAGATTAACAGGGCAAGGATCGCTGCCAATGCAACCGATAAACCCGTCACACCAAGACTGACAATCATAGCGAGTTGACGGTGGGAATCCGCTAGATTTTGATCGCTTTGTATTTCCTTTGTAAGCATCTCCTGAAACACCACCTGAGAGTCAATCAAGGAATCCAAGGATAAACCGGTGAATTTGTTATGCGCACTCGGGAAGTTGCCCTCTTTTGCCAGCGCGAAGGATTCCTTCAGTACATTTAAATACTTATTCCATCGGTCTTCCAAGTCTGTTATTCCGATCTGTTCACCTTCACTCAGTCCATTATTCTTCAACTCTGTGATCGCAACTGTTATCGTAGGAAGAAGTTCGTCATACTTTGTCTGATATGTATTTCTATTCTCTTCCGTATTACTCATAATATAACGCGAGCCCAGTTCGTCTGCTGTCCGAATTTTATCCGTCAGATCCTGAACCATAGATAACTTATTCCAATTACGGTTAACCTGATCTGTCAGCATAGAAGCCATGATCCATTCTTCCGTATCCTTATGCAACTCTATGTATTTTTCTATCCTAAAGGCGAAAGCTTAAATGAATCTGAAAAATCAGCTCAACACAAAAAAACCGCTTACCTGAGCTGTTGCTCCCTAGTAAGCGGTCTTAAAAAAATCACTCATACAAATTTCCACTAGCCAACTCGGCCAGCTTGCCCTCATGGAGCACGATCAAACGACCGCGTTTTCTTTCGATAATGCCTTCTTCTATAAAACGCTTTACAATTCGGTTGAGATGACGGTAGCTTGTGCCCAGCAATTCTGCGGTCTCCGTTAAGGTTGAAGTACGAATCTCCTCTACATACTGTCCTGTCCCTTGATCTGCGAATAGAGAGAGTAGATAGCTGGCAAATCGATTTTCCACAGGATATAGAAGATTCAAGGCGGAAGTCTGGCCTAGGGTATACAGCTTATGGCTTAACTCACCTACCAGAAATCGCAGCAGTGTAGTATTATTCTCAAGCTCTTTGAACATCAGTTTTTTACCAGCAACAAACAGCAGGCTGTCTCCGACAGACTCGACTTGATTTTTAACCGGATACTGCCGAAGCAGCTCTACATCCCCAATAATTGAGGTAGGCCTAGCGAATCTTACCAGCATGGATTTGCCGTTTGGGAGCAGCGTATGGATTTTTAGCTTTCCTTCGACTAGTATGAATAACCCTTCCAGTACATCACCCACAGAGCATATAGCCTCTCGATCCCCATATCGCCGCAGCTCCATCTCCTGAATAACCTCTGAACTAAAAATTTGATCCAGGCCGTTCTTTTCCGCTAATACACGGGCAGCTACCGGATCATAGATTGTCTGCATGTACTCCACCTTCTCTTCTCCCACTCGTTAATCTATAAGATTTCTTGAAGTAATAATGATTACTTCCAATTTCGATTCGATTCGATTAAATGGTTATAAAACCGATACCATCCAATGAATCCAATAAGCAGCTGGTAAAAGTAATACTTGTGCAAGGATAGTTCCCAATAATCGCGACAGCATTAATAATCCAAAAACCTTACTTAGAGCAGAGAACTCTTTTTCTCCTCTTAGTACTTTATCAGTAATTAGACCTATTTGCGGATCAATGAGTAGGGTAAGTAAAATTGTAGCCATTCCATTGATTAAGCCGGAAGATTGTGACGCTGCAATCGAGTTTTCTGTTGTTAATGTTGAAGCAAGCAGAGCAGCTAATACACCGATTGTATAAATTGCG
This sequence comes from Paenibacillus wynnii, assembly GCF_000757885.1. Taxonomy (NCBI): domain Bacteria; kingdom Bacillati; phylum Bacillota; class Bacilli; order Caryophanales; family Paenibacillaceae; genus Paenibacillus; species Paenibacillus wynnii. The sequence continues at coordinate 442,022 of NZ_JQCR01000003.1, read as the reverse complement.
GTAACTACAACATTTAGAACCACGAGCCTTTTGGGGATGCCTCCAATTCTCAACCGAGACAGCATAGATAATTTAGGGAAGCGTAAATGAACTCGTGCATGTTTTATCTTTTGTAGGGAAACGGAAGAAAGAATCATTTGAGGGATGGACCCTGCAACTTCTAAATGGGATATTATCCTAGAGGACAGCAAGACAGCGGATGGAAAAAGTAATAGCGCTGTAAAAGTCCCTAATGTTGCTGCACCGATAATCATCTGAAACGAATCCATTATATTATAACCTGCATTATGTTTTACGAAATCTAAAATATTGCCGGTAAGTGGGCCCTGTAGCATATTAGCTGTTCTCGATATGAGCAATATGACTCCAGATAAGGACAAGGCCACAGCCAATTTCCCTAAACGTACACCCGCTAGACGAAGAGAATAAGTAAGGGTCTCGGATAGGTGAATAATAAAAGTGAACAAAGATACTAGTAAGACTTGCTCCAGCAATTAAACACCCCCTAACGTTCATGATGATCTCACTCCAGATACACCAAAACAAAAACATTTCGACAATCAAGACTCTTTTATTGTGAAAAATTCTCCTCATAGTCGCACCCACTTCTCAGACTTCCTCCGATTATTGTGCAAAATATTTATCCAACTCTCGTTGTGACCGGTACTGCGATAGATTGAAGGACTGCCATTTCGGGTAGGATGTAGCAGTGCTCTTCCATTCCTCCTTTAAATAAGTGTCCAGCATCCCGTTTTCTTCCCGGCTGAATTCAATCAAAATAGGTGTCGCTTCAGGAGAAAGAGTAAGCAAGTAATCCGTATCCAGTTTGCCGCTCACTTGATATCGTTCCATATTATTGTTCGCAATCATAACATCCATTCCTATATAGTTCATCAGGAGATAGGATGTCACACCCAGTAGAATATAACATTTTACCAGTGGAAGCCGTTGATAATGTATCCGTAGACCCGCAATAATCAGCAATATACCCAGAAATAGCATAAAGGCATGCACTAGAAATCGAATATAAGTATATCCGTAAGCTTCCTCATAAAGATCCAAACGTGTATAAGCGGAGTACAGCATTACCGTGGAGCAAGCAACCAATATATACAGAAGAACATTGATCATTTTGTTCTGTAATTCCTTACCCTTTTCGCCCAGTAGCAGTGTACTCATTAAGATCATAAAGTTAATGGATGTCACCATAATCAGCTCAAAAAATCCGTTCCGTGCATAATCTGCGTAAGAACTCCCCTCTGGCAGAATCCCTTCCCATGCCCCGAATAAATACGAGAATTGCACCACAACAAACAGTACATATACGGTATTCACGGCAAACAAAACAGTTGTTGCGATAATGGGATCAAGCTTAATGGAAGGGAAGAGTTCTGAGAAGTCCACAGCTTTCTTATTTGGCTTTTCTTCAGGTACATGAGGCTTCACAAACCCCCACAAATATCCGAAAAAACCCAGGCCGAGAGCAACTACCCAAAACGTGCGGATAAATCCTTCACCGAAAGAAATCTGGTTCAACCCTTGAGAAATCTCTGAAAGCACTTGATTAAAAATCCCATCCGCCGAGGAAAGTAACGATACAACCACCAACAGCAGTGGACAGGAAATCAATAATCCAATTAGAACTTTGCGGTATACATCCTTTTGCCCCTCCTTAACTTTGATTCCTGCTGTTTTTTTCAGAGAACCTAGTAGGTTGGCCCATTGCCTAAAGGTTTGTGGAAAAAGCTGCTCCAGAGCCTTCTTGATTAGAGAAGCAGATGCCCAGGATAATTGGCTTCGATGCAGCATGAAAGTCATATGTAGAATGATAAGCGCCGGAATGGCTATCAGATTAAGACTGAAGAAGAACGGGTTAGAGAACAGCACATAAGTTAAGGAGAGCAAGAGAATAGCACCCAGCCATGCATAACTGAACCACGTCGCCTTCCGAACCCTATCTTTACTGTAATAAAGCATATACATATAGTAAAAGACAACAAATATTGGATAAGAAACCCCGATGGCATTTCCATAAAAGAGATACTGATGTACGGCTGCCAACAGAAACCCAACCATTAATGCTGTATAAGCAGGCTCTTTTTTCGGCGTAATTTCATCTACCATGATTTGATACCCCCATTTTTTTACTTTCTGACCTTTATTTTAGATGATAAAATAAGAAGATAAAGAGAAATATAATTTTATTTATTTCCTATTTTGAAGGGATGCCTGTGCTATGAAGCTGCATGACCAATATTTGAAGCTGCATTCCCAACATGGAAGCTCAAACCAAATCGATGTTACATTGGACGAGTTGGCGCTAACCTTAGGCTGCACCCACCGAAATGCCCTTCATGTTGTGAATAAAATGGTAGCTCAGGACTGGATTTCCTGGACACCTAGTCGTGGGCGTGGACGCCGTTCTTTGCTGAAGTTTCTAATCCCCCCAGAAGATATAGCCGTGCAATCCATGATGCAGGCCATAAGTCGAAAAGATATAGGAAGTGCCATTGCAGGAATCAAAACCCATGCTAAATCCTCGGTGCTGCAGGATACGTTGCAAGGTTGGCTGCTTGCGTATTTTGGACATCATGCTGAGATGAACCATAACCGACAAATTGATACTCTAAGATTGCCTATCACCCAGCAGCTTCACACCTTTGATCCTCTCTATATGAATTTGCTTGCCGAGTCCTTTGTTTCTAGTCATGTGTTCGATGGCCTAGTTAGACGGGGAAGTAACCGGGATGAGATTGTTCCGAATCTCGCTCATGCCTGGGAGACCGATGAAAGCCGAACACTGTGGACTTTTTTCCTGCGAAAAGAAGTCCCTTTTCACCACGGGAAGGTTCTCAGTTCCAAAGACGTTGTATATTCCTTTCAGAGGCTCATTCAAAGTCCGCAGCGAACTCTATACAGCAGTATCTTCAAAGAAATTCAAGAAGTAACAGCCGTGAATCCATCCACCGTAAGAATCCAATTAAAAAGACCCAATGAGCTGTTCCTCCCCTTTCTCTGTACAAGCCGTGCAGCCATTGTCCCGCATGAGCTGGTGCAGTGGGGAGAGAGCGGCTTTGGCAGGAAACCCGTGGGAACAGGACCTTTTAAAGTCAGTGAAATGAATGAGAACCTATGTATCTTGGAGGTATTTCCCTATTACTTCCGTGGAAGAGCGCACTTGGATCGGGTGGAGATTCTGAATATTCCTTGGACGGTTGAAGCAGCTCTGTCCGAGTCCGGTTCTCCTTTTCACGTCATTCAGAATCCAACTCTTGAGGGCGAGGGTACTTGGAGCCGCATCCATTCGGAGTCTTTTATCCGTAAATTCGTCACCTGTAATACGCAAAAAAAAGGGCCGCTAAGCGACCCCGTCATTCGTGCTAACCTTATATCTTGTCTTAAGAATGACGCAACATTACCTGTTCATAAGCAACTGGTATCTATACCATCGATCCCCCTGCAAATTGCAACGATCTCTCAATATCAGGGAGATGCCGAATCTATTGCCGCCACATTGGCTGGACACGGTTATCTCTGCAAGGTTGTAACCTCTTCTCCCGAAGACTTCAAGGGTCCCATTCGCATGGAATCCGATCTGATTGTGTTCTCCTTGTTCCGGGATCAGGATGAGCAGCTCAGGCTATTCGACTTATACCGTACTTTATCACAGCATATAGAACAGCATATAAGAGCGGATGTTGAAGGGTGGCTGAACATCATTGCCCGAGAATCGAACTCTGTGGTAAGAGTACAATCTTTTCAACGCATTGAAGACCTGTTGATTGGACAGAATCACCTGCATATATTGCATGAAAAACCTATAGAAACCGCCTACCTGCCTTCTGTTCGCGGAGTGACTTTCAACAGTCAGGGCTGGGTAGATTTGCGGCATGTGTGGTTCCCGCCACTGTTATAGGCCTTCTGGTAATGTATTCATCAGACCTTTGCCAATGACATTGGCGGAGATGGGCGGCTTGCCAACCTCACGAGCCCACACCGAGAGCTGCCCAACATGATGAATTTCATGGGCAATGACATGGCGCATTACTTCTCCCCATGCATCTGTAACTGTGCTTCCGTCCGCGAGTGTATCCTCAAAAATCCGCCGCTCCAAATCTACATTCCAATCTAATACAAACTGTTCCACTTCCGGGCGGAATGCGGCATCCAGCTCACGTACCTTTTGTAGAGTGTTGTATTTCTCGAAATTTTCTTGAAAATCCGGTTTGCCTTGAATGGATCTAATCCAGCTCCACTCTACATCAGCAATATGGAAGAGCGTCTTCAAAATGCTTCCCACACCCCCGGTACGAGGCTTGAGGAGTTCTTCACTAGAAACATCCTCACACCACTGATACCATTCCTCCCGTACCTTCCAGTTGTATCGAAACAAGGTTTGCATGTAATTCCTCCTGGTTAATGGATTGGTAAAGCTTTCAAACAGTTTACCATCATTTGGGCGATGGCGGCCACGTTGGGCGAATCAAGAGTTGAGTAGGATCAGCGTGGGTGCTGGTGAGGCGCTCCGCGAACGGACCGTTGTTACAATCGCTCTTGTGTCCAGATTTTTTTCATTCCCCCTAAGCGGTGAAAATCCGGACACAAAGGCGACCGCTGACGCTTTTCCACAATCGTTCCGTCCTCTACGCTGTTTTCAGCGGAAAACAATACTCAAAATCTTCAATAACTAAATCAACTCGTTCGTGTGGCTAATGCAGCTGTTAATCGGCTAGACAAAGTCATCCTTGACTCCGCTTACCCTAGCCCCGCCAGTGGCCGTGACAGCTTCTTAAATGCTCTCCAAAGACAGCGTATACATACTCAAACGAAGAAGATTACGCCTTGGACGTACGCCGGATGAAGGAACCGGTAAGTATGTTTGGTCAACTGAAAAACAACCGGGGATTCCGGCAATTCCTGCTTCGTAGCAAGGAGAAAGTGACGCTTGAGGTCGGCTGGCTTTCGCTTGATCATCATTTCCTAAAGCAAGCCTCAGTAGAACAAAAACACAAAGCAGCGATTCTCCAATAAAGGGAGAATCGCTGTTTAAATGAAATTTTACAGTTTTGAGTATATAGAGGATCTGTCTTACACTCTCGAAATTACAAACTCATATTCGATAACTCCGTCAGACGGGATACGATATTCATCAAGAACAGGAGCACCCCAGCTATCATCACCGCCGACACCCATTTGCTTGCCCGCAACGGTAACTACCGTGTAATGTACTGGAGGCAGTTCATATTGGTGATACGCATTTTCCAGCTCAAATGCTGTGTAAGGCGAAATCCGACACTCTACAGGGTTGGCTACAGGAGCCGAAATCTTAATTCCGCTACCTTCATCATTTGTAACGGTTACGTTGCGGACCCCTGTACGATTTCCTGATTCCTGAGGTACGACATAACCGGAGAGACTATCTGCGGACTCGTTACGGAATCGGCCAAGTCTTGCTCCCTGATTACGGTCACTATAATTCTCGTCCGGCCCCAGCGCCAGCCAATCTAGATGGCTGTATTCCATCGGGATTTTGAAGCTCAGTGCATAAATCGGAAGATCGGGAAGACCCGCGGTCCCTTCATAACGGGATTTGACCATAATACTTCCGTCCGAAAGCACGGTATAAACAACAGTAACTTTAACATCCGCGCTAATATTCAAACGATAGCTGAACGTTACCGTCACTTCACCATCGCCTTCAACCAATGCAATATCGGTACACCTAGGCATCAGGCTCGCCGCATACCACGCCCCGGCATGGAATCCCATAGCTGTTCCTTTATCGTTGTCCGTAGCGGCCCGCCAGAATAAAGGAGCCGGAGGATAAGCAATAAGCTCTTTGCCGGAATAGTTCACCGATGTTAAACTGCCGATCCCTCTGGAGAACATGATGCTGAAATGTTTACCTTTGACGCCGATATTCACATCACCGTTGATCACTTTAAAATCATTCCGGTTCTCGGTCAGGCCCACATGTTGAACGCCTTCAACACTACCTTTAGCTTCATTAGTGAACACGGTCTGGCCAAAAGCAATTTCAAAACCTGCTTCTCCCCAAAGCTTGGCTTCCTTCAGCTTCAGTGAGGTATTTATCCAGTACTCACCACAAGCCGGAACTGAAGACCCATCCCATTGAAACGATACAAAAGCTTCACACTGCGGCTCGACCTGAACCTCCAACTTCCCGTTTACTAATTCCCCGGTCTCATTATGGATACTATAGTGCAGCTCGCAGTGGTCGGTTCCCTGGAACAAGCCCTCGTTCCGAATGGTTACTCCCGCAGTAGTGGGAACCAGCTTAATATCCTGATAGAGGAACTTAACTTCCTGCATCTTAGGAGACAGCTTCCGGTCCGCATAGACGATTCCGTCCGTACAGAAATTGTAGTCCGTAGCCCGGTCTCCGTAATCACCGCCGAAAGCCAAAAACTCCTTGCCGTAGCGGTCTTTTTTCATCATAGCCTGATCGATATAGTCCCAGATAAAGCCGCCTTGATACAGGGGATATTTCTGCTCCAGTTCACTGTATTTGCTCATTCCACCGAGTGAATTCCCCATGGCATGCATATATTCGCAGCTGATAAAAGGCTTCTGCGGATCGTTTAGCAGATATTCCTCAATGCTGTCCACCTTCGCGTACATCCGGCTTTCCATATCACTCGTAGCATCAAACCGGCGGTCGTGGAAGACCCCCTCGTAATGCACCAATCTCCCCGGGTCAACTTGCTTGAAATACTGCGACACTTTATAGATTACCTCTCCACCAAACGACTCATTGCCGCAAGACCAGATCAGTATGGACGGATGATTCTTGTCCCGTTCAACCATGGACACCGCTCTATCCATGACAATAGCGAGCCACTCCGGACGGTCGCCAGGAATCACCCATGAAGGCTCAACAGCACCTAGCTTTTGCCAAGATCCGTGGGTTTCGAGATTCATTTCATCGATAACATAGATCCCATATTCATCGCACAGAGCGTACCATTCACTTTGATTCGGATAGTGTGATGTACGGACCGCATTTATGTTGTTCTGTTTCAAGGTCATAATATCCCACAGCATATCTTCCATCGTAACCGCACGGCCTCTTCTACAATTGAACTCATGACGGTTGACGCCTTTGAAAAGAATCCGTTTGCCGTTAATACTCATAACCTTGTTCAGCATTTCAAACTTACGGAAGCCTACCTTTTGCGGAATCACTTCAACCAAAGTCCCCTGATCGTCATACACACTAATATAGAGACTGTACAAGTTAGGAACTTCCGCGCTCCATAGCTCAGCCTTTTGTATTTGAATACTCGCGGCAAGCTGCTCGCCTGTTATTGTTACATCAACTGAACCTGCTGATTGACCCGATGGATCAAGTAAGTTCAGCTTCACACTTCCAGAGAGTTTTCCCACCAAATCCAGACTTACAGATAGAACTCCATCCTGATAAGCTGCATCCAGATCCGTGCGTACGAATAAATCTCTCACATGAATCTGCGGTACGGTATACAAATACACTTCTCTAAAAATACCAGAGAACCGCCAGAAATCCTGATCCTCCAGCCAGCCGCCCGTACTACGTTGATATACTTCTACAGCGAGTTTGTTCTCACCATTCAGCCGCACATAAGAAGACAAATCAAATTCCGATGGAGTAAAGCTGTCCTCACTATAGCCAACAAACTCACCGTTAAGCCACACGTAAAAAGCCGATTCTACCCCTTGAAAAGATACCAACACCGGCTTGTCCTTCATTTGCTCGGGTATAGTAAATGTCTTTACATAGCTTCCCACCGGATTGTGGGTTTTGGATATTTGCGGCGGTCGTAGATACTCATGTCCATCCCACGGATACATCGTATTCACGTACTGAGGATTACCAAATCCTTGCAGCTGAATATGTCCCGGAACCGCAATATCGGCCCACCCCTCAGTAGAGAATTGCTCTTTATAAAAGTCCATAACCCTGCTAGACGGATTCTCAGCATAGCTGAATTTCCAGCTTCCGTTCAGGCTATGACGCAAGGCCATAGCCCCACCCTTCTCTGCCTCTTTCATACTCTCGTAATATTTATGATCCGAATGAGCTTTCAGCCTATTTACTGCAAATATACTTACATCCTCCAGCCAGTCTATGCTGGGTATCATCTCTTTCACTTCATTCACTCCCCCTGCCTAAATATTTGTGAAATCAAGTAACGTCTTTAGAGTGCAGCTAATTTAATAAGATGCGTTCTTATAGATTGTGAGAAAATATGAAACTCACAAATATTATATCTTCCAATAGGTCACAAAGGAACGAAGTGGAAATTTGGAACTGGAGAAGCGTAGTGGTCGCCTTTATCTTCGGATTTCAACCGCTGAGCGGTTGAATCAGGAAATCCGAAGATAACAGCGATCGTAAGTCCAAAGTTTCCCGTAGTGACGATAGTTGACCTATGCTTTAGATGTATTTTTTTGTATTTAGTTTTTTTGAACTTATCTTTTGTTTTACACTAAGTTAAATTCAAACTCTAACAACGTTCATTATTTCACTGATCCCGTCATCCCCGCCACAAACTGCTTCTGCATCAAGAAGAACACAAGAGCGGTTGGAAGCGTTCCGATAACAATGGCGATTAAGATCATGCCAAAATCCGGCGCATAACCTGAACCAAGGATAGAGATAAGCAACGGCATGGTTTTAGTCTCAGGCGATTGCAGAACAATCAAAGGCCAGAGATAGTTATTCCAACTCGACATGAACGTAATAATGGCCGCAGCTGCATAGGTTGTTTTCATAGTAGGGATAAAGATGCGTAAATAGATACTCAGCTCACTTAATCCATCTATTCGTCCAGCCTCAAGCAGCTCCTTTGGGAACATTTTTGTACTCTGGCGGAAGAAGAAAATAAGGAAAGCCGTTGTCACCGTGGGAAGAATGACTGATGTCATTGTGTCTATTCCCATCCAGGGAAGGGTGTCGGAAACATTAGCAAACATCCGGTATAGCGGAACCATCATAGCTGCAAAAGGAATCATCATGGACAACAATAAAATGTTGAAGACAATATCCTTGGAACGGCTTTTAAAAACCTCGAATCCGTAGCCGGCCAAAGAAGCGATAAGTAAAGCCAGCACGGTCGTTGTTATAGAAATTTTAGCCGAGTTAACAAGTGATAATTGAAGGTCTGTCGTATCCAATAGCTTACGGAAATTCTCCATCATATGAGTTCCCGGCAGCAATCTTCCCCCGGTTACATCGACCGACTTATTCGTTGAGCTTATGACCATCCACAGAAACGGGAAGATGGATACGAAAGAAATGATACTCAGGAATAGATATGTGAAAAACCGTTTACTCTTATGCATTTTTATCACCTGCCACTTTGAACTGGAGGAACGAAAGCAATATGATCATAATTACGATGGAATAGGATACTGTAGCCGCATACCCGAAGTCTGCAGAATACTTAAAGGACAAATTATAAATATATTGAGAGATAGTAAGCGTTGAATTTCCGGGTCCGCCTTTAGTAATATTCATAACTTCGTCGAACAATTGCAGGGTACCAATCGTCGAGGTAATAGAGGTAAACAAGATGATCGGCTTCAACAGAGGAATCGTGATTCCAAAGAACTGCCGTACTGCGGAAGCCCCATCAATTTTGGCTGCCTCATAAATGGAATTGTCGATATTTTGCAGAGCAGACAGATAAAAAATCATGTTATATCCGGTCCAACGCCAGGTTATGGCGATTACAATCGTAATTTTTGCCCAGAAAGGATCGGTAATCCATCCGATCGGCGTATCAATCAAGTGCAGATTTAACAAAAAGGTATTCACCAGGCCATTGCCTGCAAACAAATATTTGAAAACGATAGCGTAGGCAACCAATGAAGTTACACAAGGTAGAAAAATGGCTGTCCGGAAAAAGCCTTTGAATTTCAGCTTCTTATCATTCAGCAGCACAGATATAAACAGCGCTAGTACGATCATGATAGGTACTTGCACCAACAAATAAATAAAGGTGTTCTTTACTGCTGTAAAAAACATTGCATCTGAGAATAACCGTTTGTAATTATCCAAACCAGTGAATTCAAGATTGCTTCCTGTCCCGGTCTGAAAGGACATGATTAACGCCTGTATCATAGGATAGAAATAAAAAATGAATATTAGGACTACTGATAACAGGACGAAGGACCATCCGGTTAGTACACTTTTACGACGGATGCTCATGTTTGAATTCGTATTTTTCACAACGGCCCAACCCCTTCGAATTTAGATCTTATAAAAACAACAACCTTGGACGCTCTCTCACACTCCTGACTGCTGGAGTAGCAGATTACGACCAAGGTTATCGGTGAGGACTCTTACTTATTTAATCTGTGATTCTGCCTGAGCTTGTGCATCACTTAATACCTTGTCGATCTCTTTACCGTTCAGATAGTTTTGCATTTCAACGACCAGGATATCTTCAATCGCATAAGTATGGATACCATAGTTTACGCTAGGAATTTGCTCTGTCCAAGCTGCGAAATCACTAACTACTTTTTGACCTCCGAAGAAATCATTGGCTTGGCTGTATGCTTCACCACTTGCTGCTGCTTTAAAAGTTCCGATAACTCCGATATTCGTAAGCAGTTTTTGGTACAGTTCTACATCAGATCCAAAGGTTTTAGCCATAAAGTCTGCTGCTGTGTCTGCTCCATCAACGTTCATTACGTACCATGAGCTACCCCCGAGGTTAGAAGCATGAACCGATTTATCGTTGCCTGGAAGAGTAGGAAGCGGTGCGATTCCCCATTTACCGGATTGTGTTTCCGCAGCTTTAATGGAAGCAGTAATCCAGTTACCTGTAGGAACCGATGCAACATCCCCATTGTTCAATGCGGCTACGAACTGGCTCCAATCCGCATGAACATTAGCCACATTGGAATCCATCAGCTCTTTGTAGATTCCAAAAGCTTGTTTTAACGCTTCATTGTTAGCGAGATTAGGTGTTTTGCCATCCTCTGTTAAATACCAAGAGCCTGCGGATTGAATCATCATACGGATGATACCAAGGTCATTGGGATCCAAAGTAATCAGCGCTTTACCTGTTTTTTCTTTTACTTTTTTACCAATTTCGATGTATTGCTTCCAATCAATATTCTGCAAATCAGAAAGCTTGTAGCCAGCTTGCTCCAAATAGTCTGTTCTCACATATAACCCGGTTACACCAGAGTCAAATGGAATACCATATTGTTTGCCATCCAGGCTGGTTGGGCCACTTTTGTAATCCGCAAAATCAGTGCCTTTAATGGAGTTGCTCAGATCAGTGAACGAATCCTTATAGGATTGTAGAAAACCTTGTGCTCGATAATCTTCGATCAAGACAATGTTCGGTAACCCTTTTGTTGTACCGGAGTTAAGTCCAGTGTTTAGCTTTTGGATAATATCACTTTGCGCATACTCGATGATGTTAACTTTCACATCAGGATTAATAGCGGCGTAAGTCTTCTTAGCTTCTTCTAATGCGGCAATATTAAAGGCTGGGTCCCAGGCCCAAATGGTAATTTCTTTGGCCTCATTGCTTTTCGAACCTGTGTTTCCTGCATCTGTTGTGTTCTTCGAGCCCGAATTGGAGCCGCAGGCTGTGAGTATCACCATACAAATTAACAGTAACGCAAAGCTTTTTTTCAAAGTCTTCATCCCCTTTTGTGTATGTTGCTTTCTTTAGCACTTCAACTGAAAGCGCTTCCTGATCACATATTTATCTTATCATCGCTGCTAAATGGATCGTTAGAAATAACTTTATGATGATTTGTCATTATTTCGCCTCATTGAAAGCGCTATCCATGTTGGATTTGTTCTTTCTTTTGGAATTAGTAGTATTTTTATGTTTTTATTAAAGGCAGCCGGATTTTGATGGTTGTCCCTTCATTCACTTTGCTCAGGATCGTAACTCCATACTCGTCGCCATATAACAAAATAATGCGGTCATGAACATTTTTGATACCAATTCCCGTAAACAACTGGCGCTTACTCTCGTTCGAAAGAGACAATTCCGCCCCCCCGCTTTCCATTCCATCTCCGTTATCAACGACCTCGCACAAGAGAGAACCGGACTCCTGCGAGATAAGCACATGAATATAGCCCTCGCTTTTCTTATTAAAGGCATGAAAAAAGGCATTCTCAATAAAAGGCTGAATGATCAGCTTCGGTACATGATAATCTATAGTGTCAGGTGCGATAAAAAAGTTAACTCTAATCCGCTCCCCATAACGAACGTGGTTGATAAAGACATAGGATTTCAGATTATCCAGTTCTTGCGTTACGGTAATCGTTTCACTGACATTGCTAAGAGCATTCTGTAATAAAGAGATCAAGGCATGAATCGTATGGACCGCCTTCTCCTTACTGCCCTGCTGCACAAGAAATTTAACGGAGGTGAGTGTGTTATACAAAAAATGAGGGTTAATCTGCTGCTGAAGAGCGGCCAGTTCGGCGTTGCGCTGTTCCTTCTGTGTCTGTACTAGCCTATCCACATAGTCATTTAATTCATCCAGCATATAGTTATAGGCATGTCCAAGCTCCTGAAATTCGAAGCTGCCTGTTACGGTGATGTAATTATGGAAATTACGTTCTGTAATTTTGGACATTTGCCGGGTAAGCAAGGTTAGGGAACGGGTAAGCTTTCTAGAAATCAAAAAGACAACAATCAGGGCAACGATAACAATGGCTGAGCAGATCAATGCCACCATTTTGGTATCCACCATTTGTCCCAAAGCTGTCTTCTTATCAATCAAATTCACAATATAGAAATCGTACGAGGATAGATACTCCGCTAAAACAATAACATCTTTGTCACGGAAAGTTACGTTTTTATAATCCAGTCCCTGTTCTTGAATGTCCTTGGCATCATGCAATAAATCATCCGCTTTTTGCCCCAACAGTTCACTCCGGTTACTCGATACGATTAGTCCCTCTTTATTCAAAATAGCCACATCATTCCCGGCGCTGACCATACTTGAGTAGAAAGACTGAAAAGCCTTTTCATGAATCGTAAAATACAATGATCCATAAATATCACCTGTGGTTCGTTCCATTAAAGATTTGCTGGCGACAATTACCGCCTCTTTAGTCGATGTAGCGGTACTGCTTTCCTTAAAGAACTGATACATCAGTCTTTTGGGTTCGGCATGCGTATTTAGTGTTAGTTTGTGATTTCTTAACTCATTATCAGTCAAGAGTAAATTATTCGTGTTAGTGGAGTAGCTGCGTCCATTTTCCCCCATAATCTTAATCCCAACCTGATAAGGGTCTACATTGGACTGAATCCTTTTCATTTGGGTGGTCATGTTGTAATAGGTTCGAAACATCCTGAGAGAATCGGAGTTTTTCTCTGTTAAGAAGGTTTTAATTGTGCCGCTTAGCTGTGTATTATTGGTGGCTGTTACGATCGAATAATGAAAGGATTCAAAATTCGCTTTGATTTGATTAATCACTTTGGAATTCGTAATACTGAAGGTCTCCATGAACAATTTCTCCGACATGCGGACGGTCGTCCACGATGCAGAGATGGCTACAGCAATAATGCTGACCACCATAACAATAAATATTTTGATAAAAAGACTGTAGAATTTGAACCTTTCCATAATAGCTCTCATAGCCATCCTACTCCTGACTGTAATATTGCCTTCTATAGTGGCTAGGCGATAATCCCGTATATTTTTTGAACACTTTGCAGAAGTAACTATGATCCCCGTACCCGACCATACTGCTGATCTCCGAAATGGAGGCCCCGTCCTCCCTAAGAAGCTTCGCCGCTTTATCCGTTCTAACTTTATTCAAATGCTCCTTAAAGCCTTCTTTGTTATGTGAGGTAAAGAGACTCGATAAATAGGACGGATTGAAGTGAAAATGCTTAGCCAGTTCCGTCAGACTCAAAGGTTCAGTATAGTGATCTTCGATATACTCAAGCAGCCGGTTCATATTCGCATTGCTGGCCTGCGGGCCTCCGGGATTAGACGTATGTTGAATAACTTTGCTTATAAAAGATTCCAATACAAGGATCGTCTCCTCCACATCGGGTGCCTCATCAATAGCACGAAACATTGCGTATTTATCTTCTTCCAGTGCTTTGATATGAGCTAATTGGTTGGTGACATTGAAAATGATATTACCTAAAAAAGATTTGAATTCAAAGACATCGCTTTCATAGTGATTGGATAATGAAGTGACATGCTGTCTTAAATCTGTAAAAGCTTCCTCCAGTTGAAGCCTTTTAATTTGCTCTGTAAAATGAGACAAATTGAACTTGTCGGGCTCAGCCTTTGGTTTAGGCAGTTCCTCATGGATTAAAAGTACCTTATCCGGAAGAAAGAAGCGATATTGGAGCAACTTCAAATAGCTGTTGTTATATACATTTGAAGCTTTACTCCACTCATAGAACCGTTCGCTAAGCACCCACCGGAGGTCTGGCTCCGACTCAGCCAACCCTTCTGACATGAGCCTCATCGCCTGGACGGTTTGACTCCATTGCTTCTCCTTCAGATTGATCAGGAATAAGATGGTGTTCTGCTCCCCTGGAACAGGATATGGAATAATATTAGGAACTTGTTTCTCTAATCTGGCTATTATCGTACCCTTAAGCTTGTCTAGTGTTTGTCTATCAGAGATTTTAGGGAGTCCTAGATCACAGCTCAGATAGAAGAACTGCTCATGGGGGAATTTTTGGGATAGTAAATCGGAATCAGGTTCTTCCTCATAGCCGGAAATAATCCTGCTTATAAGAGCATCAACAGACAGAGTTTCCTTATCCGTGGAATCTGCAGTAACTAAGCCAGGAATTTTGTCCTTCGTTTTATTTAACACTTGGAGCAATCCCCCAGCTTCCAGCTTCGGTTTCAATATATAGTCAGCTACACCGCTTTGGAAAGTGGATCGCACATAGTGAAATTCACTGAAACTGCTTAACACAATAACTTCAATCTCCGGATAATCCCGTTTTACGATTCGCGTTAATTCCTCGCCGTCCATAACGGGCATCACAATATCTGTAATCACAATATGGGGTTTAAGCGTTTGGACCAACTCCAATGCTTCCTGCCCGTTGGATGCTTCTCCAACCAACTGAAACCCTTCCCGTTCCCAATCCAACACATATTTAATACCCTGGCGAACCAATATTTCATCATCCACAATGAGCACCTTACACAACTGGTTCACAGTTAATCCCCGCCTCTATATGTTATACTAATGCCTAATAACCCATGTTGGTGATTATAGATTGCTATTGCCAGGAAGGTCAAATGTAGTTTCTGGTCACTATGAAATGAAGAACGAGCCGGAGTCGCCGCTTTCAGACTCGGGGGATAATTCAAGTGTACTTTTACATTTCAAATCGTCCTTTTCAGCCTCGGGGGCTGATTATATTGTACTTTTACATTTCATTTCGTCTTTTCCAGCCTCGGGGGCTGATTATATTGTACTTTTACATTTCATTTCGCTTTCCGGCCTGGGCAGGACGTCAAGAAGTCTACATAGGTTGAACAAAAGAATAAATTCCACAGTTGTCGATCGTAAGTACGGTGAAACTTTGGACTTTCGGCCGCTGTTGTCTCCCGATTTCTTGATTTATACCGCTGTTAGCGGTTGAAGTCCGATACAGCTTATGCTTTCGAAGCGAGCCTTCCTACGGAAAGCTTTTCGGGCGGACACTATCGCTCCTACAGTTCCAAATTCCCCCTTCCTTACTCGTCCTGTTTTTCTTTAAGTCTATAAATCTTCGAGAGCTCCAGATCACCAAAGGTAGCTTAAAACTCATCTCTCTAACCGTTTGAACTCTCTTGGCCGCCCTCATAGAAGCCGAGGATTTGACGGTGTTCGTCTTCGTTGATACCCGAGGCGATATTAATCGACATCACCACTGACCGTGCTCTACGTGGGTTTCACGTACAACCCATCTAGGTAGTTAACCGGTCATCGAGTAGGGTTCCTCCTTGTTGGTTCGCAAACCAGAGGATACCCTACTTTTTGTTCCCTGACTAACTAGGCTCCAAAGCTTGGTACACAGGCTATTGTAAGCCAGCTTGGGCACCTTGCACTCCAACAGCTTCTGTTGAAAGCAACCCGCCCTTAATTCCAAGGTGACATCCACTTTCCAAAAAACTGTAACTTTATAGCCTTGAATACTAATATAATCCCACAAAATATCCCGTATAATTTACCATCATCGTCTACAGATCCCCATAGGTAACTAATCCGTAAGTATCCAAGAAAGGATGATCATTGATTATGTTCTTATTGTATACGTTAATCGTTCTCGTAATTCTTGTTGCCGTAATTGTAGGGGTTGTAGGGGTTGCAGTACTGATGTTCAACAACAGTGTTAGGAAGCAAGTGAATCAGCTGATACATAATATCTCCAACATAAAGACTGAAATCATTCGCAAAGAAGATTTGGCAGGCCTACCGCTTCCCGTTCAGAAATGGCTCATAGGCACCCATATTATCGGGAAAGAAAAGATCATAAATGTTCGTCTAGAACAAATAGGGAAAATGCGCACAAAAGAAGACGGGCATTGGATGCCAGTTCAGGCGGTGCAGTATTTTAGAGTGGATGAACCGGGGTTCGTGTGGAAGGCCTATGTTAAAATGGCTCCCCTACTCCATATGAGCGGATTGGATAACTATCAGGAAGGTAAAGGCAAAATGAACATTAAGCTGCTTTCTTTATTCTCAGTGGTTAAAGCGAAGGGGCCTGAAATGGACTTTAGCACAATGGTTCGATATTTGGCTGAGATGCCATGGTTTCCGACTGCCGCTTTACATTCATATATCCAATGGGAAGTGATTGATGAACACTCGTCACGGGCAACAATGAGCTATCAAGGAGTAAGCGCATCAGGCGTTTTCTCTTTTAATGAGAAGAGCGATCTCATCAGTTTCAACACCAAAAGGTACAAAGAAATAAACGGAAAATATGTGTTAAGCGATTGGGGAGGCATTAATACAGAATTTAAAGAGTTTAATGGAATACGAATTCCTTCAAAGTCAGAGGTTATTTGGAAAGAGAAAAGCGGAGATTTCAACTGGTTTCAGTTAGAGATTAAGGGAATTGAATACAATCAACGATTCTAGGATATACGCAACCTTCACCGCATTACTAATCCTGAAGCGGTTTGGCAAAAACGCGGTGAAGGTTGGACTCTTACCCGGACTCTTACCTCTAAACAAAACAAATTTTAATGTGAAATCAGATGTTTCCGGTATCCTTCGACTTTCTCTTCCCTATAGCCTAAAGCTTCATAAAAAATATGCGCTTCCTTCCGCTGCTCCCCTGAAACTAGGATGATGTACCAGCAATCTTTTTCCCGTGCGATTACTTCTAAGGCGGCCATCAGCTTTTGACCCACTCCCTGACGGCGTGCACGAGAAGAGACTACCACGTTCTCAATCACCATAAAAGGTTTGCACTCACCAACAAGATCCTGGCAAATAATACCCATTACGGAACCCAGAAGCTCCCCTTCGATAAAAGCCCCTAATAATATATAGCGACTGTCCTCTTTAATACTCTTGAACACAGCCTCCAGCTTGCTGAAGTCGGTAGATTTGTTAATCAGCTCGGTATATAATTCACTCAATGCTGGAAGAGACTCTGACTCCATTTCTTTTACAGTTACCATTAAGTTCATCCTACCTTCTATTTGATAATTTTTACTTATGGACCCTCAGATCAAATTGTTCCTTCTGACCATCCCATTCTACTTCAACCCGGATCACCGAATCCTCCCTTTCAAAAGACCCTTCACTGCCAGCGTTTACAAACTTTAGATCTTTTAGATAAACAGGTCCTTCTTGCGATCTGCTTGCTCCACCTGCTGTGCCTTTGTAACTGTATTTCAAAAGCTTTATATTACCCAGGTCCGATTGTTCCCCTTTGTATATCAGCTGAAAAACAGAGCTTTCACGAGTTTCATGCTTAGTTGGCTTACCTTTTTTGCTGATGTATTTTTCTGTCACGTCTTGAACATAACTCGCGGACCATTGGCTTGCCTCACCTTCGAACGTGTAGTGATGTTTGATCGTTTCAGTATTGCAGGCTGTAAGTAAAAAAATCATAGCAACGAACATCATGGTGGTACGCCATATTTTAAGCAAATAAACCCCTCCTTTAATCCAATTCCGCCTCACTCCATCCTGTGTATTATAACACGCTTTTTACAGATAATTGTATATTTTACCCAAACAGTAAATACGCTACTTTGTCAAAATAATGCTACTCCACGGTCAGATTTATCAGAATAGTAAAGACAATTTCGCCTGCGGGCTGTACAATTGGCGAGGTGCAATTTATTAATTCAAGGAGGTATACCTTTCCGTGGCTCCATCAACAACAAAGACCCTAAAAACCATGACCGTTTTCGCCATCACTTGGCCTATTTTCATCGAAATACTGTTTCACATTCTGATGGGAACCGTGGATACCTTTATGCTGAGTCATATATCAGATGAGGTTGTATCAGCCGTGGGCATTTCCCGTCAGCTCATTGAGTTTTCTATTATTCTGTTTAATTTACTCGGTCTTGGTGTTGGGGTTGTCATTTCCCAGCTCATTGGTGCCGGCCGGGTTCAGGATGTTAGCCAAACTGCGGCCTCAGCTTTAACCTTCAACCTTATTTTTGGCCTCCTAATCAGTCTGATTTTCATTACAAGCAGAGACACGTTATTGTCCTTCTATGATGTTCCTCAGAATGTACATAATGATGCTGCACTTTATATGATGCTGGTCGGAGGATCGTTATTTCTCGAAGCTCTGATGCTAACTGCTGGGCCGGTCATCCGATCACACGGATATACGCGGGACACCATGTTTATTGGGATAGGTATGAATATTCTTCATCTAATCGGCAACTCGCTACTAATCTTTGGCTGGCTAGGCTTCCCGCAGCTCGGCATTATGGGGGCAGCAATCTCTACCATAATCAGTCGTATTATCGCATGTATTGGAATTTTCATTCTGCTGTATAAGCGTGTAGGAGAACCCATACATTTCCGTTATTACTTTACAATGAAATGGCAGGAACTTACCGCGATCTTGAAAATCGGCATTCCTTCCGGATTAGAATGGCTGTCGTACCATATCAGTAATATGTTGATCACGCGCTTCGTAACCTTTATGGGATTGACAGCAGTGACTGCTCATGTCTACAGTAATACCATCGTTTATTTCTTCATGATTTTTGGAATGGCAATTGGTGAAGGAACCGAGATTATTGTCGCCCGGCTGATAGGTTCAGGTCAGAAGGAAAAAGCTTACCGGCAGCTGTTATCCAGTCTGAAATGGGCTATGGGAATTACTACAGGTACACTTGTCGTTGGCATTATGTTCCGTACACAGGTGTTCGATTTCTTCACAGATGACCCTGATGTCATTGCCATTGGCGCATCCATTCTGCTGCTGTGCATCCTTCTGGAGCCAGGACGGGTATTCAATCATGTGGTTATTAATTCGCTTCGCGCAGCAGGTGATGTTCAGTTTCCTCTAATGATGGCGATCATTTTTATGTGGGGAATTAAAGTACCTTTAGCCTATTTTCTTGGAATTCATCAGGGTTACGGTGTGCTAGGAGTGTGGATCGCCCACGCCGCCGATGAGTGGGTGCGAGGTGTGTTCCACTACTTTCGGTGGAAGGGACGTAAATGGCAGCAAAAGTCCCTGCTGTCTCCACAAATGTTGGATGCAGACTCTGCATAGTAGGATTTAAATTAATGGACATTATATCATAGACATTAAAAAGTTTACCAGTCAGAATAAGTAATATATTACTTCATATTATTGACTCACAAAAGGAGACTTAACACCTATGTCCGAAACATTCCAAGCATTAGTTGTAGAGAAATCCGAAACCTCATTTTCGGTCGCTGTAAAGCCGGTTACCATGGAGGAATTACCTGCTGGAGAGGTTGTTATCAGAGTATCCTATTCCAGTGTGAATTATAAAGACGGATTAGCTAGCATTCCGAATGGCAATATTATCAGAACCTATCCTTTTATCCCGGGTATTGATTTGTCCGGACATGTTGTCTCTTCTACAGATGACAGGTTTCAAGAAGGACAACCCGTGTTTGCCAGCGGTTATGGTATCGGTGTTTCCCACTTTGGAGGCTATAGCGAATATGCACGTATTCCTGCGGATTGGGTAATGCCTTTGCCGGAGGGAATTACATTAAGAGAAGCTATGATTTATGGTACAGCCGGCTTCACCGCCGCATTGTCCATACAGGCTTTGGAAGAACACGGTATTGGGCCTGATAACGGTAAGATATTAGTGACCGGGGCTACAGGCGGTGTCGGTGGCGCTGCGATTGCTATGCTTAGCAAAAAGGGCTTCCACGTAGTTGCAAGTACGGGTAAGACTGACGAAGAAGAATATCTGAAAACTCTTGGGGCAGAGGAAGTCATCTCCCGCGAAGATGTTACAGGTACCTCCGTTAAACCTCTTGATAAACAGTTATGGCAAGCTGCTGTAGATTCGGTTGGGGGAAGCTCACTTGCAGCAATATTGAGCAAAATTTCCTATAACGGATCCGTTGCCGCCAGCGGCCTAACCGGTGGAACCGCAGTCCCGACATCCGTGTTGCCGTTTATCCTTCGCGGTGTTAACTTACTTGGTATTGATTCCGTATCCTGCAGTACAGAGAAACGGCTTAAGGTATGGCAGCGGATGGCAAGTGATCTAAAGCCTGCGCAGCTTGATACTCTCGTCTACCGGGAAGTCACCCTGGATGAATTGCCATTGGCACTGGAAGATATATTAAAAGGGGCCATCCGCGGCAGAGTGCTTGTCCGTTTGTCCTAATCATGAAACCTCTCGGGATCTTCAGATCCTGAGAGGTTTTTTTTCACTCTTGAGTGCCCGGGTACTGAGAATAAAGGGTCTGCTGCACATAAGGCTGTTGCATATATTGTTGAGTGTATGCCTGATTCTGATAGCCTTGAGTAGTGTACTGCTGAGGAACGTACGAGTGGGAACCGTAACCCTGCTGGGATGGTTGGGGGCAGCAGCCCGGTGGAGGGCCAAGAACCGTAGTCTGTTTTATTGGAGATAAGGTATCCCTAACTTTCGCCTCATCGAGGCAGTACGTGTGGGCAAGCACATTAGGAGGAGTGAGCCGCAAAAGATCTGATCCATAGATTGTATCGGGAAAGGGTGCATCAAAAATCGCCAGAAGATGCGTGTTATCTATAGTAGCCACTTCGTAATGCCACCAGCCCTGTGGCACGTTCACTACTTGACCCGGACATATTGGGAAATGCAGCAATTCCTTGCTAAACGGATTAATAATAGAGACAACCAATGCGCCACAAATACAATAGATGAGTTCTGCAGCATTTTGATGATAGTGGGGTTCTATCACGTTAGCTTTACTAAGATATATATCTAGGATGGATAAATTCTCAAGAGTATTCAATTGGTTAATGGACAGTTCATTGATGAAGTTGTTGGCATCTTTTTTAAAAACCGGGTTCTGGCTCAAATCATAAGTAAACTGTAACTCGGGTGATGAATTCTCTATATAAGAGCTCACTATCTATCCCTACCCTTCTGTTGTTACCCATTTTTCAATCCTTCCTGAGTTTAAGATATGTATTTGCCTATGCCCAGGTGCGGAACTTTCACAATAAATCGCAAAAAAAAGCGACCCGATAAGAGGGATCGCTTGGTTATATTCATCAATCACTGTACTAGAATTCTACTGCAGCTCTGCTATAACGGTTCTATTCCTACCTGATTCCTTCGCCTTGTAAAGGGCTTGATCTGCCAAATGAAATAAATGATCTGAAGACCTTGCCTGGGAGGGAAAGTGAGCGATGCCTTGTGATACGGTAATCGGGAGTCCGTGGTTTACCTCTCCAATAGCGACTGCTTTTCTAACTCGTTCAGCCACAATGTAAGCATCCTTTACAGTAGTCTTAGCTAAAAGAACTACGAATTCCTCGCCCCCATATCTGCAGCATATATCCTTGGGTCTAACGGAAGCAGAAATCACATTGGCAACCTGCCTAAGTACATCGTCTCCCGCTTGATGACCATATGTATCATTCACAAATTTGAATTTATCCACATCCATAACGATTAATGAGAAAGACTTGCCTTCGCCAATCCATTGATCCATTGTATTCTCAAAATTCCTGCGATTCGTAAGTCCGGTTAAGGAATCCGTCAGTGCTTCCTGGGTCAGTTGATCTGTATGTTTTTGAAAATCAGCCAAGGCAAGGAGTACCGTTTTCGTTAACAAATCCGCTTCTCGGTTCCAATGTGGTTTTCTCTCAGGCAGCTCTACTTTTTCTTTCCCTATTTTGTTAACTAAGTTAGCAAGAAATACGAAAGGTCTTGCCAGTTCGTGTGCGATTAGAATAACGGCCATCAACAGTAATACGAACGGCATTAAAATGTACCAAAGAATGTTTTTAATATGGCCGCTCACTTGTTCATTCAGCATAGCGTTTGAGGATTCAACTACCACTCCCCACCCATTGGCTGGAACGTTAGAATAGCCCGCAAGCATCTCTACTCCCCTCGTGTTAATGACTCTTTCCTGTCCACTTTTTCCTTCAAGGAGTTTCTGTACAACCTTATTTGCTCTAACATCTTGCCCAATGCGACTCCTGTCAGGATGGAACAGTATCTTACCGTCCGACCCGACAATGTAATAGTAGGACCCTTCAGTATCAACATTGTTGCTCCCGAAAATCATTGTCAACACGTTGTGATCTTGAAGATTAAGGGTACCTGCAATGACTCCTCTATAGTGACCTTTTCCATCAAAATAGGGCTGGGTCATAATCACTATAAGCCGCCCCGTAGTTGACGCTCGATACGGTTCGGAAAGAAAAGGAGTCTGAGAAATGCTGATATCCACCCCGGCTATGGTATTCACTTCTTTGCCGGCTGTCCCCAATCTCTGAGGGGATACATTTTGGATGATGCCTTTTCCATCGATAATAGCCATCGAATTGAAGTAATTGCTGCTGTTCCTTAACAAATCTAAATATTCATCTCGGTCAGAAATACTCATCTCGTTAGTGCCTGATAAGGCTTTGGCTGAGTATTGCAAGCTCGTACGCATGGATCTGAATAAAGAATCTATCGTCTGGCTCATTTTATTGGCATTGGTATAATTCAATTGAAGTGTTGTGTCGATCAACGATTGCCTTTTAGACTGATAAGAAGCAAGCAAAAGAATCGTTGAGGTTAAAAGGACAGACAGGGATACTAATCCAATAAGCAGTGTAGTCAGACTTAATTTGTTTCTTTGACCCCGGCTTCCCCGCTTAGGCATAACATAACCCCCTTTTCTCTACCTTATCGCTATATTTATCTATATTTCGACAAAAGTCGTCAAACTATAATTGTATTATAAACTAAAGAAGATCGTTAGGACACAAGAAGAAACGGCGTTGCCGTCCTTAATGGGACGGTACCCGTTTCTCGTAGAAATATAAGAAAAGTACGCTTAAGACTTATACTTTCTTTATATTTTGAAAAAACCGCCTTCCATGCTTACGCATAAAAGACGGTTGTGGTTCCTCCTGCTCACTTGGATATTACTGGTTAAAGCGTGCTGTGACGAACAGCGCCGGTGAGTTCCAATATATAGTTACTTCATTTGTAGAATAACTCAGTTCATGATCAGCAAAGCATTGGGCAGCCGGCTTCCCTTGCAAATGCTCAACTACATAATCATCATGCAGTCCACGGTCCGGTCCGCCGGAGACTAACCCCGGTACAGGAGCATCTACATTATCTCCTACCGATGGCCGGTGATGCGGATGCATTACTGATTTATCACCGAATCCGGTAACGTAGCTAATATCCAGTACATTCCTGCCCATTAAATAATGCAGATGATCCAAAGCACAGGCTGCAAAGCTGGAATCCCCGCTTAGATGCTCTGCGAAGAGAAGCAGCATGGCATTGTTCATCACAAGCATATTACTGCCCCAAATATAATCCTCTTCCTTCAATGAGATCAGGTAACCCTCTTGACGGCTCTGATCCAACAGACGTTGGGCTTCAGTCAGTAGCCCTTCTTGTAACGAAAGATATAGCGCACTCTCCTTATCCACTTTATCATTTAACAAGTAAGCTATGGAACCGTAACCGCCCATATCGCCCCAGCCTAACATATACTTGGGAAAGGATTCCTCTGCAAGTTGTTCGAACGCCTTGTGATAAACTTCTTCACCGGTTGCCCGATACATTTCAGCCGCTGCCCAGAAACGCTCATCCAAATCCTGCTCGTCTCCGTATTCCCCCGTTGTAATCTCCGAGGGATTATTAAATCCCGGAACAATAGGATGGGTCTCTAACCAGCCCCACGCTGCTACTGCCGCATCCAGACACTTTTGCGCATACGAATGATTAAATGGCTTATATATTCTGGATGCCAATGCCATCACACCCGCGAAATCTCCAGTTGCTGCTGCCGATACTGGGGAAAAGTATAATGCTGCTGTATCATCCTCAGGCATTACATCAAGACCCGGAAAATTCAACGTAGTTAATTTATGATATACACCGCCGGTTTCGGCTTCCTGCATCTTGAACAACCAATCCAGCTCCACCTTGCATTCCAACAGAACATCCGGTGTATGACCATCACTTTCAGGAAGTGGAATAGGGCTCAGCAATGCGGAAGGATACATTTCATAGGCAAGCAGAAGATCAGCAACGGCCTTGGCACCCGGTCCACTATATTTTCCGTAATCGCCGGCATCATGCCACCCGCCAGAACTATCCAGCTTGAGCTCAGGTTTCCCGTACACAATACCCTCAGCTGTGTGGCAGGCCTTATGGCTCCAAGGTCCGGCATACTCCTCTGTAAGCTCTACTCCGCAACGGTAATAATAAAATGCTTTCAGCAATCCTTGTTGTAAATCATGATAAGGTCTATCTGTGATAATAAATGCGCCGGATCGATGCTTACCCTGCTCTATGCGGTATTGCCCCGGTTGTTGCACCTCTGAGAAATCTCCCTTGCGAACGGTAACCCCGCTGGCTCCATCCTCTACCGAATTCCCAAGCCGCCCTTCAAAAACTACAGCACCAGAAATTACCTCAATGACCTTGAATTCGCTTTCAGAAGATGTAAACAAGGCGATTTTTTGTCCATCCACAGGATAGCCAATCTGATTTAATGTTATCATGCGTGTTCCACACTCGCTCATTCCTAATTCTCCTTTCCTCCACACATCATTAATTCTCTATAGCCCTAGGAAAACCTTCCTCTTTATACCAAAATTATAGGTTCATCGAAATATACTTAGCTAAAAAAAGACACACCCAAGAGGGTGCATCCTTAGCTTATTTATTAAAGTTTAGCTTACATGAATACTTCATCAATGGATAGGTTACGTTCCCGTGACAAATCCCTGAATTGGTCTTCCACCCGAACTAACGGCTTGAATATATCTGTGGGATTATTCATGATGATTATGCCTGTTTCCCCGTTGCTTAATCGAACACTTTTACCGATAAAGTTAGGAAGCATATTCCAGATCAATGTCTGCACAGTTTTCGCATGAAGCTTACCGAACCCCAACTCGTTTATTTTCCGAAGAACGTTCATAAGGCTTTGCTTCAGCTGAAAGTTTCTGGAGGTAATCATACCGATATAGAGATTAGCAACGGTAACGATTCGGGTATAGGGATGAATATCGCTCTGAAGAATACCTTTGGGATACCCTGAACCATCTTCGAACTCATGATGTTGAAGAGCAACCAATGGTGCAGACGCATCAGCCATAGAATTGCTTATCACTTCATAACCGTAGGTGGTATGCCGTTTCAATTCTTCCAATTCTGCATTTGTAAGTACCTTTTTATTCAAAATTGCCTGAGGGACCTGACTTTTACCGATATCGTGCAAATACCCGGCTCGGCTGATTACATAGATCTCCGACTTGGTATGGCCCAGCCATTTCGCTAAGTAATAGGATAATAACCCCACTTGCAAAGAATGATTATAAGTGTTTGCATGATCCTGCTCCAGCATAAGCAGAAGGGATACGACATCCCCTTGATTATCCAGATTCTTTAGAAGCGGCCGCAATGAATCATCGATCATGGACTGTGTAAACTTACCGCTTGTCAAGGATTCGAGAAAGACCGATTCATAGGTTTCGATAGCTTCATCAATACTTCCCTTTAACAAACTCTGACGGAAAGCAGCACTCTCTCGGAGGGCCGACACATTTCGATGCTCAATATCAACGTAATCAATACTATGCCTAATAAGAACTGCGATTTCCTCACTTTTAATAGTAGTACCCTGAGGAAGGACATGCAGACCCACATTATTGAAAGTATCTGTTTTTAGACGATCACCGGGTTTAAGATCCATAACATGGACTTTCATGACACAGCACCTTCTTTATGTATAGGAGTTATTTAGTATAGAACCAACCTGCTTTAAAAGTTTTGCCGATTATGATTTGATCATAACCAAATACCTCCATTGTTACAATAAGATTATAGTCGCACTAATCCAGGAGTACTGGTTCAAAAGATACATCTTTAGAATGCATAATCAAAAAAAATAGGATTTCCCCGATTTTTTTCCGATATATGCTATATTAGATTTAAAATTTTAAATGTTGTTGGAGGGGTACTGTTATGCAGAGGATCAAATTTATGTACACTCAATTCCTTAAGGAACCTTTGTGGTTTAAGCTGATCATTTCGAGCTCTTTATTGGCGTCCATTGTATTTAGCAGTTCATTATTTTCAGAGAACATTAACTATCAGAGCCTTTCCAAATTAACTGCTGCCGTCTTCTTTGCGGCTTATGGCTTTAAAATGCGAAAAAACCTCAGAAATTCAGTTATTCTTTTTGCTTCCGCGGCGATCTGTCTATATCTGTCTTGGTACTATTTAAGATGAAATAATCCAGCGCGAAAGCCATCCCGATCCCTGTGAAATACCTGATCAAGTCGATCCACAAAAAGCCTTTTCCGAGGATCAATCCTCCCAATACCGTAGAACGGACACCGTTAATCCATTCTCCCTGATACAGCTGACTACATTCAATGGCATAGCTAAAAAGCAAGCCAAGAACCAAGGAGAGACGCAATTTATGTTTATTCAGCAGCACCCGAAACCCTAAATAAACCATACTCCCCCATAACGCATCCCCGGCATGACTGGATATAAATAAGGGCAACTTGTCCGAAAAAACTCTCGAACTAATACCAAGCGCAATTACAAGGAGAATGACGCCAATATATCCTAATTTCAGCTTCATATTCTTCATCATTCAAACACGGAGATGGTCGGCATACCTGCATTCTGGGTGAAAATTTCTTTAGGATAAGGAACGGACAGTTCAGGCAGTTCATTCATTTTAAAATATTGAAACGCCTCCACCTCTCCATCCACACTTTGAAGTGTTCCTTTAACAATAGTGCATTCAAATACGATTGCCAGGTACTCCACCTGATGACCGTTACTGTAAACGTATCTAAACTTCTCCCCGCCAAACACACCTAAAATCCTTGCTGGATTGACCATTAATCCCGTCTCTTCAAACACCTCTCTGCGCAGTGCTCTCGCAGGTGACTCACCTGGTTCAATCGCTCCTGCGGGCAGGCCCCACAAGGTGTCTTCAGGCTTGCGGATAAATAGGATCTCATCCTTATCGTTTCTTATGACAGCAGCTACTGAGGGTATCATTAACAGCTCTGAACCCAGCTTCAGTCTTAAACTTTGGTAATACTCAGACATTGGCATAGAGTCGCCTCCTTAGATATATGGATGGGATATATGAATAGGATATATGATTTAAGTTACTACTACATTTCATACTATATTACACATAGTAGCGGTCGAATCCTTTTTCCTACGTGGGGAATGCAACCCAAACGATGGGAAGTACAAACCAAACGAATTACGAAGAAGTGGATATGATTTAGTTGTACTTTTTACACCTATTCCTCCGAATACAAGCCTGTTCCCTTGTTTAGTTGTACTGAATACATCTAAATCCCCTCATACCCACTTGATATGCCTGATTTACAATTAATAAGTGTACAAAGTGCAACTATACGATTATGGATAACTTATATGTTATAAATAGTTGTACGGAGTGCAGCTATTCTGTTCATCATTTTATATATAAAAAAGATGCCTCAAGCCCCTTTGGCTTCAAGACATCTCTACACAATCCCTGTTATTTATTTAAATATACTCCAACTCTTATTAGCTCTCACCCAGCTCCAGCTTCTTTCCCCCTCGACGCCGTGTCCAACTTGTCCACAATAAATCAGCCGTAAAGAAAAATGCGACTGGCGGTAAGAGCAACTCCCATAACGGTTCAACCCGCTGGTATAAAAATTCCATTAGCGGCTGAATCCCATAAATACAGGCTATACACAAAACCCACCAATATAGTGAAAATCGCAGACATATATGTCCTTGCAGATGATATCGCAGACCGGAGTAATCCCACCACTGCCTATGGAACAACGTCTTCAGTAACCATCCGCTTATAAATTCAACAGCTGACGGAATGATCAGCGCGAGCAGCAGAAATACAGGGAGCGGGAGTGCCAGATCTCTTGCTAGCAACAGGAAAAGGGGAGCAAATCCATACATCGGCTTAAAAGGCCCCTTCATAAACCCTTCTTTGCGAAAGCTTCCGTTACTATATAGATTATAGGTTCCCTCCAGTACCCATCCCAGAAAAGAATAAATAATAAAATAGAAGAAATATTGCTGAGCACCAGTCACATGTGTGTATCCATCCAATGAGAAAATCGGCAATATAGTCATTTGTCCCGCCCCCAGTTGTCATTATTTACATCAGGTCTCTAACGGGAGATATTATGCCTTGGTTTGCCTGGAGCTATGCGTAAGCTATAAAATTTAAGAATGCAGCTAAAAAAAGACATAACCCCGAGGGTTATGTCTTTGTAACTAGTGCCCGGATCTTACCTTCCGGTATTAGGTTTTAGATTCTCGTTCCGACTACGCATTTCCCTTTCCTCCCTGCAATCCAAATTGCTTGAGGCCTGAAAAGTTACAAAAAAGTTCTCAATACCTGCACCGCCAGCTCGTGATCTTCTTTTTGCGGAAGACCTGATACTGTAACCGTTCCTACGATTCCAACATTGCGGATAATAATCGGAAAAGCACCGCCATGTGCTGCATAATCAGCACCCGACACCTCAAAAACCTGTTCAAAGGTTGATCCGCTTGCTTGGAGCATATTACTAATATAATAAGAGCTGTGCCCAAATCGGTTGACTACGTTATTTTTCCGGCGAATCCATTGTTCATTATCTGCTGCGGTACCCTCCATGGCCAGATGGAACAATCTATGACCATTACGAGTGATATCAATAGTTATTGCCTTGCCCAGCTCACGGGCGGTTTCGTACAGCTTAAGGCCTATCTCTACCGCCATTTCGTTCGTGAAACGGGAAAATACGATTTCTTCTTCCAACTTCAAAAGCTCTTGCAGCACATTTTCGCTCGACATGGTCCACTCTCCTATGTAGAAGTAAGTTTTCTCTTACTTTACATGAAGCACTATCCCGAAACAAATTAAAAAACAGACCGCCTTATAAAGGGGCGGTCTCTATCATACATTTCATTTAAATATCCTTATTATTCGGGATCGGGTCTGGATGTGCAGTAGGTGCGGGTTTGGCTGTCCATTCATCGGCTTCCGGCTCAATGTCCACACCGTTTTTCATTTTCTTCATTTCTGCCAATGAGTCTCCATCTTTATTTGCTTTGTTCCGAATATCAGCTTCATTTTGAGTTTGATCTGACATGTTACATCCTCCTTCATACGGGCTGCGTTTTGTTGTTCCTTAGTTATAGTTACCCGTTGAAGTGATTTACAAACATGGACGCAAGGACACTTCCTATTTAAAACTCTGTTTTAATTCCACGACATGGTGTTGCATTAATTCATCAAAGGCCCTCAGTGAAGAGTCTCTATCTGTGTCTGGTATACTTAGAATGATATCATCTGTAGTTGTAGAACCTTGGTTTAGTACTGTATATAAGTTATTCTCATTTTGGTCTGACGGTCCTACCTTGAGACTCCATTTGCTGAAATCTTCGTTAGCGACTACCATACCCAGATGGTCACGCGGCGGTTTCTCATTCCCAACCTCAGAACACTGTACCATAGCGAACTTTGGATCCAAACTACAGTTCATATATTCCTTCCCGTTCACTGTTAATTTACCAAGATAGCTTTCCGACTTCTCATCAAATACACCCGATAAAGAGATCAAAACCTTCTTAGAAAAGCTGCGATCCTCCACTTTGTACGCAGTAACTTCAATCTGTTGATTCACATGTATGACCTTGGGAGCACTGATAAAGCCATAGATTATAAACCCTACTACAGATAAGATAGCAACACAGCTATATAGTATCTTTTTCAAAAGCTTCACTTCCCCTGTCAAAATAACAGCACTGGATATTTGCACCATTTTTCAACAATATATGAAATGCTCCCCTTTTGACAATGCTTTAGATTACCATCATTTTACATTTTTTTATTACACCCACTGTATAACTTGGTCCGCCGATTGCCGTGTTTTCTTTCCGGGTTCATACTGACGATATCCAAAAGCCACCATACAGGAGATTCCGAAATGCTCGGGGTCCATTATTCCTTCTTCGATTAGAACCTTTTCAATGTTGTCCCTCTCAAAGCCTTC
Organism: Paenibacillus wynnii; assembly: GCF_000757885.1. Taxonomy (NCBI): domain Bacteria; kingdom Bacillati; phylum Bacillota; class Bacilli; order Caryophanales; family Paenibacillaceae; genus Paenibacillus; species Paenibacillus wynnii. The sequence goes on along the minus strand of NZ_JQCR01000003.1, from coordinate 411,312 downwards.
CATAGGGCAGGAGTCAATGCCTATTAGGGCAGCGGCGGTCATCATATTGCCTAGTGCCAAATACGTTTGCCGGCAGCTCCACTCAAACATAACTCGCTCATTCTCTTGTAATCTAAAGCCGGTTCTTAAGAACTTATCATAAGTTGTACCTTTAGCCAGGACGACTTCCGCAGGCAGCTCTTGAACATTCTCCATCATGTTCTTGATATAATCAGAGTTCGCGACCATATCTTTTGGAAGCCTTGATAAAATAAGTACAAAGTGACTCGCAGTTGCTAGCTGCTTTTGGGCTCCCGAAGCGTAAGGGCGCAGCTTCTCCCGAATCTCTTGGTTTTGCACAACAACAAACCTCCATGGCTCAAAGCCAAAGGAGCTCGGAGACAGACGTCCGGTTTCTAGAATAAACTGAAAGTCGGAATCTGTGATTTTCTTGCTGCTGTTAAATTCTTTAGTGGCATGTCTGAAATTCATAGCAGACAGGATATCTTGCTGAGTCGTTGTCGATTTATCCACGCTTTGTAACTCCCTTTCGTAACACGAATTAAGTTAGATGGTTCACTGAACATATGATTAATAATAGATTAATGTTGTCTATTTTTAAAGCAGGGCCATACACAACAATTAATTAGATGTTATTTCGTCCTACTGTAATATAGACAATCACAGAGAGTTGAAAATCAGATGATGCTACAGAACCATCTGACCTTTATATCAGCTTTCCCGAACGGGGAAGAATGTAGCGATTTCATAAATAATATAAAAAAAATCACAAAAATATCAATTTTGAGGTTAAAATTAAGGATATTAGCCCTATCTTTGTTACAAAATCACGAAATATTATTTTAATCTACGCCGTCCCGGGAGGTAATTACATGGCACCAAAGAAAGTAACTTGGTTGGAGCTTTTTTATGATTTACTATTTGTAGCCGCTGTTTCTAAAGCAAGTCATGTCCTCGTCCATGTAGAGCATGGTGTAATTCCTTTTGAATACTTGGCGAAATTTGTGTTAATCTTCATTCCCATATGGTGGGCTTGGGCAGGCCAGACCCTATTTATGAACCGTTTTGGACAGGACATCCTAAAGCATCGGATCTATTTAATTCTTCAATTATTTTTCGCACTCATTATGACGGCTAGCTTATCGGTAGAATTTGATCAATACTATATTTCATTCCTTGTGGGTTATGTAGGTCTAAGAAGTATGACCGCTCTTCAATATCTTTCTGTTCACCAAAAAGAACATGGCCACAATCAAGCCACAGCGCGTTATCTGGGAACTTATTTTTGGGTGGGCATAGCCATCTCTTGTACGTCGCTATTTTTTGATTCATGGCTTCGTTACACCATTTTGTACGCCGGAATTATTGCCGATATTATGGTACCCATAGTCGGAAGACGGATCTTGAAGAAAACCCCCGTAAATACTCATCATTTGTTAGAACGCTTCGCTTTGTTTACATTGATTCTTCTTGGAGAATCCGTGATAAGTATCCTAGCCGTGTTACAGTCGAGCACCTGGACCTGGCACTCTATTCTATTCGCAGCCATAACCTTTGTGCTAATCATAGCGATGTGGTGGCAGTATTTTGACAATGTAGAAAAGAAGGTCGACAAGACGAAACAAACAGCCGGGCAAGCCATTATCTATGGTCATTTATTCATATTTCTGGCGATGAGTATGCTTGCGGCTTCTATTCAATTATTATTCTTGGAACAGCTGAAGAATCTATTTATTGTGACGTTTATTTATGGATCTGTAGTGCTGTACTTTTTTTCTACGACCTTTGTTTTCCACAAATTCAGAGTTAAAGAGCAGCAGCTGGAGCTCTATCATTTTGTGTTCTTATTAGCGCTACTTGGAGTTTTGTTCGCGGTTAACTTGTTATTCGATGTCCCTAATTATTTATTAGTAGGCGGGTTGGCGTTGTTTTTTATCATATATGCAAAAGTAACGACTTAATGAACTTTCCCTAATCCTCCACGGGCACTATAATAGACTACAAACGGATGAACAAGCTTCATCAGCGCAAGACGTGAGGGGTAATGACATGAATCATCATACACTGGATCAATATTTGCAGCAGTTGGACCCCATCGAAACCGTACAGAAAGAGACGCTGCAGAATATCAATGAGTTTGGTGGTAACGAGTTCAAGGTGCAAACAGGAGAAAACTATCCTCGAATGCCTGAGCATCTTTTTTTTGATAAAGGCCCGGTGTATATTCTTCAGGTATCGTTACCGATTTCTTAATTAATGCCATCTCCATGAATACAAATCATGATCGGTTTATTGTTTTTCAATCCGAGGGCAATGAAAATCTGCATTATATGATTCGAAATATGATGTGCGAATTTTTTGATCCGACGGAGTATTCCCAAGAAATGATTAGCAGTTACTGTCTGATCGTATTTACGGAGCTAATGCGGGTATATGGCAGCACTTATTACAATTCACCTCGGCATTCCAAGAAAACAGAGTTAATAACCGTGCTGAAATACATCGAGAGAAACTATAACCAATGTACCCTTAAGAGTCTCGCCGCCGAATTCAATTTCAACCCCAACTATCTGGGCAATCTGCTTAAAAAAAACACCGGCAAAACGTTTGTAGAATGGGTTCAGTCCCAGCGCATGAACCTTGCGGGGTCGATGCTAGCTCATAGCCATAAAACTATAGATGAAATTTCTGCAGAAGTCGGGTATGAAAGCCTAAGTTTTTTCTATAAAAAATTCGCTGAATACTATAGATGCACTCCGGCCCAATACCGTGATCTACAGAACAAAAGCCTGAATCTCTGAGTAGAGAATTTCAGGCTTTTCTTTATAATTACTAGAGATTTACAACTCGTATTTACGTATAAAATAAGTCGGTGTACAGCTCCAGGCATGACAATAGCTATTGATCAAATAGCTTCCATACGGTGAAAAGTTCTTGTTGTTGGGATCATATAACTCCCAGAAGGTATCCGCTCCGTCTTTTATCATGCTGCCCCAATAACTTTTCATTTCTCCAACCGCCCGTTCCCGCTCCCCAACTTGAATTAGAGCCTCAATCAGATGATGAACCATATAGGGTGTAGTTAGCGGAAGTGCAGATTTCTCATCGAGCATACGAAGCAGAAGATCTTTCGCTTTCTCATTCTCCACTACCCCTGCAAGTACCATCCAAATTTGCGAAGCACATGAGACCTGCTCCTCCCTGCCGCTCACAAAAAACCCCAGCTCATCACTCCATAGATGCTCCAAAGATGCCGATTGGATCTTATCCATTTGTGCCCTCAGCAAGTCCTGTTTCTGATCACCGAGACATTCGGCTAGGACCAAACCCAGCTTCATATTATAGATTAGAACGGCTTGTGAAGCCGTTTGTTTATTCAGTTCCTGATGCCAATCAATAAAGGACCACCAGGTATTTTCATCTTGTAAAACACTCCGTTCATCTAGCTTTTCCAATGATAGCTCGATCTGGCGATAGGCCGTCGGCCATAACTCCTGTAATGTTTTCAAATCTCCGGTCGCTTGATAGTAATCATGTAATGTTGCAACAAAGATAAGCGAATAGTCAAAGAGGTAAGTATCATCAGGAATGATCACCGGCTTCATGAACAAATTTGCGGTGATAAGACCTTTGTCATTAGGAAATGCAGCAAACAGATAGAGACAACGTTTAACCAAACCATTGTTCTTGAAGGTTTCGTAATTGGCGAGTGCTTGAAGCCGCAAATCTCCAAGCCATAACCTCCGGTCCCGTTTCGGTCCGTCCTCGAAAACCTCCTGCATGCAATCCTCTAGTGTTTTGATACTGACCGCGTCAATGGCCATCAATTCAGGATCTTCATGCTCTAAGGGCTGCAGTTGACTCTGATCCGCTGAAGTTACTGCAGTACAGTAAACCTGTTCGAAGCTCACCTTGTATTTAACAGAGGTATCAATAACCTGAAGCTTCACATAACGGAAACTGTATCTTCTCTCCATATGAAGCACAGCAGGTAATACATCCACATGATAGGCTTCCTCTTGCAACCAGGAGCGGCTAAGCCAACCTTCATATTCAGAGAAAGGAACAGCCATTTCCACCGGCATTTCCCCAAAGGTCACCTTAAGGTATAAAGGAGCATCCGGCGGACTTCCCACGGGTTTGATATGCAGAGACAACCTGCCAACGGTATGGTCACCGAAATCCAGAATCACTTCTTCTCCCTTTCCAAGCACTAAATTAGACAGTTCGTCCGAAGCCTGTAGCTGCTCAGCCCTCCATCCATGGATGACTTGATCATCGCTGACGATCTGCACCAGATGCTTAGGATATAACTTATGTTGGTAGATTTCCGGATTAAGTTCTTCGGCAATTGAGGAAAAACGTTGAACATGTTCAGACATGATTAATAATCCTCCTTAAATTTTCTCAGTTAATGTCCTACCTCCATTAGAACGTTTCCCACACGGATACACCATGACTGGATTACGGATAAACTTGCTTGTTTTACAGATTTACCTCTCCCCATCAAAAAAACCGGGGCAGCTCCCCGGTCTTATCGTCGTCCTATTTGAAAAACATCTCGGCTTTATCCAGATGTTCGTCCTTGACTTGGCTCGAAATCGCTCTGAACCCAGCCATTATTACAGCGGCATCATCCGTGAATCCCATAGCAATGAGGGCATCCGGGATGGCATCTATAGGTGTAATAAAGTAAGCTAGTGCACCGAAAGCTATTCCTTTGGCCCACAAAGGGGTTCTGGCATCCATCGCACAATAATACATGGCAACGGCATCCCTCGTAAACGGAACCTTTCCTGCGAATTTCTTTGTTTTAGCCCAAAATCCGCTTTTTACAAGCTCCTCATTTTCCTTGCTGTATTGAATACTGTCCACATTGAGATTCACAGGACTATTTGTATCGTTATTTTTCATGGTTTTCCCCTCCATAGATGTAATCCTTACCTAAATAGATTAAACTGATTATAAGAATATAGAAGCACCCGAGGTGAGGTAATGAATATGAACGGCGATGCCGATAGCAAGATGTCTGTAAATACAGAGCTCAAATACATAGTCAGCGGAGATTCGATCTCCAAAGGTGTCATTTATGATGAAGACCGAAGCAGGTATGTCATCTTGGAAGAGAATTACGTTTCTCTCTTACAGAATAAGCTAAATGGAGCACTGCGCAATACAGCTAAATTCGGCAACACCCTGATGAAAGGCTTAGGGAATCTTAAAAGAGATGTCCTTAAGGAAAAGCCTGATGTGGTTCTAATTGAGTTCGGCGGGAATGATTGTGATTTCCATTGGGGAGAGATTGCCGATAATCCTGAAGCTGAGCATAACCCCAAGACCGACTTCCCTGCTTTTGAAAAGATGCTGTTAGACATGATTGATTTCCTCAGAAATCAGCAGATCATGCCTATTCTTATGAGCCTACCCCCACTGAACGCCGACAGCTATTTCAAATGGGTCAGCCAGAACAATCCGGTGTCGGAAGTGAATATTTTGAAGTGGCTCGGAAGTGTCACTAAGATTTATTGGTGGCAGGAACGGTACAACTCCACAATCATTAAGGTAGCGGAAAGCACTAAGACTAAGATTATAGACGTCAGAGGCGCCTTCCTTCAGCAGCCGGATTTCACGAAGTTCATTTGCATGGACGGTATACATCCCAACAAAGAGGGACACCGTATTATTTTTGACAAGGTCATGGATTTCATCCGGAACAGTGAGCCTCAACTACTGCTGGAAAGCACAAGATAAACTTTACCCAGATGCTAAATTAAACTCAGGCCTGCGGTCACATTCTTTATGTGCAGCGGGCCTTTTTATTTTATTGGAAACTGTGAATCACCCTCTCCTACGGTATGCGCCGGGTGCTACTCCATACCGATCTCTGAATACTCTGTGGAAATAAGTATAGCTTCCAAAGCCGGTTTCCTCTGCAATCCGCTCCAACGTATAGTTGCTTTTGTCCATAAGTTGCAAAGCCAAGGCGAGACGAATCTGCCCCGCATATTGCATAATAGAGTACCCGAACTGAGCTTTGAATAGATGCACGGCTCTTGTAACACTAATACCGGCGTGGCCGGCAACATCCTCCAGCCTGAAGACAGACGTAGCATGCTCCTCAACAAAGCTCTTCATCTTAAAAGCCAACAGTAAGGGGGCAGAGGAAGTTGAGGGAGCCTCTTCAATGGCCCGGTCTAGCAGCAAGCACAACGCCTTAAATAAAGCCTCCACAATATCCTTATTCCCGCCGTCCAGCCTTCTTTTCTCCAGAATTAGCTGCTGCCATATGCTTTGAAGCCGACCGTCATCGGTAATTCTTACTTTCTTAGATCTTACCCTCTTATTCCACCAGCCATCTATCCATTCTCCTGTGCACATTACATAATAGTCCGCACTTAACCCTAAGGGACTTACTTTCTCTCCGATTCTTAAATCATACACTTCCCCGGGTCGGAATAACAGCAGGTCACCGGGCTGAACGTTAACCATCTCCCCATCGATCAGTGCTTCACACTCCCCTTCCGCTTGCAACCGGATAATATAGGTATCTAGACCTTCCCGGAATAAATGCCGAAACGGTTGATTATGCCGCATAAAGGCGGTGAGATGTATATGAATAGGGTTAATTTCCATAGTTGATCCTCTTTTCTTAATACGGTTATGACCAGATTGTTGAGGTTCTTAGCCATATTGTTTCTTCAAAGATAGGCCATTCTCCTTCTATAATGAAATAGAAATATATTGTAGGAGGTTATTAACCGCTATGAATGAAGGCATTGTTCGCGTCATCCAAACCGCAAAAGATACTGAGGACCGCTTAACCGAAAAAACGTCTATATCGTTCAGTCCTGATTCTGCTGAAAAAGAAATGGAACTGATTAATATTTATGAGGATCTGGAATATCAGGAAATCGAAGGCTTTGGCGGAGCTCTCACCGAGGCGTCAGCTGTAACCATCGCAAAGCTTAGTGAAGCTAAACAAAAAGAAATCATCGATGCATACTTCCATCCCGAGCACGGAATTGGCTATACGCTATGCCGCTCACACATCCAGAGCTGTGATTTCTCGTTAGGTAACTATGCCTATGTTGAGGAAGAAAACGCAGAGCTGCGTAATTTCAATATCTCAAGAGATCATGAGGCTATTATCCCGTTGATTCAACGGGCGGCAGCATTAAGCGGTGAGGACTTCCGCCTCTTCTCGTCCCCATGGAGCCCGCCAGCATGGATGAAAACAAATGGTCAAATGAATAATGGCGGGAAGCTAAAACCCGAGTACAGACAAGCTTGGGCCGACATGTTCGTGAAGTACATTCAGGCTTATGCCGCCGAGGGTATTGATATCTGGGCAGTTAGCGTACAGAACGAAGCCAAAGCCGTTCAAATTTGGGATTCTTGTGTGTATACAGCTGAAGAAGAGAAGGACTTTGTCAGAGATTATCTCGGTCCTGCCTTGGAGCAAGCTAACTTGTCTCATGTGAAGGTATTAATTTGGGATCATAACAAGGAACGGGTATATGACCGGGCAAAAGCTGCTTTTGAAGACGAAGCTGCTTCCAAGTATATCTGGGGCATTTGTTTCCACTGGTACTCCGGTGATCACTTTGAAGCACTGTCTGCTGTACATGACCGCTTCCCTGACAAGAAGCTGTTCTTCAGCGAAGGTTGTCAGGAAGGCGGCGTTCATCTCGGCTCCTGGAATACGGGCGAACGTTATGGCCATGACATTATGGGCAACCTGAATAATTGGATGTCCTGCTGGACGGACTGGAATATTGTTTTGGACGAACAAGGCGGTCCTAACCATGTGGGCAACTACTGTGATGCTCCTATCATTGGAGATACCCAGAAGGATGAGGTTATTTTTGAAAGCTCGTTCTATTACATCGGACACTTCAGCAAATTCATTCGTCCGGGAGCCAAGCGGATTGGCAGCTCCAAATATACCGATAAGCTTGAAACTACTGCATTCCGTAATATTGACGGTACAATCGCAGTTATTGTAATGAACCGTACGGAGAGCAAGCTACCGTTTACACTAAGCTACCGTGGACAACTGGCTGAGCATTCGATTCCGGCTCATGCTATTCAGACATTGCTTTTCCAGTAATATTCGAATATAAGAGTAATTTATAAGAGTTATTGCTAATCAAATAGGGTGCCTCTGAAGCCAATCGGCCAAGAGACACCCTTTTTAGGTTGTGATACTTAGTGAGGATACAGCATCCAGACTACCAGAGGGGCTGCACAAGAACCCGCGATAGCACAGACAGTCATCGCTACTGAACTCATGGAGACTGATTCTTCTCCGTATTCGAGCGCTTTGGCTGTACCCAGCGCATGCGAAGCTGTTCCTAGTCCGATCCCGATTCCAACAGCGCCTTTGATTCTAAATAGCTTTAAGATATAAGGACCAGCAATAGCTCCCGTAAACCCGGCAATCATCACAAATACGGAAGTTAGGGAGGATTCCCCGCCTAGATTGGACGATATTTGAATCGCTACAGGGGTAGTAATTGATTTTGGCAGCAAGGACAGAATGTATAATTTGGGAAATCCCGAGACCACAGCCAGCAATATTCCGCTGAACATACCTACAAGTAAGCCAGTAAGAGTTCCACCTAGAATAGCAGGAAGATTACGGCGCAGCACATGACGCTGCCTATATAAGGGATACGCTAAAGAAACAACAGCAGGACCCAGCAATTGATTTATCCACTTCCCGCCGATCATATAGGTGTCATAGGGAATCCGGAAATACAAAAGAATTACTACCACAGTAAACGTAGCAGTCAATGCCGGCATCAATACGGGTAAGCGAAAACGTCTGTAGATTAAGGACATTACGAGATAAATACCTACTGTAACTAAAACAATCACCGCTGCTGTCAAAATCATCAGACTTCTTCCCCCTTTTCCCTTAAATTCCTGCCCCCTGTTAAATTAGCAGTATTTCTTGTGCTTCCAATACTTCTCGTACTTCTTGTACTTCTGGCACCCCAACCTGCCAGCCATTGACTGGAATGTGCTGCTGCTCCAATCGTTAATGCTGTACTAAGGATGAGGATCGCAATTAACAACAACCCTCTTCCGCTGAAAATCCCTAAGTGGTCTACGATCCCAGCTGTTGCAGGTATAAAAAACAAAGGAAGATACGACAGCACTGAGACAGCTCCATTCTCAATCCAACTCTCAGGCACAACCTTGCACAAAAGCAAAATAAAAAGCAGCAGCAGCCCAACAATACTGCCCGGGACCGGTAGGTGGAACAGCTTTTGCACATAGTCACCAGCTAAGTAAAACAAATATAAAAGCCCAACCTGAGCAATGATGCGAATGATCTTCATTTAGATTAAACTCCTTCATCTATTTAAACGTTTCTGTATGTAAAAACTTCAACTCTATCAGAGTAACAGAGTTTTCAGGTTTTTTTCACTATATTTATGAAACTCGTATGAATATTTCATTGGGAAGGGAAATGAAAAGATAAATAGAACTACATAGAGATGACATCTTAAAAAGTGAGTGTTCCTATGAAGCGTGAGTCATTGTACTCTATGCAGCAGCCACGGGTCTGAATCTTTTTTTCACCCCACACAATGAATTAGTAACACTTAATTGATAAGTACTTAAGTAACAGAAAAGCCGCCCTTTTGCGGCTTTTTTTGTTGTTTCCAACGATATTCATTATACACACCAGAAAGTCCCCCGCTCATGGCAACTTGGTGTTGAAGATTTTGCCCCTTCATCTTGAGATTTTCCCCCTAGCCAAATATTGGGATTTACTAGAAAATAGAGGTACCTCCACGCTTCATGTATTTATTCTCCCTCCCTATGCTAATGAGTGAGTCCTAGCAAATACCTGTTAATATTTTTCAAGAGTGTGAGAGGTATTCCGAAAAATCGAAGGAGGCTCAAAAGCAATGCTGTTCACGAAAACCAGAACACGAAGGAATTTCGCGGTAGGGATCGTAGTTGCACTCGTTTTAACTCTATTCTCTTCCTTAGGTACAAACGTCAAATCGGCACATGCAGCTACTGATTACAAGCTGGTGGGTTATTATGCCTCATGGGCTGCTTATGGCAGAGCATTTAATGTAGCGGATATTGACCCCACAAAAATGAATGTCATTAATTACGCCTTTGCAGATATCTGCTGGAATGGGATTCACGGTAATTCAGATCCGACCGGTCCCAACCCGGTAACATGGTCCTGTCAGAATGAACAAGGGCAGACCATTAACGTTCCCAACGGTACGATCGTTTTGGGAGATCCATGGATTGATGCCCAAAAGAGCTTCGGAGATGACAAATGGGACGATCCTATTAAAGGGAACTTGAAGCAGCTTTGGAAGCTTAAAGAGAAAAATCCTAAATTGAAGACAGTAATCTCCGTTGGCGGATGGACTTGGTCGAATCGGTTCTCCGATGTTGCCGCTACGGCAGCAACCCGTGAGGTTTTTGCCAACTCAGCGGTTGATTTTATTCGCAAGTATCAAATGGATGGCGTTGACCTGGACTGGGAATACCCCGTAAGCGGCGGTCTTGCAGGGAACAGCTACCGTCCGGAAGACAAAGGGAACTATGTACTGCTGCTCCAAAAAATCCGTGAGAAGCTGAATGCAGCCGGTACCACTGACGGTAAAACCTACCTGCTAACCATCGCTTCCGGTGCAGGCCCCGCTTACATTCAGAACAATAATCTTGCAGGCATCTCTTCTGTTGTCGATTGGATCAATATTATGACCTATGATTTTAATGGGAGCTGGAACACCACCACTGGACACAACGCGCCTTTATATTATGACCCTGCAACTGCTGGAACAGGTTTAACAGAACCTGCAAATTACAATATCGATAAGGCGGTAACCAGCTATCTGCAAAATGGGGTACCTGCAAGCAAACTCGTTCTAGGAATGCCTTTCTACGGCCGAGGTTGGGGTGGAGCTCCAAGTTCGGGAAATGGACAATATCAAGTATCCTCCGGTTTATCCTCCACGGGAACTTGGGAGAAGGGCAGCTATGATTTCAACGATCTGGAAGCCAATTACATCAATAAAAACGGCTATACCCGGTACTGGAATAATGTATCCAAAGTCCCTTATCTGTATAATCCCGCCACCCAAACCTATATCAGCTATGATGACACAGAATCCTTTGGATATAAGACAAGTTACGTGAAATCCAAGGGATTGGCAGGAGTCATGTTCTGGGAGACCAGCGGCGACCGTAACAGAACCTTGCAGAACAAGCTGAGCAGCGATCTGGGCGGCGGGGTAGTAATTACACCAACTCCTACACCTGCTGCCACAGCGACACCTTCACCAACACCGTCTGCTACTCCAACAGCAACTGCAACTGCGTCTCCAACACCTACACCGACACAAGGAACCACAACAACCTGGAATTCCACAGCTGTGTATACTATTGGACAACGTGTTATCTATAACGGGATCCTTTATGAAGCCAAGTGGTGGACACAAGGGGACCGTCCGGACCTCAGTGGTGCTGACGGTCCTTGGAAGTTCTTAGGTGTAAGCGGAACCGCTACCCCTACGCCTTCAGCAACATCCACACCAACACCAACAACAACGCCAACTCCTACGCTATCTCCAACACCGACCGCTACCGCGACTCCGGGGGTTAATACCTGGACGGCTGGAGTCGCTTATAAAGTAGGCGATACTGTATCCTACAGTGGAAAAACTTATACTTGCCTTCAAACCCATACCTCCCTACAGGGATGGGAACCTGCTACAACTCCGGCCTTATGGAAGTTGAAGTAATCCAAAGTTTTTAAGTCAGCATATTATAGAGCACTAAAAATCAAGTCTTAGTCATATGTCAAAAGCTAAAGGGTATTCCGACACCATTATACATGGGTGATGGAATGCCCTCTTTCTTCTTTAATCTTCTTGGTTTGGGGTGTTCCGATCTGCATTCAAATCAGATTTCTCATTGCCGATTAAAGCCATTTGCACATTATCCATAATGCCTCCAACAACTTCATCCAGGCCCTTAAGTCCTTCACGTCCTTCCTCACTTTTATCCGGTTCTGGAATTGGCTCAACGCCGGGTCCGAGATTGTCATAATTGATCATGTTATTCCCTCCTTCTATATAACTTTCTGTAGCATTAACATATCCACGAAACGTACTATTAATTCAATAAATCAGGGCACTTTAATCCATATCGTCTGATCTTTATACATAAACAAAAAAGCATGACCCATTAGGGTCATGCTTTTTTCCTGTGCTTGGCAACGTCCTACTCTCCCAGGACCCTTCGGTCCAAGTACCATCGGCGCTGGAGGTCTTAACGGTCGTGTTCGGGATGGGTACGCGTGGAACCCCTCCGCTATCGCCACCAAACGGCAGGCTTAATCGCCTGAAAACTGAATCCGAAACAAATCTGCGTTTAGATATTTGGATAAGCCCTCGACCGATTAGTATTGGTCAGCTCCATGCATTGCTGCACTTCCACCTCCAACCTATCTACCTCGTCGTCTTCAAGGGGTCTTACTAATTGGGAAATCTCATCTTGAGGGGGGCTTCACGCTTAGATGCTTTCAGCGCTTATCCCGTCCGTACGTAGCTACTCAGCCATGCTCCTGGCGGAACAACTGATGCACCAGCGGTACGTCCATCCCGGTCCTCTCGTACTAAGGACAGCTCCTCTCAAATTTCCTGCGCCCACGACAGATAGGGACCGAACTGTCTCACGACGTTCTGAACCCAGCTCGCGTACCGCTTTAATGGGCGAACAGCCCAACCCTTGGGACCTACTTCAGCCCCAGGATGCGATGAGCCGACATCGAGGTGCCAAACCTCCCCGTCGATGTGGACTCTTGGGGGAGATAAGCCTGTTATCCCCAGGGTAGCTTTTATCCGTTGAGCGATGGCCCTTCCATGCGGTACCACCGGATCACTAAGTCCGACTTTCGTCCCTGCTCGACTTGTAGGTCTCGCAGTCAAGCTCCCTTATGCCTTTGCACTCTTCGAATGATTTCCAACCATTCTGAGGGAACCTTGGAACGCCTCCGTTACTCTTTAGGAGGCGACCGCCCCAGTCAAACTGCCCGCCTGACACGGTCCCCGTACCCGATTAGGGCACTAGGTTAGAACCTAGATACGATCAGGGTGGTATCCCAACGTCGCCTCTGCAGAAGCTTGCGCTCCTGCTTCTCTGGCTCCCACCTATCCTGTACAGATCGTACCCAAATTCAATATCAAGCTGCAGTAAAGCTCCATGGGGTCTTTCCGTCTTGTCGCGGGTAACCTGCATCTTCACAGGTATTAAAATTTCACCGGATCTCTCGTTGAGACAGCGCCCAAGTCGTTACGCCATTCGTGCGGGTCAGAATTTACCTGACAAGGAATTTCGCTACCTTAGGACCGTTATAGTTACGGCCGCCGTTTACTGGGGCTTCGGTTCACAGCTTCGGATTGCTCCTAACCGCTCCCCTTAACCTTCCAGCACCGGGCAGGCGTCAGCCCGTATACTTCGCCTTGCGGCTTCGCACAGACCTGTGTTTTTGCTAAACAGTCGCTTGGGCCTTTTCACTGCGGCCCCCTCGTGCTATTCACACTACCGGGGCACCCCTTCTCCCGAAGTTACGGGGTCATTTTGCCGAGTTCCTTAACGAGAGTTCTTCCGCGCGCCTTAGAATTCTCTTCTCGCCTACCTGTGTCGGTTTGCGGTACGGGCACCTTCTCCTGGCTAGAGGCTTTTCTTGGCAGTGTGAGATCATGACCTTCGCTACTACAATTTTCGCTCCCCATCACAGCCTGGCCTAATAATGTGCGGATTTGCCTACACATTAGCCTCACTGCTTAGACGGACACTTCCATCAGTCCGCGTCACTACCCTCCTGCGTCACCCCATCGCTCATAGCGGATTACGGTGGTACAGTAATTTCAAACTGTTGTCCTTCGACTACGCCTTTCGGCCTCGCCTTAGGTCCCGACTTACCCTGAGCGGACGAGCCTTCCTCAGGAAACCTTGGGCTTTCGGCGGATCAGATTCTCACTGATCTTTTCGTTACTCATACCGGCATTCTCACTTGTATACGCTCCAGCACTCCTCACGGTATACCTTCAACGTATATACAACGCTCCCCTACCCCAGATACTTAGTATCTAGCCATAGCTTCGGTGGTGTGTTTAGCCCCGTTACATTTTCGGCGCAGAGTCACTCGACCAGTGAGCTATTACGCACTCTTTCAATGGTGGCTGCTTCTAAGCCAACATCCTGGTTGTCTGTGCAACTCCACATCCTTTCCCACTTAACACACACTTGGGGACCTTAGCTGATGGTCTGGGCTGTTTCCCTTTCGACAATGGATCTTAGCACTCACTGTCTGACTCCCGGCAATAAGTATATGGCATTCGGAGTTTGACTGATCTTGGTAACCCTTGCGGGCCCCGCAACCAATCAGTGCTCTACCTCCACTACTCTAATACCGAGGCTAGCCCTAAAGCTATTTCGGGGAGAACCAGCTATCTCCGAGTTCGATTGGAATTTCTCCGCTACCCCCACCTCATCCCCGCATTTTTCAACATGCGTGGGTTCGGGCCTCCAGTGCGTGTTACCGCACCTTCACCCTGGACAGGGGTAGATCACACGGTTTCGGGTCTACGTCCACATACTACATCGCCCTATTCAGACTCGCTTTCGCTGCGGCTCCGTCTTCTCGACTTAACCTTGCATGTTAAACGTAACTCGCCGGTTCATTCTACAAAAGGCACGCCATCACCCATAGATAGGGCTCTGACTTTTTGTAAGCACACGGTTTCAGGTTCTATTTCACTCCCCTTCCGGGGTGCTTTTCACCTTTCCCTCACGGTACTGTTTCACTATCGGTCGCCAGGTAGTATTTAGCCTTAGCAGATGGTCCTGCTGGATTCATACGGGGTTTCACGTGCCCCGCACTACTCGGGATCCGTCTCGGAGAGAATATGGTTTAGGTTACAGGGCTTTTACCTCTATCGCGGGCCTTTCCAGACCTCTTCACCTACCAGATTCCTTTGTAACTCCATGTGAGACGTCCCACAACCCCAAGGGGCAAGCCCCTTGGTTTAGGCTGTTCCGCGTTCGCTCGCCGCTACTGACGGAATCACTATTGTTTTCTCTTCCTCAGGGTACTTAGATGTTTCAGTTCCCCTGGTCTGCCTCTACATACCCTATGTATTCAGGTATGAGTAACTGCGAATTACCACAGCTGGGTTTCCCCATTCGGACACCCCCGGATCAAAGCTTGCTTACAGCTCCCCGAGGCAGTTTCGTTGTTCGCCACGTCCTTCGTCGGCTCCTGGCGCCTAGGCATCCTCCGTGTGCTCTTATTAGCTTAACCAACGCTTCGATGTTTCGTTTGTTTACACAATCGAATATCTCCGCTAAGCCATAATTTCACTTCACTTGTTTGCACAAGTTACAGTAATAAGATGTTCTAAAACGCAAATTCGTTTCGGTATCCAGTTTTCAAGGATCAATCTCGCTTGTTTTCGGGCCAATCACGGATGTGTTGGTCGAAAATAACGAGGATTTTTGAGAGCTTAAACTCTCAAAACTGAGCAACGAGTGAGTGGTTCGAACCTTCAAGGGTCCTTATAGAAGCTTAACGCTTCTGTTCGAATGTTTCCGTTACAGGAAACGATTCTCCATAGAAAGGAGGTGATCCAGCCGCACCTTCCGATACGGCTACCTTGTTACGACTTCACCCCAATCATCTACCCCACCTTCGGCGGCTGGCTCCCTTGCGGGTTACCCCACCGACTTCGGGTGTTGTAAACTCTCGTGGTGTGACGGGCGGTGTGTACAAGACCCGGGAACGTATTCACCGCGGCATGCTGATCCGCGATTACTAGCAATTCCGACTTCATGCAGGCGAGTTGCAGCCTGCAATCCGAACTGAGACCGGCTTTGTTGGGATTCGCTCCACCTTGCGATTTCGCAGCCCGTTGTACCGGCCATTGTAGTACGTGTGTAGCCCAGGTCATAAGGGGCATGATGATTTGACGTCATCCCCACCTTCCTCCGGTTTGTCACCGGCAGTCTGCTTAGAGTGCCCACCATAATGTGCTGGCAACTAAGCATAAGGGTTGCGCTCGTTGCGGGACTTAACCCAACATCTCACGACACGAGCTGACGACAACCATGCACCACCTGTCTCCAATGCTCCGAAGAGGGACACTATCTCTAATGCTTACATCGGGATGTCAAGACCTGGTAAGGTTCTTCGCGTTGCTTCGAATTAAACCACATACTCCACTGCTTGTGCGGGTCCCCGTCAATTCCTTTGAGTTTCAGTCTTGCGACCGTACTCCCCAGGCGGAGTGCTTACTGTGTTAACTTCGGCACCAAGGGTATCGAAACCCCTAACACCTAGCACTCATCGTTTACGGCGTGGACTACCAGGGTATCTAATCCTGTTTGCTCCCCACGCTTTCGCGCCTCAGCGTCAGTTACAGCCCAGAAAGTCGCCTTCGCCACTGGTGTTCCTCCACATATCTACGCATTTCACCGCTACACGTGGAATTCCACTTTCCTCTTCTGTACTCAAGCCACCCAGTTTCCAGTGCGACCTTAGGTTGAGCCCAAGGTTTAAACACCAGACTTAAATAGCCGCCTGCGCGCGCTTTACGCCCAATAATTCCGGACAACGCTTGCCCCCTACGTATTACCGCGGCTGCTGGCACGTAGTTAGCCGGGGCTTTCTTCTCAGGTACCGTCACTCCGATAGCAGTTACTCTACCGGACGTTCTTCCCTGGCAACAGAGCTTTACGATCCGAAAACCTTCATCACTCACGCGGCATTGCTCCGTCAGGCTTTCGCCCATTGCGGAAGATTCCCTACTGCTGCCTCCCGTAGGAGTCTGGGCCGTGTCTCAGTCCCAGTGTGGCCGTTCACCCTCTCAGGTCGGCTACGCATCGTCGCCTTGGTGAGCCGTTACCTCACCAACTAGCTAATGCGCCGCAGGCCCATCCCTCAGTGATAGATTGCTCCATCTTTCATTCTCTCCTCAGGTGAGGAAAGAAATTATCCGGTATTAGCTACCGTTTCCGGTAGTTATCCCAGTCTAAAGGGCAGGTTGCCTACGTGTTACTCACCCGTCCGCCGCTAAATAATTTTGAAAGCAAGCTTTCAAAATTACTCCGCTCGACTTGCATGTATTAGGCATGCCGCCAGCGTTCGTCCTGAGCCAGGATCAAACTCTCCAAATTGTATTTAGAAAGAGCGATTGCTCATTTTGAAACATCTGACGAGAATTAAAAAATTCTCTAATCATGGTCTTCAAGAAGTCCATGATTTTGGATTTTACTTTCGTAAAATCCCACTCACTCGTTGTTCAGTTTTCAAAGATCAAGTTCTCGTTGTCGGCGGTTAATGTCTCACCAGCAACTCTTATAATATATCATATCCAACCGTGTAATGCAAGCTCTTTTATCAACTTCTTTTCGAGCTCGGCATCAACATTTCTTGGCCGGAGTAATAATATATCACGTTTGTCACCATCAAACAAGTTGTAATATATTCCAGCGTGCTCACCAATCAATAGTAATGACTGGATCTGTAATACTACACTCATTAAGTAACAATAACAACACTTAGAATATTCCAGTACTTTAAGTGTTGTAGAGCTAATGCATATATTTCTGGCATCAAGACTCATACAACTTTAGCAGCTGATATTTGAGTGAAGGTCTTTATTAGTAGTATCCCAAATGTCTGGGTCAAACTTTTGCCATAGAAGCTTTATATTACTGGTGGATAAACTCGATTCAGTAGTAATAGTAGATGTAGTGTCTACAGCAGCAGTTTGCGTGTGAAGAAAAGGTGCAAAGATACCGCCAATGAGTAGTACCGCTGAAATTAGGATAGTATTTTGCTTGTCGTTTGATTTTTACATTTAGATAATTTGCTGTTCCTCATGGGATATCTCTCCCTCATTATTACAATATAACTAATCCTCGGAGTTGCTCTTTAACGTTGTTCGTACACAGACCTCCATGAAAACAGATAACAGTATGGATATCAAAATCCAGAAATTTGGATACAGACTTTTGTGCAGCAACTAGGTCAAGTGTAGTCCGGCTTGTAGGGGGTTTTAAGTCGCCCTTATCGCAATACAATGCATCACCTGCAATGAGAATTTTATGTTGTTTTAAGTAAAGACTAATATGACCTGGAGTGTGCCCTGGGGTAAATATCACATGAACGCCGCCAAAAAAGGGGAGCACATCCCCTTCATTCAATATTCGGTCCACTTTTACTATAGGAAGATTATGTACTAAATGTTGCAAGTCTTCAGGTAAATCTAATTTTAGTAGTGGTTGTTTCCCTTCAATAAAAGGCTTGTCCAATTCATGAGCATACACCGTTAAGTTATTTCCTGAATGATCAATTAAGGCTGGCAAACTTCCTATATGATCAATATCCTGGTGGGTAAGTATTACTGATTTCAAACGATCAAAGGGTGTCCCTACTCTTTCAATCCCATCTATAATCTGTTTATCTTGGCCTGGCATTCCTGTATCAATTAATATAGCCATGTTTTCGTCCCAAATTAATGTAGGGTTTAAAGTTATATTACCTATATTTATTGGGATAATCGCAACACCCTCTGCTACTTTCATCATACTCTCTCCCCTTCAAAATCTTTTGAGGTATTATAAATTTCATGTGGAATACAATCCTGCAAACTATCTAGCGTCAGTTCGATATCCATTGCATACCAGTGATACATAGCATCATCAAAATCAATTATATTACATGTTGTGGATTCGTCATCGTAAAATACATTATCAAATTCAAAGTCATAATGAATCAATCCATAATTACTTTTCGATTTGGGGATCGATGCAAAATAATCTCGTAATAATTTCGTTTCATTAATGCTGCTGCCTCATCCGGAATGTCTATTAATTTATCATGGATGCAATCTAAAACATCACTATATGACCATCTTTGAGTGTTATCGGGTGTGTATCGACTAGATAAAAGATGGAGCCTTTCTAGAGCTTTTCCATAGCTGTACAAAATGGTATCACAAAAATCGGTATTGTTAATCTGCTCACCAGAAACACGTTTAAACACAGATGCATAGTATTCTCCCCATGGGGTCTGGATCTCTATAAGCTCCTCGCCACACTTCGATATAACCGATTCTAAAACTCCGTACTGGTTATCACGTAAGTAAGAAATAAAATCAAGGTTTTTCTTTCCATTCTCTATTCCATTAGGTCCAATAATTCGAGCGAAATTATCCTGACTTGTTTTTTAAATCGTTATATCGTAATATTGAGATATAGTGATGTTGAATTAAAGGAGGACGCTCACCGTGGATAATGATTTTGAACAATTTAATGAGGCCTCTGACATTTTGAAGGCCCTAGCTCATCCGGTTCGGTTGTGTATTGTGAAAGGACTTCTGATGAAAGGTTCTTGCAACGTTGGATATATGCAGGAATGTTTGCATCTCCCTCAGTCCACAGTGTCCCAGCATTTGCAAAAACTTCGCAACTTCGGCGTTGTCAAAACCGAACGTAATGGACTCGAAGTCAACTACACCATTGCTGACGTCAGAGTAAAACAACTAATTCAAGTTTTCTTCGGGGAGGATCATTTATGAGTAAGAAAGTTCTGATTGTCGGCGGAGTTGCTGGTGGCGCTTCAGCCGCTGCACGTCTGCGCCGGTTGGATGAAGAAGCACATATTGTGATGTTTGAGCGCGATGAACACATTTCTTTTGCCAATTGCGGGTTACCTTACTATATTGGCGATTCAATTAAGGACCGCTCCAAACTAATCGTACAGACTCCGGAAGCCATGTACAATCGCTTTAATCTTGATATTCGCACAAAAAGTGAAGTCACTCGTATCGACCCTGTTTCCAAAACAGTGCGTGTTAACAGCATTGAACGCGGTATTTACGACGAAAGTTATGATTACCTCATTTTAGCACCCGGCGCAAAACCTATACGTCCTGCGTTACCCGGCATTGATAGTTCCAAGATATACACATTGCGTAACATAGCAGACACGGATCGTATAAAAAAACGCGTAACCGAAACAAATTCGAAATCGGCTATTGTTATAGGCGGTGGATTCATCGGGGTGGAAATGGCAGAAAATCTTAAAGAGGTTGGACTGGATGTCACCTTGGTTCAAGCCGATCCCCAGCTTTTGGCGCCGTTCGATATCGAAATGTCCCATGTGTTGGCCCAAGAACTAGAACAACATGGCGTCAATCTGCTCTTCTCAGAAAGTGCAAAAGCATTCAAGGAAATAGGTGAACAAATTCAAGTCGAGTTAGCCGGCGGAACAACGTTAGATACGGATATGGTTATTTTGGCTATTGGCGTTACGCCTGACACCTCCTTTTTAAAGGATAGCGGAATAGAACTCACTTCTAGAGGTCACATCATCGTGAATGAAAAGTTAGAAACTAATTTAGATGGCGTGTTTGCTGTAGGTGATGCGATACAAGTCGTCGATTTCATTAATGGAAACAAGACCGCTATCCCTTTAGCTGGCCCCGCCAATAAACAAGGGCGAATTGCTGCGGATAATGTATGCGGTTTGGGAGTGACATATAAAGGTTCACTAGGAACATCGATTATTAAAGTATTCGGTTTGACGGGAGCAGCTACTGGTAACAACGAGAAAACTCTTCAGAGATTGGGAATTCCCTACAAGGTAGCTTATGTTCATCCAAATTCTCATGCTTCGTATTATCCAGGTGCTACACCCCTTACAATAAAGCTACTCTTTGATAATACAGGCACTGTACTAGGCGCCCAAGCTGTAGGGTCTGGCGGAGTGGATAAGCGTATTGATGATATTGCAACCGTTATTCACTTCCGGGGAACCGTCCACGATATGACCGAGCTTGAGCTTTCCTACGCCCCACCCTATTCATCTGCAAAAGATCCTGTTAATATGGCCGGCTATACTGCGGAAAATATACTTGCAGGCAGAACGGAAGTGTTTGTTCCCCAAGACTTGAATACCCGTGACCCTCAGAAGACAATTCTGGTGGACGTACGTTCTGAGATTGAGCACAATAATGGCCACATTCCCGGTTCTATACTTATTCCCGTGGATGAACTCCGCTCACGTCTAAGTGAATTGGATTCCACTAAAGAGATTTGGGTATATTGTCAAGTTGGTTTGAGAGGTTATACTGCCTCGCGAATTTTACAGCAAAAGGGATATAATGTTCGAAATTTAACCGGCGGTTATAAGACCTATAAAATGGCCACTTATACGCCAACCAATAATACAAAACCTTTGACGGTGCCGAAGTCTACAGTTTATAGACAAGAATCAGCTGTAGCCGTTGAGCAGCAAGAAAACGAGTTACGTGCTGATTCTGAATTAGATGTTTGTGGATTGTGTTGCCCTGGCCCGCTCATTCAAGTCAAGCAACAGATAGATCGGCTGGAAAACGGTCAAGTGTTACACGTAACAGCATCGGATCCCGGTTTTTATGAAGATATTATACCTTGGGCACGAATGTCGGGGAATCAGTTGATTAATGTAGGTAAGACGAAAAGCGGTATGACTGAGGCTTTTATAAGAAAAGGAACCCCTATTGTTCCTGTTGCCGCGGAATTGACAGCGACCCGCTCGGAGGGCACCTCTATGGTGGTGTTCAGTGGGGATCTCGACAAAGCCATAGCATCCTTTATTATTGCTAACGGAGCTGCATCCAGCGGAAAAAAAGTGACCATGTTCTTCACATTCTGGGGATTAAACGTGATCAGAAAGTCTGAGAAAGTACCTGTATCAAAAAACTTTATTGGGCGTATGTTTGGGGCTATGATGCCCCGCGGCAGTCAAAAGCTGACGATATCGAAGATGAACATGCTGGGACTAGGTACAAAAATGATACGCGGTGTCATGAAGGGTAAAAACATTTCGTCCTTGGAAGAATTAATTCAAACTGCAATTCAACAAGGTGTTGAAGTGGTTGCTTGTTCTATGTCAATGGATGTGATGGGGATTACAGAAGAAGAGTTTATAGAAGGCGTAAAAATCGGCGGTGTTGGCTACTATCTCGGTAAGGCAGATCAATCCGGTATTAATCTGTTTATTTAATCTTTCATTTCGCAGGTGATAAATCAATTATCCTGTACAAGAACACAAGAAGGCTGCCGAGAAGTTTCTCGGCAGCCTTTTTCAGGTTGCACATTAAAAAGTGATACACACTTGCTAACTTACTCCCTAGATAACCTTACCCACACCGGCTATATCCGCAATTACTGCAAGTCTTACAGCCTTCGATATTCACCAGGGATGCGCTGCCGCAGGATGGGCAGAGATCACGTGAAGATGTTGCATGGTTGTGCGAGCCGTGGCCACCATGACCAGCATCTGTAAGAGTTACTGAGTTCAGTTCAGCATTTAAAGCGTCCGTGAAATCCTCAAGTTCCAGAGTTGCAGCTATAGGGGCTGGGATGTGGTCATCTTGCGTGTTGTTCAACACATGGGTTTCCAAGGCCTTGGCAACAGCATCGGCTATGGACTCTACACGATTTGCACCAAATCCAATGGCGCCGGAACCGCCGATCCCCTTCAAGTGTTTGATTAACAGTTCAACCTTTTGACCATGGTCTCCATAACGGAGGAACAAGGAGCAGACACGACCTAAAGCTTCTGCCATAGCGAATACGTCAGAACCAGCCTTGCCTACATTTAGGAAGATCTCTGCCGGAGTTCCATCCAGATCGTTGATTGTTATATAAGCCATACCAAATGGCGTGTTGATCTTATAGGTAGCACCACGAAGAATCTGCGGGCGTTTCTTGTATTGTTTATCCAGCTCGTTAGCGGTAGCTTGCGGTACAGGGCTTGCTACTGCTGCATTTGCAGCTACAGGATCAGTCAGTTCAGCTTCAGAAGCTGCTGATTCAACAACTTCTTCTTTTATAGGAGCATCCTTCTTCTCTTCCTTGTTCTCTGTTTGCAGTACTTGTACGTCACGGCTGCCATCACGGTAGATGGTTACACCTTTACAGCCTAAATCAAAGGCCATTTCGTACAATTCTGCCGTCTCTTCAACAGTGAAATCGGCAGGGCAGTTAGCTGTCTTGGAAATCGAACTGTCCACCCAACGTTGAATAGCAGCTTGGGCACGGATGTGATCTTTGGCTGACAGATCCATTGAAGTTACGAAATATTCAGGAAGTTCTTCACCCGGATGGGCTTCCAGCCATTCTTGCGCAATCGGTACGAACTGCTCATCGAAGCCGAGACGGCTTTGGCGGTAGTATTTAAAGGCAAAATAAGGCTCAATTCCTGTTGAAGTTCCCACCATAGTTCCGGTACTGCCGGTAGGAGCTTGGGTGATTACGGTTACGTTGCGCATTCCGTTCTCACGAATGGCTGCGCCTACTTCCGGATAGGTTTCGGTGATGTTTTTCATAAATCCGCTCAACAGATATTTTTCAGTATCAAAAGCTTGGAAGGAACCCTTCTCGCCGGCAATCTCAGCAGAAGCTAAGTAAGCCTCGCGTGCCATGAAGCCGTACAGCTTGTCCAAAAACTCCAGCGATTCAGGACTTCCGTAACGGATATTGAGCTTGATCATCAGCTCAGCCAATCCCATGGTACCTAGGCCCACACGACGTTCGAGCTTCTGATTGGCTTCATTCTCCGGGAAATGGTAAGGAGTCTTATCAATAACATTGTCCAAGAATCGTACAGAATAACGTGTTGTAGTCGCAAGATCTTCCCAATCTACATCATGTTTCTCTTCGTCATAGAATTTAGAGAGATTCACAGCTGACAAGTTGCAGACACCCCAGCCTGGAAGACCCTGCTCACCGCAAGGGTTTGTACAAATGATAGGATTGAAATACCAGCTGTTGGACATCTGGTTGTAGTATTCCATGAAGACAACACCAGGCTCTGCCGACTTCCATGCCGATTCAATAATGGTCTGCCATACGTCACGTGCTTTGACGGTACGGTAATGGATAACGCTGCGCCCTTCGGCTTTCCATTTGTCGAGGTCTCCGTCCCAAATTTCGTTGTAATCTGGATACGTAGTATCCGGGAATACCAAATCCCAATCCAAATCTTCCTTCACAGCTTTCATGAAGCTGTTGCTCACACATACGGACAGATTGGCATTGGTAACTTGCCCCATGGTTTGCTTCACGGTTATGAAATCCACTACATCCGGGTGCCAATCATTAATCATCAGCATCAGCGCACCGCGACGGCTGCCCCCCTGCTCAATTAGTCCTGTCGTGTAACTGAACAGACCGCCCCAGGATACAGAGCCGCTTGAAGAACCGTTTACACCGCGGACAATTGCTCGTCTTGGACGTAAGGAGGAAAGATTAATTCCAACTCCGCCGCCACGAGCCATAATTTCCGTCATTTCAGATAATGTCTGCATGATACCGCCACGGCTGTCCTTCGGAGAAGGGACTACATAGCAGTTGAAAAGAGTAAGCTCTTCGCTCGCCCCTGCCCCCGCAGCAATACGTCCACCGGGAACCAGCTTCCAGTCATCCAGAATACTGCGGAATTTGCCTGTCCATTCCTGCTGAAGCTCCGGCGTCTTCTCAACAGAAGCCATAGCTCCTGCCAGTCGATCCCACATTTCTTCAGGTGTTTTTTCAATATTAAGAGTCAGCTTCTCAACGTCGGTTTGTACATGCTCGCCTCGGCGAGTCTTTACCGTCACGATTTGACCGCTGCGCTCCACAATTTCGCCGACTTCCTTCGTTGGGAACTTCGGATCGTCCTTGGTAAGAACCAGTACGACATCGCCTACCTTGGCATTGTTACTGTCGGCATCCTTCCAAGCATAACGGTCCAGAAATATTTTCTCGCTCAGGCCCTCTAGACGCTGATTACGTTCCACTGTACTCAATAAAAAAACCTCCCGCAAATGTGATAGTGCTTCCGTTTCAGGTGTGGGTTATCACGTTTTGTGACCCACAACAATAACCTCCCGGCAGATGTCTCTTTCTCTAAAAGCGACATTAGGAAGTTGTTCTTGTCAATAACAAATAACCGTTCTTTGCCACATTTAAACCCAGATTTAAAACAATTGTCACAATATATTGTGTGCGCCCATCTATAAACTATACCACATATTGTATCACAGGTCTTTTCCGAAAAAAGTGTCCATCTGCCTAAATTTCAGCAATTCACCCTGCATTATCTCACTCTAGGTTATGAATTCTCTCTTTTACGAGCATACTACTTCTACGGATCACTATGTAATTCGCACCGGAGGTGGATGATATATGACACAATTATTCCGCAGTTCCATGCCCGAAAAGGGGCTGGAGTCTACACCCGTAATGCCGGTTCCTCTATCCTTTGACCGCAGTTGGCTGATGGATTTGGAGTCTAGACTAGACAAAGGCGGCCCTTGGGGAGACTGGAAATTATCACAGCTAGCTGTTCAAGGTGAGGAATCCGATTTAGTCACAAGCTTCACGGAGCTGCAGTGTATGAAGCATTTATCCGGACTGTCCCCTCTACCCCACCAGATGGATACGGCACATAAAGTGCTGTTTCAAATGTCTGGG
Organism: Paenibacillus wynnii; assembly: GCF_000757885.1. NCBI lineage: Bacteria > Bacillati > Bacillota > Bacilli > Caryophanales > Paenibacillaceae > Paenibacillus > Paenibacillus wynnii. Next base: position 385,755 of record NZ_JQCR01000003.1, on the reverse strand, counting down.
CGGGCGATCCTTGCTGATGAAGTGGGATTGGGAAAGACGATCGAAGCAGGGCTTATTTTAAAAGAATATATCGTTCGCGGACTTGTCTCCAAAGTTCTTATCCTCGTGCCTGCTTCTCTAGTTCTACAGTGGGTGCGCGAGTTGAATTCCAAGTTCGGGATCTCGGCTGTTGCCCAGAAAAAATTATATTCTTGGGATAATAATATCGTCGTTGCCTCAATGGACACTGCCAAACGAGATCCCCATAAAGAGATTCTGCTGAATAATGAATACGATTTGTTGATTATCGATGAAGCGCATAAGTTGAAAAATAAAAAAACGACCAATTATATATTTGTACAACAGCTGCGTAAAAAATATTGTTTACTGCTCACTGCCACTCCTGTACAGAATGATCTGGGCGAATTGTTTAACCTAATCACACTGCTGAAGCCGGGTCAACTTGGCAATCAGAGCGATTTCGCCAGCAATTTTGTCGTGGATAAACGGCTGCCTAAAAATGAAGAACAGCTTAAAGGCGCGCTTTCCAAAGTCATGATTCGAAATCGACGGGGAGAGGGTCCGGTAGTCTTTACAAAACGTAAGGTCCGAAATATTCCACTCACTCTGTCAGCCGAGGAAAAAGTATTATATGACGGAGTTACCGCTTTTGTCAAAGACCAATATCAGGAGTCCGGCGGCAATCTTACAAGTATGCTTTCATTGGTTACGCTTCAACGGGAAGTCTGTAGTAGCCGGGATGCTGTATTCCTTACTCTGGTCAATTTGATGAAGAAGCTCCCTCCCGACTCCCCAAAACGCGAGCGTATGATGGATTTACTGCAGATGATCCGTACCGTCAAAACCAATACCAAAGCCGAAACAACCATCGCGCTTATCAAAGAGATGAATGAAAAGGTTATTGTGTTCACCGAATACCGGGCCACTCAAGAGTATTTAATGCAGTATTTTCGGGATCATGGTATCCAATGCGTTCCTTATTCCGGTGGTATGAACCGTGGCAAAAAGGACTGGATGATGGATTTATTCCGCGGGCGTGCTCAGGTGATGATAGCAACGGAAGCCGGAGGCGAAGGTATTAACCTGCAATTTTGCCATCATATGATCAATTTCGATCTTCCCTGGAACCCTATGCGGGTAGAACAGAGAATCGGACGTGTTCATCGGTTGGGCCAAGAGCATGATGTTGTCATCTATAATTTGTCCACTGAAGGCACTATTGAAGAGCATATTCTTCATTTACTTCATGAAAAAATTAATATGTTCGAGATGGTCATTGGCGGGCTGGATGTAATTCTGGAGCGTTTCGAGAAAAAGGAATCACTGGAGAAAAGTCTCTATAAAATTATTCTCGAAGCAGGAAGCGACGAGGAACTTCGAAATAAAGTGGATCTAATCGGTGAATCGTTAAGTGAATTGAAAGATGGTGCAACATGACCCTAACCCCACAGCAAATTAGAACACAAGTCATGGATTACCTGGAAGCTACAGAATGCTCCATTATTGAAAAGTCACCACATCATGTTACGGTGAAGCTCTCACCGCGTGCGGACCGGATGCTGACAGACCGTCCTTATTACTGGGGGTTCGTAGAGCGAACGGGTGTTGTTCCGGAGACTCTATCCTTTAATTTCGTTTTTGATCCAGAGAAATACGATGAAATGACGAATCCAAGCAGTAGTGCACCGGGGACAGCCCCGGCTTCTAATCCACAGGACAGCATTCTATCCCGCTACTTCGGCGTAGCCCCCACAGCCCCGTGGTTGGGACCAGGTATGATTCGCCGGGAGGACATTATCTATGGCAGCAAACGTTTGCGGCAGATTTGGACGGCAGCCCAAGATGAAGGCAAATGCTTATATTTGTTCGAAGAACCTGGGGCCAGACAACGAACCACATTATTCTCGGCGTCCTATGAACCTTGGCTCGGTGTATGTTTTAAGGTTGAAATGACCTGCGATTTAAAATGCGAACAATTGAACTTTATCGGAATATCTCTTGCCAGCGGGGTTATTGTTGATCATTTCGAGAAAAAGCTAACATTGGGATCGCTTCAGCTTACACCCCGCCTCCCGGAAAATGTTCATATAAAACCCTACGAAATGTCTCCAACTGTAGGCACAGAACGGCTGGAGGCCTATCTTACCTCTAAGCTTGCAGAACTGGATTACAGCTGGGCAGAAGAAGCTCGGGAACGTTTGCGGCTGGAGCTGGCCATCATAGACGTGTATTACGAAGAGATGTTGAAGGAGCCGGATGAAGAAAAGCGGTTAGCTGTGGAAGAGCAGTATTCAAGGCGGCATAAAGAAACCGTTTGGCAATACGAACCCAAAGTTACAGTTTCCGCAATAACCTACGGTCTGTTTCATCTGCGAAGTACGTAGGATGTGACCCCTCTCGCTAAAAGCAGGCAAAATAACAAGAGAAATCGCGAGGTCCCGCCCGACAGCAAGTAACACTCTTTTCGGAGCTTGTCCTCTACAATAAAGTTAAGGGCATCCGGAATAGGAAAGGTGAACGATCCACATGAAAAGAAAAGATCGGTGGAGGAATTCTGCCGGGAAAAAGGCTTGCTTCTTCCTGCTAATAAGCATAGGGCTGGCGACGGCGAGCTTTAGTTTCCCTGTACCGCTCGCTGCTACTGGAAATTCGGTTACGGCATATAAGAACGCCACTCCTGATTTGAACATGACAACCGCTCCCGCTCCGGGCACGCTCAAGGACTTCGTCCAGCTTCATATAGACAAGCTGGCTGAAGAAGCAACCTTTAAGGATTGGAAGGGTGCACAAAGCGAGTACTATCCTTTAGGACCTGGAACTCACAGCTGGCTTGTCAATGTGATGAAGGGTAAACAACGCATCGGCTATCTGATTATTACCGCTAAGAATGAAGGCGGGTACATGTTAAGCGAATACGGGGCAGGATATGAAGGTCTGCCATACAGCTTGAAAGAACTGCGCCAGTTACTGGTGCAGGAAGGACTTATTACATCTACTACTTCAGGAAATCTGACATTGACACCACTGTATGCCCCTCTTCTGCCGTTATGGGAAGTTTCGATCTCTGGGAAAAAGCTGTTCATTAATGCTGCTGTGCCCGAAGTTTTGCCGTGGAATTCCAGCAAAGCAGAAGCATTACTTAAAAAGGCAGTAACCGCTGCGAATCATGGCCTTACGGGTGAATCTAACCTGTCACCCCGGGAGGTCTACCAAACCAATCAGTCGTCTGATCCCTATGACAATTTGCTCTGGCTGACGAATCCCAAGCTGCCCATGACTAGCGATAACGACTTTTCTGCTTTGCTGAAACGTAAGGGGAATCTCGTATTTCAGTCCGCTGGTCAAAATGAAAGTGTGGGTGCTCCGCTCATGATTACGGGATATCAGATCTGGACGGCAGAACCTCAGACTGAGGGATCGGGAACAGGTAGTATAAACAAACTGTATACTGCCATCGGGCCACAAGGCAGACGATTCGTTCCGCTATCTCTCCTTCAGCAATACGGAACATTACATCAGGTTTCCACAACGAGTAACTGATACCCAAAGTATACTAAAAGAAAAACAACCTTCGAGCCCAATGCTTCGAAGGTTGTTTTGTACTTATTCCTTGTTTTTGCGGTTCCACTTACTACGCCAAATGGATAGGCCAAGCGGTAGCATCCCAAACCATTTCTGTGACCAGGGCTGCTTGGGCACTTCTGAACGACGGCTGCGCGGGTCTTCCATATATATGACTACCTTTTCGGTAATATATTTCACTAACTCGTCACCACCCTTTGAAGCCATTAGAGCCCACTCCTTTCGAATACTATTAGGATTAAAAAAAGTTATCAGTATTCTTAGTTTGCACCGTTCTCGTACGTTCTAAACAGTGGGTATAAGCTCGAATAGATTTCCCTTGAAAAGCACAATCTAACAAAGTATCTCTTGTGAAGGTTGTGATTCCCTTGGGGATAAAGGTTAAAAGGCTTCTTATTACGTTAATTACGAGTTCCCTATTCTTGGCAACGGGCTTTGACTATACTTACGCTGCTCCTGAACAAAATTCGAAACAGTCGCCATTTATACTCGGGAATGATCAGCGTGTGATTCTGATTGACGCCGGACATGGCGGTGTCGATGGAGGAACCTCTTACGGTTCAACTCTGGAAAAAGACCTTACACTTGCAATATCACGCAAGCTGTATTTAATTTTGCGAAGTAACGGTTTAGATGCTGTTCTAAATCGTTTCGATGATTATGCACTCAGCGATGAGAACCGATGGTTCCCTAGCTCATCTCGTCATCGTCGTGATTTAACCCAGCGGAAAGGACTGGCTGACGCTATTCCCACTTCTGTGGTTGTCAGCATACATGTAAATTGGGCACCTTCTTCAACCAAGAATGGGCCGCTTGTCCTGTATCGTAAGGAAGGGCGCAGCTACATCCTGGCAAAGGCGATTCAAAATCAGCTAAATCAGCTGTATGACGTCAATATCAGACCTGAGCATGGAAAGCCGTTCTTTCTGCTAAATAAAATAACCGCCACAACAGTAATTGTTGAGGCGGGATTTATTAGCAGTCCTATTGATCGGGTCAAGCTCTACAGTCCACAAGGCCAGAAGGAAATAGCAAAAGCCATTGCCAACGGAATTGCTGTATACCTTACGGAAATCTAGGCTCTGTACCCCATTTCCCTTCAGCCTTTAGCAGATCAGATATTCCTATAAATTCTACACTACCCTTCATTTCATCAATACCACTGCGAATGCCTGCGGCAGTTTCTATTCCTTGAATGCCCACATGGCCAATGGTTACACAGTAGTGAGATTTCATTGCTTTTTGTCTCACTAGACGCATTTGCTGTAAAACATACAATGAGCTATGCGTATTATCAAGAAATACTTGATTCTCTATTCGGGGCAATCCCATTTCCTCCGACATTTTGCCGACAACAGATCTAAAATTGGTTTTGCTGTCTACGAAGAATAGACCTCTTTCACGGCATACCGATAACACAATCCTCATCACTCGCTCATCGCTGGTGACTTTAGAGCCCATATGATTATTTATTCCAATTGCATAAGGTACATTATCTAAAGCAGCCTCCACCCGTTCGCGAACCTCATCATCGCTCATGGTTGCTAAGACCGCTCCGGGTCCCAGCCATTCCGGCTTGCCGTTACGAGGCTCCATCGGAAGGTGGAGAAGGACGTCATCCCCCCGATTATGGGCGCGTGTAGCATCTGCTACTGTAGTGGACAAGAAGGGCATCACCGCGACCGTAAGCTTTACCGGAAGGTTAAATATTTCCTCTGTACCTCTCAATCCATTGCCAAGGTCATCAATAATTAGGGCTACTTGACTACGGGCTGAGTTCGTATGGGTTGGAGATACGGCGTGACTCGCGGCCACAGCTACTGGTACAGGAATCATAGCTACTACCCCTGTCACAGCTATTAGCATAACTTTGGTTATTCTGCATCCTAGAGTTCTCCACCCGCAGCGCAATCTTTCTTTCATTAGAATCACTCCCCTGTATTCACCTGTTCTCAGTGTTTGTCGCCTGAAGAACATTTATGTGCAGACAGAGGGACCAACTATTTACAAGCTATTAATTGAATGTACTAACACTCAATTCTGCAAAAAACACATGCGTCCCGTCTCGATGACTGACCTTTATGGTACGTTCCTCCTTAGGAAGCAGATCAAAATAGTTATCACTCAAGCGGATCCTGCCTTGAGGCAAATCGATTTTGACCATTCGGGCTAAAATAGACCCCGCTTTAATCGTTACGGTCTGCAGTTCTTCATCTGCAACAACCTCAAGCTGCGAATTCTGCAGCAACAAATCCTTCGGATCTCGCAGGTAGTAATAATTATCCGGTGCCGCAGATCCCTCCGCTGACACTTTTACGATCACCTGTTCAGGCAGGTTGCCGTTAATTATCTCTCCCTCCTCTGCCTGACCCAGAAATACAGCTTGATTGCTGGTAACCTCAGCAACCCAATCCCTTCGGTATACTTCGGTACCATCAAAAGTAATCACTTGTATGATCACTTTTCCCTGATAAGAATCTAAAGTGTCGTTAACCACCCACAGCTTCAGCGGCTCACCCGGTTCATGGTCAATAGATAACAATATAGGATGAAAGAATTTACGGGCATAATAAAAAGAAGCTTTCGGCAACAGCTCATAATCTATCATCGACCAGCTGGTTCCTCTGTTTACGCTTACAAGTTGTTGAAGAAGTTCATCCTTTATTACATATTTTAATAGGTACGGATATTGGGAATCCAAAAGAATTGGTATTACACAGCCTCTTGCGAGCGGATATACTATTATCGCCGGAGGAGCGGATATTTGGGGACTGACGGATCAGTTTCATTACTCATATTCGAAAGTTCAAGGTGACTTTGATCTAGCAGATTTGTACACAAAGGCAGGACTTATGGCCAGAGAATCACTGGAAGCGGATGGTGCCCATGCGTATTTCATGGTCTTCCCAGATAATAGTCCTCGTAACAAAAATAACGGGGGATATGAATTTCAATTTAGAGAAGTAAGCTCCGGTGATAGTGCAGCTATTTACCCGGAAGATTATACAACAGAGCCTCCGATATTCCCGGTTAATTATCCAAATACATGGGTGCGTTTGCAGAGAGATAAGGATGAATTTCATGCGTGGTACAGCACTGACGGCGTGGAATGGATAATTATGCTGCAACACGATTAGAATAGGCAAACTTCACAACTAGGCTTGGTCGTACCGAAAGTTAGTTATTAATATTTATGACCGTAGATAAAGTCACTCTTTAGCAACTCTGAAAAATCATCTACTATTCTATCTGCTTGTGATAAATTTTGTTTACCCATGGGATTTTGGTATCCAATGCAGAAGATATTCGCCGCTTTGGCGGCAGATATACCGTGAGTTGAATCTTCAATCACCACACACTCACTTGTAGGTACTCCCAACTGTTCTGCAGCTCTCAAAAATATGTCAGGGAATGGTTTTGATTTCTCCACTTCAAAGCCACTTACAATCACATCAAAATAAGGTTCAAGTTCAAACATTTGTAGCACCATTTTAATTTTTTTCCTTGATGCTGAAGAAGCAATTGCAAGTTTGATTCCTTGTCCATATAATGCTTTAATTAGTTGGTCAACTCCCTTGATTGGCTTCTCATTTTTCAATAAAGCTATTTCATGCAGATATTTATTTTGAAATAATTCAACCAATTCCATAACTGAATATTGAACGTTATATATTTCTTTTATTCTTGTGAACAACTCAATGGATGTTATACCTATATAAGTTTCATACTGTTCTGAGGGTATATCCCAATTAAATTCTCGACAGAATTCATTGAACACACGAAAATGAATCGGTTGGGTGTCAATGATAACTCCATCCTTGTCAAATATTACTGCTGAAAATTTCATTTGATTGCACCTCTTAATCAGTCAGTTAAACAACACATTACTACGTTCTGTTGCTAATCTCATTTAATACTTTTGAATACAGCATATCAAGATCCTTATCAAGGATCATTTTTTGATTCACAATAGCGTAAGAAGTATCCGGACAGTCAAAACAATAGCCCATACAATCGTACACTTTGACCAGTTCTCCATTACTCAAACTTAATCTATCTTTGATTCGCCAAGCCCCTGTTACTTGGAGATTATTATGACAAAACTCTATTAGGTTCATTATTATCCGTCCTAACATGGAGATCTTGGATTAATAAATTTAATACTTTCGGATGATGGAAAACGTCCTCTTGTTCGTTGTTCCCTACCATTATTAATAAATCTAATTGCTGCTCTGTAATAATATTATTTATATATGAATAATCCGGCTTTTTCCCATCTTCAAATGTATAGACTTTATCAAATAATTCAACTAAATTAAGTCTATCTAAATCCGCATTAACTCTGTGCAACTTGGCGTTAGAAATAAGAAGAACTGGATAATAAACAGCCTTTAACTGTAAAATTAAATTGAAGACTTTTGGATTTATAGTAAGCCCTTCTCGATAACTCTCTTCAATTTCCACAAAATCCAATTGAAACAATTTTGCTATTTGTTTTCTTGAGACTTTATTTTTTAATAAAAGCGACAAAGATTTCTTATTCTCTTCACTTACAGACTTTGTAAAGGCTTTATCCCATGCAGCTGATGAAAAAACCAACGTATCGTGCAGGTCAAATGCATATCCTATATTAGACAACTTCGATCACACTTTCTGACACCGTCGGCAACTTAATTTCACTGAGAGCTTTAAAACTTAAATTCAGATTAAGATAAGATAAATCCTCTTGGCTCAATGCTCCCATAAACATGATGTGATCCTCACGAATTTCATAATTATTTTTTATTCCAATTCTTAACATCATTTCTCTAATTAACGAATGATCCGGCATTTTCCGCTCTGAACACCGTCTTATATTCGGGCAGTCAAACACTGTACAATTAAAATTCTTACGATCATTATGTAGAAAGTCTGCTTTTTCTAACCAATAACAAGTGATACAAGAAGTATGTCTGAATAATAAATATTCAGGACAAAGCTCCTTTCGAATTTTGTTTATTCGATCAAAAACTTCTTTTTCAACATATTTATGCTTTTTAGTATATTCATTAAATGGTACATTTTTATCCAGATTAACCAGTCGCTCATTTACCGTATCATTAACCCGCAGACCGGATATGACTGAAACATCAAATATCGGCGAAACAAGCTCCAACATATGTTTAATTTGTTCATTGCTATCGTTTTCCCCAGTAATTAAAGGTCTCCAATAATGAATTTTTTTGATATTTTTAGCTTTTTCAAGCTTTTTGATTCTTCTCACTTGATACTCTGCTGTCACCTTCTCAAGATCTGTTTTAAGTCCTGAGAATGAAAAGAAAACATACAAGTTTAACTCCAAGCTGTCTAGAAATTCTATTTCCTTCTCCGTCAACTCTATCTTACTGATTAGGTATATTGGATTTTTTATATTATATTTTTCTAGAATTTTCATTATATTGAAAGTACTGTTTTTAACTTCTCTGAGTAAAGGATCGGATTTATTATTAATGCTAATAGGCGTTATATCTTTTGTGAAATACTTATTTTGAAGTAGTTGCTCTACTACAGATTCTTCGTCAAGAATCTGTAGTGGTCTTTTCGGAAATTCTAATGAGGATAAAATACAATACTCGCACCCCAAATAACATCCAACATGTGTATTAATGGAGATCGACGTCTTTAGATATTCGATAGAGTAATCCCTATCATTCCATAATAGTTTCTCCACTTTGACCCTTCTCCCTACTAATTTTCATTTAAGTTGTTGTACAATAATTCATATAGTTTCCGGCTATTTTTTTCCTCAAATACATCCACGCTCAGTAGATAGCAAGGGACAGACTTCAATAAGTCTTTGATATTTTCTTCAATTTGCTTAACCATAGCTGAAAATAACATGTAGTTTCTATCGCAGTACTCGAAAATATCTTGCTTAAGATTATAAGTTTGAATAGGGGCACCGAAGAACTGTATAACATCAAATGCTGTCTCTGGTTCACATTTGACGCACTCTAACTTTCCATCTGTATTTTTTTGAGTAATAATTATTGCATTTATTTTCATTGAAGCCGCAATATTATCAGACAAATACAATCTAAATGGATCTATATTGAATTCTCCTTTGGAAATTTGGCCTACATTGGCATTCTTAAATTCAAACCTTGTATCTGCTGGTATATTTCGAAAACGGAGATTCGAATGAATACCTTCCGCAACTAAATTCTTATCAATCAATACATGCGTATTTGTCAAAAATTTGGCTCCATGCTCCATCATCTGATGTAATAGAGTCGTCTTCCCTTGACTCCCTGGGCTTACTAATAGATATCCTGAATTTCCACATTGAAATGCACTTGCTTTAAGATGCAGCATGTTCTTTTCATAAGATAAGGTTGTCAGCAGCATTTTAATACAATATCGCCAAACGATTTTATCCAAATTTTTACCAAATAAATAAATCGTTCGATATTGCCTAATCATAATTACAGGTGGACCAAAATACTGTGCAGTATAATAACCTTTCCTCATAACACCGGCTCGCCAATCCTCTTCAACCCTATCAAATAACTCGTTAGGAATGGATGCAGTTTCATTGACATAGATCGTGAAGTCCTCGTTTATGAATTCAGAGGGTTGAAGATACTGATGTTCCGAAAAATATTTTCCAAAGTACTGATCCGGTTGATTAGTAACTAATTTCAGAATGAATGATCCTAGTGTAATATAGTGAGTTTTTTTCACATCGATATAAGCCAAGCATGCATGTTCCATTAAGCAGCTACCTCTCCACAGACAGCAGCCTTATGTATTCCTCTTTGGATAGTCCTGGAATCTCATAGCCGAAATAGTCTGTTCTTTCAAATAGTTCGAATTCTTCTAAAGTTTTGATTTGAGATATTTTTTGAAAAGGCACATATTCTTTCCATCTGTACTCTATATCCAGATCTTCAATAAACTGTTGTGTGTAATGAACATCTTCGGCAGTTTGACCAGGCAATCCTAATATCAAAAAACATCTTGGAATGATCCCGGAATCCTTCACCATAAGCAAAGATTCTTTTAACTTAGACTCATCATATGATTTTCGAATAGACCTTTGTAACGGCTTTGACAGAGTCTCAATACCGAAGCCGATTTTATAGCAGCCGGATTTTTTCATTAATCCAATGATTTCTTGATCAATTCTGTCAATTCGAGTAACAGTTCTCCATTTGCGAAGGGGATTGAGTTCCGATAGTAATTCGCATACTTGTTTAGCCCATTCTCTATCCTGGGTAAACGTTGTAGCATTGATGTAATATATGGCATCCTCCGGATTATTTTTAATAAAATCGCGAATCTGTTCTGGCGGTCTAGAATAAATGACTGATTCTGGAATTAGCGCTTTTTCTGCACAAAAACTACAGTTAAACGTACAGCCAATTTGAACCCCAATATCATATTGAGTAGGAGCGACCTTTAAATAGTGCTTCATAGGCATAATCTCTTGTGGTGGTAATGTCCATTCTTCCGGAGTCATTGGTTCGGCTTTGCAATAGATCCCTTCGTGTAAGTATTTATTGAATTCTTCGGGTTCCTGAACTAACTTTTTAATTGCCCGATACCAGTGTCCTGTAGATATGACAATATCAAAGTGTTCTGCAAACAACTCTGGATTCATTGGTACAATTGTTCCATACACCACTACCTTGGCGTCGCTTGTTTGTTTAATTAAATTTTTAAGCTTCACAGCATTTCGAACAGTATATGCCTCTAGTGGAATACAAACATAATCACTTTTCTTAAAAAGATTTGATATCTCTTTCTTTAGCATCTGTGTAACGCTCAAATCGATAATATGAACATTTGCAATATTATGGATATATCCTGCGGTTTCACATAAATATACAATATGTTTAAAAAGACTAGTTGGATTCCAGGGTTCTTGCGGCCAGACAAATGTCAGAGTTATTAATTTTGGATCAGCTGATACCTTACCGGGGTCTAATGTAAGAGGCATAATCACTCCTCCAAGCTTATAGTTTTTGTAACACAATAAAATGATTCACATAAGTATCTATTCTTTCTGAATTAACCTCTTCACAATAGGGACCTCCAGAAAAATATTCGATTACTTTGATTCTGCTGTTGTTATTGAAAAAATGATAAAAAGCTTTGCCATCAGGAAATTCTCTTCGGGCCTTAGGCCTATTTTCTTTCCAGCCCAATAAATCGGAGATAATTATAAACCCTCCCGTCTTCACCTGATCAATTAGTGATTCGATTACTTGTTTAGGATTGTGCAACAAATTTAGCGCATGGTTTGAAACTACTAAATCATATAGAGCTATTGGTTGTTTCCATTGCAGGCTGGATAAATCGGCTATTATCAAATTGGTATTGGTATTGTTCTTGGCTTTGATATGCAATAATCCAGTATCATCGCCATCTTCTTTCCAATTGTCGTTAAAGATTCGATAAGGAACACTAACATCCTTACCGCTGGAGATGAGCCTCCAAGCAAAAAATAAGTTGATAATGGAATAATCAATTAAATCAATTTGTGCATTGTGAAAAATAGTTGAAAATTCATATGAAAGCCGGGAAGGCCCACAGCCTGCATCCATAATATGCAGCGGGGAATGTACATGCTCATGCATATACCGTAATACTTCAGCTATAAAAGAAGAGTACACAGCCTCCGTATAAGAACGCTTAAACTGTCCATATCTGGAATATTGATATCTCACCAACCTATAGGCTTCAACAAAATCAAGATATTTTGTGGCCCTTCTATCACTGGAAGACAATATCGATTTCTGATTTGAACTCTTGCTGAATAATTTATCTCCGAGATAAGCCTGAAGTTCAGTTGCATACTGCCGTGTAATTTGAAAGTAGATATGGTCGCTATTCTGTTCGCACTCTATTTCCAGTTCATTAAAATATTGTTTCAATGAATGTAGGTATTGTTCATATTCCACTTGTGAAAATCTGTACTCTATATTCATTACTTTTCTCCTTGGGTAGATACATAGTTTTCAATCGGATAGTCTGGAAACCATAATTTTATTTCTCTTATTGAATTATCCAAAGTGTCTGAACCATGTATGAGGTTTCTACAGCTTCGATGTTCATAATCAGCTGCTTCAAATGAATCTATTCCCCAATCTCCACGAATGGTACCAGGAGATGATTTAGCAGGGTCAGTATTACCTATCATTTTTCTAGCCTTGTTAATAGCCCCGTCTCCCTCAAATATTGAAACAAGAACAGGTTTACCAATATAATAGTCATTCATTCTATCTAATGAATGCTGGCCACCAATAACGATTTGCTTATTATAATGCTGAGTTATTATTTTAGAAGTAGCCACTGTAAGATTCAGGGCAGAGAGAATTAATCCACTTTGCAGCAATATATTGAAGATAGGATATACAAGATTTCTTTCTAGGGCATCCGGTTTAAGCATAATAAGTGTAATACTGATCTCGATCTCCTCCTTCCAGATTGATACACAAATTTGTTAATTTGAAATTTTGATTGCATTTATTCCCAACAAAAAATCAAGAAATTCAAGTACATCCTTTTCATAATTTACAGATAAATCTTCATATTGGGATTTTATAGAGTTCAGAATCTCATCAATAGTTTTCACACTATCTAATTCATTCCAGATTAAATTCCCAGTATCATTAAGTTGATAAGCAGAAGATTCACCAAACAACAAAACCTGTTTAGCTATCATTCTGACTCGAAAGTTCAGATTTTTTTTATAAGTTATTTCCATTTTTATACTCCTCCCGCATCATTAATACTTGAAATAATACTGTTAATTAATGAAAGAGCTTGTTCTGAGCTGTTTTCTAAATTACCCTTGGAAAGTGAAACTGGGAAAAGGATTTCATTGCACTTGTTCAAAATTCTTGCTGCTTCCTGGTTTTCAATCGCAATTACTTTCATCATTTTATAAGTCCACTTGGTTCTGTCTATAGTCTGCTTCATGCTAAAAACATAGGCGGTCATTGCTAAAAGCAACGTCTCTCTTGCTATAAGATAAGCTGTTTCATATTCATGTTGCTCTAAGTTCCCTACTACATCATCGTAGGCATTATCAACATGATTCACATAGATTCTTGCCATTAATCTAAAATAATTGTTCTTATTTAGTTTTTCATATAGTTCTTTATATTTTGTGTCATTATATATGTTCTTGCTAATAATAAAACGATGAAGAAAGGATGTCAGCGCGGGACTATTATAGCCTTTAATTTTAAGCTGGTTGAAGGACCTTACATTTATATCTCCAAAATCAATGCTATTAACCTGATCAATTAATTCTTCCACTACATCAAGCAGCCAGTATTCAATGTCACAATTAACTCCCTCTAAGCGATTAAACCCAACTTTAAAATTCAACTGATCATATGTAATATTGATATCTTTTTCATTGAAATCCTGTGTAATAACGAAAAGATCCAAATCCGATTTACCATTTCCTATTCCTTGAACAAGAGAGCCGCTAGCGAAAACTATATCCTCATTTTTATAGGTAATTACATTCAAAATATCAGCTTTATATATAGACTTTGATATGGGAACCAGTTCAATCATTTGCCACACTCCTTAATTACTAATAAATATCCAAAGAAGCTCTTACTATAGATATTTTTTCGAATAATCTCATAAAAAAATACCCTGCGATAAAAAAAATGATACCTAAAAAAAGTTCGCCTATTAACAAGCTGGAAACATCAATAATTCGTGCTCCCTGAACGATCAAGCGAACTGCCTCAATTCCTCTAGTCAAGGGAATGACGTACGATACCTTTTGCAGAATGTCTGGAAGCTGACTGATAGGAAATTGTGCACCGCTAAGTATTAGCAATAAAAAATAGCAAAAATTCATCACTAAATTCAAATCCGGAATTATTGTTCCAACGGAACCAAGCATTAATCCAAAACCAACAGAAGCAAATACAGTAATCAACAAAGCAACAATCAATGCCAGTGGGTTAGTGTTATTAAATTGCACACCGAAAGCAACATAGCCAAAAAGCAATCCAAAACCAACTGTCAAAATAGCATCCACTACATGAATGAACGTTCTGCCTATATAGACAAAAAACTTGTTAGCGGGAGTAATTAAAACTAATTTTAATGTTCCAAATCTTCTTTCTTGAATCATAATAAAACCCACTCCAAATAAAGCATTGCTGCAGCTTAACAAAATTGCGTTGCTTATTACCCAAGGGGATAAATCATCTGTGTTATATATATATCTGGTTAGCAGAACAAAGAAAGTAATTTGAAAGAGTGGGTTTATGAGTTTTATTAAAATGAATGTTTTTATATCCATAATTCCATAAAGAGCTTTATAGGATATTACAGACTGGCGTACAAATCTTAAAAATATCGAGTTCATTAAAACACCCCTAATGTGCCTCTTTTTCTAATCAGAATATCAATATACTTAAAGAGCAGAATGCTAATTAAAAAATAAAAAACAATTAGAACTATCATGAAAATTAAGTCATTTGCAAAAAGTGTATGGGTACCAGACACAATGCTTTCCCTTAATAGTCGTGCAGCCCAAGTAGGAGGTAATATATAAGACAAGAATCGAGTCCACTCAGGAAGAATACTAATGGGAAAAGAGATTCCACATAAAATAAATATTGGATATTCCAGACAATTCATCAAAAGTCCTGAAACGCGGGATAGGGTTAACATGGTTGCTGCAAATAAAGATATGGATATAAACGATAATATTGTAACAACAGACGAAATAATAAAATGGCTATAATTCGCAATCTGAATTTGAATACCAAAAACAAAAACCACACAGATTAAACTTAAGATTACTGAGAACATGCCTAGTATTATATTTCCAAGGATCTTCCCTAAAAAAATAACTCGAAAATCACTCGGAGTTGAATAGATCAATTCTAAAGTTCCCATATATCTTTCTCTATCAATATCTCCTGCAGAAGAAAAAACAACAGAGCTCCATAGATTAATTATTCCTGCGCTTAGAACTATTTGCTCTCCAACGTTCGAACTGGTTGAATTTCGAAACATCATAAATAATAAATAGGAATAAAGTATCGGTTGAACTAACACTACGAATCTAAATGTAGACCTCGACAAACTCTGCTTTTGATGCAAGATTAAGCTGGCAACTATAACTCTTATATTCTCCATTGCTATTCCCTCACATAATTAACATAGACATCTTCCAGGCTTGCTTTTTTTGTTTCTATATTGACTATTATTGTTCCTTTCAAAAAGGGCATCAGATCATTCAATGCGATTGAAGGATTATTGGTTTGAATTCTCAAGATAAGTAAGTTTTCTGAATAGTCTTGCTTGATATAATGAATATGAGCATGGTCAATGAAACTAGAAAAATCCAAACGAACATTATTGACAATGCTTATTTCAATTACAGATAAATCTATATTTACTTTTTTGAGATTATCGGGGCTGTCTAACGCTACCACGCTCCCTTTGTTAACAATGGCTATTCGATTGCACAGCTCATCCGCTTCATACATATAATGAGTGGTTAGTACTATTGTTTTCCCGTTTTTCGAAAGTTTTTTAATGATATCTCTCAAATCTTTGGCACCTAAAGGATCTAATCCTATCGAAGGTTCATCTAAAAAAAGAATCTCTGGATCATTGACTAGCCCGCGGGCAATCTGTAATCGTTGTTTCATTCCTTTAGAATAGTTCTCCACTTTCTCATCTGCTCTGTCCGTCAAGCCAACCATATCGAGGAGTTCTTCAATTCTTTTCTTTTTTTGACGGTGGTCTATTTTATACAAATCGGAGAAATAACTCAAATTATCTCTTGCGGAAACTCTCCAGTATAGATTTCTCTCTCCTCCATAAATAAAGTTAATATAAGGCCTAATTTTCTTCTCTTCCCCAAATGGGCGATACCCTAACACACGTACCTCCCCAGAAGTTGGCGCCAGTAAAGTTGTCAAAATTTTAATTGTAGTAGTTTTCCCAGCTCCATTTGGACCAAGCAATCCGAAGACTTCTCCCCGATAAATATCCAGACTTAAATCATTTACGGCCCTTATCGACTCTTTTTTCTTTCTCAAAAAACCAGAGCTTGTATAATCTCTCACAAGATTTTTAATTTCGATAATCTTATCCATTACGGCTCCTTAATACTTTTATGGGTTTTAAAGTTGTTCAAGATGTTAAGCATGTTATTTATTACATGAGGAGAATTGTAAATTAAATGTGCCAAAATGCTAGGGATTAACGAATGTGAAAAAACGAACAACAAAGCTGATAACAATCCGAAAACAAATTGAATCAAAAAATCATATATGCTGAAACTGGATGATGACCATTTAGTTCCATAGTGTGATAAAAAAAATAAGAAAGCACTAAGAAATATATTGAGTGCTATCCTTGATGAAGGAGCTGTTTCAATGATGAAGTATCTAAAAAAATATTCTTCAGCAAATGGAACCGCACATAAAATAATGATTATATAAACTCTCTTCCACGAACTTTGATAAGTGTTGAAAGGGATAAAATCTTTGGACAAAGCAATTCTCCAGTCTTTCCACTTCGGAAGAATGCATGAAATACCCAGTAGGATGCCCAAAGCCACCCACGACCCACTTGCAGTATTCAGGAAATCAAGTTTTGCTTCTTTAAATAGAGGTAAGAAAAACGGAATAACATAAAGTGATCTTCTAATTACAAATAAATAATTCTCGTAGGGTTTATAGAATAATCTTCTGACATTACCAATAATTAATATAGTAAGCACCCAATAAAATAGAATATCCAAATATTCATAACCTATCGAAAATGAGAAAACCAAAAAAATTAGCACAGTGAGCCATTGTAGCACTTCATTAATTCTCATATAATTATTTGGACTAATCGTTATCACCTATTTGAAGTTAATAATAGTAGGTAGATGACATATACACGGCCATCTACCTCACTATTTATTGCAGCTTATGCTTCATGCGTAAGTGCAGCAGGAATCTGCACTTTAACTGCTTTGGGCTTCGTATACTTTTTCATATTTATCACCTCCTTTCGTATGAACTATGAGTATCATTCGTGAAAACACAAATTGTTTTTTTAAAAATTCATGTATAAATATGTATTTATGATAATATATATTAATCCTTTTCATTGTTTAATACATTGGGATATTTTGTATTTTACTGTCGAAATATATAAAAATTTGTCAAATATTTCGAATACTTAGTGAACATTTAAATTTATTATTTATTATAATTTAACTTAATTTCTATATATTCCCTAATATTCGAAGGATCAACTACGCACTTTTCTAGAGAAAAATTGACTTGCTCTGATATGAAACATAAAAAATAAACCTCCACTTCATTCATGGAGGTTTATGGATATAAGAACTGAAGAGTATCCGAATTTTGCTGTCCTTACCCTTTAACAGAACCGATCATAACCCCTTTTTCAAAATACTTTTGAATAAACGGGTACACGATTAGGATAGGCAAAGTGGATACAATGATAACCGCGTATTTGATCTGGTCTGCATACTGTTGAGCATAACCACCCGCTGCACCGCCGCTGCCCGCACCTTGCGAGAATACCTGGTTAGATAGAAGGATGTCTCTCAGAACAATTTGCAAAGGTTGTAGATCATTGCTACGGATATATACCAGCGCGGTGAAAAAATCATTCCAGTGGCCAACCAGATAATAAAGTCCGATAACAGAGACCACCGCTTTTGACAATGGCAGCGCAACCTTTATGAAAAACTTAAAATGACTGCACCCGTCCATAGAGGCCGCCTCATGCAGTTCCCTGGGAATCGAGTGCTCAAAAAAAGACCGCGTAATAATCAGGTTAAACACATTCACACAAAACGGAAATATAAATACCCACATTGTATCCGTCATATGCAGACCTTTCATCAACAGATAGGTTGGAATGAGTCCACCGTTAAAAAATAAAGTGAGTACAAAAACAAACATCAAAAAACGTCTGGCCCGGAACTCGGGTCTAGATAGAACATATGCGGCCGGTAATGTAAATAACAGGTTAACTGCAGTACCCACAAACGTATAAACGACTGTATTCTTATATCCGGTCCAGATTCGGGCGTCATGGAAGATTTCCTTGTATCCGAAGAAACTAATGTTCTTAGGGAACAAGGTGACTTGGCCGGTGGAGACTAGGGTAGAGTCACTTATAGAGGCAATGATTACGAAATATAGCGGATAGGCTACGATTAAAAATACGAAGGTACATAGTACAATAACAGCAAGGTCAAAGCACAGGTCGCCCAGACTTTTTTTGCTCAATAAAACCATGACGTTCTCCTCCTCTACCACAGGCTAATATCTGAGTACTTTCTGGAAAGAGCATTCACCACATACAGGAAAACAAAATTAATCACTGTATTGAACAGACCAATCGCTGCAGAATAACTGAATTGGTTACTGATGATTCCGATTTTGTATACATAGGTTGAAATTACCTCAGATACAGGAAGGTTCAAGGCGTTTTGCATCAGGAATACTTTCTCAAAGCCTGTACCGAGTACGTTGCCCATGCCCAGCACGAACAAAATCACAATGGTTGGTATAAGGGCAGGAATGTCCACATGCCTAATGGTCTGCCACCGATTCGCCCCATCAATTTTGGAGGAATCATATAATTGTGGATCTACGGTAGACAAGGCCGCCAGATAGATAATGCTGTTCCAGCCGCAATGCTGCCATATATCTGACAGGACATATACACCTACAAAGGTCTTTGTAGAACCCAGCAGGTTCACGTCCCCAAAGCCCGCAGCAGTCAGAATATAACCGATAATCCCCGTATTCGGAGATAGCAGGACATTTAACAACCCGACCATTACAACAATGGAGATAAAATGCGGTAAATATACGGTGGTCTGTAGTGTTTTTTTCGCTCTTTTCCACTTCACCTGATTCAGAAGAAGAGCCAGAATGATAGGTGCAGGAAAACCCAAGATAATGGTTGCTAAACTAATAAAAATGGTGTTTTTCATGAGATCTGCAAACAGGTAGCTGTCAAAAAATTGCTTAAAATAAAAAAGTCCTCGCCACTCCCCGCCTGTCAGCCCCTTCGTGAAATCATAATCACGGAAAGCTAATTGAATCCCGTACATCGGGATATAATTGAAGATAACAATAACAATAATTGCAGGTACAATCATGATCCATAATTGGTAATCTCGTTTGAGTGTACCCAACACCGTTTCTTTTTTCACTGTTTTTAGCTGGATGGTGTTCTTGTTGATTTTTTTGGTTTGTGAAATCATAAGGTACCCTCCTTAATGATCCCGGGGAGATGTTCTGTTCATCCAAGCATCTCCCCGAATCAAAATGCATTACTGTTTAGCTTTATATTCGTCGTAGTATTTTTGCATGATTTCTAAGTTTTGCGTCAACCCGGTTTTTCCAACGTTTTTCACATACTCATCCCACTCGGAATCAATTCCGCCATTTGTGATCCATTGCGACCATTTGGCTAGGGACAGGGACATCAGATTCGTATTATTCAGGCCCATCATACTGTTGTCAGCGGTACTGTATTTAAGGAACATGCTTGGCAATACATCATTTTCCTTATCAATAGCACTCAAAGCGCCTTGCAGCGGTTCCGTTTGTTTGCCTACGGACTGCATGTCGGTTCCCAAAGTAAGCTTTAAAGAGTCTGCAATATACATAGGACCGTTATCCGCCCATGAAGAGGTCCATTTCCATGTACCAGGATCCATTGCGGCATCAGCAGGCGGAAGTATCGTGAAGGAGCCGTCCCCATTATCAGAGATATTCGTACCTATCGAACCGAACAGCACCTGCATACTTACTTCAGGATCATACAACTCATTAATAAATTTCATGGCGGCTTCCTTATTCTTGGAGGATGCTGACATCTGCACCATGTTCATACCGTAATTCAGAGCGTTAAAGTCATAATCCCATGATAAGGTTTCTGACGAACTTGCCGAGACTTTTAAAGGTGACATCGATGTATATTGCGGACTAAGAGTGTTCCCCAAGCGGTCCGTCACTTCCCAGCCCCATGTAAACCCAACAGCGGCATTCTCACCGTTACCCCGAGCTACCGATTGGAATTTAGTGTAGTCCTGAGTAAATACTTCAGGGTTAATAAGTCCGGCGCTGTAGCATTTATTCAAGAAGGTCACCAGCGTTTTATATCGTTCATCGGTGAAGAAGTTTTTCACTACTCCATCTTCCAGGAAATATCCCAGTCCGCTGTTATCCGTTAATGTAATACCCGTGCTACCTAACAATACAGTAGGCATAAATGCACCTAGAGCTACTGTTCCGGTAGGCGCAAAATCCATTGGAATCTCATCGTTCGGATCGCCGTTTCCGTTCGCATCTTTTTCTTTAAACGCTTTCAAAACGTCATATAATTCATCCCAATTCGTCGGCATTTCCAGACCTAGATTATCCAGCCATTTCTGATTAATGAATTGTCTTGTAGTGGTTTCAGGCCAGAATCTTTGATATTTAGGCAGACCGTAAATTTTGCCGTCCGTTTGTGTAGCAATAACTTTGGTCTCCGGCTTTGCATCGAACATCACCTGAACATTGGGTGCATTATCCTTTATTAGTCCGGTTAGATCCTGAAATAATCCCTGAAATTGAGCAAAGTCAGCATCCGTAATCGAGTTAGGTCCGATGATCAGATCCGGAATATCACCGCTCGCAAGCAATGTACCCTTCTTCTGGTCCCAGTCGGCAGTGACCTCCTGCCATTCAATCTCAACGCCGGCACGATCCTCGGCATCCTGCAGCCATTTCATTTTTGAGAATTCTTGAGTTAGAGGATGTTTGGTCATGATTGCCGTTAACTTCACCTTGCCTTCCTTAGGTGTATTTCCCCCGCCAGCTTCATTTTCTTTAGTATTCCCGCCGCCACTGCAGCCTGCTACTGTAAATGCACTTAGACAAAGCACAAGACCCGCGATTAGAACTTTTCTCATTTCTCATTCCTCCAAGTGATCTATTTACCCCTTTGCGATTACAACTTTATAAGAGTTAAACGTGCTGAAATCCTCTGCTTTTACAACTAGGTTCAGTTGAGTCATTTGATCCTGGATCAGAACCTCTCTTGGTATTGATTCATCAATTAAGAGATCATTCAGGAAGATCAGTGCATTTTTATGTTCCGGGACTGCATTGAACTGTACCTGAGATGTTCCTTCGGGAATACGTAAGGTATAATCAGCTACTTTTGGATGGAACTCAGGAGACAGTTGCCCTATATCAAAGCTTAAAGAGGTTAAGTCCGCATTATTGTCATAGCTCTTCATCGTACGAAGTAAATCGTATATTCCATTCATTCCGTCTTTGGCAACGAACTTGACCTCCATCTGCTGTTTACGGTTCAATAACTCTGCCGGGAGTAAATACCGTACTTCATAAAAAGATCTTGTCACATAAGGTTCTTCCGACTCGCTCTCGCACAACCTTCCGTCCACATAAAGCTCGAAGGCCCTTCCTGTATTCCCAGAAAAACATAGGACGGATAAATAATTATCAACGTCAGGGATTACCTTCATTTGATAGCTGAACCATCCCCCTTCATGTGCTCGCCTAAAGGTGTATCCATCCCAAGTACCGACGGTTGTCCGTTCCCCATGTATTTGATGTACCAGCTCATATTGATCATTTCCCACAGGCAAACTGTCTATGGTAGCGTCTGCTGTTCTTTGATTCTTTTTAGTCTGCAAAAGATGCTGCTGGAGCTCCTCAGAATCTGCCTCCACAAGGCTCCAGTAGATTCCGTACCTTTCTTCATGCTGTTTATAATGGGGGGTAAATACCAAGTGTTCATCCTCATCGGTATTCCTCAACTTAAAGGCTAGCTCATCCTCTTTTTTCACAAAATGCTCCGAAAAATGTTCAAGCCACTGTTCTGCACTTATTCCCTTGGTGGTAATAAAATCTTTAATGAGCATGCTTTGGGTTGGGACGCTAACCATAACGCCTGTAGAGGACTTCACCATATCGTCTGCTCCTAGACCTGCACTCAGCACCACCGGACCGTATCGAAAACCTACTACATGCTTGGCATCCGGTAAGCTTTCATAAGAGGCAGCCATTGGAATTCTAACTTCGAGAAGATCTCCATCCCTCCATTGTCTATCCAGCAAGAGGTAATGATCCTGCAGTGAGCCTTGAATCCCTACACCATTTAAAGTGAGCTCGAGCGGACCCGCAGACCAGTAAGGCATACGAAGATGAAGGGCAAACTCCTTATCCAATGAATCTAAGGTATGGATTACAAACTGTACCGTATCTGTGTAAGGAAGGGTTGTAGATTGGATTAGTTGAATGCCGTTCTCTTCCCAAGTTAAGGTCGATCCAACGTATTGATTCACATAGAGGCTGATCCCGCCTTGAAAATAAATACTGTCGTTTAGCTTCGTAAAGCTTTCCATGCCTGTCCCTGTACAGCACCAGAAGTGTTCGAAAGGCGAGCTGTACACCTTGAAATATCCTGTAGCCATCGGTTGAAAATACATCGTCATCCCTGTCTCCGGGTTCTGTGAGGACAAAATGGCATTAATCAGAGTATTTTCGTAAAAATCAGCGTATTTCACGTCCCCCGTGATCTTGAAGAGCTCCCTTGTCAGCTTCAACATGTTGTAGCTATTGCAGGTCTCACACGTAAAGTTGGATCTTTCGCTGTTCAGGATACCGGGTTCACCAAAGTGCTCCCACTCACTGTTCCCGCCTGTGATATAGCTATGCTCATGCACGACCATATCCCAGAATTGTACGCAGGCCTCCAGATAAAAGGACTCACTCTCCCCTAATACCATATATCTGTTCAATGCACCCAGAAATTTCGGGATCGTTGTGTTTGCATGTCTGCCTTTTAGAATGTCATTTCCTTGCTGAACCGGTGTGAATAAGGTTAACTCATCAAAACGATGGGCTGCTTGAAGATGCCTCTCATCACCGGAACTTTTGTATAACTCATATAAACAATCATTCATCCCGCCATATTCAACCGACAATACTCTTGCATGAACTTCCGGGGTCCACCTCTCTGTCCGTTCTGCCACCCAATCTCCAAGCTTCTTTACAATGTCAAAAGCCTTCTGATTGTTTGTAGCCTCATACACGTCCAGAATTCCTGCTATAATCTTGTGCATGGTGTACCAAGGTACCCAGGCAGGTTGATTATTCTCCACATGGTCGAACAGCATTTCCGGAAATGCCGAAATGTATCCGTTTTCAAATTGTGAAGAGGACAACTCCTTGATCAGGTAATCCATCCGTTGTCTGAGTTCTGAATCTCTTGTATTGAGGTATGCCTGCGAACAGGCTGTCAAATAGTGCCCTAAGGTGTGCCCCTTAATTTCTGTACTTTCCCAGCCGGGGTATACAGCAGCCTTCGTATCCAAACCTCGATTTTCTCGAAAACCTGCTACCAGCCGATCCGAATTATAACTTTTTAAATACTCTATTTCTTTCGAAAAAGCATGAATGTGAACCTCGCTTGTCAGTTTAACCTGGTCCATACGAAAATCCTTCAGGCTGTTTTTTCTAATTGGGTTGGTGTAATTATTGTTGTTCTTCTCCATGTCTGATTCTCCAGTCTCCGATACAGTGTTGTTAGTAATCACCCCCGGCTTGTTTTAAGCTTACGCCCTTTTATATATAGAATAAATAGTTCAAAGTTCGAATATGTGTTAAAAGGTTAGTATTAATTTTCACGTACCCGTTCTAACCCGTATTTCAATAAAGTCAATTAATATATAGATTGTTAACGCTTACTATGTTATTTTTATGGTGAGTGATTAAGCTTACTGTGTGTAAAAAGGTTAGAAAAGGTGGTGGAATAATCACAATGATCGCTTATGAGCTTCTAGTTGACACACCTCTCACCATGGAGATTACAGGTAAGTTTATTGCCCCGTCTCCGGAATGGATTCATCTCTCCCGATCTTTGCAGGATTATGAACTAATCGTTGTTACTGAAGGTACCTTGTATATTGCTGGGGATAATAACCACTTTGTGGTGAATAAAGGCGAGTTCCTGCTTCTCCCACCGTTAACGAATCAGCACGGCTACAAAGCTTCTAATTGCAGTTTTTATTGGCTGCATTTTCACTCCAAACAGGCACTCAAAGTGGTTGAAATCTCCAATACAGCTCCCGTTAATAAGCCGGGTCTAATTGTTATTCCGCAGCGAGGGAAGCTCAACAATGTTGAGAAGATCATCGTAATGATGAAACAGCTTCAGGATTCAGTCCGCTGCTATAATGAGAAAACACTTAACGATTACATGTCAACGGTGATCCTATGTGAACTCCATAACCAGCTTACTTCCTCCCGGCTCAGTTCACTCAAACGATCCAAACAGGAGCAGCTCTATAATGATATTGTGGATCATATTAAATGGAATCAGCATGAGCAGATAAAGGTCTCAGAGTTGGCCGATTATTTTGGTTATAACGAAAAGTATCTCTCCCATCTGTTCACGACCATCTCCGGTGTGTCGTTGAAGCAATACATTCTGCAGCAAAAGATGGAGATGGCCAAATTTATACTTACCGACACCAATCAAAACATCAATGAAATCGCCTCACAGCTAGGCTACAAGGATTGCCATAATTTCATGAAATCCTTTAAGAAAATTGTAGGGTTAACAGCGACTGAGTTCAGAAATGCCTACTCCAAACGACTACTTTTCTATAAGTGACGGCACTCCGAGGATGATGTTGCGGTATCCATATGACAACGCAAAAAAAAGCACCTACCGATTAGAATCGATAGGTGCTTTCACTTATTATGCGGTCGAGAGGACTCGAACCTCCACGGTATTGCTACCACACGGACCTGAACCGTGCGCGTCTGCCAATTCCGCCACGACCGCATATTATGATGATTCCGCTCTCGCGGTCACAAGATAGATCATACCATGCTGAAAAATAATCGTCAACATTTTTTTGAATTTTGTTAATTCAGTTTATTTTCTGCATAAATATTGCTATCATAGTTCGGTTTGGGTTATAATGAGAACAAAGGTTCGCATCCTATAAATGAGGTGATTTATATGGCGACTACTAAGATATCTACTCAAGACGCAGCAAGGGATATAACTCAAGAAGAACTGTCACTCGTAAGAAGCTACCTGCTGCTAACTTTCATTCATAAAGTCTTTGAGCGTGATTGCCGTGTCATCGGTAAGAGTGGTCTGTTCAAGACACCACAGCTATATATGGAACTGGTATCCACCGGAGCCAAGAAGACGTCATTAATGCTGAAGGAGGTCAAGCGTGAGCTGGAGCTTCATGATCTAAGAATCGTTACTATTCTTCAGGATGTACAAGGCGTAGTCGCCCGGTACCATTGCAGAGAATGCCCTGGTGAACTTAATATTTTGTGGCCGGGCTTTCGCCGTGAAATGATGCTGCGAATGCGTGCCTATCTAGGCCTCGCCACTGAATTTTCCGTCCTCAACCGTGAGGAACATGCGGAACAGCTGGCAATGATCCTCTAAAGCTCCGTAAGACAAATAAGGCTCCCTACTCATTTTGCTATGAGCGGGGAGCTTTTTTATCGATGTAATATAGACTGTCTTAGGACAAGACATCTGCCCTAGGTTCAGTAAAAGGCTGGAAGATATAATTCCGGTCCAGCTTCACCACCCGACGGTTCGGGCGGCGGATCATGACTTGAGTTTCGTCCCAGGCCAGTACAATCCCCTTAATATCATTACTTTCCAATCCGTCACGTACCACACGAATTTTCTCCCCTGAGATTCGGTATTCATTCAGTTGTTCATCACTAATCATCCTCTATATCCCCCTTCCTTCATACTATGTCCATTTCCTATCCAAAGAAAAACCAGGAGCCGGACACACAGAGTATAAAAAAGACCACAATGATAAATCATTGGGTCTCATGTAAGCAATAAAAAGAGATTATGCCTCTCTCATCCAATTCACCTATATCAGCGCTTCATTCTTCTCAAACCAAAAGTCGAGAACTTTAGCAGACATCACTCGTGTTTCAAGATACTCCACTTGCTTGGCTGTAAACTTCTCCCTCCAGGAGTAGGACAGCTCCTCACAAAGCCCTTTGATGGTCAGCAACTCTGACCAGGCTACATAGCGTTTGTACCAAAAAAACTGAGGATGTTCAATCATATAGGGATAAAGATCATCAAACTCCGTATGTTTGCAATCCAAAGCGCGCTCGAAGTGATCCTTAGCCTCGGTTAATTTATCAATAAAAAATTGCTCTGTCACCGGTTCTTTCCCCATTGTGACGCCTCCTCTCCTATGTCTATTTTTTATTATAAAGGAAAACTCAGAGGGTGAAAAGCAGTTGTTTCAAAATTGGGTACATTTCCCTCTTAATCGTCAAAAACAATCTTACCTTCACTTAGAGACATAATTCTAACCAAAGACTCCAAACGAATGCCTTGCTCTCTGATTGTACGGGCACCTGCTTGAAAGCTCTTTTCAACAACTACGCCCAACCCCACAAGCTCAGCCCCTGAGCGTTGAATGATCTTAATTAGCCCGCGTGCTGCATCACCGTTCGCTATAATATCATCTATGAACAAGATCTTATCCTCTGGCCCTATAAACTGGCGTGATAACATAATGTCGGTAACAATACCTTTGGTGAAGGAAGGTACTCTCTCGCACAATGCATCTGGATCAGCGAGCAAAGTCTTCTTGCGGCGTGCAAATACCAGCGGCACATTCATTACAAACGCGGTGGCAAATGCTACGGCAATACCCGAAGACTCCACGGTAACAATACGGGTAACCCCACTATCCGCAAATCGCTCAGCAAACTCCCGTCCCATATCCATCGTCAACTGGGGATCAACCTGATGATTCAGCAGAGCATCCAGTTTCAATACCTGATCCGAAATGACGATACCCTCTTCCAAAATCCGCTGCTTCAATACTTCCATGATTTCGAACCTCCAATACCTTTATAATTGCAGACCTTCCGCTGTAATAAATACCCACAGTCAGGGACAGGCGGAAGTCATGTCCTTCTGTTCCTCATCATAACCTGTACTATATGGACTGCACAAGGCAATCCTGCTAAAGACACACGGAGGGAGATCCATGAAATGAAAACAAAGGTCCGCACTTTACAGATTGCTTTCACTTATATTGGCACAATAGTCGGTGCCGGTTTTGCTACAGGACAGGAGATTCTTCAGTTTTTTACTCAATACGGCCGCTGGGCAATGCTGACCATTCTGGTATCCACGATGCTATTTATGTGGTTAGGCACCAAAATGATGATCATCGCACAGCGAATCAAAGCCGAATCCTATGAAGACTTCAATCGGCATCTATTCGGAGATTATGCCGGAAGCCTTATAAGTCTCTTTACACTTATCATTTTAATTGGTGTCAACAGTATCATGCTGGCAGGGGCAGGAGCTATCTTCGAAGAGCATCTTGGACTCCATTATCAAACCGGGCTGCTGCTGACAATCGTAGGATCTTATTTTCTTTTAAGACGAGGGATTTCCGGCATTATGCAAATAAACAGTACGGTTGTACCGCTGATGCTTACCCTATCAATCATCATCGTGATTAATACCCTTAAAATACCTGAAGCAGGACATTTCTTATGGCTTGATACAGAACGTAGCCCGATTCGGGCCTGGTTATCACCAATACTGTACACTGCCTTTAATCTAGGGATGGCTCAGGCTGTACTGGTTCCCCTTGCACGCCATACCAAGGATGTCAGAGCA
The DNA here is from genome assembly GCF_000757885.1 of Paenibacillus wynnii. NCBI lineage: Bacteria > Bacillati > Bacillota > Bacilli > Caryophanales > Paenibacillaceae > Paenibacillus > Paenibacillus wynnii. The sequence goes on along the minus strand of NZ_JQCR01000003.1, from coordinate 357,423 downwards.
CTCAAATGGGGTGGAATCCTCGGTGGTGCTGGTATTGGTTTTATGTTGTTGACTGCACATTTCGCGATGAGTTCACAAATGCCTGGGATCCTACAATTTGAGATTCCAATGGGCAGCATTGCTTTTCAATTGGGCAGTATTGTACAGATCGTATACTTACTGCTTATTTCCCTAGAAATTTTCAGTACCTTTGTTGCTGACATTTATGGGGTCACGGTACAGCTTAAACAGCATTTGGCCATTGCACCAAAGCTTATCACACCGGGCGTGATGATCATCTGTTATGCCCTGAGCCAATTTGGCTTCAGTTCACTGCTATCCCTGTTCTACCCAATATTTGGAGGGTTATCCATTGTGTGGGTATATAAGCTAATCCTCAGTCCGATGACCCCTCCCCCTAAAAATAAAAATGACTCTAAAGATAGTGGCCATATTTACCTACATGCTAAACCTGTAACACGAACTACACGGAAATAATCTTTGCAGCAGGAATCAACGCGGCTGCCGCTTCAGCAACATGCCGATGGCAGGTCATCATCACAACCTGCCTGGAAACGGATAATTTGCCGAGTAATGAAAGGGCTGCATGCAGCCGTTGCTCATCAAAGTTAACGAATAAATCGTCAAACAGCAGTGGTAAAGGAGCCTGATGCGTCATCGTCTCCGCTAGAGCCAGTCTTAGAGCCAGATACAACTGCTCTGCGGTTCCTCTGCTGAGCAGACCGCTGTCCACTAAGCCAGCATCCCTGTGCTCTGCTTTGAGTACCTTGTGTCCTAGTGTCATTACGACCCGCCGATATTCCCCTTCAGTCAAGTGCTCAAAATAAGCGGATGCGAGCAGTAATACCTGTGGTTGCTTCTCCTGCTCATAAATCCGGCGGGTTCTACCTATTAATTCGGCTGCTAGAACAGTAATCGCATATTGCTCCGCAAGGTCCCTTAGTGCAGCGCGCTGCTCCTCCAAGCGCTGAAGCGGGGAATCTTCGAGGCAGCGCTCCTTCAGGTTTGCTTGTTCCTGGAGGAGCTTTCCCCGCTGCTCCAGAAGACGGTTCCGTCTTTGCTCTTCCTCCACTGCAGCAGTCTCCAGTATTAGATATTCTTCATTCAGTACTGAAGAATCCATATGATCCAGAAGCTTCAGGACTTCTTCTGTCCCCTCGGCATCGAGACCGCCGAACATGGCAATCTCCCATTGCCTGATAGACTTGATTAACTCTATACGTTGCTGGGCAGTAGCCGCTCGACGCAGGAAGTCTTCCCCGTTCACGGCCTCCCCTTCAATTAGTAAGTCCCTGCATCGTACTTTCAATTCCTCAAGCTCCCGGCGGCTCTCGACTAGTTCATCTTCTACTTTAATCAAGCTTAGGGTCAGACTTTCACGGCGCAGCATTCTCGCCTTCATCTGATCCCACTCGTTCTTACGTGCCTCTAGCCAACTAAGACGTGTTATGGGATCTATTTCTGTTCCACATTGAATAGCCAGAGCCCGGCACTCCTCTTCGAAGACCGTACACTCCTGCTCCAGCTCCTTCAATCGATGCGATAATTTGCTTTCCTGGCGCAGCAATTCATTACCTTGTTCTACAGTGCTGAATATATCAGGCAGCCCTTCAGGCGATAACCCGTCAGGCAGGTTATGCTCCTGCAGCCATTGTTCATATCGCGCAGCAGTGTCTTGAAAGGATCTCTCCGCTTGGTCCAGCTCGTCCGCAAGCACCTTTTCCTGCCCGGTCAAGGACTCCAATTCTGTTCGGGCAGCATCGCGGTCCTGCGTAAGCTTCACCAAGCGTTGCTGCCAGGCTCCCCAAGCATCCATTAGCTTGCGGAGATCCTTCATACCCGCCTCCAGCCCGCTTGCATCAGGGCTGGCGGCGGTTGGGTTGGCGGTTGACCGGCGCAGCGCCGGTCGGCCGCTTGGGTCGCTCTCCGGCGCAGCGCCGGAGAGCAGCAGCCCCCGCAGCCGAAGCATCTCGGCTGCGCTGCCGTCCCCGCCGAGCTCTGGCGGGGACAGGGACGGCCGGCGCTGCGCAAGCACGCCGGCCCAAAGGGCCAGATCGGCGGCGGCCAGCAGGCCTAGCACGATCCAGGCGCTGACCGGCGGCGCACCGGTCAGCCACAGCGCTGACGGCAGCAGCGCCGTCAGCGCTGCGCCGGCGAGCAGCAGGCGCCGATAGAGCGAAGCCATGCGCTGGCGCAGCATGGCCTCGCTCTCGCCGCCGCGGCTGCTCTGCGGCGTGCGCAGCAGGCCTTCGCGCCAATGTTCGGCGGCCTGCTGCAGCTCATCCCACAGCTGCGCTGTTTCATGCGCGCTTACGGGACGCAGCGCGGTGAACAGCTCTGCACCTGCGGCTTGCTCCCGCGCCAGTGCCCGATCCGCAGCCTGCAGCCCCGCGGCTGAGGCGGCAAGGTGCGAGCGCAGAGCATGCCGCTCCGCACCAAATCCCTCCATGCGGCGGTCATAAGCCGCAAATGTCGCCGCATAACGCCGCGCAGCTTCACGGTCTACTGCCGCTCCAGGAAACGAAGCCAGCTCGGAAGAGCTCCAATCGGTATGGATGGTTCGCAGTAGCCTCCCCAGATGATCCTGTACCGACCGAAGTTCGCCTACAAGCCGCTGCCGTTCCAATCTTCGATCCTCATAGCCTCCTCGACGGCGGTCCAGACTCTCAATTGCCGGCCCTTGTGCGGTAAGAAGCTCATCAGGCTGAGTCTTTTCAAATTCCGCAAGGAGCTCCCTTTGGTTTCGCTCTAATCGGGCAACTAACCCATCCGCATTTCTGATTTCTATTTCTAGACCTTCCCAACGAGCCACGGCATCCTGCGGGAAGGAGTCTAGAATCGGCAGTTCTGTAAGCTCAAGCCGAGCTTCGCTCCATTTCAGCCAAACTTCACGAATTTCCAAAGCCTTCCGCAGCCGATTAAGTCGAATGCTGGTATGAACGCGGCTCATTTCCAACTCCGACAGTTCATTCTCCGTTGCTGCAAGCACAGTAATGTTCTCGTTGTAGCGCGGTAAATAAGATCGACTCTCCGTAATTTGAAGCTCCAGCTTCTCCATATCCTGCAATATTTTAGCCACTTCCTGCAGCTTGCCTCGCGGCTTATACAGCCTTTCGGCCTCCGCAAGAAGTCGCCGCTCCGCGCGCATGATATCACCGCCGCCGCCCATTCCCGCATGGAATAAATAGCTGCTCATTTCTTCCGATTGGAGTGCGCCCAGCTGCTGAAGCTCGTCCAAGGTAACGGCAAACAATTGACGGAACATCGTGCGTGAGATGCCACCAAGTAAATTTCGTTCCAGCTCGGTCTGGCCCAGCTCTTCTATCGTTCCATCCTGACGGCTTAAGGTTACGGTCAGCTTTTCATTCTTGCCCTGTCCTGAAGGACCCGCATTATAACGGTGAATTCTCCAGCTTCCACCCTCCCCGTCAACGGCGGTCATGACACCTCCGTGAAGACCTCCCGTAACCGGCTCATATCTCTCATGCGGATTACTCCGCGAAGGAATGCCAAACAGCATAGAGCGCATGAATTGAAGCATGGTACTTTTGCCCGCCTCATTACGCCCGTAAAGCACCGTTACCCCATCCCCTAATTCGATCTCTACATTACGAAGACGGCCAAAACCGCTAATCTCCAGCCGCTGAATTTTCATATATCCAGACCTCCATCATGACCGTGAAAAGCCGTTTTGTGTTCATCCTTCCCGGACTCTTCCATTCCGCTCAGCAGCGTTGCTCCTAGTTCAGCAGCCCGTTCCAGCCAGTTACGCTTCTCTTCCACTCCGGTCTCAGACAAAAGCCTTCTCAACTCCCGGTTCTCCATCATAGGCGCGAGAGCTGTGCGAAACAAACCATCGAGCTCTTCCGTAGACTCTTTACTGAAATTTGCGAAACGGAGTAGCTCACCCAGAAAACTATCCTCCTGCAAAAGTCGTTCTTGATCCATCTCCACACCGGTTTCTAAGGTGAAACCCTCTGTCCATACTAATCCCTGAAATGCCTTTTGTTCCGCTTTGACCCCTTCACGGCGCTGCAGCTCACTTAATAGATCAGCCACGGCCCCTTTTTCAGTTAGCAGCCTGTGAACTAAACCTCGACCTGTTAACCGAAACCGGACTACGGACATCATCTGAGGATACTCTCCTCTAATTGCCTCTAAGGCCTGTTCAATTGCTTCAATCCACTGAGTTTCATCCTTCAGCCCTTGAATGGATACTTCCCGGACTTGCCAGCGTACAACATCCAGTTCATGGAACTTAAGGGAAGAAGCGCCGTCTTCATCCACATCAACTACGTAACAGCCCTTTGCTCCGGTTTCCTTGATGCTTCGCCCCTGGATATTCCCCGGATAGACAATAAAGGGGCGTTCATGCAAAATACTTCTTGTATGTATATGCCCCAGCGCCCAATAATCATAGCCTTTTTCAATTAGATCCTTTCGGCTGCATGGAGCGTAAGTTTCATGTTGTAGATCGCCGTCGACATTACAATGATGCAGAGCGATGTGGTACAAATCAGATCCCGGCTTACGTTCAAATCTTTGTGCCGTGTTCTCTGTCACCTTCATGGTGGGGTAGGAAAGTCCACTTATAATAGCAACCTCACACCCGTCAGAACGTCGCGTAGCGGTTACATTTTCAGGAGTATCACTGCCAAACACCGTTACATGCTTCGGTGGATTACTGACCAACCGCGGCCCATCCAACGGATCGTGATTTCCATGAATTATGAACACACCAATACCCGCACTTCCCAACTCCTGAAGTGCCTCCTGAAATCTGAGCTGTCCCTGCAGTGAAGAATCAGAGACATCATATACATCTCCGCTAATTACCACAAAATCAACCTGTTCCTTAATGGCCACGCCAACAAGCCGCCCGAGGGCGGCAAAGGTGGACTCCCGTAGCAGCGATCTTACAGCTGGCGGTATATGAGCCAGCCCGGTAAATCGGCTGTCTAAATGTAAATCTGCAGCATGTAGAAAACGGAACGGAATCATAGCTGTCACCCCTTAGTTCCCGGGTGATATTGCAGATAAGTCTTCTTCAGTTCATTGGCGACCCGCGTCAGCGAATACAGGCTTTTTGCTTTCTCCCAGGCTGAACGTGAAAGCTCATATCGGTAGGAAGGATCGGCTATAACCTTTTCCAGAGCATCCGCCAGGGCTATCTCATCGTCAGGATTGACCAGCAATCCGTTCACTCCATCTTCAATCTGTTCCGGAATTCCGCCTACATTCGTACCTACCAAGGCAAGGCAGCTAAGCGCTGCTTCTGCAAATACAGATCCAAACGCCTCCGCTCTTGAAGGTAGAACAAAAATATCAAAGAACGGCATGAACTCCTCCGGGTGCAGCGTATATCCGTAAAAAATAGTCTCATTATATATTCCCAGAGATTGGGCCAGGCTCTCCAGATCCGTCCGTGAAGGTCCGTCTCCGATTATATGCAGGACATATTCATGTCCTCGTTTCTTTAATTCGGCACAAGCCTTAATTAAGGTGTCAATCCCCTTTGCTGGGACAAGGCGGGTTACCGTGACCAACTGTGGAATGCTGTTGTCATGGGAAACAGGCTTGAATCTTTTCTCATCGAAACCGTTCGGAATAACTCCGATTTGAGAGGGCTCAGCTATATAAGGAGACAGATACTCGGCAAATGAGAGCGACACCGTCATTAACCGTTCACTGACATGCTCCATTTCACGGTATAAAGACACTAAGAACTGATGCTCCAATCCATTCTCTACAATTACCCCGTTTAATATCAACTCGCGCTCATAACTAGAGTGCAGGGTTTGAATCAATGGAACGTCTGGGAACACTTTTTTCATGGCTAAACCGGCAATAGGATGATGTGCATGAATAAGATCATATTTCTTGTTTACACGAAGTCTCGTCCACCATAAATAATCACGATACGTCTGAATATATTTTTGCACAATTGGACTTTCGGCGAATGGTGTCCAATCAAATGTCTCAAATAATATCTCCTCGTGACCTTTGTTACGAATCCGCTTAGGCAGCCAGAAGAGGTCCATTTCCCAACGACTTGAACGAAAGCGTTCCTGAAGATATGGGATCATAGAAGAGACTCCACCGGGTTGTTCCGGCGGGAAGAAGAGCGCTTGCAGCAAATTCATTAGGTACATCCCCTTTACTATTGCCCCCGTTACGGTGTAGCCTGGCAATTATGATATAGTTGTGTATATGTACATTTTCAGGTACGCAAAGTTCCATAACTTGATTTTATCGGTATACACCTGAAACAGCAACAGACAAAAAGGAGAATGAATTATGACGGAAGAACGGCTGCCCGCCGCTTTCACCACAACTATGAGAGATATGCTGGGACAAGAGGCGGACGCTTTTCTGGAAAGCTACACGGCCCCGAGAACTCAGGGACTACGCTTTAACCGGTTAAAAAGCTATATGAATGCAGAATATCATACGGTCTCGAATACGATTTCCCTATTCAATTTGGAACCTATCCCTTGGTGTCCTGATGGATATTATTACGAAGAGCCTTCGCGTCCTGGCAGACATCCCTATCATACTGCCGGATTATATTATATTCAGGAGCCATCGGCAATGTCCGCTGCCGAGCTGCTGTCTCCGCTGCCCGGGGAGATCGTATTGGATCTAGCTGCCGCACCAGGTGGAAAAACCACACATCTTGCTGCCTTGATGCAGGGACAAGGACTCCTTGTATCCAACGAAATCCATCCGGAACGAGCGAAAATTCTGGCAGAGAATGTTGAACGACTCGGACATACTTCTACCCTGGTTACTAGCGCAACACCCGGTGAGCTGGCCTTGCGGTTCCCCGAGGCCTTTGACAAGATCATGCTGGATGCACCTTGCTCAGGTGAGGGGATGTTCCGCAAGGACCCCGATGCCATAGCGGAATGGTCACCAGAGCATGTATTGATGTGTGCAGCTCGCCAATGGGATATCCTTCAGGATGCCTATACAATGCTGAAACCGGGTGGAAGCCTGGCTTACTCCACCTGTACTTTTAATCGCAATGAGAACGAAGAGATTATTGCCCGGTTAACGGATAGCTACCCGGATTTGGAACTGATTACCCATAAACGGTTATGGCCGCATTTGGAAAAAGGCGAGGGGCATTTTGTAGCTCTGCTGCGTAAACAAGAAGTTGTGGTGTCGGAGGATAGACAAGTTACTGCTAAACGTAATTCAGGTGGAGGACGCGGCAAAAATGCTGGAAGAGTCAATGCCTCTGTCCGTGATGCTTTTCAACAGTTTCAAGTTTGGGCCTCGACTGAACTGCCAGGGTTTCTTGGGAAGGGCGTACCGCTGCTTTTCGGGGACTCTTTATATCTACTGCCTGAAGCTTTCAATGACCGTATGCATATCGGGTTGCTTGACGGGCTGCGTATCCCTCGTGCTGGTCTTCATATCGCCCATTTGAAGAAAAACAGGATAGAACCTGCACATGCCTTAGCTATGGCACTCCACCCTGACCAAGTCTCCCGCAGATTGGATTTGGCTTCCAGTGGACCCGAAATAAAAGCATGGCTGCGTGGAGAGAGTCTTCCTGTATCCTCCGATCTGCATGGTTGGACGCTTGTAACGGTTGATGGTTTACCCATAGGTTGGGGTAAGGCTAGTTTGGGTCAGCTTAAAAACCATCTACCCAAGGGATTGCGTATTCTATAGCCCATATTGAGCGTATATAGGCTTCCGGCCAGTCCCCGAGGCTCCCTTCTACATATGATGTCATTATCCCAGTAGATACTGCGGCATTAGACGTGGTATTGGGAACTAGACAAGTGACAAGGGAGGAATCAGACATGGGCGCACCAGGAGTAGGCTTCACATCTACCGGAGCAATTTTAGTGCTTTTCATCTTGCTCGTAATCATTTCCCGTTCGTTATTCGTCTAAATTTCACACCTAGTGTAGCACCTACACAAAAGCGGCTGTGTCATCCTTTTTTAGGATGGGCATGGCCGCTTTTTTAATAGAAAATTCACTTCATTTGTATCCCAGATAACATCTCCATTTCTTGTTCTCCCGGATCTCAATTTTTTGAAATCCAGCCTTCTGAAATAGCTGCTCCATTTCTTCGTTTTGCGTATAACTCTGCATATGATAATTAATCTTATAGATTTCTGAGACGATAATAAAAGTTCCTCCAGGTTTAAGTACTCTAAAGATTTCTTTTACATCATTCTTCAGGTCCGGCCAGAAATAATGCGTCTGAACTGCTGTGATCGTCCCAAAGAATTGGTCTGGAAAGGGTAATGACGACACCTCTCCTCTGCTGATGTTCACTGTACCTAAGTCGACTGCCTCCCTGTTCTTAAGGATCGAGGTTTCAACAGCCTGCTGAGAATAATCAACACCGTAAATATCAATCGGCAACTTTAATCGGGAAAGCATATGTATGGTTTGTCCCCCACCGCAGCCAATATCAAGTACAGGGGCATCCTTTCGAATCGTCATTTGTGAAAAAGCCCACGTAGTCATAGTCGAATGAGCCTTATTCATAATCTTGATCATCACATTACCCACAAATCCTCTAGGATTTTTGGCCTGACCAATTAGTGTCTGTAATAGTCCCATTTTCTTCTCCCCTATCTAAAAAAAGCACAAAGCAATCGGTATGGCTTACTTTATGCTTTATGTTTGGAATGTGTTAGGATAAGCAGTATTTAATCAGTGCATCACGTACACCGTGTTCATTATTCGTACCTGTTATAGCATTAGCAGCAGCCTTGACTTCAATGGGTGAGTTATCCATCGCTACTCCCATTCCCGCATAAGTCAGCATGGAGATGTCATTATAATAATTGCCAATTGAGAGTACTTCCTGTTGCGGAATTCCGAGCTGCATGGCCAAATGCTTAAGCGCATTGCCTTTGGAAGCCTCTGGATGCATAAAGTCAACAAAGAACTCACCGCTGCGGAGAATATTATACTCTCCACCCCATGTGCGCCACTCCCGTTCAGCCTCATCTAGAATATCGGATTGGGTAAATACCGTAAACTTCAGAATCGGGTCGCGGAAGTCTTCCCAGGCGGGAAGCGTTGCCGGCAGGATCCGGAAATGCTCGTACATATAATTTGCTTCCTTGGTCAGGTTTTCCACATTATCCACGTACATGTCAAACGCAGTGTTTACATCAAAATGAATGTCCCGTTCTCGGCAGTATTCAATATAGGGATCAAGGCCGCGCGCATCCAAACCATACTGGTGCAGAATCTCACGATCCTTCACTCTTACCGTTGCTGCTCCGTTATGACCAAGCACATATCCCGACAATCCCATTTCCTCCATGAAAGGTATGGAGTTCTGGGGACTCCGCCCCGTACATAAGACGATTTGTCCTCCCTTTTGGGTAACCTCGGCAATTGCTGCTTTGTTCTCATCGCTAAGGTGATGATCATCACTCAACAGTGTTCCATCTACATCAAGCGCTATTAGTTTGTATCTCATACTCCACCATCCCTGTCTATTCCTATTTATCTATTTATATAAGATGAACTTAAGATTTTGCTACATTGGGTTTGGGTCGTAACTACGGTGAATGTTGGACTTCCAGCCGCTGTTGTCTCCGGATTTCTGGATTTTTACCGCTATTAGCGGATGAAATCCGGAGACAGCTTATGCTTTCGAAGCGAGCTTTCCTACGGAAAGCTTTCGGGCGGCCGCTATCGCTCTTCCAGTTCCAAAATTCCCCTCCGTTACTTCAATCCTTTTTGAAGTTTATCAAGTTCAATCTATTTAGTTGAACTATTTAATAAACCTAGCTCCTCGGCAGTCAATTCACGATAAGAACCAAGCGGCAATGTCTCATCCAGCTTCAGTTCTCCCATGGATACTCGCTTCAGAAAAGTTACCTTTTTGCCGACAGCCTGAAACATTCGCTTTACCTGGTGAAATTTTCCTTCGGTAATTACTAGCGATATATGGGAAATTACTTTCGTGCCCCGTTCTCTGCTTAGAATGTTCAACTGAGCGGGTTGAGTGACGTAACCATCCTCTAATTGTACTCCTGCTGCAAAGGCGGCTACATCGTCGGAGTCCACTTCACCTTCTACTGTTGCTTCATAGGTTTTAGGAACATGTTTACGAGGAGACAGTAGCTCATGTGCAAGCTTCCCATCATTGGTCAAGAGAAGCAGCCCCACCGTATCCTTATCCAGTCTGCCTACAGGGAAAGGCTCGAATTGAGCGTATTCCGTAGATAGCAAATCGAGTACCGTGCGGTCCTTCCGATCTTCAGTTGCCGATAATACACCGGGAGGCTTGTTCATCATTAGATAAACATATTCACGGTAGAGAACCCTTTCTCCACCTACTTCAATAGCATCTGTATAAGGATCAACATGTACACTGCTATCCTTAACTACAGCGCCATTCACAGTAATCAACCCTTGCTTCGCCTGCTTTCGAATCTCACTGCGTGAAGCAATTCCTATATGAGACAGCACCTTATCCAGACGTTGTTTCTTTCCTTCTTTGCCAGATGACAGTTTCTTCATCTCTACGTCCACCTCCAACCTGCGGGATATTCATTTTTGAGCATACCGTCCTGCCATTTACCCCAACCTGCACTATACCCATCAATGCAGACCAGAACATACCCCTTATAAGGAATGCCCTCTTGTACATCTAGGCGTTCCGACGGAACAGTCAATGTCTCCCCCTTGAGGTAAGACACCGCTTCACTATTCTCAGTGGAAAGGGACAGGCTGCGGCGGCTTTCTTCTGCACGCAACGCTGTAGCAAATGGATGCCCAGGAATGAACCGACCATTGCGCATGGATCCCATATACCATCCGGGGCGAATCGTCTTCAATCCATCTAAAGCTTCCTTAGGTAATGGGGATATATAGATATGATCTCCGAAGAAAACAGGATAACCCCCCGGCTGAAACATCAACTGTTCCTCAACAAATTGACCGTAGGCCGCTAAGGCCTCCTCCTCAACTAGAGCTGGTAGGTTACGACTGCTGCTCCCATCCATTTTCCCTTGGGGGCGGCCACCCTTTCCCCCACCGTTTTTCTGCCTAGGCGCTAATTTCACGGAAGAATCCTGCCTTCTCTTCTCACGGCTTCTATCCTCGGGCTTCGGCTTCACTTGTTGGGTGTAATTGGATATCACCGTGTCTTCCGCATTCGTCCGATCTGCAGGGATTCCATTATGTCTTAACACAGCCATGAAATGCCCTTCGCCCTTCACTTTATGCGGCCATAGCCGAGCAGTCCCCGGTAACTCTCCATAGCCCTCGGCGAATGGGCCAGTCCCTCCAACCGGGACAACGGAAAACTGCGGATGTCCGGAGAGGAACTTCGCAATGGATCCCTCGTTCTCTTCCATTGCAAAAGTACAGGTTGAATAGACCAGCGTTCCACCGGGAGCCAACGCCGCGGCAGCAGAGCTCAGAATTTCTTGCTGCATTGCAGCATATTTGGCCGGTGTCTCTGAATCCCACTGCTTAACCATGTCTTCATCTTTACGGAACATTCCTTCTCCAGAGCATGGAGCATCGATTAGAATTTTATCAAAAAAAGCAGGGAAAGCTGCAGCGATCCGTTCGGGACTCTCATTCAGGACGATCCCGTTGCGAGTTCCGTACAGTTCCAGGTTTTTAGCCAGCGCTTTGGTTCGTTCAGGGTGAAGATCGTTGCTCACCAGCAGCCCCTTACCTTGCAGCTTGGCTGCAATCTGGGTTGATTTCCCACCGGGAGCAGCGCATAAATCCAATACGCGGTCACCTGGAATAACGCTGAGCAATTCTACCGGTGCCATTGCACTAGGCTCCTGAATGTAATACAACCCTGCATGATAGTAGGGATGCTTGCCCGGTCTGGCACCCTCCGGGGTATAAAACCCTGTAGGGCACCAAGGAATCGGCTCCAACTGAAAAGGTGAAATTTCTTGCAGCTGTTCCGCCGTTATCTTCAGTGTATTAGCACGGATACCGCCATAAGGGATTTCGGTATACGAATTTGCAAATTGCTCATATTCTGTACCGAGCAGCTCCTTCATTCTTTCGATGAAAGAGTGCGGTAATTGCACTGCCATGAATACTGTCCTCCTGAATCCAAACAATAGGTGATGAATGACTCAAGGAACACCCCTGCGGGTGTCCCTCTAGCTGATCCATATTTGCTGCTGGATATTGTTTATTTATGATAAGATGCCTGAGGCTTTTGTGGACCTCGGCGCTGAGGAATATTGGGCTTTATACCGGGGGATGCCGCCTCTACTTCCAAGGCAAGCTGATGATCTACTATTTCGATGGTTAGATCGTAGTAGGGGAATGGCAGTTCCTCATAGATCTCCAAGCGTCCGGCATAATCCATCGCCTCCGACACCAACTTAGCGAGATTGATGCCTAATGTCAATGCCGGATAATCCTTCAGCTTGTTCGTCGCACTTCTTAACAATATAGTCCCACCGCGTACATTCCCGTTACGAAAATGATACAGACCCACTGCCACCTGAAGCAATCCTTTATAAATCGGATCACGCTCCCGTGCAAGCCACAACTCCTCCAACACTTCATGACATTCAAAATAATCGCGGTCACGATTAAAATAGATGAGATAAGCTATATAAAGATTCTCATAAGCCATAGGGCTGGCTGCCCTTCTTCGCCTCGGATAGCAGTTTTCTTACGTGATCTAACAAGTCTTTCATAGCATCCATATCTTGCGCTTGCCAGATCTCGTTAAAACGCCCTTGGCATTCTATAGCTTCGTTAACTAGATGATAGAAATACAATTGGTGGATAGCTTTCAGCACTTGTGTTGTAGCATTGGAATTTTCCTCAAAAGTCTTCTGTGCCTCGAGAATCTCTTCCCGTATACTGGACATCTCACTATCCAATATCGACGCGGCTTCCGCTGCTGTCTTCAAGCGAATCCGCATTTCGTCCGGCAGACTCTCCCGGTATTTATAATTCAAAGAGTGCTCAATGGTGGCCCAGAAATTCATCGCCAGTGTGCGAATTTGAATTTCAGCCAGTACAATCTTTTGTCCCAGAGCCGTTTGTACAGGATATTTTATAATCATATGGAAGCTGCGGTAACCGCTCTCTTTATAATTAGTGATGTAATCCTTCTCGTAAAGAACCTCAAGATCCTTGCGATTTCGGATAAATTCGGCCACTCTGCGGATATCCTCCACAAATTGGCACATGATGCGGATTCCTGCAATATCCTCGATGCCTGTCTCCAGATCTTCCATTTTAACATCTAGCCGCTGTGCTTTTTCCAAAATACTAGACAGCCGTTTGACTCGTCCGGTCACGAATTCGATCGGGGTATATTCCTCTCTCTTTTTCAGTTCCGAACGCATCGTTTTGAATTTAACCTTCAGTTCTTCCACAGCCTGTTCATATGGAAGTAGAAAAGTTCCCCAGTCCCTGACGTCCATCTTCCTGTCCTCCTGTCCTAATCACCTTCAGTGATGATCTGCACCCACTGCTTCCGAAATATTCCGGAATCCATCACGCCGCAGCAATTGCCGCAGTCCGGCATGAATTCTGCGATTAACTTCCGGTCCTTCGTAAATGAGGGCTGTATAAATTTCGACCAGACTTGCGCCTGCCCGGATTTTCTCATAAGCATGTTGGCTTGTAAAAATACCCCCAGAGCCTATAATAGGCAGCTTCCCTTCGGTCTGACGGTAAATCGAGCGGATGATCTCCGTTGAACGATCCCGCAGCGGCCTGCCGCTTAAGCCTCCGGTCTCTCCGGCACTTGAATGCTTCAAGCCTTCACGGCTAATCGTTGTATTGGTAGCAATGATCCCGTCCATTCCGGTTTCTGTCAGCGTATGTACCATGTACTCTAGCTCCGAAGCAGTAACGTCCGGTGCAATCTTGACCAACAGACTCTTACGAATGCCGTTAGCCTGACGCTGAACGTCCATCTCTTCTTTAACCTGGCTTAACAGAAATGACAATTCACTGCCATGCTGAAGACTGCGTAAATCAGGTGTGTTAGGCGAACTGATATTTACCACAAAAAAATCACCGTACGGGTATAGGGTACGGATACACTGTCGATAATCCTCATGAGCCGCATCATTGCTTGTAGCTTTATTTCGCCCTATATTCACCGCAATCGGAATGGGACGTTTTGTGATCTTTTTAAGCCGCTGAGCCATACTCTCCGCACCCTCATTATTGAAGCCCATGCGATTAATAAGCGCTTCGTCCGAGGGAAGACGGAACAACCGCGGGCTCTCATTACCCGGCTGTCCTTTAGGGGTTACCGTCCCAACCTCCATAAACCCAAAGCCAATGGAAGAGAAGCCTTCAACCGCCTGGGCGTTCTTGTCGAGTCCGGCCGCCAGTCCCACCGGGGTCGGAAAATGCTGCCCGAACAGATCTATCGATAGATCAGCCGTTTCAGGAACACCATACATTAAACGTAAAGCTGCGCGACCGCCTGGGAGAGCTGATGATTTCTCCAGACCGCCTACGACGAGATGGTGCGCCTTTTCCGGGTCCATTTTAAAGAAAAAAGGTTTGGCAATATTACGATACAACACCGCTCTCGCTCCTTCAAGGGGTCCATTACTATGTCGTTTCCCCTGGTTCTGTAGGTTTCTTCTTAATTTTAGCCTTTTCCAGTTGAAAAGAAAAGTTTTTTGCCCCTACGATTCTTGGGACCTCTCTACAGAGTATAGTATTTTTCTTACAAACGAATTACAATGTAAGGGTAACCACCGATGAATAGAGAAAGAAGGTAGAGCTGTATGTCAACTAAACGTAAACCTCCCACATTGCAGCAGAAGAAAGAAGATGTGAACCGTAGGGCAATTCTATGGGTAGGAGTAAGCCTTGTATTACTCGTACTTCTAATCATTGTCTTATTAATTGTAGCGGGTAATTAATTCAGCCAATGATATACTTTGCGGGGGTTGGTCTGGTTCTGAGTTGCAGAGGGGGAGAAGCGCTCCTTCGGTACTAACAGCTCAGCGGGCAGAACCCCTTTACTAATTTGCACCTTTGTACCTCTCGGTACTAGCGCAAACAACTCCTCCACATCCTCACGCTTCATCCTTATACAGCCCAGTGATTCATCCTTCCCTACACTTTCAGGCTCATTTGTACCGTGAATGGCATAGTTGCTGTCCGATAATTGTAATCCCCGACTGCCAAATTCACCATTGTCATGACCGTTCGGATTAACGACCTTATCGGATATAACAAAGCTTCCTTCCGGTGTTTTATTGCCGCCAAGACCTACCTCATAGTTTCGTAGAATTATAGAACCGCTGGTCACAGCCAGACGGTATTTTTGTTTATCCACAATGATTGTTAGCGGATCTGACAGAAACGGCAGTCCCGCTTCGCTTATTGCTGCAGATGGAGTGGCAACTGTTCCCCCAGAAGCTCCTTCAGAGGAGAGCGGCTTATCTGGAGTTGCCGGAAGGGTTGAGGTACTGGCTGCAGCAGCTTTCTTAAGCGGCATGAAGGATTTCTTCATCGCAGGAGTGGTACCTGCCAGCCAATTCCCCGGGAAGGGGCCGGCCAGCTCCTTCAGTGAAGCAGGTGGGCGCCCTTTACTGTTATTGAAGGCTCTAATTGAGCTCCACAACGCTGCCTTCTCTACCTGCTGTTCCTGCCACTGTGCTGCCTTTGCCGTCAGCTCTCCATGCTCTGGAGGTTGACATGAACAGGCTGCCGGATCGTAGGTTTGATACGTTGCTTGCCCGTCATCTGTTTTCGCCACTGTAAATTTAAGAGGAAGCTTCTCCTTCCAGAGCAGCCATTTACCAGAACGTTCAAGACCTAACACAGCTATTCGAGAAGGTGTATTTTTATTCTGCAGAATATTCATGAACGCCTTCCCGGAAGCAACCCCATTTACTTCCTCTGCTGTGAATAGAAATTCAGCAGTCTCAGCTTCAGGAGTGAGTTCATTGAGAGTAGGTGTAGATGCCGTATCCGCTGCAAGATTATTTGCCGGTGCCTTCCCAGTTTCTTTATCTATGTATGTATCCGTGGAGACGTATGATGGCATTATGAGCAGAAGTAGTAGCATCAACCCCAGAAGCCATCGGCGGACTTTAAGCTTGCTTAATTGACGCTGTTGGTCCGCTCTCATCAGTCCCTCTTCATATTCCCGCAGGACTTCACCAGGCACCTTGCTATGCTCGAACGCCTCATACACCTCTCCAGCTTCATTGAAACAGTAATTCGCTTTACCTTCCTGGCCATTCTTATAATATTCCTTACCAAGCAAGTACCATGCCATCTTATTATCAGGGTGCATCTGTACATATGCCTTGAGGTGCTGCGAGTTTTTCATCGGAACCTCCGTCATGTAATGATATCTTCCTTAATATATCGGCATAACCGGCTAATAAAAAAAGACATCCCAGCCGAATGAAGCCGGCAAACGGGATGTCTCTCGTAATCTTACAATACTAACTTACAGAATGATTAACCTTCTTTGTTAA
This sequence comes from Paenibacillus wynnii, assembly GCF_000757885.1. NCBI lineage: Bacteria > Bacillati > Bacillota > Bacilli > Caryophanales > Paenibacillaceae > Paenibacillus > Paenibacillus wynnii. Next base: position 340,967 of record NZ_JQCR01000003.1, on the reverse strand, counting down.
AAGGTACATCCGCGATTTTAATGGAATCCGTAGGGCATCCATCAGCGGAATCCTGCAAATCATCAAACAAGTCGTCAGGAATAGCTGTGTTTCCGTGGTTGCCATCATTCTCATAGATGGTTTCCGCTAAACCTTCATCATCATAATCAAAAATATCAGGGGCCGTCGCACCACACGCACCGCAAGCGATGCAAGTATCTTTCTCGACCCAAGTATACTTAGCCATAGTTATCTCTGCCTCCTGTTAAACATACAACGCCTTATAGCAGCGTGTTATTTTTCTCATATTAATATAAATAGACTTCAATTTCAATGGGTTTTCAAGACGTTTGCATTTCTGACGCAATATACGGCAACTTAATTTACACGCTTTAGATCCTGCGTGTCATACATTATCATGATCTATATCCTTTAAATTATCCTTCTGCAGGGAGGTTCCGCGTTCCTTATGATTTCGCAAACGCGCTGAATGTGTGTCACTTAGCATGCCTGCCGTCAATACAGCATTCTCCCCGAACTTGTTGCGAAGCATATCCATAGCCTTGTTTAAGGATTCCTTCTTTGGCTGGCGTTCATAATCAAATAAATCTAATTGGATGGCGGATTCTTCTTTCGCTTTTAGACCCTGCAAAGTCACACCCAGTAATCTTACAGGCTTCTCAGCCTTCCAGTGCTTTATAAACAGATTACAGACTGCTTTATATATATCTTCAGCACTTTCAGATACCGTATCCAGTTGGCAGGAACGAGTTATGGTCTTCATATCCGGAGTACGGATCGTGAGTTGAATCCCTGATGCCATTAGGCTCTGCCGCCGAAGTCTTCGCGCTACTTGATCACACAGATTAAGCAGTATCGGCCGGGCCTCAACAATACCTAATACATCCCTTGGCAGTGTTGTTGTGTGCCCTATAGACTTGCTCTGCTCCCGCTCCGGATTCACTAAGGAGTGATCAACCCCATTGCCAGCTCGCTTCAGCCAAGAACCCAAGACGCCGAAGTTTTGAATCAGCATCCCCTCTTCAGCTGCAGCCAGCTGTCCTATACTGTAGATTCCAAGCTTACGCAGCTTCTCAGCGGTTCTGTCGCCAATCCCGAACATCTCATTACAAGGCTTATCCCATAGGACTTTTGCGACATCCCGTAAACGCAGCACGGAAATACCATTCGGTTTTTTCAGATCAGATGCGATTTTGGCCAGCAGCTTGTTAGGGGCAATCCCGATGGAGCACGGCAGACTAAGCTCTTCCATAATACGTCGCTGAATACTCTCCGCAATCTCTAATGGCGTACCAAACTGCTTCGATCCTGTAATATCCAGATAGCATTCATCAATAGAAACGGCCTCAAGCATGGGTGTATAACTGTATGCTATTTGCATGAACGCATTGGAATATTTACGATATAGATGAAAGTCCGGTTTAATTACCATCAGTGAGGGACAGATCCGGAGCGCTTTCTGCACCTGCATCCCCGTTGAAATCCCCAGTCTCCGCGCAACATAGGAACAGGTTACAATGATCCCCTTCCTCAGTTCAACACTGCCCGCAACCGCAGTTGGTTTCCCCCGGTATTGGTCCGGGTCCTCGGCTTCGTGGACAGAGCAATAAAAAGCGTTCATATCCACATGCAGGATTACCCTGCCGCTCGTGGGATAATATTGATCTACATTCTGCACAATATCTACCTTCTTATCTATGGTTTCTATTGTCCAATTTAGAATACCCCTACCCAACCCTAAGGTCAATATAGAGGAAGTCTGCAAAGTTCTTTGTTACATTCCCGCGTAAAAATGATATAATATAAAAATTCATTTCCCTTAAGGAGGACTCTCATGTCTAAGTCCATCTCCATCTTCGATACAACTCTTCGTGACGGCACCCAAGGCGAAGGTATCAGTCTTTCGGCTGATGATAAGTTAAAAATCGCCAAGAAACTTGATGATCTGGGTGTGCACTATATTGAAGGTGGCATACCGGGAAGCAACAATAAAGACATTGAATTTTTCAAAAGAGTCAAAGACCTGCATTTGAATGCAAAAATCACCGCATTCGGCAGCACCCGCCGCAAAAATTCACTTGCCGAGCAAGATGACAACCTGAAGAGAATGATCGATGCAGGTGTCCCGGCAGTCACGCTAGTCGGCAAATCATGGGACTTCCATGTGCATACGGCACTCCAAACGACCTTGGAAGAAAACCTCGCCATGATCGGCGATTCGATCTCGTACCTTAAGCGCAACGGGCTCGAAGTTATTTTCGATGCTGAACATTTCTTCGACGGCTATAAGCACAATCCGGAGTATGCTGCTGCTGTTCTCGCCAAAGCACGGGAAGCCGGAGCCGATTGGCTTACTATGTGTGATACGAACGGTGGTACATTACCGCAGGAAGTACATGACATTATCTCCACTGTGTCACTTCAGCTTTCAGGAGCACAGTTAGGCATTCATACTCATAACGATTGTGAGCTGGCAGTCGCCAATACGCTAAGCGCTATCAGTGCAGGTGTCCGACAGGTTCAGGGAACGATCAACGGGTACGGTGAACGCTGCGGGAACGCTAATCTATGCTCTATCCTACCCACGCTGCAGCTCAAAATGGGTCTCCAATGCATTCCTGAAGAAGCACTTTCACAACTTACAAATACAGCGCGCTATATTAGCGAAGTAGCAAATGTCAACATGCCTGTAAACCAGCCATACGTGGGTGCGGCAGCTTTTGCTCATAAAGGCGGTATCCATGTATCAGCTATATTACGGGATTCCCGTACCTATGAACATATAGCACCTGAAAAGGTCGGAAACAAGCAACGTGTGCTAGTCTCCGAGCTGGCGGGTCAGAGCAACGTGCTCTCCAAAGCACAGGATATAGGATTGACATTAGACCCAAGCAGCGAACAAGCGCGCAAAGTTATCGACAAGATCAAAGATCTAGAACATCAAGGTTATCAATTCGAGGGCGCAGACGCCTCTCTGGAACTGCTTCTTCGTGAAGCCACCGGTGAAGTGAATGAGCTGTTTGCCTTCGAATCCTTCAAAATGCTTGTAGAGAAAACAGCCGGCAGACCCGTCATCTCCGAAGCCTTCGTGAAAATAAAAGTCGGTGGCGAAAGTCTATATACGGCTGCGGAAGGCAACGGTCCGGTAAATGCTCTGGACAACGCACTACGTAAAGCACTGCTGGCCTATTTCCCTCAACTAAAGGAAATGCATCTATCGGATTACAAGGTGCGGGTCCTTGATGAGAAAGATCAAACTGCTGCTAAGGTGCGAGTACTTATCGAATCCAAGAACTTTGCAGATACTTGGAGCACCGTGGGTGTATCCGGAAATGTTATTGAAGCAAGCTGGGAGGCTCTTGTAGACAGTATGCGCTATGCGCTTCTGGGACAGATCTCTCAGGGAAACGACGCAAACACGGAAAGAGAACCTAGAGGACTGGTCAATCATTAAATAATATCGAGCTTGGTATACAAACACCCCCGATGAGCTGGTTCAACCACATCAGCTCATTGGGGGTGTTATTTGATTCATGATTCACGTTCTCGAGTCATTTATGCTATTCTGATAAAAACTACGGTTCTGTTACAGCCTTGATTTTCTCTTCCAGTTCCTCTGGTGTCAACAATCCCAGAACAATCTCGGAAATGACTCCATTCTTGTCAATTAGCACGTTCGTTGGAAATGCAATGCCATGGTATTGGGCAAAGACGTCACCCTTTAGGTCAAACATGACCGGAAATGTCAGACTATATTTTTTTATAAAACGTTCTGCGTTGGGTTTATAATCATGACTGGTCACATTAATCCCATAAATGTCCAATGAATCCTTGTATTTCTCTGCTAATGCATTGAGTTCCGGAGCCTCCATCTTACAAGGTTCACACCAGGATGCCCAAAAATTCAATAGGACAGCTTTTTCCTTGGGTCCCCCGATGGTGTAGGTTTTGCCACCGTCCCCCTGCAGAGTAGATTCAGGGGCGAGCTGACCAGACTTCACAGCATTCCCTGCTATAGATTCATTCTGCTGTTCAAAAACAGATACAGACTCCGCAGGATTATTACGCCAAAGCGCAAGGACAGCAAGAAAAACAACAAGAGCAATAACCGTTAAATTACGTTTATTAACAGCTTTCATGAGGGTGTCTGTCCTTTGCAAATGGGATAGTTTCTCCTATTGTACCCCCATTGACCGAAGATTCAAACCTAAAAAGGGATAAAAAAAGAGATTCCGTCAGAGACGGAACCCAATGAAGAGAGAGGGGTGAAACATGACAGCATTCCAGGGAAATATCCAGCCCATAGAGCTGGCACATTCCGTACAGCAAGCACTGGGGGAGCACCTGCTGTCCTGTTATCCGCATGAAGCCTGCGGAATCCTGCTGGGAGCTGCCGCAGCGGGGGGCATGCGAATCGAAACGTATGTGCCTCTTCGCAACGTAGCGCCTGACCCGCTGCACGCTTTCATCCCTGATCCCAGGGATTGGGTGGGAGCTCTTTATCTTGAACCGGGCCCAATCGGTCTGTTCCACTCCCACCCTAAATCAGCGCCTAATCCTTCTCTAGCTGATCTAAGGGGATTGCCTGCCCTAGGCCCCGAATTTCTCGTTTACTTAATTGGATCACTTGGAAGAAATACTAACATCCCCCTTGTGAATGGATACCATATCGATCGCCGGAGGGACTCTAACGGAAAGTTGTCCCTTCGTCTTGTACAAGCCCCTATTCATGCTCTGCTTAAATAAGCATAAAGATCTCCCAATGTATCTACTTGACGCCGCTGGGCGATTTCCTTAAGATAAGAAACCCATAATTTAGCTGTCATTTTGGAATCCTCCAGAGCATTGTGTCGCCCGTAGATCGGTATTCCGTGTTCACTAAGCAGTTCATCAAGGTTATAACTTGCACGATGAGGCTCCAGCCAACGGGCAAGCATCATGGTATCCAGTACCCTGTTGGTAAGCTGAACCTTCGATGTTTTCCACAGAGCAGCATTAAGAAATGACTTATCATGGGTACTCGCATGAGCAACCATAACATTTTGCCCTACAAAAGACATAAAGTTATGAAGACAGTCCATTAAGGAAGGAGCTTCCCGTGTCATTTCTCCCGAAATACCGGTTAACTCCGTAATATTCGTAGGGATTTGGGTTTGACAGTTAACCAGTGTATAAAAGCACTCGTCTTCCTTAATTTCTTGCCCGATTACCTTAATAGCTCCAAAGGACATAATCTCATCGCCATGCTGATGTGAAAAACCCGTAGTCTCGAGATCAAATATAACCGTCTCCAGTTCTGACAGCGGAGTATGCAGTACTTCAGGCCGCCGCTTCTCGCGCATCAAGGAACGAATAAAAGCCATCTGCTGAGCGGTTTGTTGAGCAGACTCTCCACCCCTCATAGATGCAATTGCGGACGGCATTCCGCCTTGTCTCAGATTATTCCAGAATCCTCCGCCTTTATTCGGCTCTTTCATAACTGCCTCCTTTCCGCTGATCGGAGCTGGCGTTGCAGGGTACGATGCATTCGCCTTACAATCAGCAGACTATCGCGCAGCTCAGACAGTTGTTGTTTATTCTTTAACACCGTATCAGCGACATAATCACTACTGGATAAGAGCCCGTCCTGACTAATATAAGGTGTATTTACACGCATACGGAGTCCCGTCAAAAATGCCTCCCGAATACCTTCCACTAGATTGTTTTCATCTAATAACTGAAGAGCTTCAAGTCTTTGTAAGGTAGACGTTTCCCAAATACCATGCTGCAAAGATAAATGCCTTACATAATTTACTAGAGGAATATAAACTCCGTACTTAATATCAAATCCACCGGCATGATCTCCGAAACGCTCAGTCAATACCTGTCCCAGCAAATTAAGTGTCGCTTTGTGCCGAACCGTATTCCTTAAAATAGCTGTGGAAAGTCTCTCATTTGAAGAAACACCGGAATGAAAGGATTCCTTCCATTTTTTTGAAAGGTCATCACTTCCGAAGATATGCCTCATATCAGACGATATCAAAAGATACCGTATAGGCTCCCATGCCAACTGTGTTCTCCAATCTTGAAGCTGTCGCTCCCATTCCGGCAGCGTTTTCCGCCACATAGGCTCAGAGCACATGACCTTTCCTTCGCATTTTTCATATCCAACCTCTGATAGCAAATCGGAGAGCATGTTTCCAAAGGGCTCAAAATAATGTGTTTTAGACTCATCTGGATCCCCTTCAATAATTAACCCGTTATCCTGATCACTCCAAAGGGTAGCCTCCCGTCTGCCAGCGCTGCCGAATACTATGAAGGAATAAGCACATGGAGGCGAGCCGTAGCCCGCCTCCTTCATTTGTGCTTCACATATTTGTACCGCTGTCTGAGCAACCCTGTCGTGCATCAAATTCACACGGAACATCCATACCTGGGTAGGAATAAGATTTAACTGTTCTAGAAGTATACTCTGGCAAGCAATACGGCTCTGCCTTAATTCCGTTGGCGAACCGGCTGTTGCGATGGACATGTAGTCCTTATTCTTGCTCCAATCTGCTGTTTCCATCGAAGTCACACGGTCCGCCTCCCTCTAATTGAATTACAATTAATGTTTCAGGGTTTTGGATTCCGATTCAGCAATCAACTTCATTTGTTCAGGGTAACCGTAAGTACCATGCTCGCTGATGTCCAATCCCATTAATTCTTCCTCTTCCGTTACACGAATGCCGATAGCCATTTTCATTACATACAAGATAATGAAGGACAGGACGGCTACGAATGCAAAGGTTCCAGCTACACCAAGCGCCTGTACTCCGAGCTGATGTAATCCACCACCATAGAACAAGCCTGCTTTACCTACACCAACAGCTTCTACTAGTCTAGGTGCTGCGAACAAACCTGTGGATAACGCTCCCCACATTCCTGCGATACCATGAACGGAAAATGCGTAGATCGGATCATCCAAGCCTGCACGTTCCAGCCATTGGGAAGTCATGAATGTAAATGCACCTGCTACCAGACCAATGATAATTGCAGCCCAAGGTTCAACGAATGCACAAGCACCAGTGATGGCAACCAGAGCTGCCAGAACACCATTAAGCATTGCAGGAATATCCGACTTACCAAAGTACAACCAAGAAGCGATAAGAGCTGCTAAGCCACCTGCTGCTGCTGCAATATTTGTTGTCAGAGCTACGTGGCCAAACAATCCGCCCATCGGAGACAAAGCACTACCTGGGTTAAAACCGAACCAACCCACCCAGAGAATGATAACACCCAGAACAGTGAATACTTGGTTATGACCAGGTATGATAACAGGTTTGCCCTCTTTGTTGAATTTACCTAAACGAGGTTTAAGTAAAATTGTAGCAACTACAGCTGCTGTTGCTCCAGTAAGATGGACAACTGTCGAACCTGCATAATCTTGCATTCCTAATTCAGCCAACCAACCACCGCCCCAAACCCAGTGAGCAACTACCGGATAAATGAGGACGGAGAACAAAATTCCGAATATGATATATACACTCAGCTTTGCACGTTCCGCCATACCACCAGATACGATAGCCAACGAAACCGCTGCAAAGGCCATTTGGAACAAAAACTTAACATTCAATGTCACATCTGAGAATGCTAGTGACTCAAATGATGATCCAGTTGAATCTCCACCGAATAAAAATCCTGTGGTACCGAAGAATCCATTACCTCCATCGTTACCAAAACCAATTCCGAAGCCAACAGCCCAGAAACACAGGCTCGCGATAGCTAGCGTCAGTACCGTTTTACCAGCAACGTGACCGGCATTTTTCATCCGGACGGAGCCGGCTTCGAGCATTGCAAATCCAGCTTGCATAAAGAATACTAGGATAAAGGCCAGGAAAGTAAATGTCGTATCCAATCCAATTAATAATTCCGGACTTGTAGGACCCTCTGCCGCAAACGCGCTAACTGGGTAAGCCATGAGTGTAAACATGGCCAACACCATCACCAACCATTTCTTTTTCAATTTCCCCACTCCCCTATGTCATATTTTCTAACAAAGCGTGAAACTCTTAATGTCATTATAATCAGAAGTCAGGTAAATTGACAAGAGTATTTTTTGGAAAGTTGAAATTAATGGGCTAAAACCTTTTTTGGCATTGTCTATAAGAAAATGTTGCATCTTTATGCATAATATCTAGATGTCATGAATATCGGAAATAGGTATATACTTTATGTAAGTGTGACGTTTGACTGTACGGTTTCCTCTTTGTTATCATTATATGTACTACATGAAGTCCGGCAGACTCCTTTCTATTACCGGATATCAACTGCGAGGTGGGAACATGGGGATATGACACTCTACAGAATCGGCGAATTATCCAAGGCAGCTCATATTAGTGAGCGTACGATAGATTATTACACTAAGCTGGGATTGATTACACCAGAATTACGTAGTATAAAGAACTACCGTCTTTACAGCCATGAAACCTTGGTTGCCTTAGAACGTATTAATCAGTTGAAACAAGAAAAATATACATTGGAAGAGATCAAATCCTTGATGAGTAAATGGAATTCAGCCACACCTGAAGCCGACGTAACAGATAAGCTTGTGGAGCTTGAAGTTCATATGCAACAACTTGAACGCGAAGTTAAGGCACTTGAGCCGATAATCAGCCAACTCAAACCGGGACAGGCTCACACAGCTCTATCTAATTTGCTGCCTCAGGGCCTGGCTTGCATGGAAGCGATCCGACTCTTGCTAACCCAAGGGCCGCCAATGTAACAACATTGTTTTACACTTCAATGGAGGTATGCAGATATGATGATGTATTTATTAGTAATTGTCGCCTTTATTTTCTCATTGTGGGCACAATTTAGAGTCAAAGGGACCTTTAAGAAGTGGTCTAAGGTTGCGAACTCGACGGGAATGACAGGTTATGAAGCAGCACGGCATATGCTGGATGCCAACGGATTGAGCGACATTCCTATCGAAGCTGTTAGAGGTTCTCTCTCAGACCACTATGATCCCATACACCGGGTAGTGCGGCTGTCTGAACCCGTATACTACGAAAGCTCCATTGCGGCTGTCTCCGTCGCTTGTCACGAGATAGGCCACGCGATTCAGCATAAGGAGCACTATCCTATGCTAACGCTTCGCCATAGAATGTTCCCGGTCGTCAATTTCGCATCCGGAGTTGCTCCTTTTATGCTGATGGCAGGTTTTATATTCGGTTACCTTAATCTTGTAGGCCTTGGTATTATTTTCTTCTCAGCCGCTGTGGCCTTCCAGCTCGTAACTTTACCTGTAGAGTTCAACGCCAGCAATCGTGCACGCCAGGTCATGGTTGAGCAAGGCTACATTCGTAATGAGGAAGAACGGGGTGTTGCTAAGGTACTAAATGCCGCAGCATTAACTTACGTAGCTGCTGCGCTGGTATCCCTACTCGAACTGCTTCGTCTTGTAACAGTTTTTCTAGGCAACCGTGACTAAGTGGAACACAAATCTCAACAACTCTATACCACAATATACAAACAATACCCCGGTAGGCAATTAGCCTACCGGGGTATCGTTCTCTCGCAATCTAAAATAGCTTAACAGAAACGTACGGAAAGAATGAGCAACCAGCGGGAGCTTCTCATCCGCACGATGAATCAATCCCACTGTCCTTGTTATTGTTGGATCTACGATCCTCACTTGCGCGGGCTGCAATGGATTCGTCTGAAATAACGCCATTTCAGGAAGAAGACTAACTCCCATGCCTGCAGCCACCAAACCTCGAATGGTATCTGTCTCTCCACCTTCAAAGGCAATCTTCGGTTCAAAGCCGGCCTGTAAGCACGCCTGCCACACTATAGGCCTTAGGGAGTAACCTTCACTGAATAGTACGAATTTCTCTTCCTTAAGCTGCTCAAGTCTTATGAGCGACTCTCCTGCGAGAGGGTGATTCTGAGGGAGGATAGCGAACAGCTCCTCTGTCATCACAATATCTCCCGTTACGTGCACATCTGTATCCGGAAAGGGAGAAATGAATGCCAAATCCACCTCTCCCGATACTACATCCTTGATTAAAGAGTGATATGAGCCCTGCTTAAATCGAAACTTCACATGCGGATAATGCTGACGAAATTCCGCCACTATTGTAGGGATCAGATGTGTTCCAAGGCTATGAGGGAAGCCGATGCGAATCTCACCAAGCTCAGGATCGAGAAATTCATGAATCTCAGCAACAGAACGATCCAACTCCTTCAACACGCTTTCCACCCGTTTACAAAAAAGCTGACCCACTGGAGTAAGCTGCAAGTTACGTCCTTTTTGCACAAATAAGTCAACACCAAGTTCCTGCTCCAGTTGATGAATCTGACGGCTTACCGCAGATTGCGCCACATGCAGCTCCTCCGCTGCTCGTGTGACGTGTTCTTTTTGAGCAACTTTAAGGAAATATTGCAGTTGTCTAAGCTCCACGTCAATATCGCCCCTATCTTCTATTTCTTTTGAATAACCGGATAATTAGACCATATATAAAGAATCCGGCAATCATTCCCCCGATGTGCGCCATGTAATCAACATTTGGTATGGCAAACGAAGTTATCAAACCCATCACAAGCAAGCCGTACAACGTTTTACGGGACCCCTCATCCATACTCGCACGCTGAAATAGTGCAATATACAGAAATGCTCCGTATACAGCATAGATCGCCCCAGAAGCACCAACTGAAACGGTACCATCCACCCCCGGAGAAGGAGTGCTAAGAGCCATAGATAGAACGTTAGCTAGAACGCCTCCAAATAAATACAGCACCACGTACCTCCACCAACCTAGCAAACGTTCTAGCGGCGGAGCGAATACCAGCAACGCAAAGCTGTTGAACAGAAAATGGGAAAAACCGTTGTGCAAAAAGATAGCCGTCAAATATCTCCAAAGTTCACTCTTGTATGGTTCGGTATCAACTGTAGCGCCAAAGTCAATCAACGTATAAGGATCTGTAGAACCGCCGTTAAGTGTCAAAATTAGAAACATAACTACGTTTGCCAACAGAAACAAGCAAGTAGCCGGATAAAATTTCAGATAGCTTTTCCAATTCTCATAACGTATGAATATCATAGCACCCATCCTTATGTACCCATCCAGTTGGACATGGTCTTATTAAAAAGATTATAATTTATAATGGCAGTACAATCCATTTTTAAAATATGAGGAGGATTTAATAACATGGCACAAGAAAGAACAGGTGTAGCTACTTTTAAAGGAAGCCCTATCACTCTCATAGGCCCGGAGTTAAAGGTTGGAGATTCTGCTCCCGATTTCGTAATCAGCAAGAACCTACTGGAACAAGCCTCTCTCAGTGATTACGCCGGCAAGATCAAGCTGATCAGTGTTGTACCTTCTCTTGATACCGGAGTATGTGACGCTCAGACCCGCCGCTTCAATAGCGAAGCTGCTGATCTAAGTGATGACGTTGTTATTCTCACAATCAGTATGGATCTGCCTTTTGCCCAAGCCCGTTGGTGCGGAGCTAGCGGCATTGAGAGTGTCATAACATTATCCGATCACAAAGAAGCTTCATTCGGTGAAGCCTACGGCGTACTGATCAAGGAGTTCCGCTTGGACATGCGTTCAATCTTCGTATTAGATAAGAACAACATCATTACTTATGTCGAGTATTTAGGTGAAATGGCCGAGTCTCCCAACTTCGAAGCCGCGGTTTCTGCCGTCAAAAGCTTAATGTAGTTGCAGACAAATATACAATTATAAGCCTGAAATTCTGAAAAAGCGGAAGAAGGAACTCCTTCTCCCGCTTTTTTAACTATATAAACCTTCGAATGCCTGAGGCTGAAGCTGTCGTATTCATCCTAACGAATAATCAACGCCTCAGATTCATCTTGTTAATCCAATTTAAATTTTCCCAGCTTTTTATCAAGGGATTGATATAGACGTTGAATTACACGGTAATTAGCCCCTAAGTCACCCAGGGAGCCTCTTGAAGCAGAATAAATGTCCACACCGCATCTCATCGGCGAAGTATTGAGTACCGATACCGTAATATCAAGCGTGCGGCCAAAGGCCGTTCTTTTCTCCAGTGTAATCTCACCCACAGATTCCACCTCGTGCAATACCTTGTAACCAGGGATTTTCTTCAAGGTCGATGATACTTCCTCCCACGCCTTGTCCCTCATAAGATTGTAATAACGCGTTTTTAATGTCGGGTCTTTTGCACGGTCGCTCGTTCCATCATGACTGCGGAATAAGCCTACCAAAGTTCTCTTTAACGACAAAATTCTTCCCCCTCTACAAATCCCAATTCACTATTATAAGTGTAACACTCTTACACTCGGAACAAAAGAGGAATGCTTCTTCTCTTTTGCATTTGCACTCTCTTACAGTGTCATAAAATTCTTAATTCCTTATAAATTAAGAAAACGCCCTCTTTCCCGGTAAGGGAAATTGAGCGTTTGGATAAAAGTGGAAAACCCGCTTATGCCGTCCGGCTACAGTGTCTTCTGAACCTGCTATAGCAGGTGGGTGATCGCAGAAAACGTTTTTGAATTCCCCACGTCGTATAGACAGGGCTGTTCAGCTGCGTTTCGTGTAGATCTCCCAAGACATTATCATTGGTTCAAAACAACGAGCAACCGTAACGAACATCGCAGGATTTATAACTATTATATTGCGTTTTAACGAAAAAGTAAACCTTGTATGCGCTTTATTTTACATTTGATAATATCTTCCAGATGAAGTTGCGAATGTTGCTGCGCTTCTTAAATCCGTTTTGTTTGTTGCTCACTATCCTCATTCTCACGGTCCGTACCCTCATTCAGCGCCGCTTCTTCAGCCGCCTCTAGTTCTTCCTGTTTCTTCTTCTCCACCTGCAATTGCAGCTTGTTATAGGTAGCATAGAAGTTAAAGAAGGCAACCATAGCTATAAGCGTCGGAATACAAATAAAGTAAAGCACCGGGTACTTCAGACCTATATACACCAGAAATGCACCAGCAATCAATGTTGAGAACACACGAATAGGACGAGCGATCGTCAACAGGATGGAATTACTGACCACTTCTTTAAAGGTCATTTGATAATGCACAATAATGGAGAAGAAATTAAACATCGATACAAAAAGGATAATCATCAGCACAAGCATTAATATGCCCACAATCTTGAAGCTGGTCATCTGAGTCATGTATACCGTTACATCGATATACATAACTACGAACAATAGACTGTAAATCAAACCACCAAGCATACTTTTAACATAATTCTCTTTGTAGCCTTGAAAAAAAGTTCGGAACGTGCTGACATCGGTGTTGCCCATAACCCATTTACGAACTACTGTAAATAATGCTGCTGTAGCGGGGAATACGGTGAACGGTGCGGTAATACCCAGTACCCAGTTCAAAGTAATTTGTTCATTAGGCCCCCCTTGTTCCGATGCCATCATAATGATTTTTAAGACGGCGGTAAACAAGAATGGTATCGAACAAAACGCCCATAAGATGTTGCCGAAGGCGATGCGTGATATCCATTCTGTGATACGGTATAAACCGCCCATTGCTCCTTTAAACTCCAATTTCCTTCCTCCTGTCTATCTAGCGCATACTGCGTAATTTAACTATACCTTATTTGACCCTGTCATTTCCATAGCCCAAGTTTCAGAATATAGGTAAGGTCTACGTTAGATATAAAAATTGGACATATATTATTATTGAAAACAAGACAAAGTTCGCCGATAAAGGAGGTAATTCCATGTCCGCACCTGTTGCCTATTGCGCTTGGACTTCCACCGGTACTATTCTTGTCCTGTTTATCCTCCTCGTAATTATTAGCCGAACATTCATCTAATACCCCTTATCTACAAAAAGAAGACGGGGCCTCTAAAAGGCACCGTCTTCTATATTAGGCGCCTTATACAGCACCCATATTATCTTTACTCGAAGGAATCCTCACGCTTAGCTGGACGGCTAGGTGCGCTGCTGCTTGGACGTGATGAAGGCTTACGCTCTCCAGTACGGTTAGCTCCTGCATCTCTGCTTGCGCCTGCGCCAGCGCCAGCATCACGATTGCCTTTATAGCCGCCGCCATAACCGCCACTGCCACTACCGTAGCCACCACGGCTTCCGCCGCCGCTACTATCACGATTACCACGGTAACCGCCGCTGCTGGATCCGCCAGTACCTGCAGAACCACCACTGCCGCCGCGATATCCGCCGCCGCTACCACCGCTGCTGCTGCCATAGCTTCCGCTTGGTTTACGGCCACTGCGAATGTCATTTTTGCCTCCGCGACGTTTTGCACGAATTGGATCTTCTGGAGTCAATTCGATTTCTGAGTCTTTTTTGTCGCCGGTCAACAATTTCATTGCTGCGGAAAGTAATTGAACAGAATCATATTGCTCAAGCAATTGGATCGCCAAGCTCTTATATTCGTTCAGTTCCTCGCTCTCCACCATTCCAAGGACACGCTCAGCAGTAATGCGTTGCTTGCCTTCAATCGCCTCAGCCATAGTTGGCAAAGGTTTACGTGTAATCCGGTGACGGGTAACACGCTCGATTAGGTGTAAGTGATCCATTTCCCGTGGAGTTACGAAAGACCATGCTGTTCCTTCTCTACCCGCACGACCTGTACGGCCGATACGGTGAACGTAACTTTCCGGATCTTGCGGAAGGTCAAAGTTTATAACGTGGGATACACCAGATACATCGAGACCACGAGCAGCAACGTCTGTCGCTACCAGTACATCAATGCTGCCATCACGGAATTTGCGCATAACTGCATCCCGTTGATTCTGAGACAAGTCACCATGCAATCCATCAGCAGAATAGCCGCGTTTTTGCAAAGCTTCAGCCAATTCATCTACCCGGCGTTTAGTACGGCCGAAGACGATAGCAAGATCAGGAGACTCCATATCGATCAAGCGGCTAAGAGCTTCAAACTTTTGACGCTCAGGTACTTCAACATAAGCCTGATCAATCAAAGGTGCGCTGATTTGTTTTGGAATAACGGATATATGCTGAGGATTCTTCAAAAATTGTTGTGCAAGACGTTGGATGTTAGATGGCATTGTTGCGGAGAACAGCATGGTTTGACGCTCTTCCGGAACAAGCTTCAGGATACTTTGGATATCTTCCATAAAACCCATATCAAGCATTTCGTCTGCTTCATCTAATACAACGGTCTGAACATCGTCAAGACGAATTGTTTTACGGTTAATATGATCGAGCAAACGACCTGGTGTACCGATAATGATTTGTGGTTTCTTCTTCAAACCACGGATTTGACGGCTAATGTCTTGTCCGCCATATATTGCTATGGATCGAAGACCTTTAAATCTGCTTAGTTTTCCAATTTCTTCTGCCACTTGGATCGCAAGTTCGCGTGTAGGTGCCATAATCAGCGCGAGGATTCTTTCGTCTTCACGATCAATTTTAGAAATAAGAGGAATACCGAATGCTGCAGTCTTACCTGTACCTGTTTGTGCTTGACCAATTAAGTCCGATCCGGCCAACGCAAGGGGGATTGCCTGCTCCTGAATCGGTGTCGCTTCCTCAAATCCTAGTTCTGTGATTGCTTGCATAACTTTAGGCTGCAAGCCAAATTCCGCAAATGTTTTCAAATTATTCATGCTCCTTCTATACAGTGGACATTCCACATGCTTGTCTGTATTCTTAAGTAGCGGTAAACACATATATAGGCTGTCCAATCATGCCGGATTCTCTGCATGGTTTAGCGCGTATTGGGACGAAAATTCGTCCTATTATCAGGTACTTCAATTTATACCTGAACAACTGTATTTTACATCTGAATCAATGAAAAAATACCATTGTAACGTCCTACTCAAGAATATCCTATACATTATATCACAAACTCATTGATAAATACCAGTGTATTCCTTTCTTTCATTATTTACATTTCAGACTTTACATTTCAGACTTCGAGGTGAAATCTTTTGTTAAGGAATATTTGGTGTTATTCGGTTGTTTTTTTCGGCTCCGCTTTAATAGCCGCCGGTTTCAACCTTTTTTTAATTCCACATCGTTTGTTAAGTGGAGGCGTATCGGGTCTATCCATGTTAGTAGGTTACTTCACCCCCATTAATATTAGTCTTCTATATCTCTTGTTTAATATCCCTCTGCTTGCCGCTGGCTGGTTCCAGCTTGGACGGAGGTTTATTGTTCTAAGCATTGCTTCCGTTGTGGGCACCACCTGGCTGATGACCCTCATTCCTGTGATTCCCGTGGCTTCCGATATGCTGCTTGCTTCTGTTTTTGGAGGAGTGCTTGTTGGGATTGGCAGCGGGGTTTCCTTCCGCATCGGCGGTTCATCTGGAGGTTTCGATATTGTAGGCTCCATTATTACTCGCTACCGGGATTTCCCTGTAGGTAATGTACTTGTCAGCTTAAATGCGCTCGTGATCTTAGCTGCGGGATATTTCGATAATAACTGGAATTTAGCACTTGCATCCATGGTTTCCATTTATGTCAGTGGAAAAGTCGTGGATATGATTCATATCAGTCACATTAAGGTTACAGTGTTTATTGTCACGAACCGGACGGATGAATTACTCCGTCAGCTGTTGGGTCTTCAACGAGGTGTCACTAAGATCAAAACAGAAGGTGCTTACTCCCATGTGGAGAAGGACATGTTAATGACCGTAACCACCCGATATGAACTGGCAGAGCTGCAGCGCATCATCAAGAAAAGTGATCCTCAAGCTTTTGTGAATATTGTGGAGACGGTTGGAGTCATGGGTTCCTTCCGCAAGCGGTAAACCAAACAATGCACATGCTTTAAAATTATGATATATTAGGATCACGCAGGACCTTAACAATTTCATGAAGATTATGAATTACCCCTCTTTTTTCCAGGCACTTCGCTTTTCCGATGACCCTGAATTTCAGTTCAGTACTATTCGAAAAAGGAAAGGGTGATTTTTGTGGAAATGGAAACGGTAAAACTGTCAGCAATCGTCATGAGGTGGTATCCTGATATGATGCCGTTTCTTAAGCAGAACGAACTGAATTCTGTCATAGTTCTGCGGGACGGTCTGAGTATTCTGGAACCGGCAGATGCAATGGATATCATTCATTACAGCATTTGTGAGCATCAGAATTCTGCGTATCTTCAATGATCTTCAAGCAAGACAAGTCTTGATTGTTGCCGTTCAGGTTCGGCTCTTTGCCGAATTTGAACGGCATTTACTTTTTAGGGGAAGGTTTATAATTTCCGTTTCGCGTTTAAAGAAACAAGTAACCTTTTTTGACCATTTGCTACATGAGCAGATCTGCCACAAGATTGTTACAAACCTGTTCTTTTTGGGAGCAATCGTTCCTATATAATTTAGACAATGTACATAAAGGGAGAGAGAAAACGAATGAACATCACGTGGGCTTTATTGATGATGACCTTGGGAAGCGTAGGCGTACAGCATGATCAGAATGAAGCCGCAGTGGTATCCGCTCTGCAGTCCGCCATGAATCCCCCCGTCGTCTCACAACACAGCAGCAATCCTGAATCAACATCACCTGCAAATCCTTCAGTAACTCCAAGTCCCAGCGCTTCTCCTGGAGCGACAGATCCAAACCAAGTAATTCTCACTGATCCTCAACCGGATGCACCGAAGGTTAAAGGCATTTATGTCACAGCTTACAGCGCAGGGGGAGCCAGAATGGAAACCCTTCTGAATCTCTTGGATCAAACAGAGCTGAATTCAATGGTTATCGATATCAAGGATGATGCAGGTTACATTACGTATAAGACTGATAACGTTAATTTACAAACACTTGGTAAACCTCAACCCTTCATTGGTGATGTTAGCAAGCTTATGGAAAGACTTAAGAAACATGACGTTTACCCAATTGCCCGGATTGTTGTATTCAAGGACACCATACTTGCAAAGAAAAACCCGCAATTATCATTTGTGAATAAAGACGGCTCCGTTTGGAGGAACAAAGGCGGCGACAGCTTTGTTAATCCTTATAATGAAGACGTTTGGAAATATAATATAGAAATTGCAAAGGAAGCTGTTAAATTGGGTTTTAAAGAAATTCAATTTGACTATGTTCGTTTCCCTGAAGGCTTCGAAAAGAGAGCTGATACCCTTAAATACACCAAAAATGATAAATCACGAGTAGAAATCATTTCTGATTTCGTTAAATACGCTAAGTCTGAGCTCAACCCTCTCGGGGTTCGAGTATCTGTCGATATTTTCGGCTATGCCGCCTCTGTTCCAGCCGCTGAAGGAATTGGTCAAGATTTTGTAAAAATATCTAAGAATGTGGATATTATCAGCCCCATGGTTTATCCTAGTCATTACTCGACCGGCTGGTTCGATGTGAAAGATCCTGACAAGAATCCGTACGCAACTATCAAAGGTTCTATGATCGATACGCATAAGAAGCTTAATCCACTCGGCAGCTATAAACCCATCATCCGCCCTTGGATTCAAGACTTTACAGCCAGCTGGCTGGGAAGCGGACACTATGTGAAATACGGCAAGCAACAAGTGGAAGATCAGGTTCGTGCATTGAAGGAAGAAAATGTAGATGAGTTTCTGCTATGGAATGCTAATAATCGGTATACTGCCGGTGTTGATTACGAGAAATAATGCATACTGCTCTTATCCGCCTAATAAATAATCTAAAAGACCCGGCGCCTGCCGGGTCTTTTGCTAGAGTAAGGGAGATAATCCCACGAAAACTTAAGATAACGAGGAATACTTAATGATACAAACCCTATCACTCAGACAAAAAATAAATCAGTTTCTACACATTTTATTCCCGATTCTCGTTACTCAGATCGCGCTGTCAGCAATTACGTTTTTCGATACGAACATGTCTGGTAAATTCGGAACTGCCGATCTGGCCGGAGTAGCAATAGGTACCAGTCTTTGGATTCCTATACAAACTGGCCTTAGTGGGATTCTTATAGGGATAACCCCCATTGTCTCTCACCTCCTTGGAAGTAAAAAGGAGAAAGATGTAGCCTACCAGGTTATGCAGGGTATCTGGCTGTCACTGATCGTATCAGCCCTGGTCCTACTTATTGGTTTTATATTGTTATCCCCTATCCTCAACTTTATGAATTTGGAGAATTCAGTAAGGGATATTGCTTTTAGATTCCTGGGTGCTATTTCATTCGGCATACTGCCTTTGTTCGGATATACTGTGCTTCGCAGTTGTATTGATGCACTCGGACAGACAAGAGTATCCATGTTTATTACACTAATAGCGTTGCCTGTTAATGTAGGTCTGAATTATTTACTAATCTTTGGTCATTTCGGATTCCCCCGTATGGGCGGCGTTGGGGCCGGTGTCGCCTCAGCCATTACTTACTGGGTTATATTCGCAATTGCACTGTTATTTATTTACCGCGCAGAGCCGTTTATCAATCTTCGTCTATTCCGGGATTTCCATTCCCTGTCGCTGAGAAGTATCAAAGAATTACTTATCATTGGAGTGCCTATAGGCTTTTCCATCTTTTTTGAAACAGCCGTCTTTTCAGCTGTTACTCTCCTGATGAGCCGATTTGACACCATGACCATCGCCGCTCATCAAGCTGCCATTAACTTTGCTTCTACTTTATACATGATTCCACTTAGTATATGCATGAGCCTGACGATTCTGGTCGGCTTTGAGATGGGCTCTGGAAGGCTTAAGGATGCCCGCCAATATGGTTGGCTGGGGATAGGCCTTGCTGCGATACTGTCATTAGCTACGGCATTGGTTCTACTCTTTGCCGGAAGTCATGTTGCCAGCCTGTATTCGGCTGATCCGCAGGTGATTTCCTTGATTCAGCACTTCCTCATCTATGCCATATTCTTTCAAATTTCAGATGCCATAGCTACTCCGACTCAAGGTGTTCTGCGAGGATATAAGGATGTGAATCCTTCTTTTATCATTTGCTTCGTGGCGTATTGGATCATCGGCCTGCCAACAGGTTATCTTCTGGCTACTTACACGAACTTGGGAGCTTACGGCTATTGGATAGGGCTTATTACGGGTCTGGCTATCGGTGCTGTACTCCTCCTATCACGGCTAATTACCGTGCAACGCCGTTATGCTGCTAAAGATAAAGCTCAACCCTTGCACCAACTCTAAATTCAGATCTAAGTTTAGAGAAATCACCCAAACTAAAGGAGCGTCAAGAAGTTTGTGTATGAGAGTAGAAAGTAGCTTCTCGGGTATCCGCGACAATATGGAAAATCGTCTACCTACATGAGTTCAATATATATAGTTGCACAACATACACTTATATTTCTCCTTTAGCACACTTTAGGGTGTTTAATTGCAATTTATACACTTATTTTTTCGTATTGCGAGGTTTAATCGGCATATTCGTGTTTTTAGTTGCACAAAGTACATCTATCCATACATCCGTGCGCCAAAAGCTAGAAATAAGTGTATAAAGTACATCTATTCACTGACTGCATCCATTTCCTGGATAGCGTCAAGAAGTTTGTGTAAGAGAGTAGAAAGTAGCTTCCCGGGTTTTTGTTAGTAGTGCTGAATCTCCGCTTACATGATAGATTCCAAGTTATTTTTGACAAATTGAGTGACAAGATTTTCAAATAGATTATTAAGCATGTTTTCGGGTAAAATAGTCATCGAGTAGGGTCCCTTCTTGGTGGTGTCGTAATCCTGTGAATACCCTACTTTTTTGTGCCTTGACTAGGCTCCAAATCTTGGTACACAACTTATTTTACCCCTCCAAACTAAAGAGACTATCCTTCACTTTTAGTGATGGATAGTCTCTTTTTTAATGGTTCCTTCTTATTGGGATAAACGGGATGCCAATTCGTACAACTCGAGGTCGAAGTCTTTTTTCGTGTTAACAACCAGATCAATATCTGTAAGTGTGAGTTCACCTTTGATAATGCCACATGCTTTATCCGATTCACCTTCGATAAGCTTGCGTACCGCAAAGTCAGCAAGACGGCTGGCTAGGTTGCGATCTACTGGAGTTGGAGTGCCTCCACGCTGAATATGTCCAAGAACAGTAACACGTGCATCCAAGGAAGCATGACGATCTTTAAGGGCCAATGCTACATCTTCCCCTTTACCAACGCCTTCAGCAACAATCACAATACTGTGGCGTTTGCCTCGTGCGAAGTTATCACGCATACGGTCAGCTACTTCATTCAGATCATAAGGCATTTCTGGTACCAGAATGGTTTCAGCTCCGGAAGCAAGTCCTGCATGAAGAGCAATGTCTCCGCAGTGACGTCCCATAACCTCTACAATGGAAGAACGTTCATGAGAGGACATTGTGTCACGCAACTTATTAATAGCGTCTACTACAACACCAACTGCTGTATCAAAACCAATGGTGCAATCCGTAAAGGAAATATCGTTATCAATCGTACCTGGCAATGCCATGGTATTGATACCCAATTTGCTAAGTTTGTTAGCCCCTTTATAAGAACCGTCTCCACCAATAACTACTAAGCCGTCGATTCCCATTTCATTCAAAATGTCGGCGCCCTTTTGTTGACCTTCCGGTTTCAGAAAATCCAGACAACGTGCAGATTGCAGAATGGTTCCTCCGCGTTGGATAATATCACCCACGCTGCGCAGATCCATAGGGAAAATATCACGGTTCAACAGGCCTTGATAACCACGTTGAACACCATAAACCTCAATTCCATAAAAAAGGGCGCTGCGGACTACCGCACGTACAGCGGCATTCATGCCCTGGGAATCTCCACCGCTCGTTAATACGGCGATTTTTTTAACTTTTGACATTCTAATGTTCCTCCTTAAAATTGTGTGGAGCTTCCCTTAAATATAAGGTCACCCCACAGCATTACTAATACATGTGCTTGCGTATCCAACGGCTATTGACGAAGAAGAACAGCCTCGTTAGGGGGCTTCCTTTCATCAAACGCTTGGAGATCATACGAACTTCCCGCTGTTCGCTAACTTTCGGATCGGATAAATACAATGCCAGCAATCCTTCGATGACCATTCGATGCATAGAGGTCTCGGGTAGACTCCGGACATCCTTACGGGCCCACTCTACTATGGAAGCAAGACGATTCAGCATGATATCGGTGTTATCATAATAATTGCAAAAGTTGAGGTCACCGCCAGCTAGGTCTTCATCCTGGTCAATTAAATAATCCAGCATAATGTGCAGACCGCACACATTTGGGAAATACGCTGAACGTATCGTCGCTGAGGCTGACGTACTTAACTTGGGATCACAGGCTGCCAAAAAAAGCATAAAAACGCCCAAGGTAGATCCTGTTGCAGCCGCAAATTCGTTCCATTGTAAATGCGGTGCGCGATTCCCCTCAGCCTTCCACCATTCTTGAAGTGCATCTTCTCTAAGCTCTGGTTGAATATGCTTATAGACCTGAAGGTCAGTATAAAGCACTGCCAAATCATGAATCTCGGATGCCGCAGCTGAGTAGCCCGGCAGCTTGGAGATCATTTCTTGACACTTCTGCACCAGACGTTGCAAGTATCCGCCGTCATTCTGTTCACTACGAAGCGCATAATAATTAACCGGTTCAGCAATCGGATTAATAGCATCCAGCATGGATTGATGCAGGAGCCTGAAATCAGCAGGATCAAGTGACGTACTGCGATCACAAAGGTTGTCCAAATAATCACTAATCGTTTGATAAGCAACTATAAGCGGAATCAGTATATGTCTCATGGCCAAATTGCCGGCAGCATAAATTCCACCACCTTCACAATGAAACTGTTTCGTTTCAATGCTGGCAAGCGCTTGCTTTCGAAGCTCGGGATCGGGAATTCCTTCTGCATCTTCGCGCCAGAAATGGAGACATTCTCTCACTTCCGGGAGCACATACTTGTAGACCCTGCTCATAAGCCCAATTGGACCACGCGGGCTAAGGTAACGGCCTTGCTCAAATTCACTCAATGACGTTGCCTCCACATTGTTGTCTCCTTATCCAAATCAACATTATTATAATATGATCATCGTATTTGTACAAACAACAAAATCACTTATCGAACCTATAAAAGATTCTATTACACCGCTGTTTTAACCCACATGTATACTTTACTTATGCTATACTATCCGTATTTCTTAATTGGAGGAGTGCAACTACAAGGTTATGAAAGAGTATCCCCACAGCAGTTATAGTGATCAGAACTGGCTTCGTGCGTTTATGTTCACCATTTTTGGCACCAGTGTTCTAGCGGTCTCCTATTTCCCGCTTTTTTACAGACATCTGGGCTTCAGCAATTCTCAGGTAGGTCTATTGTATTCCTTAGGACCGCTAATTTCCATTCTCTCTAATCTATTTTGGAGTATGATAAGTGATCGGCTGGGTACAATCAAGAAAATTATGATGATTTTATTAGGCGGACAATTGATTTCGGTACTCCTATTATCGAAAGCTACCGAGTTTACATCAGTTATGCTTATATTGTCCTTTTTCTATTTCTTCTATTACCCAGTTTTCCCCCTCGCAGATACAATGGCTATTAAAACCGCACAGAAACATGGCCGCAACTTCATATCTATACGGGTGTTCGGTTCGCTCGGCTATGCGTTCTTTGCTTTAACCATTGGCTATATTCTTAGAGCCTTAGGAACTTCCTGGAGCATGACATTATGTCTCATCATAATTATAACGGCTCTCATCATTACATGGTGGTTGCAGGATGTTAAGAAAATTACCCCTGACACTCCTAATAAAAGAAATGCAAATTCTCAGGTTCCAAAGCCCAAAGAAAACGGGCTGCGGGAGATTCTTTTTCAGAAAGAGGTACTGTGGTTTTTTAGCTGCGTCTTTGTTCTGGCTTTAGGCCACCGCATGAACGAAGCTTTTTTAACTGTCAGCCTTAAGGAGATGGGCGCAGGAGACGAACTCATTGGATGGGCATTGCTTACATCCGCACTCAGTGAGATTCCAGTATTCTTCGCACTTAGTAAGTACGGTGATAGATTTAAAGAATTGCCACTGCTTGCATTTGCCAGCCTTATGTATGCAGTACGCTTCATTCTTATGTCCTGGGCGGATCATCCAGGCTCAGTGATTGCCATTCAAGCTATGCACAGCGTGACCTTTGGAATTTATTATGTGACCGCGGTTCGCTACATTTCTCGGATCATTCCAGACCACTTACGCGCTACAGGTCTTGCTATTTTCACTGTTGTATGGTCAAGCGCTGCAGGTCTGCTAAGCGGTACCTTCGGAGGGATCATATTTGAAGAATCCGGAAGATCCTTCTTCTACACCGTAGCCATGATTTTTTCACTTGCTGCTTGTGCTGGATTTCTTGGCAAACATGCATTGGATTCAGGTATTCATCCGACTATACAGCATACCCCTCTCGAAACAGATGAGACTTCTCAGCCTCCAAAAATTACGTTATAATTAGTTTTAATATCAGCTATTAGTACCTGGTAACAACTGTAGGAGGAAAACAGAAATGCTCTTTGAAGAATTCAGGCAACTAGTACAGTCACGGCGGAGTATTAGAGACTTCAGTGAGGAAAGTGTCACCGTCAGCGACATTCATGATATTATTGATTGCGCCCGTTATGCACCAAGCGATACCAATTCACAAACTTGGGAATTTATTGCCATAATGAATCGCGATAAGATAAAAGAGATTGACACCATTACTTGGAAGCAGCTTCATATTCTAGCAGCTGCAGCTGAAGATATAGGCCTTAAAAAGGAAGCAAAACTACTGCTGAAATCTTTCGGACCTTATGCCACTGCGTTCAATAATGCACCGGTGCTGCTTGTATGTCTCAGTACTCCATATGCATCCAAGTTTCGAGATCGGATCTTTGATCCGCTTGAATTTGGAAGTGCATCTATATGGGCTGAGGAATCTTTAAAGAGCAGCAGTCTTGCTATTCAAAACATGATGCTCGCTGCTCACTCCAAAGGTCTGGCGACTTGTCCATTGACTGGCCCCGTCCTGCTGGCTGAACAAGAGCTTCGTGATTATTTGACTATTCCAGACGATCGGGTTATCAATATGGTCGTTGCTCTTGGCCATCCTGCGATACAGGCGAGAAAAATTATGGCGCGCAAGGAAGTAACAGAAATCTTAACTGTCATTGAGTAAGCGGTAAGCTTAGGTACTGCCTTACTATATAAAAAGACCTTGCTCTACTACTTCAGAGAGCAAGGTCCTTTTAATATTCAAATCATCACCCTATTAGCCGATACGTTCCATTTCCTCATCACTGATTTCAAAATTGTTGTATACATCTTGAACATCATCATTGTCCTCGAAGGCATCCATCATTTTGAGCAGTTTTTCAGCATTTTCACCTTCGACATCAATCGTATTCTGTGGAATCCAGCGGACCTCAGAGCTTGCAAAAGTATAGCCCTGTGCTTCCAGCTCGCTTTTTACGGCCTCAACTTCATGAGGATGTGTAAGAATCTCAAAACTTTCCTCAGATACAGATAAATCCTCCGCACCTGCCTCCAGAGACTGCATCATCACCGTATCTTCATCCAAGTCTGCGAAGGCTTCGCGGTCTATTACCAGAACGCCTTTCTCATCGAACATATAAGAAACGCAGCCGGACTCTCCCATATTGCCGCCCCGTTTATTATAAATGGACCGAACATCAGCAGCCGTACGGTTACGGTTGTCTGTAAGACATTTGACCATAATTGCTACGCCGCCAGGCCCATAACCTTCATAATAAATTTCTTCGTAATCAACTTCTTCTCCACCGCCGATGGCTTTCTTAATCGCTCTATCGATATTATCAACAGGCATATTGATAGATCTTGCGCTGGCGATAGCTGTCTTCAGTCCGAAGTTTGCCTCCGGATTAGGCCCACCCTTACGTGCCTGGACATAAATTTCGCGAGCCAGCTTAACGAATTTGTTATTCTTGGCTTGATCGGCCTTGCCTTTACGATCCTTAAATAATTTAAACTTCATGACGTAACGCTCCCCATCAAAATGACTTTCTACTCTCTTTTCCCAAACAAAGGGTACGATTCTAGTTTATCATTTCCTTATACGTTCGGTCAAAGCCTATACACCAACACATTTCTCAGCCCACTTACTTAGATGAATGCATGAAAAAAACACAGTTCCCAAAAGAGAACTGTGTAATCTATGACTAGTTGGTGGACATGAATCCACGAATCTTACTAGCAGTATATTTATAGCAGACAGATGAGCTGTCTAAGCCGTTTCTTATAATTTCGTTACGTTAGCTGCTTGGGGTCCACGGTTACCGTCAGTAACATCAAATTCAACCGCTTGGCCTTCGTCCAAAGTCTTAAAACCGTCGCCTTGGATTGCTGAAAAGTGAACGAATACATCTTCGCCGCCATCAACTTGAAGGAAACCATAACCTTTTTCTGCATTAAACCATTTAACTGTACCTTTCAAATGAACAACCTCCTAAAAATAGCGCCATATATGGCGTATACTTACATTATACTCCAGCATTTTCTTCAAATCAATTGAGGAACAAGCATAAAGTGGATTTAATTTGCTTTTCCCTTCGTGTGTGCGTTATCATTGACCCAAAAGCCAAAAATAGCCAGGGTGGGAATAAACAATGATTAAAAAACATGAAATATACAAAACAGACAAATGGAACATGATGACCGTTGAAGTACAAGGAAAATATATTGTCCTTCGAGAAATTTCTGATCAATGGGGAGAAGAAACCCATACTTTTCTAAGCCGTCCTGCCATGATGCAGTGGGTAAACAATCGCTTCAACAAAGAGTCATACAAAGACAATGAAGAAGAGTATAAAAACATCATCGCAGCATTCAAACAGGTATAAGCATAATGGACACTGAGAACCTAACCATTTATGTAATTCTTGTCCTTTGCCTAGGTGCAGTACTCATTATGGGTAAGGACAAGATGCCTCCCAAGCTTAAGCGGGGGATGGCTTTGACAGCAGTAATTATGATTGTATTGGCTTTTGTTTTCGTTATCTATAGTTTGTTGGCATAAATTCTGTACAACGCAGGATAAGGATAAATAATCTTGATCTGGTAGGACATACTAGGCTGACCTTTGATTACTAGGAGGCAGCCCATTTGTCCATACCAACCAAGTCACTCCCTATTCTGCTAACGCTTAGCCTGCTTTCGGGTGATTTACTATCCGCCAGGCTTCCGGTAAAGAATATGCCTACTTCATATCATCATTCAAGGAGGATTACAATGGAACAATTATTGAAGAGAAGTGAAGTGCCTGCCGAAAATCGCTGGAAGCTTGAAGACATGTTTTCTTCCCAGTCTGAATGGGATCAAGCATATGAAGAAGCTAAAGAGCTGATTAAAAAAGCTTCCGACTTTCAGGGTAAGCTGGACTCCCCTGATGCCCTAAAGGATTGTTTCCAACTGGATGATAAGCTATCGCTAAATACCGAACGTCTTTATGTATATGCGCACATGCGGCAGGATGAAGATACCGCTGACTCTGTCTACCAAGGTTTGGCTCAGAAATCGAAGCAGCTGAATGTAGAAGCCAGTGAGGCACTCTCTTTTGTAACACCGGAAATTCTAGCATTGCCTGTAGAAACGCTGGATCAATTCATTGCGAATCCTGAGTTATCTGACTACACCTTCACTCTCAAAGAGATGAAACGCGAGAAAGCGCATGTTCTTTCTAAAGCCGAAGAAGCCTTGCTAGCACAAGTAGGCAACCTTTCCCAAGCACCGCAAAGTATATTCAGCATGCTGAATAATGCCGATTTGAAATTCCCTAAGATTAAGGATGAAGACGGCAAAGAAGTTGAATTAACGCATGGCAGCTACATTAAGTTTTTGGAAAGTCCAGACCGCGAGGTTCGGAAGAACGCTTTTAAGGCAGTCTATGAAACCTATGGCAAACAGAAAAACACAATCGCTGCAACACTCAGCGCCAATGTTAATAAAAACGTATTTTACTCACGAGTGCGCAAATATCCTTCTGTACTGGAAATGTCACTATACGGCGACAACATTCCAAAAGAGGTCTACACGAACCTTATTGATACCATTCACGAAAGCTTGCCGTTGATGCATCGTTATATGAAGCTCCGTCAAAAGCTCCTTGGTGTAGATGAGCTACATATGTATGATCTATTTGCACCACTTGTTGATGAATATAAAATGGATATCACCTTTGAAGAAGCCAAGAAGATTACCAAAGAAGGGCTTAAACCGCTGGGTGAAGACTATCTGAGCGTACTTCAGGAAGGCTACGACACAGGCTGGATAGATGTATATGAGAACGAGAACAAACGTACAGGCGCATACAGCTGGGGAGCCTACGGCACCCATCCTTATGTCCTCTTGAACCATAACGATAATCTCAACAGTATGTTCACATTGGCTCATGAAATGGGCCATGCATTGCATTCGTATTATTCAGATAATGCTCTGAAATACCGCGATGCCCAATATACGATTTTCCTGGCAGAGGTGGCTTCTACTACCAACGAGGCTCTTCTGATGGATTACCTGTTGAATAAGTCCACAGATCCGAAGGAAAAAATGTTCTTGCTCACCTACTATGCCGACCAGTTCCGTACTACCGTGTTCCGGCAAACCATGTTCGCTGAATTTGAGAAGATTATTCACGAGCGTGCTGAGAAAGGTGAATCTCTAACTTCCAAGGATCTTTCAGCGATCTATTATGACCTCAACGTGAAGTACTATGGCGAGGGTATGGTTGTAGATAAGGACATCGAGATGGAGTGGGCCAGAATCCCGCATTTCTACAACAGCTTCTACGTGTATAAGTATGCGACTGGATTCTCGGCTGCAACCAGCTTCGCCAAGCAAATTCTTGAAGAGGGCAAACCGGCGGTGGACAAATACCTCGGTTTTCTGAAGAGTGGCGGAAGCGACTACTCCATTAACATTTTGACTAAAGCCGGCGTTGACATGTCTTCTCCAGAACCGATCCGCGAAGCGATGAGTGTTTTTGAAAGTGTAATCGCTCAGATGGAAGAGTTGACCAAGTAACACGGGAAGCGTAGAATTACAATAGTCCCTTGCCCGCTTCGGGCAGGGGATTTTAACATTTAGACCGTATGAAAGTAAAATCACTCTCAAAAAGGGGCTCTTTATGAAAATTCAATGGTCGCTTATTGCCGGTCTTATCTTCGCTCTGCTAACAGCCCTGTTTGCTGTTATCAACGTAGATCCGGTCCAGGTTAATTTCGGTTTCGATGTAGTCAGTATCCCGCTTATTCTAGTGATCCTCGGCTGTGCCCTTATTGGTGGAATCATTGTGGGCTCTTACGGCATATTCCGCCAATACAGGCTGCAAAAACAAATCAAAATTTTGACCGCAGAACTAACTAAACTCCGTGAGGCCAATACTTCTATGGAGTCTATGAATATCGAAGATGATCGGATATCAACTTCCCATTCGACTCAGCTTTAGCTACTATTTTCCAATAATGAACAGGAGGACTAACCCTTGCTTACCATTCAACCTAATGAAGACTACATTCTTTCCATTCTCAAAAAGCTGCTCGATACACCCAGCCCTAGTGGCTTTACTGCACAGGTCATGAACCTTGTTGCCGAAGAGGCTGCAGCGCTCAATGTACCCCTAACTTGGAATGAAAAAGGCGGTGTCATCCTGACCGTTCCAGGTCTTGACCCTTCCCGCACCATTGGAATCAGCGCTCACGTAGACACGCTTGGAGCTATGGTCCGCTCTATTAAATCCAACGGTACGCTTCGTCTTACTTCTGTAGGAGGATTCACAATGCACAGCATAGAGAATGAATACTGCGTAATCCATACCCGTAGCAGTAAAACATACACCGGCACCATTCTGACCAGTCATCCCTCGGTCCATGTATATCCCGATGCACGCGATTTCAAGCGCCAGGAGGAGAACATGGAGGTTCGTATTGACGAGCTGGTCTCTTCTAAGGATGAAGTTATGAAGCTAGGGATCTCTGTTGGTGATTTTATTTCTTTTGATGCCAGAGCGGTTATTACCCCTAGCGGTTATATTAAATCTCGGCACCTGGATGACAAAGCAAGTGTCGCCGCATTACTTGGACTCCTCGAAAGTATGAAGCGCGAGGGCTGGAAGCCGTTGCACAATCTCTCTCTGTTAATCTCCAATTTTGAAGAGGTTGGACACGGAGCTTCGTGGATCCCTGCTGATATCAATGAGATGATCGCCGTGGACATGGGAGCCATGGGAGATGATCTTAGCTGCAAGGAAACGGATGTCTCTATTTGTGCCAAAGACTCATCGGGTCCTTATGATTACGTGATGACAGGCCGCTTAATAGAGCTGGCCGAGGCACTGGCTGTCCCTTACGCTGTCGACATTTACCCGCAATACGGTTCTGATGCTTCTGCCGCCTTAAGAGGCGGTAATAACATACGCGCAGCTCTCATTGGGCCTGGCGTCCACGCTTCCCATTCTATGGAACGGACACACAAGCTGGCCGTGATAAACACAGCCAAGCTGCTGGCCGCTTATGTCGGCGCAAACTGAGGACAGCCGTAGGCTGGGCAAGCTTTGGGTACATAAACAATGGCTGCTAGTCATAATCCCACTGCTGGCCTTAGTGATATGGGTTTCAGCTTCATTTCTGGCTAAAGAGTCGCAACCTAAGGAGGTCTTTGACGGCCTCCCCCTCTCCTATTCCTATCTAGAAAAAGAGAGTCCGGGAAAAATAAGGCTGCACATGATGTCCGTATCTCCTGAGAATATTATTCTACGGGCCGCGGGGTCTCCTCTCAGACAGGTGGCGGCTTACGGAATAAATGGCGGTTTCTTTTACGGTAAAGACCTCTTATCTATTGCAATCATGAACGACATTCCGGTAAGTGGGGACAAGAAAGCCTATGGATCTGGATGGTTCAATGCCAAATACCCGCGGGGAACATTGGTATGGGATGGCGAGACTCGCAAGCTTTCGGTACAGGTTGCCTCTTCAGGGGATGACTTAGAGGTCAGCGACCGTACTCAGTATTGGGCTCAAGGCGGGATCAGCATGAATTTACAGGATCAAGGGCTCTGGCAGTCCTCTGCGATGCAAGAGCACCTGCCCTATGCAGACGAACTGAGAATGCGCTCAGGCTTGGTGTATGACAATACCAGCAAGCTCTGGCTTATAGTTACTCCCAGCCGATGCACCGCCGGTGAGTTCCGTACAGCTATATTGGAGTCTGTTCCAGGTGAAGATCCAGAGGGTATCTTTCTGGACGGAGACGGTTCCTCGCAAATGAATGCAAGTGAGGCCGTGTTAGTCGGAGATAAACGTATGGTTGTACAGATGATTGCTGTGGGTGGTGACTAAATTAGTCGCCATCCACTTTTTTGTCAGGACTAGTCTCCCTTAGTTCAACGGGCTTAAAGTACTGTTCTTCCATGATGTCATATTGTTTCTTTACTTCTCGTAGTTTACCTCCAAAATCTGCCCATATTAAATAACCTGCTCCAATAACCAAAGAAAGCAGGCTGAATATAGTCAGACCCGAGCCTAGGGTATCTAGAGCCGTGACGTACATCTCATGGTTACCGATGAAATTCATATTTGAATTTACGGTCAGCAAGGTTCCGCAAATATATCGTGTGGCATACAAAAAAGCTGCTATTGCGATGAAAATTACTCCTGTGGTTCGCCTGGACATCGTTCACACCTCCCTTATTTCCACTTTTTGAATTCTCTGACTTGTTCGGTATCCAATTTACATAATCCTCCTTTCAAAATCTCCAGCTGCATAAAAAAGCCGGCCTCGGTTACCCGAAGCCAGCTTATAAAAGCATCTGTTAAATTACAACTCATGTTACGCCTTACCCTCAATCTTCTCTGCTAGTTCATTTAAATACGTCCAGCGCTCCATCAGACGCTCCAGTTCAGCTTCCGCTTGCTGTTGCTGCTTGGTTAGCTCTTGCAGCTTCCCAGAGTCGGCAAAAGCCGCCTCCATCTTCGTACTAATATCAACTATAAGATTCTCCGCCTGTTCAATTTGCTGATCAATTCCCTCGTATTCACGTTGTTCTTTGAAGGTGAACTTAGGTTTATCCTTGAGTGATGGTGGAGCAACTGTATCAGGTGTTGACACTGGAGCCGCAATCCGTCGAGGATTCTCGTTTTGCAGCGAAGTACGGACAGGAACATTCTTTGCCATCCATTCCTCGTATTCGGTATAATCGCCGACATGAAGCCGGATCTCTCCGTCCTCGAAAGCAATAAGCTTGTCCATGGTTCGATCCAAGAAATAGCGATCATGAGATACTGTGAATACAACCCCTGGGAATTCATCCAGATAATCCTCCAGTACTGCTAGCGTGCCGATATCCAGATCATTGGTCGGCTCATCCAGCAGCAGCACGTTAGGTGCACCCATCAATACACGGAGCAGATAGAGTCGTCTCTTTTCACCTCCGGAAAGCTTCGCAATCGGAGTCCATTGTGCTGCAGGAGGAAATAGGAAACGTTCCATCATTTGACCGGCTGTAATCGTACTGCCATCCGCAGTTTTGATCACCTCTGCCTCTTCCTTCACATATTCAATAGCCCGCAGGGTGTCATCCATATCCTGATGTTCTTGGGTGAAGTAACCCAACTTCACTGTAGTACCGAGTTGAACCTCTCCGCCATCCGGTTGAAGCCTTCCAGCAATCAGATTCAACAATGTTGATTTGCCGCTACCATTCTTACCGATGATTCCAACCCGATCTTGAGGTACAGCAATATAGGTCAAATCTTTAATGAGCACACGCCCATCAAGAATTTTGGTCAAATCATGAATCTCGATAATCTTACGGCCTAGACGTGTCGAACCAACCGAAATATCTAAAGTACCGTTTGAACTGCTGACCTGCCCATCTTTAAGCTTCTCGTAGCGGTCAATTCGGGCCTTTTGCTTAGTTGTTCGGGCTTTAGCCCCGCGTCGAATCCAGGCCAGTTCCGTCCGGAGCAGGTTTTTACGCTTCTGTTCCGCAGAAGCCTCACGTTCCTCACGGTCAGCCTTTAATTCCAAAAAGCGTGAATAGTTCGCTTCATATCTAAACAAACGCCCTCCGTCGAGTTCCAACATAACGTCTGCCACTCGATCTAGAAAATAACGATCATGCGTAACCATTAACAAGGCACCACGTCGCTTTTTCAAATATTGCTCTAACCAGGATACGGATTCTGTATCAATATGGTTGGTAGGCTCATCCAAGATAAGCAGTTCGGACGGTGTAATTAGTGCTGCTGCAAGAGCAACCCGTTTACGCTGCCCCCCTGAAAGAGTCTCCATAAGTGCATCAAACTGGGTAATGCCAAGCTTAGTGAGTACACTTTTCGCTTCACTCTCCAAATGCCAAATATCCGCCGAACCAATATCATTGCCAATCTGAACAAGCTTGTTCTCCAACTCCTTGTTGCCGGGTTGAGTCTCCAGCAGTGACATCGTCTCCATATACTCACGCATCATCACAAGCTCCGGTTCATCTCCGGCGAAAACTTGCTGAAGCACTGTATTCTCGGGGTTGTAAGGCGGGTTTTGAGCTAAAAATTGTACACGCACCGAATTTCCGATCGCAATTTGTCCTTCATCCGGAGTTTCCAGACCAGCAATGATACGTAGAAAAGTTGATTTTCCGGTTCCATTTACACCGATAACACCGATCTTATCTCGTTCATCCATACCAAATGAAGCATCATTGAATAAAATTTTCTCGCCATAGCTTTTGGAGAGGTGTTCCAGAGTCATAATATTCATACTTGTTCCTCGCTTGCTTTATATTTTAAACTATATAGATTGTACTAAAGACTTACTCGTTGGGAGTGTGGTAGATACTACAGTGAATGTTTGGACTTCCAGCCGCTGTTGTCTCCCGATTTCTTTGATTTGAACCGCTGTCCGCGGATGAAATCCGGAGACAAAGGCGGTCGCTGACGCTCTTCCAGTTCCAAAATCCCCTTTCGTTACTACCACCCCGAGGTTGTTATTTAATACAGTGTATATAGTTGTCTACTCTTCTACTCTCAAAAAACCGCCCGGAAACCGGACGGTCTCTAAATCTATTCTACTCTGCTAACTTGTCACCCTGAAAAGGGTGCAAATTATCCATAGCCCCTCTTATGAAGAGACTTGCGGCAAATTGGGCCCGTTTATGAGCATCTGTCTCCGAAAAGGAAGGATCGAACAAAATATCCATTTTAAGACGATCCAGCATTCCTATATAGGACTGCGCCATCAATTCGGGTTCAGAGCCTCCGCCCTCCACGAGCACCTTCACTACCGCCTGCATGTATTGTTCCATAAAATAGGCCATATAAGCTACCAGCTCCGGGTTATTATTCGGTGCCCGAAAAAAAAGCTTGGTATGCTGCTTGCGTTCATAATAATAAAATAGGTGATGCTCCGCGATCACGGAGAG
Source organism: Paenibacillus wynnii (assembly GCF_000757885.1). Taxonomy (NCBI): domain Bacteria; kingdom Bacillati; phylum Bacillota; class Bacilli; order Caryophanales; family Paenibacillaceae; genus Paenibacillus; species Paenibacillus wynnii. Next base: position 306,681 of record NZ_JQCR01000003.1, on the reverse strand, counting down.
CTTATCAGCCAAACCCCTTTGAGCCTTAAGCTTTGTCTCCAACTGCTCAAGGTAGCCTTCACAATCTCGACGTGTGACGGCGAGGAATAATTCCTCTTTGCTCTTAAAATATAAGTATACAGTACCCTTGGCGATACCTGCCTGCTCAGCAACGTCCGACATCTTCGTTTCGTAGAACCCGCCTGAACCGAAGAGCGTATACGCGGCATCCAGTATGGCTGTATGTTTGTCGTTGGATACGCTGCTCATCGGTTCACCCCCTTACTATGCCAACCCGTGGCTTTGATATAATCAAATAACATGCTCAACCAAGAATACCGATCAGTAATGCCACGATACCACCGATTATAGAACTGATACAATTAACAGCATCATTATTCATCCACCGCCAGCCGCGTGATTGCACAGTCGCTACACCGCAATGTATGCTCCCCTCTACCTCTCGACCGCAGACCGTACAGCGGTTCATCCTCTGCACGGTTGCACCGAGTATAGAGTCGGCAAAGGCTCCTGCCACCCCACCAAAGAGACCGGCAAGTGTCAGCAGGATGAACGAGCGATCCGGCATACCAGCGGCAAGCTGCAGCAGCCATGAGGCCGCCCCGATGAGTAGACCGCCCCCTGCTGCAGCAATTGAACCCGTAAGCGATACTCCCCCTGACGCCCCAGTAGGCAGAACTTTACCTGTCAGAACAGACCGGGGAGGTCTTCTGCTAAGCGTCCCTATCTCTGTAGCCCATGTGTCTGAGGTTACTGTAGCCATTACTCCTACAAATAGGTACTCCCATATTTCTAGAGGATACAACACATTAAGCAGTACCACAACCATGCCAATGCCTCCGTTAGCGAAGACTTGACCGGCGTCACGACGGCCTGTTTTATCATAAGTCAGTTCCAATTCTGCCTTATCTTCATGATGGAGCTTGGACAGCAGACTGGAGGAGATGAAGAAAAGCAGCAGAATACCGAACCAAAAGGCATTCCCGGCGCCAAAATAAACCGTACCCATAATCACTGCAGCCAACATGCCGGAAAGGCTTAAGGATTGCTTATAATAAGCAGCACCGGCAACAATCAGAGCGCCACAAGCGCCGATTACCCATTGCATACATTCCACTCCCGCTGTTGCTGAAGTTACAGCTATTTTACTTATCCAATCAGACAGGTACCCATCAGAGTATCGCCCCAGAACAGCTCGAATGAATCACCTGATACAGTAGGGCCTACACCTTCCGGTGTCCCTGTAAATATAACATCACCTTTACCAAGCCCGTAACGGGCTGCGATAAAGTCAACTATTTTCTGAAGCGAGAATATCATGTTCTTTACATTTCCGCGTTGAACCTCAACACCGTTTTTCAAAACAATAAAATCAGTTGCCTCAAGCTCTTCCTGATCTGGAAACGCAATATACGGTGTTAACGGTGCAGCATTTTTGAAACCTTTGGCTGCGGTCCAGGGAAGGCCCTTCTTTTGCAGATCATTATGAACATCACGAAGAGTGAAATCAAGCCCCAAGGCCATGACATCAACGAGTTCCTCTACACTAATTCCCGGAACATAATCACGTGCGATGCGCAGAACAAGCTCGCCTTCGTAATGAACCTGACCTGCATCCTTCGGAAGATGAATGATTGCTTTGTCGAGGGGAACAGCCGCATGAGAGGGTTTCATGAAGATTAAGGGTTCTGTCGGCACTTTATTGCCGAGTTCCTCCGCATGCAGTTTGTAGTTACGTCCAACGCAGTATAAGTTATTAACAGTAGCGCACATTGGGCATCAGCCTCTTTCCCGTCGATTTGTAGTTATTATACTCCCAAAAACGTATCGCCCCAAACATCCGGACGGTTCGTACAGATCATTATATCAGAATGCATGTCTGCGAGGCGGCGCATCTCTTTCGCTTTATCCACCGTCCAGGCCATAACCTTCACTCCCTGCTCTGTAAGCAGCTTGGCTAAGTTTGGATTCAGACGCTCAAAGCTTATGGACAGAAAAGAACAACCCAGCTCATGGACAAGCCTCGCAGGATCTCCTGATCTGGAATCAAAGATAAGTCCCGTGCTGACACGCGGATCTACCTCTTTCACTCTTTGTAGGGCACCTGCTTCAAATGAGGTCAGAACCACTTCATCCCGCATGCCTTTGGAGGAGATAAGGTTGATAACTGCCTTTTCGATACCCGGATATACATTCCCTACCGTCTTCAGTTCAATGTTAAGATGCAATCGGCCTTTAGAAAGATCCAACACCTCTTCAAGAGAAGGCATTTTTTCACCTCTAAAAGCACGGCCTTTCCAGCTTCCCGCATCCAGCCGTTTCATTTGCTCCCAATTCATATCCTTGACCTTACCATGGCCATTGGTCGTGCGGTCCAGACTATAATCGTGTATGACGACCGGCACACCATCTTTAGACAATTGAACGTCGATCTCCATCCAGCGGACATAAGGTAATGCAATAGCCATTCGAACGGCTGCTAACGTATTCTCCGGAGCTTTGCCGGAAAACCCGCGATGGGCAACGCACAGATTTTTAAACATAAGGACCCCCCCTTAGCCGTTATCATCACTCTGAGGAATGTACAACCTTACCTTTTCGATCTATTTTGATTAGTCCCCAAGAGATAGATTCAATTTTTCGGAAAAGCTTCTGTCCTTCTTCAGGACTCATCGGAACAGGCTGGGCCAGCTCTGCTGTAAAGGGCTTCAGCTGCATGGAGCATTGCCCCCCTACATTACATTCCGCCTGAAAAACAGCAGTATCCCAAGTAGAAGGGACTGATGATCTTGTAAATATAAAATTCCCAGTACTATAAGCGATCCACTTGCCCCTATAAGGCTCTATACCCTGCAGAACATGAGGATGGCCTCCAATCACCAGATCTGCACCCGCATCTATAAAACTGCGTCCCAAGGACTGCTGTACAGCATCCGCTTGACTCACGCGTTCCTTTCCCCAATGTACGACTACGACAACAATATCCGCTTTCGTTTTGGCTTCGGTAATGGCCTGGAGCCCCTTCTCACTGTCATAGACTGAAGCTAAGCCGGGCTTATTCTTTGTGGCCTGCCAGCTGGATTCCGGCATCACCCGAGTAAAGCCTAACAGAGCAATAGTGATCCCCTTACGTTTAAAATAATGGGCCGAATAAGCTGATTCCTCATCCAATCCAGCTCCGACATAGGGAATGTCTCTTACTTCAAGATTGCTGAGCGTCTCCCTCAAACCTTGTTCACCTTGATCAAGTGTATGATTATTCGCTAGATTAACGGCATCGATTCCAGCTGCTTTAAGTCCATCCAGTGCTTTAGGAGGAGCCTTAAATACAAACTGCTTGTTCGCAGCACTCGTCCCCCCATCAGAAACCGGAGTCTCCAGATTAACAATGGACAAGTCATCCTCTTTGAATAATCCACCCAGACGGACATAGGGAAATTCATAACCCTTTTTATCCAACAATTCTCCAACCTTACCGGAAAAGATTACATCCCCACCAAAACTAAGTTTAACAGTATTCCCTTCGGAATCTGTATCCTGCGGCAAACCGGAAATATCGCCCCCGTCTGTAGCTGCAGGTGGAGAGGGAATATTCACCACTGTATCAGGAGTTTCCACAGGCTCTAGTTCCCCAGTAGATGTAGGCTCTGCAGAAGCTTGGGTTGGTTCTGGAATAGCAGTAGCAGTAGCAGTCATCGTAGGCGGAGCCTCACTGGGATCCGGAGAAGGTGAGGCACTGCTTTGCGCCGCTTGCGGCGGAGTGATTGAGCTATTATTACCGTCTCCATTAAGTACATAAGTTAAAATGGCTATTATCATTAGTAGCAGGATTGCATTGATCCATACCCATGCCCTTTTTGGGCGACGATGACCCGAGGCTTTCCTTTTGTCTCTTCTACGTGATCTCGGCGGGTACATTGGTGTTCTGTAAGCTCCTTTGCCGTTAAATTGGTTTTATTATAGCATATCTGTTACTTATCTCTCCAAAAGAGTAGATTGCAAAATGGATAGATTCTTCCGCCATAAAACAAAGGGTGAAGCAAAAATTGCTTCACCGCTGGAAGGCATATATATATAGAATGCTTGAATTTCTTACATTTGCAAAGTCTTAGCAGCAGCTTCAGCGGTCAGCTTGGCGTGTTTGATACAGTCAGGCATACCGATGCCATCATAACCGGCACCAAATGCATATACACCGGGCATAACCGCACCAAGCTCATCCCGCAGTCTGGCAATATTGCCGGGATGCCCCACGGGGTACTGCGGCATGGAATGCTTCAGTCGGGTAATTTCAGTAAAAAGCGGATTGGCGGTGATGCCCATAATTTCTCGGACATCTTTGCGTACCAGTTCCTCAAGGGCATCATCCGGCAGCTCTACGTTCTGCTCGTCTCCCGACCGCCCCACATAGAAACGCAAGAGTACTTTATCCTCCGGACTGGAATGAAGCCATTTGGTCGATGTCCAAGTGCAGGCCGTAATGTTGCGTCCTTCCTTGCGGGGGACGAGAAACCCTGATCCATCATATTCCGTGGCCGTATCTTTTTTGGAAAAGGCCATTACTACATTGGCTACAGATACATAATTCACAGCGTCCAGTGCGGATACATCCACATGTGGACGCAGCAGATCCGCAGCGGCGAAATTCGGAACCGTGATGTAAATATCATCCGCCGCGATTCTTTCACCGTTATCAAGTTCAACTTCGTAACGCGGCTTGCCCTTATCCTTATTAGCTATATCATCAATGATAGAGGTTACGGTAACCCCCGTACGTTGCTCTACATCTTGGAGTTCATTCATTAGGGCGTGAACCAGACTTTGCAGGCCTTGGCGAAAGGTTAGGAATGCACTCTTTTTGGTTCCCGTATGAGTTTCAGCCGGCTTTCGCCCTGTAGTCATACCGCGAATAAGGCTTCCATATTTGCGCTCCACTTCACCAAATTGGGGGAAGGTAGCTTGCAGGCTAATCTTATTCATATCTCCGGCATAAATACCGGCTAGAAGCGGTTCAGTCATATTCTCCAGCACTTCCGTACCGAGCCGGCGTTCAATTAACTGCCCCAGCGATTCATCTTCCTCGCTTCTGCGTGGCGGGATAATATAATCCATCATCGCACGGACTTTTCCTCCAAAAGAGATCAATCCGCTCTGCAGAAAGGGTCTAATCTCTGTTGGAATACCCAGTACAAGACCGGCAGGCATAGGGTGAAGCTTGTTCCGCTGCAATATGTAGGTCTTCTTGGCATTGGGATTGGTTGTCACCAGTTCATGGTCCAATTCCAATTCCTTGGCTAAGTCAACCATCGCCGTTTTACGGGCTAGGAAGGAATCAGGACCCTTTTCAATGACAAAACCCTCACGGTGCAGCGTTTCAATTTTGCCTCCAAGCGTCTGATCTTTTTCCAATAAAATAATTTCCGGTTTAATTCCGGCCAACTTATAATATTTGCGGACATAGAAGGCGGCACTGAGGCCGCTCAACCCCCCGCCGACAATAATAACTCTTCTTGTTACCTCACTCATATCGAACCCGCCTGCATTTGATTGTACCGTGTACGCACCACACTGCTCAGCACAGACATATACGCAGGGTCACTGTTCAGCGATTCAATTCGCATTAAGCGCATGTCCAATTCCCGTGCGATAGTCTGAGCCTCAATATCCAGATCATATAGCACTTCCAGATGATCAGATACAAATCCGACAGGGGCTACCAGTACATCTTCAACCTGTTCTTTAGAAAGCTCACGAAGAGTATCCAGTACATCGGGTCCCAGCCACGGCTCAGCGGTACGGCCTGCGCTCTGCCAAGTGAACTGCCAGGAAGTGACTCCTGCCTGTTTGGCGACAGCCTCAGAAGTTTCGAGGAGTTGGTCACGGTAAGGATCGCCCATAGATAGTATACGTTCCGGCAGACTATGTGCACTGAACAGCACTCTAACCTCACTTCGTTTCGCTCCAGCTTCTTCAAATTGATCCAATCGGGCAGAGACCCGGCGGCTCAGCACATCGATGAGCTCAGGATGCAGATGGTAGTTATTTACGAATTCCATCCGAATGCCACATTCGTCTGCTTTTGCCTGTGCACGTTTGATATAGGTTCCTACACTCATGACTGAATAATGGGGAGCAAGAACGATTCCTACGGCCTCTGTAATACCATCCCTGGCCATGGCCTCCACACCGTCTTCAATGAAGGGGTGGGCATGCTTCAGTCCTTGGTAGCAGACAAATTGCACAGTTGTCTCTCCGTTGTCCTTATTAAGAGCAGCTCCCAAGGCCGCTACCTGTCGATCCGTATTCTCTCGAAGCGGGAAAACGCCTCCGACAATGGCTTCATAACGGTCTTTCAGTTCTTTAAGCTGCTCCGCAGAAGGCGGGTTGCCCCGCCGGATATGTGTATAATAAGCCTCCACGCCCTCTAAGCTCTCAGGAGTACCGTAGGACATGACAAGAACGCCTACTTTTGTTGTCACAGTTTCCATCCCCTTTTACAGTTAGTCTAGGTATGTTCAGGAACGTGCCTTCACGGATTCTTTCATAAGGTCTTTCGAGTATTCATGAATATATTCTGTTAATTCCCGCAGTTTTTCCAATGAAGCCTCAGGGAATAAACCATGGCCCAAATTGAACACATAGCCAGGTTCAAGTATGCCCTCATCAATCAATTGCTTGGCGCGGTCTTTGATAACATCCATTGGAGCAGTCAACAGATAAGGATCCAGATTACCTTGCATCGCAAACTTACCGCCTGTTCTACGGCGTCCCTCACTGATGCTGACACGCCAATCCAGCCCGATCACATCCGCTTGAAGGTTAGTAAGGGTAGGGAGAAGTTCCCCTGAACTTACGCCCGGGAAGTATATTTTGGGCACATCCAGATCTGATAATTCTCTAAAAATTCTTGAAATAGTCGGCAGGACATAGATTTCAAAATCCTTAGGGGCAAGCGCTCCCACCCAGCTGTCGAACAATTGAAAAGCCTTGCCTCCGCTGCGCACATGGCTGCGAAGATAGGTGATGACCATATCCCCAAGCTTTTCCATCAACATCTCCCACACACGGGGTTCACTGTACATAAGCGTCTTGGTCCGAATATAACTTTTGGAAGGACGTCCCTCAATGAGATAACTGGCAATTGTAAAAGGTGCACCTGCAAACGTAATGAGAGGCACATCTAATTCCTTGTCCAGAAGAGCAATCGTCTCCAAGATGTGGCTAAGATCGCCTTCAACATCAATGGGTCTTAGTTTCTCTACATCTGCGGCAGAACGAATCGGGTTATGTATAACCGGACCGATGTTTTTGACGATATCAAAATCAATTCCAATAGAAGCAACCGGATTCATGATATCTGAATACAAAATAGCTGCGTCCACGCCTAGCTTATGCACAGGCATCATGGTAATCTCAGCCGCCAACTCAGGCTGTTTGCATATTTCCAACAGGGTATACTTCTCCTTGATTGTACGGTAGTCGGGATCATAACGGCCGGCTTGCCGCATATACCAAACGGGAACATGCTCCGTATCCTGCTTGCGGCAGGCGCGGATAAAAGTGTCGTTGTAGGTCATGATAAGATCTCCATTAAATTTGATTAATTTCTTAATATATATTATGCCCCTTTTAAAAGTAAGTAACAACCGTCACACCCATGGAGGCCATGACAATCCTATGACAATACTATGATCTGTATTGCATTAGCCCCTTTAAAAATTATGATATACTGATAGAATGTCAATTTTTCGTGAATAATATGTCCACACATTCTCCAAGCTGAAGGGAAGTGAAAGCACTTTGAAGAAATGGGAGACTTGGAAGGTCAACCTCACGGTGCTTTGGTTTGGCCAATTTTTAGTGAATGCCGGTATGACTATGATTACCCCATTTTTGTCCCTTTATCTTGCAAAAGATCTGGGTGTACAGGGTGAACATGCGATCGGGATTTGGGCCGGATTGATTTTTGCGGCAAACTTCTTGACTTCATTTCTATTCCAGCCATTATGGGGTAAGCTTGCCGACAAATATGGTCGAAAAATCATGCTCCTGCGCTCCAGCTTTGGTATGGCGGTAGTTATTCTTCTTATGGGTTTTGCTCAGACACCGATGCAATTACTGCTGCTGCGTTTGTTAAATGGAACCATAGCCGGATTTAACCCCGCCTCGATTGCACTCATCTCAGGTACAACTCCGAAGTCTCGTATGGGCTTTGCCATGGGTCTAATGCAATCGGGCTCCGTAGCCGGTACAATCTTGGGACCGCTCATCGGCGGACTCCTGGCTGACTCCATCGGGTTTCGACCCATTTTTTATGTAGTGGGCGCCTTATTGTTCGCAGCCTCCCTGTTGGCGCTGTTCCTTGTAAAAGAGAAATTCGACCGTATCGAAGCTGCCCATGCGCCACAAGCGTCTGTAATGGCAGGTTTAAAGGAGCTGCTTAAGGTTCCCCAGCTTCCAGCATTATTCGGAGTAACCTTTCTGTTGCAGTTCGCAATGATCAGCCCCATGACGCTTCTCCCCCTCTATGTGGAGAAGCTGCACGGCTCAGCTGTGAATATCGCCTTCTGGGCCGGTATGGTTACTGCAGTTACAGGAATCTCAAATATGCTGGCATCTCCCGTTCTGGGTAAGCTAAGCGATAAGATTGGTGCTCATCGCATTTTGACCTTTGCCCTAATAGGCGCCTCTGTGTTCCTTATCCCCCAGGCCTTTGTCACCAGTGTATGGCAGCTAATTATTATCCGGTTCATGATGGGTGTCTTTATGGGAGGTCTGCTGCCCAGTGTGAATGCGCTAATCCGTTCCTATACGCCAGACGGCAAGGAAAGCCGTGCATTCGGCTTCAACAGCAGTACGCTTGCGCTAGGCAACATGTTGGGAGCGATTATCGGCGGTTTTTTGTCAGGCTATATCGGAATTGAAGGTTTATTCATTATCTCCGGTGTCTTATTGCTTATTAACACTATATGGGTACGCCTTAAACTATACCAAGAAACTACCCATCGCTCCTATCGATAACGCCACTCCAAACGTTCATAACAATCTAGTCGAACATATTTACTTAACCAATGCTAAGGCAAGCCCATCGTAGGCCGGCAGCAATGTACTTATTAGTCGGTCATCCTTAGCGATCATTTCATTAAATTGACGCACTGCCAGTATGGCGGGGCCGTTCCTGTCTGTATTTAGAGTACGGCCCCGCAGGAATATATTATCTCCAGCAATGATTGCACCGGGATTAGCCATCTGAATGGCATACTCAAGATAGTTCGGATAATTCATCTTGTCAGCATCGATGAAAAAGAAATCAAATTTCCGGCCTTCGGATTCCAGGATCTTCAGGCTATCCATTGCCGGTCCGATTCTGTACTCTACAGAATCTCCGAAGCCAGCCAGTTCCATATTTCGCCGGGCTACCGCAGCGTATTCAGGCTTAAGCTCCAGAGAGGTAAGCTTGCCTCCGTCCGTGAATCCACGGGACAGGCAAATGCCGCTGTATCCCCCAAGAGCACCAATTTCCAGTACGCTTGATGCGCGGGTGAGCTTAACAAGCATGGTCAATAGGCGGCCGTAGCCTGGTTCAACGGAGACTTCAGGCATACCATGAGCCGCTATCGATTGTTTCACTTGAAGCAGAATTTCGTCCTCTGTATAGAGTTGTTCACTATATTGTTCTTGGCTAAGCATGTAATATCTCCTTTTTTTATTCCTTTGGAGCCCACTTGGGTGCTCAAGAGGGGGATTTTCTGGGAATGTCGTACATTGTGAAGTTCACCGCATTCCCCTATACTTGATTGTACTGGCTTTATGTATTTATCTACAAGTAAAACGGAGTTGAGATCAATGAGCAAATTACAATTAATCGCTACTGCCCCTATGGGTTTGGAAGCTGTCGTAGCACGCGAATTAAACGAACTGGGTTATGAGACCACGATCGAGAACGGGCGAGTACTATTCAGCGGTGATTACATCGACATCTGCCGCTGTAATTTATGGCTGCGTACCTCGGACCGCGTACTAATTAAAATGGGGCAATTCCCCGCTAAAACCTTCGATGAACTGTTCGAAGGAGTAAAAGCACTGCCTTGGGCCGACTGGATACCTGAAAATGGTGAGTTCCCTGTGGAAGGCCGCTCGCACAAGTCCCAGCTGACAAGCGTACCTGCTTGTCAGGGAATTGTCAAAAAAGCGGTTGTCGAAAAGCTTAAGCTTTCCTATCAGACGGAATGGTTCCCTGAGGATGGCCCCCGTTATGTCATTGAAGTAATTCTACTGAATGACATCGCGCTAATCACCTTAGACACCACTGGGCCTGCACTCCACAAACGTGGTTACCGCAGACAATCGACTGAAGCGCCGTTGAAGGAAACCATGGCAGCTGCACTAATAAAGCTCAGCCGCTGGAACGGCCATCGCCCCTTGTACGATCCTTGTTGCGGTACGGGCACAATACTGATCGAAGCTGCTATGATTGCCTGGAACATTGCTCCTGGGCTGCGGCGCTCGTTCCCATCCGAACATTGGCCTGTCATTCCGCGCCGGCTGTGGGAGGACGCTCGCGAAGAAGCCTACGATGCTGTTCGCGATGATTATCCACTGCAGCTTGTTGGCAGCGATGTAGATCCTGAAGCTATCGAGCTTGCAGAAGCTGCTGCAAAGAGTGCTGGGTTATCGGGTGAGATTACCTTTAAGGTTATTGCAGCCGCCAAAGCCAGACCTGAAGGTGAGTATGGTTGTATTATAACCAATCCGCCTTATGGAGAACGCATTAGTAATGACAAGGAAGTGGAAAAGCTGACCCGCCAGTTTGGTGAAATGATGCTGTACCTTCCTTCATGGTCATTCTTCGCCATTAGCCCTTCGAAGGAATTCGAACAGTTCTACGGGCGGAAGGCTGATAAACGACGCAAATTGTACAACGGCCGTATTGAATGTCAGTTTTATCAATATTTAGGCCCACTTCCGCCTAGAAATCCGGAAAAAGATAATTCAGAACCCCATAGTTAATATTGAATCGGACATCCTCCTCTTTCGGGTTGGATGTTCTTTTTTTCGCTGTTACAGGTAGAATAAATGTAATAAAGACCCCGCCCACTTTCATTTTAGAAAGTGGGCGAAGCCTTTATTCCCTATCTTTTCCCATTATTATTGAGTACTATAATATATAAAAGAAATCGGTAATAGAAGGGAATGGCACTATTGAAAAGGGTTTACACTTGTAACACTTGTAGTGAATGCTCTCAAATTCTTGATAAAGTTTATGTATTATTCAAAGACCTACAAGTTCTCTTATACGATGATCGTATCTTAAATAACAAGAACAAAATATATTGCCTGAATCACTTTTTAGAAAAAAAATCATGTGCTGTCTGCGATACATCAATCACTGATGAAATAAACTTAACACCAAGACATGTTAAGGATAAATTATACGTCCTTGTATGTGATGAATGTCGTGATGATTTAGACTGGGTTCTCCCTTACGCGGAAGAAGAGAACTCCTAAATATTTTTGTGCCTAGATAAAGAATCCCTACTCTTGCTTTTACTAAATGGAAGCCACCAATTAAGACGTCCAAGTAATTTCATAGATAAAGGAACGACAATTGTACGTACGATCAAAGCATCAATGAGGATAGCAAAGGCAAGCCCCACACCCAGCTCCTGAACGATCTGAATATCGGCGAACATGAATACACCGAATACTGTAATCATAATCGCTGCTCCCCCGTTAATCATTCCTGCAGTTGCTACAAATCCATCCACAATACTTTCGTCATTATTACCGGTTCGTAAATAAGATTCCCGGATTCGCGATACAATGATCACTTCATAATCAATACTCAAACCGAACAAAATGCAGAATAATAAGATAGGCGTATTCACATTAAGGGCTTGAGGATGTGTTCCTGGCATATGACCGTTCTGAAACATGTATATGAGAAATCCGAGCGAACTAACGGTAACCAAGGTGTTCAAAACAATTGCCTTAAGCGGCAATAAGACAGAACGAAAAGCAACTAGTAATAGCAGAAAGGTAAGCGTAACGCTAACCAAAATGATTTTAGGAATCTGATGCATAATTTTATTATCATAATCTAGACCCATAGCGGTTTCTCCGCTTACGTATGTAACCAGCTTTTGATTGGAGCGCCTGGATAAGAGATCTCTGATTTCTACAACTAGGTCTCTAGCTTTTTCTGTATTCGGCGCAATCGATGGTACTACATATAGTAAGGTGCTTTTCTGATCACTGCTAACTAATGATTTAATTGAAGCTTGTACATTTGTTGGTAGTGCGTCAACCTTACTATACAATGCTTCATATTGTTCTACTGAATTGAACTGCTCATTTAGACTCGTTATTCCCATTACTTTCGATACATCACTCAGTGGTTCCACACTGCTTGCGATATCATAAATTTCCTGAAGTGAATCCTTATCGTATACGGAACCGTCCTGACTTTGCAGTAAGATGCGGATCGGAAATGTATTACCAATCCCAAAATCGCTCACCACAGCCTCCATTCCTAATTTCGCATCACTCCCGTCCGGCAATTCATTAAAGGCCGCTACAGGAACATGCATTTGAATCTGTGAAATGAAAGGTAAGAATATATTAACAAGCACTAACCCCAGAATTAGAAAGGAAATGGTTCGCTTCATCATAAAAGTAATGATCTTACGCCAAACATTGTTGTTGTTGCGCTTCAGCTTGAAGACTGGAATTTTGAGTAATTCAACATTTTTACCGAGTAAGAACAGTATGGCCGGTAATAAAGTGATTGCTGCAAAAATAGATACTAATACAACTACAAAGCCCCCTACAGCTACCGAACGAAACAACAGAGTATTCGGTAACAACAACGAAATTAAGCTGATTGCGATCGTTAATCCTGCAAAAAATACGGAGCGCCCTGACGATGCTACAGCATTCACAATTGCTAGGCTTTTATCCTGATGACTATCCATCTCCTCGCGGAACCGCTGTGTAATAAATAAGGCATAGTCAATGGCAACACCAAGCCCAAGCATAGTCACTATGCTGGTAAGTAGCGTTGAAAGTTGCATATAAGGAGTTAGAAAGTAAATGACAGCCATAGTTACCAAAATCGATATTACACCCATTAATAAAGGCAGAAGTGCTGCAACTGCTGAACGAAACACAAACAATAGCAGTAGAAACACAATAGGGAGTCCAATTCGTTCAACGTTGGTTACACTCTTAGTGCTGGCAGCATTAATATCATAATAGATACCCGGCCCGCCACTAATGAGTATATTGAAACCCTCCACTTCCGATTTCATATCTCTCAACTGCTGTTTAAAGCGATCTACGAACTTCATGGAATCGTTATCGCTTCCGTTCAAATTCAGATATACATACGCACGATGTTTTTCCGTTACAAAAGAGATATCATGAGCTGTGAATTCAACCAATTTGTCTTCTTTTGCTTGGTCCTCGATCTTTTGAATTATTGTAGAAAACGGTTGATTATTTTTATTTTTATTTTCCACAACCACAATAACCCTCTGAGCGCTAAGACCGGCAAATTGATTTTTGACAATACCATCGGCCACTCCTGATTCACTTTGAGGATCACTAAAGCCTCCGATACTCAATTCTTCTTTTAGTTTGGTACCAAATAGAAGGCTTAAGACAAGCAATACGGCCCATATGAGAATAACAGTCTTCGGATATACTGATGTGAATCTACCAATTCTATTAAACATTATTATTCTGCCTTTCTTGATAACGTATTCTTGATATGCATATCCTTGACGATATCTGCGAATATCCCGCCAATATGTTCGCCTGCCTTAAGTGCTACAGGACATGTCAATGATCCTAGATAATACTTGGGTTCCTGTAGATCAAACCAGTGGAATCCCATTTTTCGCAAACCTCTCAGAACTCGACTATCCAAGCTGGCTACTGCAAAATCGTTAATCAGGGCATCTTTAAAAAGCTCTCGGAATAACATCATGATCCCCTTCGTTGTATTCACTGTCACCGCGAAACGAGCGATTTCATAAATTCTATCGATCGGTTGATGTCTATGGGTCCAGGGTGAAAGCTGAATCCCAAATTCCCGTTCAAGTGGCAGTTCACAATCTGTCAGCTTCATGATCGTCCGTATAGATCCCACACATGTATTTCTATCATCTACTAATGAATAAATTGTCGTTACCGGCGCTAATATTCGGTCTTCTTCTAACATTTGCTCTAATACTTCTGAATATGAGGTTTCAAAATGATAATCTTTATGACCATAGTAAATGCCCGCCACATATTCCGTTTGTTCTGGACGATAACATCCTCTGCTAATCTCGATCGTGAGATCACCATGCTGCACTCTCTCCAGTGAAAGTCCATCACGACAAATTAGCTCTCTTTCTTGAACTGCTTTTTTTATTAGTAAAGACACTTTATTCACTCCTTATGAAGTCCTTGACAGGTTTTCGTGCTTCTCAAGAGAGAGGAGTCTGCTGTTGCTGTATACATAGGTAACTCCATTAATTTCGATATGCTCGTTCTCCTTTTTGATGTATGAATCTTTTAGGATTTCAATAATTTTGGTTACGGTGGCACTGGTCATGTTCTTGGCTCCTGCACGAATAGCAGTGGCTGAGACATTGTCTTTACGAACAATTGCGTAAGGCCAAACACCGATCGACTCGTCATAGATGGCACGAACAAGCATCCCCCCATGATCACTGCCGTGCAACCCGTGAATACGCTCACCAGGATGCATCTCTTTGATCTTGTTTATAACAGCATAAAAACCATCTGCTTCATACTCATTTGGATAATAAACCACCTCAACCTGATCGTTCATGTCCCAATCATCCACACTTGCTTTGAGCATAGCTAACCGATTTTCAACTTCATAAAATTTATTCCCTGTTGGAAAATAATCAATATGCGCGTCTGCTTTTTCAGTCCGTTCATATATCCGAATACCATTCTCCATCTTGGCGATACGAATAATTCCATTATGTAATAATTTCCCATGCATACGAGGGACAACTGTAGGATGAATATATACCTTCGTAAGCTTACGTTCCTCAATGAATCGCTGAATGATTAACATATGTGTTTTGTGGACTGGATTGAATGTGCCAAAAAATACGCCGATCCCGCCTTTTGGAGCAACTATACACATCACATCGGTGATAAGACTATATAAAGAACCGATAAAACCAAGTACAACGCCCATCACAATAAAAACATACTGAATCCAAACGATTCCCATCGATGCCAATGCACTGATAATTACATTCGAGCCTAATGCAAACGTAACATTCTTATAGTGATTACCATAATCCCGATTTGCCAGTGAGATCGCCAAGTACTGCATACCTTGAGAAGAGAAAGTAGTCAGAGCCACTGCCCCGAATAAACCTCCAATGATATCCAGATCTTCACTCTTAATAATATTTCCTTTCAGCAGCATATAAAGGATAGCCATATTGAAACCATATTGCCAGACAAAACGAATGAATTTACCGATAAACATCTTGCCCGTGTTAAGTACACCATAACGCTCGAACCATTCACTTATTTTAGTATAGTAGGGTAGAAAAGCAGCAACTACGAGCGCAACCGTAATAAGATATGGACTACTCCACCTATTGCTTGCTAATGCATATGTTACATACATGGCCCCCCCTAAAATAATTGCGAGTCTTGTATAAAAACTCTTCATATAAGCTAAAAATGTGCCCACTCCCACAACTCCCTTTCAAATATATTTAACTTACTTTAATCCAAAGACCTTGATCGACTACATTAAACCCCATGCCGGTAACCTGATCCTCAGTTGTTGTATAATGGGAAAAATCATTGATATGAATTGGAATTACAGTTGAAGGCTTCAACTGTTCCACCATCCTGTTAAGCATCACAACGGACATTGTTAAAGGGCCTCCGAATTTATCAGGGGAAACTTCTCCGAGATTAGCAATCATCAAGTCTATGGGCCCAAGTTCGCTGACCATGTTCACAATCCGAGGATGAAATACAGTATCTGAAGTTATGTATATCGTGCGTTTCTCTTCGCCTTTGGTTATCCGTATGAAGTAACCGTTCACTCTGCCTACCATACTGCGCATAATAAAGTTATTCCCGTGATATGCCGGTATTGTAGTTACCTCAATGACATATCCGTCTTTATTCAATACCTTCGTATCATTCCAATCCACAGTTAGCACTTCCTTGTGATTGGCAAATAGCGCTTCTGCTTTCTTATGCGTGACTATAGTCGAGTCTTCTGCGATACTCCGAATGCCACTATCATCAATGTGATCTTCGTGAACATGTGTAATTAGCCAAATATTGACCTGATCCAATAGTTCTTGTTCATAGATAGGCGGTCTGACTCGAACACTTGTAAAAGACTTGAACTGATATTCTGTACCTACAGGACTTAATGCAGGATCGCAGGATATGAGTAGATCTTGATCCATTTTCAGAACAAAACAAGCCCCTCCGACGTGATAAAATTGCATTTCCATACTTGTGTCATCCCTTCTGAGCTCAGCTTAATTTCTATATATAATATATATCTAAATATGGATAAATAACGGGAATTGTCTTCAATAGAAGGAAAATCGCCCTAAACGGTCGAAAGTTGTAACATTGAGGTAATAATGTTTGAAAAGGGGACCAGAAATGAGTAAATATACCTGCATTATTGCTGAGGATCAGTCAACTTACCGAAGCCAACTAATGCTTTATGCCCAGCAGCAAGAATTAGTACTTATGGATGCCGTAGGAACGGGTAAGGCTCTGATAGAAAGTGCAATGGAACATGGACCGGATTTAATCATTACAGATATAAGCTTGCCAAAAATGGATGGTCTGACAGCCTGCAAACAACTTATAAAGCAAGGATTGGATACGCAGATTATAATCATTTCTGCCTCATCCGAACCGGTTCATTACAGTCAGGGATTTGAGATAGGATCTGTTGATTACATCAATAAACCTATTACTCCGGATCGCTTTGAACGCGCCATTCAGCGTGCTAAATATAAAATAGATGAGCAACGTCTGATCAAACGACTTCGGCATGTTGAAGAAAATATAATCCGTGTCAAACAAAGGTACAGAGATATTAGCATTAACGAAGGGAATATCCTGTTCGCAGAAAAAATAGACAAGAGGGTGTTTCAGTTACATTTGGTAGAGAATACGGTTATTGAAACAACTACTAATCTGGAACAAATTAAGTACCAGTGCTCTGAACAAATCTTCCAGCCCCATCGGAGCTATCTGATCAATATTTCTCACATCCAGACGGTTCAGCCTGATCCGATTCTTCCAGGTAATTATGAAATTATTTATATGAAACAAGATAAGACGATACCGCTTACTAGGCGAAACTACCCTGCCTTTATGCAGTTGTGCAAACTTAAGAAAAGACCGTAGTTATATTTATATAAAAAAAAGAGCATAGACCGTTTAGGCGGTCGATATGCTCCTCTTGATTTAACTGATATTCCGTAAGTTGTCTGCGTAACACGGAATTTCAATGTGTAATTGAGAACTTTGTCCAGTTGCAAAGGTTGCCCGAATGGAACCTCCCACAGTGATTAGCGCATCTCTTGCTGCAGCCAACCCCATCCCGTGTCCCGAAAATTCCGTTACGATTGTACTGGTGGTTAACCCTTCTGTAAATATCCAATCCACAACCTCCTCTTCGCTCAGTTCATGAATTTGGTGTTCTGAAGTAATCTTACGTTGCACCATAAGTCTTCGAATGGCTTTCGTATCCATTCCGCGACCATCATCTTGTACACATAATGCCAAATATCCGGGCTTTAAAGATTGTCCCAGCTTGAATTCTATAGTACCCATTGAACTTTTACCGACACGGGAACGTTCATTGGGCAATTCGATTCCATGTTCGATAGCATTGTGTAAAAGGTGAATTAAAACCTCACTTAACACCTGAGTTGCTGTGGAATCCAATGTTATATCCGTCTCTTCCAACGGCAGCAATTGAATGATTTTACCTCTTCTTTCTGCTAACATCATTACATATTCCTTGTATCCAAGAACAAGCGTATGGAGAGGTTGGGATTTCAATCTTCTCATTTCTTCCAGCAGCCAAGCAGCCTGATTAGAGGGAAGCCTCTTCATTACCTGCCTCTCGAGATGTTCGAACTTTACACGATTAATATCAAGCGTCTTTTCTTTTTCAACAAACCATTCACCTAACATAGTTTGGATCCAAGTGAATTCTTCATTCGCCATATGCAATAGTTTTAGGGACTATGCATTGGATCGATATCCGTTTTTTTGTTTCTTAGAACTATGTATCTGTTGATAACAATAAGATTCCATCTCATTTAAATATGCTGAGATACACTCCATATGTAAGAATGTGAAATTCCCTTTTAAGGAATGAATCCGCTTGTACAGACCTTTCACCTCTGAATCAGACGATCCTTCATTCAAAGTCTGGAAATCTAGAAGTATTTGTTCATATTGGCCCATAATCTCCACTACTAAATAGGGACGTGACGACACTTGAGTCATTATTTTCAGTGCGTTCTGCTCATGTTCCAACTGGTGGGATAATTGCTTTTGTTCGGTTATATTCGTTAGAACAATCATACATCTTCTTGCCCTGTCTTTCATTTCACGTATATAAAATCTATAATCAATTCGATACACTTCTTCTTCAAGACGGGTCTCCTGGGGTAGCAAGTCAATGAAAGGGCTCATATCCTCCAAAGATTGACCTGAGGAAAACAGCCGCTGAAGAAGCCACTCAAGCTTGTTGCGCTGCTCCAAATCCATTGGAAATAATAACTCCGTCACATCAGAACCCGCTATATTGATATCAAATATTCGAGTACATTCCGCGCTGAATTCTTCGTCAACCCTTAGACTGGCATTAAACGATAAGAACCCTTGACCTGCATAGTCTAGTAAGTTCTTAATCGCCCCTGTCCGTTCCCGTACCGTCTGTTCTATAATTTTATTGAACCCCGTTAGCTTAATATGCATCTTGATGCGGGATAGCAGTTCATTCTTGGAAAAAGGTTTAATTAAATAATCATTAGCACCCAGATTAAAGCCCGCTACCAAGTCTTGCTCCATATCCCTAGCGGTAAGTAATATAATTGGAAGCTCGTGTATGGCATAGGTTTTGCGGATTTCTTTAATCACCTGAAAGCCGGACATATTGGGCATCATCACATCTAGAAGAATTAGATCTGGTTCTAATCCTCTCTCTAATATTTCTAAAGCCTCCATTCCGCTGCAAGCATGCATAACAGTATAATTCTCAAATGATAGATAGTTAAAAAGCACTTGTATGTTAACCATTTCATCATCGACAACCAGAATATACAAATCTTTTTCTATTTCATTTTCCTCGGAAGTCGAATGGGAAAGTGCCGTTGTGATAAATGGTTCAAGCTGGTTGGAATGATAAGGAATGGATTCTTTGAACAAGGGGACAAATGCGGATGCACCGTCTTCAGATTGGGTCTCTTCATCAACCGATTCATCATTGATATATACAGGAAGTGTGAAAGTGAAGATTGAACCCACACCCACTTTGGATGTTAATCCAATACTCCCACCATGTAATTCAATTAGTTGCTTACTGATGGACAATCCAAGCCCTGTTCCACCGAACTGATAGGAGATAGATTCATCCTCTTGCTGAAAGGGATCAAATATTACCTCCCATTTGTCCTGCTGAATGCCTATTCCTGTATCCGACACAGAAATTTCCATCCAGTCTCCGTTAATCCTAGTATTCACTTGGATGCATCCGGACTCCGTGAATTTAATAGCATTACCAATTAAGTTATATAAGATTTGCTGTACCCTATTGTCATCTGCTCTAACAAGCGGCAAATTGCTACTTGCTTCATTAATGAACACCAAAGACTTCGTGCCTACTAACGACTTACATATACTAATAACAAGATCAATCTCATCTTTCATTCTAACGGGTTTGAACTGCAGCAGTACTTCATTATAACGAAGCTTAGTAAAATCAAGAATATCGTTGACCATTTTGGTCAGCCGTTTTCCGCTAAGTATTATCCAAGCTAAGTTATTGCTGATTTCCTTATTAACAGGTCCACAAACCCCATCCATAAGGGATTCAGAAATACCAACCATACCGTTAAGAGGGGTACGTAGTTCATGAGAGGTACGAGCAAGAAACTCATCTTTCATTTTGTTCATTTGTAAAAGCATTTCATTTTGCTTCTTCAGCTTATTTAAGTAGAGTTTATTATGCTCATATACTTCCTGAAATCTTCCTAACATAATGAGACCAAAAGTAATGACAAGGCAAAACAGCGCCCACTCAATCGATGAAGTCATTAAACTCTCGCCAAAAGGTAATAGATCCGATGGAATAGAGATGAAAGACCACATAAATTCTGCAATACGGCCCTTTATACAAATTAAGGTGAATAATAATATACCGATATATAAAACCCTGTGCTCTTTTTGGTTGTTCTTATGTAAATAATGAAACAAAATAGGCATTACGATTGCGAAGCATAGAAGTATGAACAAAGAATCGATATCGTAAACTTTATAATGAATTAAGTACTTAGGGTTTATACAAGAGACCATTATAACTGCGATAAATATCAGAAGACTGATTCGTTTAAGCCAGCAGATAACTTTACGATAAGGTCCCTCATAAATATATTCAATAAATTGCAAAAATAAAAACATGATGCTGAATACCGCAATGATGTTTAAGTAGTAATCAAAAAATGGTAAATTCCAAATAAACTTTGATTGCACTTGCTGAGTGATAATGATTGCACTCGAGCTCATGGCGAACATGGAAAAGTATAAAAATCCACGCTCCCTCCGATTCTTCCAATATAAAAGCATGGACAGCATACTTAGAAACATAAAAATAATACTAATTATATACTTGTGAGCATCAGCAAGAATAAGACCAAGAATGATACTTTCCCCATTACCAAATAACATTGTTGAACTGAGGCCTATCGGATCATATGTAGAATAGATACGGAAATATATAGTTTTACCCATCATTTCCTGCGGGATCGAAATAAAATGTGATGGATAAGCCATTAATTTATCAGGATGATCCCAATCTCCAAATTGATGGAAAAGCTGATGATCAACATATATTTCAAAAATATCGAGTGAACGGTACAGAAATAAATGCGGATTTTCCCAATCCCCTTTAGGAAGCTTGATCTTCATCCATACATAATTTCTGCCTTGGCGCTCTTTTGCGGATAATTTATCGGTCGTTTTACGATTCCAATCCTTCGATTGTTCTTCAACGGTCCAGTTGGGTTCCCCTTGCTCATTAAATGTCGAATCACCAAATCGGTATTGAAACCCTTTATTTAGATTTACGTATGGCTTGGAATTATCTTGATGATACATGAGAAGATAAATGGAGCTGTCTAACAAGATAACAGCAAAAAAACAAATTGCAATAAATAGGTACATCTTCTGCTTATCCAACCACACGCCCCCATAGTTACAATATTTCTCACAAAACCCATCTTGAATAATGTAAAGATAATATTAACATATATTCAGAATTAGCCTGTGACAAAATACTCTTATAATCTGCGATTTGGTTTCAATCTGTATACCCTTCCACAACAAAAAGGCACCATGCAAAGTAAAATCTTTGCATCGGTGCCTTTTCTTATCCATACTTCCTATAATCATTCCTGAACAGCGGGCTGCTTAACGAAGGGTTCTGCCTTCTTTAGCACTTCATCTTCAGTTGGAGCACTGATATACCGACCATTGATATAGACAAATGGCCGTTTACCGCAAGGACCGCAATAGGATATGCAGCCGGTCTTGATCTCCGCATCAGGGGCCATCTTACGCAGCTTTGGCAGTATAGTTTTCATCTTGATGTGATTGCATTCGTCGCAAATACGTATATCGTTAGCCATGGTGCAAACCTTCTTTATGCCTTAGATTCTTGGGCTGACCTTAATGGTCGCCATGATTTCCTTTGGACGGATTCGTAATTACAAAACCTTCTTTAGGAAAGTACAAATAATCAATCTTGACTCCGTCTAGTAACGGTTGGCCGGGTTCCAGAATAACGTCAATTTCCTTATCTGTAGAAACTACAACGTCATTCTCCTTAGGCGTGTCCAAATCAAGTCCGTAGTGAGCATGGTCGCCATGAGCATGTGTAATAGCGACACGCAATTTAAGTTCGCTGTTTCCTTCCAACTCCATTTGTTTCTTTATCACTTTAGCCGCATTGCGGGTAATTTTAACGTTCATGTTCAGCCCATCTCCCGACACCTATATAATTTAAATACTCAATAATTTATTTTAAAGGAAAGCAACTTGTAAAAGCAACTATTTTATATCCGCTACCTAACGTTTAATCTTCAGAACCGGGTACTTACGCTCCATTCTGGAAACAAACCAGCCCGCCAGCAACATCGTAACCCCGATATCATCGATCGGCATAAATGGAAGAACATCAGGCATTACCCAATATACAATGACCGGTATGGTGAATAACAGCTTGTCCCCTACAGCGACCTCCGGTGAAACAATGTATTGCCAGGAATTGCGGAATATATGGGACCATTGCTTCAAAGACAGCAGTTTTTTAAGTTTCATGGTGGTCCTCCTCGTGCTGTTTTGTATAGTATGCCTAGTTATCTAAAAAAAGGTACAGCTGCGTATGACATATAGTAATGACTGCGGCCATACCTTTTGCTATATAGTACGCAAAATTACTGAAATTGTTTCATTTAACTTTCACAATCGACAGAAGAGCTCCAATAATAAGTCCGGTTTCGAGTGCCATATCTTCAAAGTCAGCTAGCGGCAGCGGGTTTTTGCCCATGCCCAGCTCAACTGTAAATCCCGGCTTGCGAAATTGTTGAATGAACCAATCTTTGAAGCCCGCATCACTTCCCGTTAATTCAACAGCCCGATATCCACAGGCCGATGCCAACCTGGCTGCTAGCTCTGCACTCTCCTGCGGCTCATACCCGCGGTAATTCCAATAAATTTCTCCGCCTTGACTATGCAGCGACACAGCTGCGTCTCCCGGTATCCTCTCCGCAAGGGCAGCAAGAGCAGCGGCTTCCGGTTCACATAACGGAGCATGGCCGCTGTAGTCACGAGGTGCGGGGCCCGTCACCCCTCGGCGTGCGGCCTCCTCTTCCCAATGTGCCGGGAATTGGTCACCTAAATCCACTCCGCGGATATTTGCCTTCCAATGCCGATAGCCCCGGCGGCCTCCGTTCCATTTGAGCAGATCGTTCAAATATAAATGATCGGGACCGGCTCCCTCCTGTACCAGTTCTACACCGTCCGGATTCGCCATGGGGATGGCCCAAAGGGTCCAGTTATTGAACCAATCCTGCACATGATGTCCATTCCAGAGTCCTCCACCGGCATAGGCAGCGGCATACTCCTCTATGAAAGACATTAGACAAGGTGATGTCAGCCATTCATTGGCATGTAGGGCGGCGTTAACATGCAGATGACGGGCTCCTCGGCCTATCTTAATGAGATACAGCGGTTTCCCCATAACGCTGCAGCCGATAGTGTCTTTCTCCAGGAAGGGATATTTGTCCAGGAGTGCCGCAATATCTTCTTCCACGTGAGTTGGACCGTATTCTCCACGTAAAACAACTACACGATTAGGCTTGGGTGTTGGGATGACCACTACTTTTCCAGGATGGAAATGTCCAGATAGAATTCCCGGATTCAGTTTTTCAAGTTCCTCTACACAAATATTGAACAAGGCAGATACCTTTTCTGCGTTATCGCCAGCCTGTAGAGCGTATCGACTTCGCGGAGCAGAGGGTAAATATATGATTTGTCCCGGATGCAAATAAGCTTGCTTCACTACCCATGGATTTCCTTGAATAACATGCTCAGGGGTCAGTCCATAGGCCGCGGCAATCCGACTTACGGTATCTCCTTTATGTGTAACATATTGCAGCATCAATCTCATCCCCCTATGAAAATTACCGTATTTAATCTATTGTATGCGCTCTCTGCTGAGCTTAGCAGATTCCAATCTGCAGGAAATTGGCGTAGGCTAGAAAATAAAAAAAGGAGGTATCTCTCGAGCCATGTAAATGGCTGCCGGAGTACCTTCCTTTTTTATCCATATAGAGAGTTGTCCTGAACGGATACGGGATGATAAGAATTATAAAGATGATACCTGCCACACAACGGGAGTACGCTTGATTTGCTCCCCGAGCCAATCGCGGGCGATTTTTTGAAACATTTCAGCATCTCCACTGCAGAAGAACTGGTGTATCGGACTTTCACTGCCGCTAGCCAGCTTTCCTTTTTCATATAGAATCGTGCTAATCTCCCTTGCTGTCTCATCAGCGGAGCTAATGAGTTTGACACGGTTTCCCATCACCTTCCCTATGGACGACATGAGGAATGGATAATGAGTACAGCCAAGAATTAAGGTGTCAATATTATCGTCTTTAATGCCTTCGAGCGATCGCTCCACAACCTCATAACTTTCCTCCGAGCGGAACATACCCTGTTCAACTAAAGGGACAAGCATTGGGCATGCCTGACTAACCACTTGAACAAAAGGAGATAGCTGTTGAAGCGCCACTGTATAAGCCCCGCTGCTTATCGTTCCAACCGTACCAATCACGCCTACCTGTCCGCTTTGTGTGGCACTGATTGCAGCTCTCGCACCGGGATGAATCACACCTATAACGGGAATCGATACCTTGGCCGAAATATAATCGAGCGCTGCCGCCGTTGCAGTATTACAGGCGATAACAATCATTTTGGGATTAAATTGAATGAGATAATCGACGATTTGCTCCGTGAACCTTTTCACTTCTTCGGTTGAACGGGGTCCGTAGGGCGCGCGGGCAGTGTCTCCGAAATAAATGATCTTCTCCCGCGGGAGCTGCCTCATCACTTCCTTGACAACAGTCAGCCCTCCAACACCTGAATCTAGTATTGCAATAGCTTGCTGCACGAACACACCGCTTCCTTCTACTTGTTTTGTGTAGCTTATGTAAGGCGGAAACAAAGTGTACCTGACTTTCTGCCCCAATTGCAGATATTACTCCTTTTACATCTTCAGTTCAAGACAAGTTTCAGTAAAAAAAGCCGTTCTTCGCCAATAAGCGAAAAACGGCACCGGCTAACAGTTACAATTCTCTACTCGATCTTGCTGCTATCTACGTCCTTTATTCCTGCATTCGCAACAACAGCATCGACTTCATCAGTTACAGCATCTACATTAACTGCATCTACTACAGCATCAACATTAACTGCATCTACTACAGCATCAACATTAACATCGCCGGCAATTTCACCGTCTGTGATGCCGCTGACCCCCACGATTTCCTCAGTCTCTGAACCTAGACGTTGTTTACCCCACTCACGGACCTCTACAACAACATCCTTAGCCTTGTCATACAACTCTACACTCTTGTCACCGGCTTGGGATGCTATTTCCTGAGCTTTCTCCAGTGTTGTCGCTGTTCCATCCGAAATATCCTTACGAAGTTCTTTTCCAGCCTTGGGTGCAAATAGCAATGCTGCTACAGAGCCCACAACACTTCCGACCACAACGCCCCACAATACGTTTTTCTTGTTATTCTTCATCTGTTCATCTCTCCTTCATCTTTACTGTACCCCATTTGGGGAAAGCGAGAAAACGGTTCGGCACTTTCGGCCCTAAGTAGATCTTCTCTTCGCCCGATTGGGCTAATGCCTATATCTGCTACTATCATAAGCGGAGAGAAGCTGTCCTGTGACAATGAAAGAGCTCTTTTCACCTAAAAAATTTAAATAGGCACGATACTGTATCTGCAGCACCTTCCGCCTTCAGCCATACATTCACTGCGCGTTACCTTGGCGCTTAATAACTCTTCGAAAAGATCATGCTCGCATTGACAGGCCTTTCGGAACTGACCGGCTACCTGACGGATTGGGCAGTTATATTCGCGTATTTCATAAGATCCGTCATCGGCCTGGTTCCATTCCGCCATATATCCCCCAGCATTTTGGATGGAAGACAACTCTGCAACCCGCTCCTCCAAGTTCCGGTTTTCCATCATAGGAGAATACTGAGCAAGCATCCGCCTGCGGCGCCCTTCGAATAAAGTATTAACAGCTTCGATCCCGCTACCTTGATCCAGCTCTCGCAATAGGTCTAGGGCTAGGTTGTGATAATTTTTCGGAAAATACTCCTCTGCGAGCTCAGTTAATGAATACATATGTAGGGGCCTACCCATCGCCTGACGCACAACCTTGGTTTTGGCAATGCCCTCCTGCTCCATTTGAAGGACATGGCGCCTGACACCCATCTCTGTAATTTCCAGTTCTGAAGCCAGTGCACCGATAGTAAGCGGTCCCTTTGTTTTCAGGAGCTTCATTATCATACGCCTTGTTGAGCCGCTTTCCTGCTCCTTTTTCATCTCACGGACCCCTTTCTATTTATGGATGTATGTTGGTCCCCAATTCCTGGTTAAGATAGTTGCGGACTTCTAAGGCGAATTGCTCCAAAACCTCTGAAAGGTCCGGAGTTAAAGGATGCAGAGAGCTGCGATCCCACTCAAAATAATCCTGAACAAGCGGCTTTCGAAGAGCCACTAATTCAATAAGTTTGGTATAGATACCACTGTCCCCGAACACGGTTTCTTCATGAATAATGGAAATAATGTCCTCGTAGCTACCCGCATCCCGCATTATAAATCCGTCAATCAGACAGCTCCCTACATCTGTAACGACCTCAATAGCCAAGTGGAGACTCCGTTCCTGCACCAGTCCCATTAATGTACTGCCGTCCCAGTTAGCCGTCGCTGAACGCAGGCCTGCATTGATATCTGGAATTTGGTCCAGAATGAGTTCGATTTGCTTCCGGTTGACATAATACACAGCTATACCCCCAAACGAGTTCTAAGATAAGTTTATCGGTTATTAAGATCTACTTTCCGCGCTTACCCCGCCGTTTCAGCCAGAAAAACATAACCACACAGGCCGCAAGGAAGACCACCAAATAAGTTAACGCTTCCATTGGATATTCTAACTCGCGCATGACTGCCACCACTTTCTTTGATATAATCAGATTCTCGTCTTGCGGAAGACCGTCTTACATTTCATAATCAACAGAATAAGAAAGCTCCTTAACCTCATTAATATGAGCAATAACTTCCTTATGCACTGGATGGACTTGATAGGCCTGCAGATCTTCCAGTGAGGCTACTTCCGTCACAAGAGCAATGTCAAAGGAACGTTCTGAGCGGAGCAAATCAGTACCTACCTCTATCGATAGTAGCTCTGGGATTTTCCCTTCCATGTTACGTAATACAGCCACCGTGGTTGCTACACTTTCGGGTGAACGATCCTTCAGTTTGAAGAATACAATATGCTTAATCATGTTATTTCGCTCCCTGTCTATTTCTTATATTTTAAAATATATCATAACACCACACGTTCTGAAAGAAACTTACACAGGAGTCCGTAGTTACAGGATTATCCATTGATCCATATAGGGAAGTAATGTAGTATTTATTACAAAAATCGGAGGAAGTATGCCTACAATTCAACCAGAACCTCATAAAATTCAGGCGTGGGCCGAAATAAACCGCAAATATCTTGGACAGGGTGTGCGCGTCAAAAGATTTCGCCGACCTAAACGCAGTCAAATTCGCAATCGTGTACTACTCGCCATATTAATGGCTAAGGATGTGAAGCTCTCTCAGTTTGCCGAAGAACTGTCCATCTCTTCACGCAGCGTCAGCGCTTGGGTATACGAAGGCCGTATTCCATCCCGAATCAATATGGACAAGGCCTGCCGTATTTTAGGATATCCTGCCCATATTCTTTTCAATGAAGCGTTAATTAACGATAGTCCAATTCTGTGTCAGCCCTACTCGTCCCGATTCATGAAAAGAGCCCAATCCAACTCGCCCAAACGCAATAAAATCCTGCTTGGACTTTGCATGGTATATGATTTGTCAGTTACCGATGTTAGTCATTGGATCAGCATTCATCCGGGCACCTTCCGCAAATGGCTTCATTATGGTCATCTGCCTTCACCTGTAATGCAGGACAAGGCCGCGGAGTTTTTTAAGGTTCCTCCGACTATTTTGTTTGCGGATTGCGACGCCTGACCTCTTTAATTTTCTGGTAATAGGGCAATGATAGTAAAGATATCATTCCGACCAGAATTGAACAGGAGGAGATTATTATGATGAACCCAAACCACATGCTGACTTCTGGATTTACAGATCTATGGGAGGTAGCCCCCGGGGTTATCGGACTTCGCACCTTATTTGTAAATGTCGCCTATATAAGCTCTTCACCTTCAGATTGGATTCTCGTGGATGCAGGTCTAGGCATGTTTGCTGGCAGTATCCTGAATACGGCGAAGGAGCATTTTGGAAAACCGCCGCTGGCCATCATCCTGACGCACGGACATTTTGACCATGTAGGAACGATTAAGGAGCTCATAGAGGAATGGAAAGTGCCTGTGTACGCCCATCCTCTGGAGCTTCCATATCTAACAGGACAGCGGGACTACCCACCGGCAGATCCATCCGTAGGCGGCGGATTAATGGCAGTGATCTCCCCTTTGTACCCGCATCGCAGTATTGATCTTGGAACTTCGGTACTACCTTTACCTGAGGACGGAAACGTACCCGGTGCGTTGGGTTGGAAATGGATCCACACACCTGGGCATAGTCCGGGACATATTTCGCTGTTTCGTGAGCAGGATCGCGTATTAATTGCGGGAGATGCTTTTATTACTGTAAAACAGGAATCGGCGTTGGCTGTCGTTATGCAGCAGCAGGAAATCCACGGGCCGCCTACTTATTTCACAATCGATTGGGCCAAGGCCGAGGACTCTGTCCGCAAGCTTGCCCATTTGAACCCCCTTGTCGCCCTCACTGGACACGGTTTACCCATGAGAGGCACTGAATTATCTGCGCAACTGGCGCTTTTAAGTAAGAATTTTAAAAAAATGGCTGTACCGGATCAGGGTAAATACGTAGAATCCTCTGATGTTTAGCTCATTGTTCTTGCAACTATGTATCTCAGTATGTATGAATGGCTCTTGCCTTCTGAACTCTTCAGAGTCTCGGGATAGGAACCGGTCTCCAGGATCTCCGTCCCTGCAAAATACTCCCTTAGCTCTCGATCACTAAAGAAATGAGCGAATTTCCCCTCTTTATATTCATAGGTTCCGGGCTCCATTAACTTCCCGCTTCCGTTGTTCGGATCCTCATCAGAGAAACTGGTGAAGAAGATCACTCCGCCGGGACGCAGCTGCTTCAAGCAATTTACGACTAGTCTGCGGCGGTCCTCTTTCAGGAATAAATGAAGCAAATCATAGCAGTAAATAGCATCCATCTGTATATCTAAACGGTGATCCAAGGCTGATCCAAGGGTGAAAGTACTTAAAGGATCCCACTCTGCTGCAATCTCCAAGGCTGCTGGGGTCACTTCAATGCCATAGGTCTCGAACTCCCTCGAGAATACCTTCGTATTACGTCCATAACCTGCTCCCGGAACCAACACAGTCTTCGACTGATGCTGCCGGAATAAATCCTTGGCATGCAGTGCCGTAGGACTGGGATCGCTTCCCCAGATCATCCCTTCCTGCGCGAATCTTTGATTCCAGTAATCGAACATGCAGCTCCCCTCCTGTCACCCGTTCAATTTCTAACCCTGTACCAATATTGATAAATCTCTTCAAAACCTAATTTGTCATACAAAGCACAAGCCCCCCGATTAGCCTGAACCACTTGGAGGAAAGAGGACGAAGCGCCTTGCTGCTTACCCCAATGAAGCATTCCCATAAGCAGTTGCTCTGCCATGCCTTGTCTGCGATGAGCTTGAGCGGTAACAATATCATAGATTCCCATGTACCCGTGTTGAATGATCCCTAGCCCGCATGCGATTGGAACCCCTTCCTTAAGCAACAGGGCATATCCCTGCTTCAAAGTTGAGGCAGAGAGCATTCTGTGAAGTGTTTTACGGTTCTCATGGGACAATTCTGTCAATTCGGCAAAAACATTCAGCCACTCCTCGCTACATTCATTTTGAATCTGTAATGAATATTGCGAATTAGGGGCTGGAAGCCTATTCAGATCCAGCACCCGGACGGAGGAAGGCTCTACTACACTATAGCCGGAGCCTTCAAGGATCTTATCCAGATCCGCAGGCTGAATATAAGGGGTGATTTTAAAAACAGGCTTCAGCCCCGCATCCACATAATACGCCTCTGCCAGCTTGACTTTCTTCCTAATCTCATCGTCAGATTCGTCCGTTCCATATAACGGGTTAACCGAATTAGCCCTTTTCGTGTATCCCGCTGCTGATCGCAAAATCCACCCCTGCAAAAGAATACTCTGCTCCGCGGGCCACGTATTTAATGTGATCTCTTCAATAGATTTATACAGCCTGTCCCTCTCCTCTCACCCGTCATCCCCCGGGGTCTCCTTTATTTGGAAAAAATAACCTTTAGTATATAATAAACTACAGTCTCGTTAAAGGATACATAGATTGTACTTAAGACTTCTCTTTGGGAGTGTGTAATAAATACGGCGAGTACCCGCTTTTAGCGATTGAAATCCGGATACAGCTTATGCTTTCGAAGCGAGCTTTCCTACGGAAAGCTTTCGGGCGGTCGCTATCGCTCCTACAGTTCCCAAATTCCCTTTCGTTACTACCACCCCGAGGTTGTTATTTAATTCAATCTATATAAATTAAGAATTCAACCCCTATGGAGTAATATAGAGCGAATTCTTCACCTTGAATTTCAGATTTTGGCTCAAATTATAGTAGGGTAGTCTGTGGAATAGATGTACTTTGTACACTTATTTCTGGCTTTTGGCGCTCGTATGTAAGGATAGATGTACTTAGTGCAACTAAAAACACGGATATGCCGGATAAAACCCGGAATACCCAAAAATAAGTGTATTAAGTGCAATTAAAAATCATAAAGTGTGCTAAAAGTGAACTACAAGTGTACGTTGTGCAACTATATATGTTGAAACCCATGTAGATAGACGATTTTCCGTAGTTGTCGCGGATCCCTGAGGAGATATAACCACTCTCTTGCACCAACTTATTGACTCTACCTCAATATTTATTATTTCCTTGAATATATAGGGGATTTTCCCCTCTATACTTTATTTATCACATCAATGTCCAAATCTTAAGTTCAGCCTATAGATAGTTAGAAAAAACGGCCCCTCCTCCAATTGCTCAGAGAACTAACCGTCTGTCTTTGGCGCATCAATTCCTCTCCTAGTCCATCGCTGCTGCAAGCCATTCAACCACAGGCCATGGAAGCGGATTCTCAAAGGTACTCCAATCCTGCCCCATCTCTTCCTGTGTGAGGAGACAGCTGTCTAACCGGGCTTCGATTACAGAACGTTCTAAACTTAATCCGATAAAAACAAGCTCATTCAGGCGGTCACCCCACTGCTTGTCCCACTTGGCTTTAACTTCCGGTTCGCTCTCCAGAACCTCAAGCTGCTGATCTTCGGGCATTGTAGCCAGCCAATAGCCTGCAGGTCCAAACTGAATTGAAGGACCCGCCTGACTCAAACTGGCTGCCACATCTCCCTCAGCTGCAAGCCAAACCAGACCTTTGGCCCGTACCACTTCTTCCGGCCAATTGCTGAAGAATTCATTTAATCTTTGGGGGTGGAACGGTGCTCTACGTCTATATACGAAGGAGGTTATACCATACTCCTCGCTCTCAGGTGTATGCCCTTCCTTGCTTAACTCCGTGATCCAGCCAGAAGAGAGGCTGGTTGTCTCAAAATCGAATAATCCGGTGTTGAGGATTTCCTGCGGGTCTACTACTCCTTTTACCGTACGAATGATCTTGGCAGATGGCTGAAGTTTACGCAGTACAACCTCAAGTTTACTTAATTCCTCTTCATCCACCAGATCACATTTGTTAAGCAGCAGCACATCACAGGTTTCAATCTGATCGACCAACAGGTCGGCGATATCACGGAAGTCATCTTCCCCGGCTGTCTGGTTACGATCCAGTAGACTATCTCCAGAGGCAAAATCCTGCCAGAAGCGGTTAGCATCGACAACAGTCACCATCGTATCTAATTGAGTTAACGTAGTTAAATCGATATCTAATTCCGGATTTGCATAGGTGAATGTCTGGGCAACAGGGACCGGCTCGCTGATTCCCGAGGACTCAATCAGAATATAATCAAACTTCCCATCTTCAGCTAGCTTCTGAACCTCCCGCAACAGGTCATCACGCAGTGTACAACAGATACATCCATTAGACATTTCAACCAGCTTCTCCTCCGTACGGGATAGAGAGTTGCCGGATTTGATTAGATTTGCATCCACATTCACTTCACTCATGTCATTTACAATAACTGCTACTTTAAGTCCATCCCGGTTATGCAGAATATGATTCAGTAACGTAGTTTTCCCTGAGCCCAAATACCCGCTTAGCACGGTAACAGGAATTTTTTTCATCTTGTGTGCCTCCTTCTATTTATGCGATTAAAATGTTGAAGCGGTGCTGTTCTACCGGGTCTCACGGTGAAGAGTAACTCTTTTTAGACGGGGGCAGTACTTTTTCATTTCAAGCCGACCCGGCTGATTTCTCTTATTCTTGGTGGTGGTGTAATTGCGGTCACCTGTTTCCGTGCATGCCAAAGTAATGATTACCCGCATTAAGTTCATCTCCTTTTTATTCGTAATTGTTACGATTAACATATTCTACACTTAGTCTACTCTCAGTGTCAACCATAGATAGTTTGTAACCGCTTTTCCAAGATTTGTGGTCTTTCTAGCGGACAAAGTACGTATAGATGGAATTACAAAAATATGATTCTCGTGATTTTGATACCTTTCGCGGAGGAGTGTGTGAATATGAAAATACCAGTGATTATACTTAGCGGGTTCCTCGGGAGTGGTAAAACCACCTTGCTGTTGTCGATGTTGAAGGAAAGTAAGGAAAGAGGCGTTCAGCCGGGTGTCCTGATGAATGAGCTTGGGAAGCGGGATGTAGACGGGTATATCGTACAGGAGCATACGGGAACAAATGTGGAAAAGCTGTTGGATGGATGTGTATGCTGCAGCCGCAAGGAGGAGCTTCTGGACAGTCTGCTGGTGTTGATCAAACGGCGTCCGGATGTCATATATATTGAACTTACCGGTGTGGCAAATCCCGAAGAAATCGAAAAAACACTGCAAGAGGCATCCTTGAGGGAAAAACTGGCATTGCATTATACCGTGACCATGCTTGATGCCGAGAATGCTCTGGAAAATAACAGCCGCTTATCAGCCGATAAACAGCTTATTCGGACGATGCGCAAGCAGCTAACGACGGCCGATCTGATCGTCATAAATAAAAGTGACTTGGTCGAACCCGAAGCATTGTGGAAGATTGAAAAGTTAGTCCGTAAACACAATAGAGAAGCGGAGATTGTATTTACCCATTACAGTAAGATTAATTTGACACCCCTGCTTGCAGGAATTGCTCCGCAACCGCTTTATACTCCCGCTCCACAGCGTGCTCCGCAAGCCTTTAAAGGGGCTACACTGAAGAGATCCTATACTGAGCAGGGAAATGTAGCTGTCAAGGAAACAGAAGAAGCGCAGCATGTATCCTTCTCGCAAGTAGCCGCCGTAACGTTAACTTTTCCACAGGCGGGGTCCAAGGTGCTTACGAGGCAACAGCTGGAGGAGTTCTTTCAGGAGTGGGGCAGCAGTCTGCTGCGGGCTAAGGGGCATGTTCATCTATCCGAACAGGAAACGGTACAGCTTGTTCAATATGCAGGTATGAATACAACCTGGGAAGCCTCACGATATCCCGGTCTGCCTTATGTTGTGTTTATTGGCATGAATCTAAATGAAGCACTTCTGGCGACACGGTGGTCGGCCTTGTTCAATTCTTGAATACCTTTACTCCAATTAAAATCTTGCCGTTGCTCCTTCCCGCTGCGTTTCTGATCATCCTTAGCATCGTCTGGCTGCCAGAGCATCAAGCACTATTGGACAATGCGTACATCGACTCTTTTAAAATAGCCCTTATCGGGATTTTGCTGGAGGCACTTCCGTTTGTCCTAGCAGGAGCTCTGATCTCTTCATTACTTCGGGTATTTATTCCTGATGAGATGATTTCGCGGTGGATTCCCAAGCGGCCGATTCCTGCGATTATATTTGCTTGTCTGCTCGGCGTCATCTTTCCTATATGTGAATGCGGTATGATTCCTCTCGTCCGGCGATTAATCCATAAGGGAATGCCTGTCTACGTAGCTGTTGTATTCATTCTATCCGGACCCATTCTGAATCCGGTCGTGTATGGAGCAACCTTAACAGCATTTCGCAGTCATCCAGACCTGGCCTACTCCCGGATGGGATTAGCTTTTTGCGTAGCCTGCATCATTGGACTGGCGGTTTACGCTACAGTTAAAAAGTCACCCCTCCGCCTGACGGTTAAGCGGGAAACAGAAGAAACACATCAACGCAGCTTTCGCGGGGGCAAGCTGGTTTCCATCTTTGTGCATACATCTGATGAGTTTTTTGAGATGGGAAAATACTTGATCATAGGCTGCCTGTTAACCTCTGCCATTCAGACCTTTATGGTTCATGACAGTCTGGTCGCTATTGGGGAAAAACCGCTTGGATCGTACTTTTTTATGATGGGATTGGCCTTTGTCCTCTCTCTCTGCTCTACTTCGGATGCCTTTGTGGCTTCAACCTTTCTGCACACTTTCCCTCCCGGTTCACTGCTAGCCTTTATGGTACTGGGACCTATGCTGGATTTCAAGAATTCGTTGATGCTAATGGCCTTATTTAAGACCAAATTTGCTTTGTATTTGTTCTTCCTGATCTTCTCCGGCGTTTTTATTGGCTCTGTGCTCTTTTCTATTTGGCTTTGAACACCCGCTTAATAACCTGCTACACGTGGAGGAAAGAACATGAATGACTCTCGCAGCATCCGTATGCATTATTCTCTCAGGGCATTCATCCTGCTGTCCTTCGCCCTTTATATCGGTCATCTGGTCCATCAGGATACTCTTCATTATTATGTAACACCTAAGCTGGCAAGCTTGGTCAAGCTCTGTCCAATACCGTTGGCGGCGATGGCCTTCAGCCTGACTGTTCAGGCCTTGTTCGGCAAAAGCAGCGCTTTATGCAACTGTGATCAGCATCTACCCCGGTCTAACCTAAGGAGCATAACCCTATACAGTTTATTTTTATTCCCATTGCTGCTCGGCTTCTTGCTGCCTGATCGTGCTTTAGGAAGTGTATCTGCCTCCAAAAAAGGAGTTTCCTTATCCTACGTAGCTTCAGAGCAGAAATTCATGTCCTCTGATCCGTATCAGGAGGAATTTGCTAAACTTGCAAAAATCCTATACGAACAGCCCGTTATTTCAGTGTATCCTGAGATTTTCTCTGAAACTTTTGGCGCTATAGATAGATATAGGCAGGCCTTTGAAGGGAAAGAAATCATCGTTTCCGGCTTCTTGTACCCGAATGAAACCGCAGCCCATGATCATTCATTTGCGGTAAGCAGATTTCTGGTGCAGTGCTGCACCGCTGATGCTACCCCATTTGGAATAATGGTAAACCCGGGTACACCAATAAGCCTGCCCGCGGATACCTGGATAGAGGTCCGGGGCAAGCTTCATATCGTACCGTACAAAGGCCAGGAAATCATGCAAATTAATGCCATGTCTATCACACCGATTTCTCAGCCGTCTACGCCTTACATTTATACAAGCCCCGACTCCGTTGAAGCATGGAATAAATTAGAGAATGCTAGCGGCGGCGCTTCAGAACAAGCCTCAGTAAAATAGTAATGGCCGCATAGTTGAAGATTACCTACGGATGCGGGCTGACCACTCATTCAGTACTCGATCGAGCTCCCTGACATGAATCGGTTTGGATATAAAGTCCTGCATACCGGCCTTAAGACACATCTCTTTGTCACCTTTTCTGGCGAAGGCTGTTGCCGCAATAATAACTGGGAAATGCCCCAGCTTCTCACGTATAATTCCTGTAGCCTCTATCCCATCCATTATAGGCATCTGAATATCCATGAATACCAAATCATAGGATCGGCTGAGTACGGCCTGTACCGCCTCTTCCCCGTTTTGGACCATATCCGGTGTATAACCTCTTCTTTGCAAATATACTTGAAGCAGCTGCCTGTTCACGGGATGATCCTCAGCAATCAGAATGGATAGTGGTCCATACTCACCTCCGGCATTTACCTCTTCAACGATATCAGTCCCACCTTCTACATCTGGGGAACTGAGAGTCTTACTCTGAACTCTTTCCTCTCCTGGAAGCGACACCTGCACCGTGAAGTAAAACTCTGAACCCTCACCCTCACGACTGTCCACACCGATAATTCCTCCGAGCAGCTCAGTTAGTTTTTTACTGATAGCCAGTCCTAACCCTGTTCCACCGTATTTCCGATTGATAGAAGGGTGTAATTGAGAGAAAGATTGGAATAGCAGCCCTTGACTCTCGATCGGGATACCGATCCCCGTGTCCTTAACCGTAAACTTAAGAATAGAATTGCCTGAATTCAAGGGTGATAAGAGCTCCACGGAAATGTTGATATCTCCCGCCTCTGTAAATTTCACAGCATTCCCCACTAGATTCACGAGGATTTGCCGCAGCCTGGTTTCATCAGTCACTATTAACGAGGGAAGGAGTGGGTCGATCTCGTTAAGCAGGGTCAACCCTTTCTCCACAACTTTGGGATAAAAGATATCTATAACGCTCTGCATAACATTGCGAATATCCACCATCTGCAGCTCCAGAGTCATCATACCGGCTTCGATTTTGCTGAAATCCAACACTTCATTCAGAATATGCAGCAACGACTCGCCACTCTTATTAATAATCTGCGTGTAATATAACTGCTCATCATCAAGCTCTGTGCCCGAGAGCAAATCCGCCATCCCAATGATCCCGTTCATAGGCGTCCGAAGCTCATGACTCATTATCGCCAGAAACTCTGACTTCGCCCGATCCGCCTGCTCTGCCGACTCCTTGGCCCGTACGATCTCCTTCTCCTCGGTGATATCTCTGAAGACCACCACCGTACCTTTCTGTTCCCCGTTGTCATAAAGAGGGGTCATCCGATACTTAACTAGAAAACTCGAGCCGTCCTGCCTCCAGAATACGCCTTCTCTTTCTTCGTAAGAAGTGTTTTCAGTGAATGACGGGATTAATATTTTCTGTCCTCCCGAATAAGGGGTGCTGTCCAGCCAGGTCTGTTGGATCGTATGAAGCTTATTCGTAACGGACCACTCCCCCCGTTCATATCCCAGCATCTGTTCGGCAGCCGGATTGATGAACATGGTAGCTCCCTCCAGATTCATCCCAAAAATCCCCTCTGAGACGGAGTTCAAAATAAGCGCGTGTTCATAACTAAGCTTCTCGATTTGCTCCAGATGACGTTTCCGCTCGGTGATGTCACTTGTAATGCCGAATACCCCTACCACTTGGTTGTTCACCATAATTGGAACATAAATTACACTAACCTCAACCGCATGTCCTTCCCGGTGGATCAACCTGCTTTCAAAAATTTGGGCAAGTCCGCTCGCGGCCCTTTGAAAACGTTCATTAGCTTTTTCCAATTCTTCCGTATCAATAATTTCGTTGTAATCGGACATTAGCAGGCTCTCTTTAGAGTAGCCCGTCAAATATTGAAGACTGGAATTCACAGAAAGGGTTCGCCCCTGTAAATCCATCGCACTGATCGCAGAAGGGTTATAGTCGAAAAGGGACTTATAGCGATTCTGGCTCTCCTGAAGCTTCAATTCATATTGCTTCCGTTCCGCGATGTCACGGGTTACGCAGATGAGTTCCTGTATTTCCCCTTCACCTGTATAGATATACCTAACGGTAGTTTCCACCCATATATACGAGCCGTCCTTACGTAGAAAACGGAATACAACAGGTTCGTGTTTGGTCTCATCCATAGAGTCACGCAAATAGGTCTGCACTCGATCAGTATCGTCGGGATGAATATATCCGAACCCTTTTGTTCCGACCATTTCTTCGGGTGTGTATCCGAACATCGACAAACAAATAGTTGATGCATATAAAAAGGTTGCGTCCGTATCCGCTGCGTTGCGGGAAATAAAGTCTAGAGAGTTCTCTGAGATTAGGCGATAATTCCGTTCACTCTCCCGGAGTTGTTCCTCCATCTCATAGCGTTCTGTAATATCCTGAACCACACCATTGATTTGAACTGTATTTCCTGCCTCATCCAATACGGCCTCCCAGTGGGCATCAATAAGCTTCTGGACACCCTCTGGGGTTCTAATTCGGAATATCACCTGTCCATGGACTCCATTCTTAAGTGTAGGTAGAACGGCCGCCAGCACAATTGGATAATCATCCGGCTCTATCCAGGCACGAAGAGTCTCTGGACCATACGTTGAATGGTTGCTGTTATCTTCAGTAAACCCAAAAATATGCCGCATTCCCCTAGACACAGTAGAACGTTTATTAGCCACATCCCATTCCCAGGAACCCATCTGGGAGAGAGATTGGGCTTTTGCCAGCATATCCTCATGTTTCTTCCGATCTGTGATATCCCGAGCAATCGTCAGAACCTGTTCCACATCTCCATCGGAATTCCGCATCACCTGAAAGGAGGACTCAATCCATAAATAATGTCCATCTTTATGGCGAATCCTGCGGGTATATACATCTTTATCCGAGTAGAGCTTACCCTTTTCCGTCATTTCAACGGCATCCTCTGCATGGTAAAACTCCGGTCTTTTGCGACCGATCACTTCATGAGCCGGGTAACCTAGAAGCTTCTCAACCGAAGGAGAGACATAGGTAACCGTCCCATCTGGATCCCCAAAGGAAATCATATCTGGCGTATTCCGCGTAATCAAATTATATAAATATTGGTTCTCTTCAACTTTTTTCTCCGCCAGCTTGCGGTCAGTAATATCAGATATTTCAGCAATCATATATTGCGGTTTACCGATGAGTTCATCCAAGATTAAAAAGATATGCAAAGCGACCCAGATAACCTCACCATCCTTGCGCAGAAACTGTTTTTCTACATCTATAGCCTCACCAGGCCTCTGCTCAAAATAGTTCATAATGGTTTCATGGTCACTGGGACGCTTATCTACAGAATAAGCAATATCCAGATAACGAATATTTAAAAGCTCAGCTTCTGTGTAGCCAAGCATTGTGCAAAGTGCTGAGTTGGAACGAATTAAAGACCCATCCGCCGTAGAGACTACCGCATAACCGATGGAAGATCGTAAAAATAACTGTTCATAACTAAAATCAGACAATGATGCAGCCTCCTCAGTAAAAAGTAAGGACAAAGTATATATTAAGAGCATAAAGGAAAGCTTTCAGCGTGAACAGCAAAATCAAAAAAAACATTAAAAAGTGAGCCTCCAATAATTGGAGACTCACCACTAGATGATAATTCTAAGAATGATTATAGATTTAGATAACCCATGGAAGACTCTGGGTAACGTTTACCCGAGGCAGCACCTTGTGGAGCGATTTCCTTAATCAGCTTTAATTCCTCGAGAGTCAGACTGTCTAAAAAAAAACCCTTCATAAATGAAGAGTTCTTCTTGTAGCAACTATATGCGGTCAAGAGGACTCGAACCTCCACGTCATTGCTGACACTAGAACCTGAATCTAGCGCGTCTGCCAATTCCGCCATGACCGCAAATTATGTAACACAGTGAGTAATCACCGATAGATAAGATATTACTTCTTTTCAGTATAAAAAGCAATATCCTTTATAGATAAAAATATAGTTATAGGCATAACCAATCAAGGTCATTCATTCTATATATTTCTCTTATAAGCGACCCTATGATACAACATAAGTAAGAAATATGCGACAGAGCTATTTTATAACAAGGAGGAGTCTAAAGTATGAAACAGCGTTGGAATGCAGGGAATTATGATTCGGATATGGCCTTTGTCTCTCAATATGGGGAATCCCTGATGGATTTACTAAATCCGAAACCGGGAGAGCAAATTCTGGATTGGGGCTGCGGGACTGGAGATTTAGCCGCCGCTATAGATGCTCGAGGCGCAAATGTAACGGGCATAGACACCTCTGCCGAAATGATCCATACAGCTCGCAGTAAATATCCTCAGATAACCTTTGTAGAAGCTGACGGCCAATCTTATGTGTCAGAGACTCCAGTGGATGCAATCTTTAGCAATGCCGCTTTACATTGGCTGCTGGATGATAACGGGACCGCCGCCTCCATCTCTGCAAGCCTACGGACGAACGGTCGTTTTATTGCAGAGTTTGGCGGTCAGGGCAATATTGACTCCATCGTTAACAGTCTGCCGCATGCCTTTGCAGCTATTGGCTGTTTAGATAAACTGCAACTCCCTTGGTATTTTCCGAGCATTGGTGAATATACCACACTGTTGGAGAGCCACGGTCTGACCGTACAGCTGGCCCTCTGCTTCGATCGCCCTACCCCGCTAGAGGCTGGGGTGCAAGGATTCGCGCGGTGGATGAATACTTTTGCAAATGGGATTCTATGTGTACTTACCCCCTCCGAACGCGAAGAGGTTATAGAATATATGGAGAAAGAGCTGAAGCCGTCTCTATACCAGGAAGAACGCTGGTTGATGGACTACCGAAGAATTAGAATAGTCGCTTATAAACGGTAACCCGATATTCTGAGATTATAATTCTATATTATAAATCTATGCATCCCCCACGAATCGGTTTTTTCCAGCTCCAAGTCCAACTAGCAGCAGCATAACACTAGCACCCAGCAGCAATATAAGCGGCAGATCCCAGCTATGCGTGAAATCATGGAGCCATCCGAACAAGGCCGGCCCCGCTGCTGCTAATAAATAACCCACAGATTGAGCCATCCCGGAAAGCTCAGCCGCTTCTTGGGTGGTTTTTGTGCGCAGACTAAAAAACATCATGACCAAACCAAAGGCAAATCCACCCGCTATACCGATGCATATGGCCCATACGGACATCCATGAGCTGCTGCCAAGCCAGATTCCGCTAATCCCGGTAACATAAAGAACGAAAGTTATGACGACCAAGCTGCGTTGATTTTTCATCCGACCTGCAAATAATGGCACAAAAAACGTAAACGGCAGTTGGGCCAGCTGCATCAGTGAAAGAATCCAGCCTGCATGACTGGAACTCATCCCCCGTTCTCCGAGAATAACTGAAAACCAGGCAATTAGAACGTAGTATAACAGCGACTGCAAGCCCATAAAAAAACTAACCTGCCAGGCCAAAGGTGAGCGCCATATATTTTGGGAGGGTAAGGATTTGCTGCTCACACTCGAAATACCTAATACTCGTATCTGAGGGATCCATAACATCGTTGCCAAGGCCACTAATACGAA
Organism: Paenibacillus wynnii; assembly: GCF_000757885.1. NCBI lineage: Bacteria > Bacillati > Bacillota > Bacilli > Caryophanales > Paenibacillaceae > Paenibacillus > Paenibacillus wynnii. Next base: position 265,296 of record NZ_JQCR01000003.1, on the reverse strand, counting down.
CCACATGGCTAATGTGCCTCGCCAGCCGAAGCTGGTCTGACTTGCCAGCGGCACACTTATTCCGGCGGCAAAGGCAGCGCATAGGTTCATGGACACGGTATAAATACCTGTCATTAAGCCGATTTTCCGGGGGAATTTCCCTTTAATTAAACCCGGCAGGAGCACATTGCATACTGCAATCGAGATTCCAAGCATAGCCGTTCCGATGAACAGCAGTCCAGCTCCCGAACCTGACCTTACCAGAATACCTACACTCAGCAGCAGCATAGCCATTAATAATACATTAGCTATTCCAAAACGTCGGGCCAACTTGGGCGCAAAGGGAGACACCAGTGCGAAAGCCAGTAACGGTAGTGTAGTGATTAATCCAGCCAGAGTATTGGATAACTCCAAATCTTCTTTGATCATTTCTATTAAAGTGCCCACCGACGTAAAGGGAGCTCGCAAAGCCGCCGCGATAACAATAATACCCAGTACGAGCCATAAGCGATTCAGTTTGGGACGTGATGCGCCTATTTTCATAACCTTCTCTTCTTGCTGCCGAACTTTCATTCAATTCTCCTCCAAGCCATAGTAAACAGGCAAACGCAGCGCTTGCCCGAGAAAATTTTCTAAATTTATATATATTTATTTTTAATAATCATCTACCATTATGATAGAAGTTGCAACCTGAAGAGGTTTATCGACCATCCCACACAATAGAAAAGAGTGAAGTAAACGATGCTTCGTCGATTTTTTTCCTATTATCGTCCTTATAGAAAATTATTTATACTGGACTTTACCTGTGCAGTCGGGGCTGGCCTCCTGGAGTTGGCTTTTCCTGTAGCCGTTAACAAGTTCATTGATGATTTATTGCCCGGACAGGATTGGCCGCTGATTCTTATCGCCTGTGTTGCACTCTTGGCCATATACGCCTTGAACACGGTTTTGCAGTATGTAGTCACGTATTGGGGGCATATGCTCGGCATTAATATCGAAACGGATATGCGCAAAAAAATGTTCGAGCACATTCAGAAATTATCCTTCCGCTTCTTCGACAATAACAAAACCGGACATCTGATAGGCCGCATAACCAATGATTTGAATGATATCGGTGAAGTGGCTCACCATGGACCCGAGGATGTTTTTATAGCTATCATGACACTAATCGGTGCCTTTTTGCTCATGGCTCAAATTAATCTGCAATTGGCCATTATCACCTTCGTTATCGTTCCAATCATGGCTTGGGTCATCATTTACTTCGGCCGTAATATGACCACTACCTACCGCCAGCTTTTTGGGAATGTGGGCAGCTTCAATGCACGAATAGAAGATAACGTCGGAGGAATCCGGGTTGTACAATCCTTTGCCAATGAGAATTATGAAAAGAAACTCTTTGCCGTTGATAATCAAATGTTCCGTCAAACCAAACTGCTCGCGTATAAAATTATGGCTAGAAGCTTATCCGTCAGCTACATGATGACTCGGTTAATTACCATATTGGTTATGCTGAGCGGAGCTTGGTTCTTTATTCAAGGTGATCTGCAAATTGGAGAATTTGTGGCATTCATTCTGCTAGCCAATGTTTTCTTTCGACCGATTGAGAAGATTAATGCCGTGATTGAGAGTTATCCCAAGGGGATCGCCGGTTTCAGGCGGTATCTGGAGATTATTGATACGGAACCGGATATCAGTGACCTCCCAAATGCCATTGAAGTGAGCCACCTGCGCGGTGATATTAACTTCGAGAACGTAAACTTCGGCTATGATGAGCATCGTCCGGTCCTGCAGGGCATTAGCTTAACCGTATCGGCCGGGGAAACAATCGCTTTTGTCGGTCCTTCCGGTGCAGGTAAAACAACCATATGCAGTTTACTGCCTCGATTCTACGACGTAACCGGGGGCAGAATTACGATTGACGGAACCGATATCCGTCAGCTTAAGCTGGAGTCACTGCGTAAGCAAATCGGAATTGTGCAGCAGGATGTATTCCTCTTCTCGGGTACGATCCGCGAGAATATCGCTTATGGTAAGCTGGATGCCGAGCTGCCAGAGATATGGGACGCGGCTAAGCGGGCGCATCTGCAGGATTTAATTACAAACCTTCCAGACGGAATGGAGACTGTCATTGGCGAACGCGGTGTGAAGTTGTCCGGTGGACAGAAGCAGCGGTTGGCTATTGCCCGAATGTTCCTCAAGAACCCGCCCATTCTTATTCTAGATGAAGCAACCTCAGCCTTGGATACAGAGACAGAAGCAGCTATCCAGCAATCTCTGGCGGATCTATCGGTAGGCCGAACCACGCTCGTAATCGCTCACCGTCTTACAACGATCAAGAATGCTGATCGCATCATCGTTGTAAATGAAGACGGTATTTCCGAAGAGGGCCGGCATGAAGAACTTGTGAATGCCGGGGGAACTTACAGCCGCCTGTATCAAGCGCAGTATAATGCGTGAGAACATGATATCTAAACTGCATAATGTTAGGACTGCAGCAGCCAAGTGATTGGAATAAGGGGCGAGGACGATTAAGTGTATCCCTCTCATCCAGAATTGCTCCATTTAGCCGCGTTGGACTTCATTTAGGTGTACTTTATACAACTAAAACGGATGATTTTGCCCCGGGCACCGGTTTAGTTGTATTCCATACAATTATTACTTTAAAAATACGCTGTAATCCTTGTTTTGCCGGGATATAGTTGCAGAAAGTACAACTAAACCCCGGCAGAGGCAGCAGCCGGTCCAAATAGCTGCATAAAGTACAACTAAACCGTTTTTCGATTTATGGTACTAGAGGCATTTGATTCATTTACTTCATACGGCACCCTTCGCTTTATCATTTCACGCGCACCTTACGCTTCATTTACTCATTCACTCCATATGTACTTTTCACAACAATTACCTTCTTTTACACTAACTCCATTTACTCCATTTACTCCATTTACTCCATTTACTCTATGTACTCTTCTGACTTTATTCGTACTTTTAAATCCCTTCACTCAGCATCATACAACTCACCCCATTATACTCACATAATTTTATCTAATTCATCCCAGATCCGCCCCACTCAACTCACATAATTCTGGTCACTCGACAGCCCTTAACGCGCCCCGCTTAATTCACAAATATCCATCCACCATCTGCACCATTCCACAACCGATTGCTGCTGCACTGACTTTCGGTATCCTACTCATCGCAAAAAAAAGAACCAATTTCAAGTCTGCCAGCCAGACTTGAAATTGATCCTTTTCATTATTTATTCGCAATATGAACTTTGAGTAGTTTGCCCTTGATGGTCGTTGTCTTCATCGCTTCCAGCACCAGGGAACCTTTACCGTTCAAAATATCCACGTACGACACATTATCCTGTATCGTGATGATCCCGATATCCTCAGCGGTGATCCCTTCGAGCTTGGCAATCGTGCCGACAAAATCCACTGCTCTAAGCTTCTTTTTCTTGCCGCCATTGAAGTACAACTTCATGATCTCTTTATTCAGACTTTCACTCTTGTCCTTTTTACGCACCTGCTGAATATTGATCTTCTGCTCGAACGCTTCCTTCGCATAGGCAACCGCATCAGAAGAAGGAGCTTTCATAACAGGAATACTGAAGCCGATGAATCCTTCAATTTCTTTGACCCACTTGTGCTCATTCGGTGTAGCAAAGGTAATCGCTTTACCTGTCTTGCCCGCACGACCGGTTCTTCCGATCCGGTGCACGTAGCTTTCTTTTTCCAGCGGTATATCGTAATTGATTACATGAGTGATGCTCTCGATATCAATCCCTCGTGCCGCAACGTCGGTGGCAATTAGATAACGGAATTGACCTCTTTTAAAAGCATTCATGACCTCGAAACGTTCATCCTGCATCATACCGCCATGGATTTTATCACAGGGATATTGCAGATCGGCGAGTCCTCTGAATAACGCATCCACCTGATCCTGCGTCCGGCAAAAAATAATACAGCTATCCGGATTCTCCACCGTGATAATATCGGTTAACAGAGGAAACTTCGCAGGTTGTTTCACTTCAATGAGCGCATGTTCGATTTTAGCCGTCGTAATTTCCTCGGAATTAATCTCAATATCCAATGGAGAGCTCATGTACTTGCGGCAAAGATTTTTTACAGCCTCAGGCAATGTTGCCGAAAACAACATCGTCACATGGTCTTTCGGCAGTTTTTTAATGATAGCTTCCACCTGCTCGATAAAGCCCATGTTCAGCATCTCATCCGCTTCATCGATAACTAGATACTTAATTCGGTTCAAGTGAATGGTGCCTCGTTCTATATGGTCTGATACGCGTCCGGGCGTACCCACAACGACATGTGTTTTTTGCGTAAGTTCTGCTTTTTGCGGGGCAAAGGGCTGCTTACCAAATAGGGCTACGGCCTTGACCCTCTTGAAACGACCAATATTCGTGATATCGTCCTTTACTTGCGCGGCTAGCTCACGGGTTGGGGTCAGAATTAAAGCCTGCGGTTTGTTCTCCGCCCAATCCACCAGCTCGCAGATCGGAATGCCGAATGCGGCTGTTTTCCCGCTGCCGGTCTGTGATTTAACTATCAGATCCTCTTCCTGTAAAGCAACAGGAATTACTCTGCTCTGTACCTCGGTCGGCTTCTCATACTTCAAAACATCCAACGCTTTTACGATTTCTTCACTTAACTCATAATCTTTAAATTGTATCTCGCTCATAGTTCAACCTCTTCTATGCTGATTTATCTGGTCAAAAGCGGAATGTCCGCGATACTTCCATATTATGCACTTTAACATTATACCAGCTATTTGTCCCCTTGATTCCATTCCTTGAAGAACTGGTCGAGAAAAGTCAGCATAAACTCATGCCGCTCCTCCGCTAATTGTCGTCCATATGTAGTATTCATTAAAGTTTTTAATTTTAACAGCTTTTCATAAAAATGATTAATTGCTGTTCCTTTAGAATAATTTCGGTACTCTTCTTTTAAGGATTCGTCTCTTGGAGGCAACCCCGGATCATAAATGGGACGGTCTTTCGCCCCTGAAAAAGCAAACACTCTGGCAATACCTATAGCTCCGATTGCATCCAACCGATCCGCGTCCTGCACAATCTGTCCTTCAACCGTACTCATGGGCTCCCCGCCGCCGCCACTATAGGACATCGTTTCTATGATCATCATAATGTGGCTAATTTGTTCCTGATCCGTCAAATGGGACGTTAACCAAGTATGTACTTTTTGTAATCCGGCTTCTTTGGATGGGTTAAGTTTCTCATCAGCAACATCATGCAGCAGTGCAGCCATTGTGCATATAAAAGCATCCGCCTTCTCGATTTCCGCAATGGCACTAGCTGTATTTCTGACTCTGTCGGAGTGCCACCAATCATGTCCGGTTGTATCATGTCCAAGCTGCTCTTTAACGAAAGTTTCGGTTTGAGAAATAATATATGATTTATCCATTTGTTCCATCGAAAAAAACTCCTTTTGCTCCTATTGTTCATCTATTATACTTCCTTTAAGGAAGAAAACCATGAAAAAGGAGTGTAACTATGCACATTACATACAAAATCAATGCCCCGCTGGAGGCGGCAGAAGCCGCAGAAATATTCAAAAGTTCAGGTATTAAGCGCCCTGTTGATGATCTGGAACGTATCGGGAAAATGATTGCTAATGCTGATGTATTTGTCACGGCGTGGGATGGCGAGAAACCGGTTGGGATCGCCCGCGCCATTACGGACTTCGTCTACTGCAGCTATTTATCTGATCTGGCCGTGCGAATGGATTATCAAAAGCTGGGCATCGGCAAGGAACTGGTGAATGTTCTGCAAGGTCATTTGGGCGAGGAGCCGATGCTCCTGCTGCTTGCAGCCCCCTCCGCTATGGAATATTATCCGAAGATTGGGTTCGACAACCTGGATTGTGCGTTCATTATACCTAGAGCGAAATAGGCTGGTTTGTATTAAGAAATTATCGTGGAACATTACGTTCCTTTTCAAAAAGTAATTTAAGGTAATGTTACATTTGAATTGGTGAATTCTGCCTACTGGGGCGGAATCAAGTGTACTTTTACATTTGAACTTGTGAAGTCTGCCTACTCGGGCGGAACTGATCGACTGCAGGCTAGATACTATACGTAATAGACAGAAAAGCTACTCCCACGGTATAAATACCGGAGAATAGCTTTTCTTTAATATTCGTAGACAACACCTTTTAGGTTGTCTTTTAAAGGAGCTAATGTGTTTACTGTCTTTTAATAACGTACTATTTATGTGCTGCTCATTGCCCGCTCATTCCAGCTGCTGGACCTTCCCCTTATTTCCCCTCATTAATCGCCCTGATGACCTCCAGCGGAAGCTTGGGTTGACGGTCATAGGTCAGCAAGCCGTTGATTTCCTGTTCGACATCGGTTAGTTGGGTGTAACAGTAGCCTTGAACTACACCGGATATCAGCATAGGTTTGATTACAGCGCGCAGGCGATCTGCAAAGTCTTCGTCATTCTCGGCGCCGGAGTAGCCCCATCCGTCCCAGTGACTTTTTTTGTAGGCGACACCACCGAATTCCGTGATCAGGATCGGCTGATTTTGATAAGGGAATCCCTCTACCGCCAGCTTACGATTGCCCGACCTTCCGCTTACCGCTTGCTCCACAGAGGAATACCGTTCCTCCAGCACCTCACGCCGCCACTCATAATCGTGGATATTGAACAGATCCGTACCCACCAGCTCCCAGCCGTCATTCGAGACTACCGGACGCATCGGGTCGAGCGATTTGGTCATATGATACATAGCCAATGCATGCTGCTGCTGCTGTTTATCAATTGCGATATTAGGGACACCCCAGCTCTCGTTAAGCGGTACCCACACTACAATGGACGGATGGTTATAATCGCGTTCGATACTCTCCTGCCATTCACTGGTGAACCGGCGGACATATTCTTCGGAATACTCATAGGCGTTAGCAGCTTCCCCCCACACGAGGAGTCCCAGCTTGTCGCACCAATACAGATAACGGGGGTCTTCCAGCTTCTGATGCTTACGGGCACCGTTGAAGCCCATTTCTTTGGTCAACTCTACATCCCGTCTGATCGCATCGTCACTTGGCGGGGTTAAATTACCGTCTGGAAAATATCCCTGATCCAGAACCAGCTTCATATAATAAGCCCTGTTATTCAAACAAAGCTTGCCGCTCTCAATGGATATTTTACGCATTCCGAAATAACTGGTGACTTCATCCAATATCGTATCTCCATCGCGCAATGTAAAGGTTACGTCATAAAGGTTCGGATGCTCAGGCGACCACCATCGGCCAAGGCCATGATCATTAAAATCGCTGAGATTGATACTTCTGCACTCATGTGCATTTCGCACCGAATAAGAATCACTGGTTACCGGTTGGCCTTCGAATGAAATATCCACCTGCAGCTTTAATACATCCGATTCTAGGGTGCCTTTAACAAAGGAACGAATCTCTATACTCTTTTTGTCGATATCCGGTGTGAGTTTGACTTTTTCCAGATACACAGGAGACACAGCCTCCATCCAGACGGTTTGCCAGATTCCCGTTGTTCTCGTATAGAAGATACTGGCCGAATCGCTTTTCCAATACTGCTTCCCCCTCGGAAGGGTTACGTCCTTGCTGTAATCTACCGCTTTGACTACAAGAGTATTCTTCTGTTCCTTAGGCGTTAATGCAGCTGTGATATCTGCACAAAATGGGGTATGACCGCCTTCGTGCTTGGCAACCAAGTTTCCATTGACCCAGACAGAGGCCTCATAGTCGACAGCTCCGAAATGAAGTAATATCTTTTTCCCGGCAAAAGACTCCGGTATTTCCAGCTCCCGCCGATACCATACCGTATCATGAAATTCAGGGTCGCCAATTCCGCTTAAGCTGCTCTGAAAGGCAAAGGGAACTTGAATCCGGCGTTGTAACGCTTGCTCTCCGGTATGCCATTTCTCAGATTCACCTACCTGATCGTCATCGAACTCAAATTCCCATTCTCCATTAAGATTCATCCAAGCCTCCCGAACAAACTGCGGTCGCGGATACTCTGAACGATACTGCTCCGGCATATATAATTCCTCCACTCGTGATTAGGATCTATGAAATTTCATGGATATTGCTGCTATCTCTGATTCGGTCTTTGTATTCCTTAGGGGAAAGTCCACTTAAGGTTCTGAACACTCTATTAAAATGACGAACGTTCGCAAATCCCGTCTCTTCGGCAATTACGCCTATCTTTTCATTCGTAAAGGCCAGCTTCTTCTTAGCTTCCTCGATTCGGATATGTGTCAGATGTTCAATGAAGGTGACGCCTGTTCTCTGCTTGAATAAGGTACTGAAATAGGCTGGGTTCAAAAATACTTCGTCTGCCACATCCTTCAGGGTAAGCGAATGCTGGAAATGCAATTCGACATACCGCTGTGCCGAAGCAATCGGATCTCTGTCCTTCTGCTCCCTGGATTTGGAGATGCATTCGGTTAGACGGCTTAACAGCGACTGACATTGTTCGATTAACTCCTGCCGGGAAGAAAGCGCGCAGATCTCGAACAGAACTTTGCGGATATCCTTAGATCCGAGCCATTTCTCGGTCACTCCCAGCTCCTCAGACAATTCATAGTAATACAGCAGCAGTTTGCATATTTGCTGATGGATACTTTCCGGGGATGGCGCTGAGCTGCACAGCTCGTCAATTAGCTGCTCTACGATCCTGCTTATACTCTCCTGCTTGCCCTCAACAATCGACTTCTCCAGCATCTCCCATGACCACTTTTTGGGTCCGCTGCCCATGTGGGGATTTCCCGTCATGGCAGAGTACTCCAAAAGATTGTCGCCGCCTACAATCAACCGATACAGAAGGGCAATTTCCGCCTCATTATAAGCCTTTGGAATTCCCTGCAATCCTTCTACCGAATTGCTAATCCCAATGGTAACCGTCATATTGGATAAAGCACGAATCTGCCTGCGGATCATATCTCCCAAAGAACCGGAGCCGGCTAAAGATTGCTGCGGCTCCGCTACATTAAGCAGAGCAATGACCTCCGTATCTGACAAGACGAAGCTTAGTCCCTTCGCATGGCGGTCGATCATTTCCTGCACGAACTGCTGAATATATAGCTGGAACAAGGAAGCGTCGTTGCGTTGATAACGCTCCTTCTCCACGGAGTGCTTATCCAGCTTGATCACCATACATACGAAATAGGGATGCTCGAAAGAGATGCCCATTTCACCCAACAGCTTGATTTCACTATCGTTCATCTTGCCTTTCAGCAAGCTTTCGGTCAGATGCTCCGTAACATGACGGCGAACAGTGGGTTGTGCCCCCCAGGCTGCCTCCGGTTTCGGCTTGGCTTTCCGCTGTTGAATTTCCAGCTTGAGCTTTTCTAGCACACGGCCCAACTCATCACGTTCGATCGGCTTCGTTAAGTAATCTCTAGCGCCCTGCCTCATAGATTGCTGCACATAAGCAAATTCGTCATAACCGCTGACTACAACGGTCATTAAATCCTTAAACCGTCCACCCGCCAGCTGCTGCAGCTGGATGCCATCCATCCTAGGCATACGTATGTCGGTCAGGAGTACCTCGGGAGAGAACTCTTCCAGCTTGTCGAGTGCTTCATATCCATCACAGGCTTCACCGACGATCTCCCAGTCCTCATCCAGACTTGCAATCATTTTGCGCAGCCCTTTCCGAAAGATAGACTCATCATCAACGATCAGAATTTTAGGCATTCTCGTATTCCTCCCTTCTTTGACCCGGCAAATACATCACCGGCAATCGAAGTACTGCACGAAAACCTTGAAAGGGCATGCTTTCCAAGGACAGCCCATAGTCTACTCCATAATGAAGCACAATTCGGCGATGAACATTTAACAGACCGTTCCCGGATTGGCCGCCCAAATCGGTTGTATTTCGCAAGTGGGACCGCAAAGACTCCAGCGTCTCCGCATTCATGCCGATGCCATCATCCTCCACAGTAATTGTGAGGACGTTATTTTCTTTTGCCGCAGATAGAGAAATATGCCCTTCCCCTACCCCTTTGTCCAACGCATGGTTAATTGAATTCTCTACCAGAGGTTGAATCATCAGCGGAATGACCTTGCATTCCAGGACGGAAGGCTCAATATTCATCTCAAAAACAATGCGTTCCTCATACCTCATCTGCTGGATTTTCATATAACCGCTTACATGATCCAGCTCATCCTTCAGCGTCACATGCTCTTTACGTCCACTAAGACTGTAGCGCAGTAGCTTGCTTAAATTATTCGCCATGGTAATGATTTCACGGTTACCTTCCATTTCGGCGTACATGCTAATGGAGCCTAGTGTGTTATATAAAAAGTGCGGATTGATTTTACTCTGGAGCGCGGCAATTTGCGCATCTTTTTCCCGAATTTCCGTTTCGTACAGTAAATATCCAAGTTCACTTAATTTGGCTACCATCCCGTTAAAAGAATGACCCAATACCCCAACCTCGTCACTACCCGTTACCGGAAAACTAATACGAATATCCCCGCGCTCCACATTCCGCATCAAACGGCTAAGCTTACGCAGCGGTTGTGTGATCCGGTAAGCTATGAAAACATACAACAGTAGAGCCAGTCCCACACAGGACACACCAATCAGAATAATATAAGTGCGCAAGATGTCTGTGTCTTTCATGAGACTTGCTATGGGAACGATGCCCACTGTAGTCCACCCGGTCACTTCAGAAGTTATATGGGAGACCAAGAGACCTCTTCCCTCTGCCTGAACGTGATTTACGCCTTCACCCGTTTTGCCTAAGTATAGGGAAGGGTCTAATTTCTCCCCGCTGTTATCTTTGCGTATGACTAGGTTACCAGTGTTGTCTGCAATATAAAGCGACTCCTTGGCATCCAGCTTTACACGGGATAAGATTTCACTTATGAATTTAGTATCCACATCTATGACAATGTACCCCAAGGTCTGACCGCTGTCGAAGCTGCGCAGCTCTCTGGCAATTGAGAAGGCTTTATATATATTCCCGCCCGTGGATCTTACATCATGTGTAGCTACAAATATCGGCTGCCCGTAATGTCCCTGAAATTTGTTAAGCCATTCCAGATTCTCGTCCAGCTTATAGGTCGTCACGTATTGGCTCTCGGGAAGCACGACATAGGATGCGCCGCCGGCACCGTATAATGAAACGCCTAGAATATCTACTCTGCCGTTAAGAAATACCTGTGTTACAAAATTGTTCAGTTCGCTGATTTCATCCAGTGTTAAAGGTTGTCCCGGGGTCCTTTTCGTTTCGAGATACGTTGTAACCTTAGGGTATTGATAAGGCATCACCGTCAAACGGTTCAGCTCATTCATGTAGGTATCAATATTCAAGGTAAGCTGCTTCAGCGTCTGAAGCTGGTAATCTCCGACCTTACTTTCGGTGGTTTCGGCAAAGCGGACATAAGCAAAATAGCCCATCAGCCCGAGCGGCAGCATAATAATGACGACATTAATAAGAATAAGCTTACGCGCCAATGCCAGATTCCGAAACCAACTCCCGAATACTCTCAAACGTCTTCTCCCCTTTTTTCCTTGCACACTTTACTTCCTCAGCTGTTCATTGATTCCCAGTACCGCGTTGTCCAAAGCCTGCTTAGGCGTTTGTTGTTTATAGATCATCTTCTCAAACTGACGGATAATTTCTTCGTTAATCGTCCATTGCTTCACATTTCTAGGCCAATACACCACATAGTTCGCGGTGGCCGCATAATCACTGCGGAATTTCAAATCTGTGAACTCCTTGCTGTCCACTACCTTTTTGGAACTTGGGACATGACCGGCCTTCGCCCACATATACCCATGCTCCACCGTCCATTTGGCAAAGGTGACCGCGGCTTTTCTCTTCTCATCATTCATTTCACCCTTGGCGGGTATCGCGAGCGTATGTGAATCTCCCCAAACCGCCGGATGATCATAAATGACTGGAACAGGAACGACACCCAGCTCAAGATTCTTATCCTTTTCAAAAGCGCCCGTACCCCACACACCTGTAATTAAAACAGCAGCCTGACCCTCATAAAACATCTTGAAAGCATCATTAATATTCGGTGGGATTAGCTCTTTCTTGTACAGACTATTAACAAATTCCAGCGCCCTTAGTGAGTTGGAATTATTAAAGTTAGCCTGCGTCCCTTCCGGGTTATAAAAAGCTGCTCCGCCATCCATTTGATTGTATAAGCTCCACCACACCCATACGGAGTCTATACGTGTGCTGGGCATCGCCAGAGGCGCAACCGTAGGAGGAACCGCTTTCTTAACTCTCTCCAAGAATCGGGTAAATCCTTCCTCACCGGGTTCAATGATCGGTTTATCATCGGCATCAAGCAGTCCGGCTTCCCTTAGATACTTCTTGTTGTAATAAAGCACAAGTGCATGCGTGTCTAAAGGAATTGCAAAATGCTTACCGCCATATAAAGTAGACTCTATCACGTTGGTATTGAACAGGCCCCAATCCAGCCCGGACTGTGCAGCCGACGCATCAAGATCCTCAATATATCCGTTCTGCACGAACTGCGGTAGATTGGTGGCATGTATAATCGCCAGATCCGGTGCATTCCCTGCTAAAATTGCCGTACGCAGCCTTGAATAGTAATCATCCAACCGGGAGTTAATCTGATCAATCTTTATGTTCTTATGCTCCTGATTAAATTGTTCGACAAGCTGAGTCATAAATACGTTATCTCCCCCGCTAAAAGGAGTCCAATATTGCAAGGTCACCGTCTGGGAGGCTGCTGGTGTAGGCTCCTTAGCGGATTGAACCGAACACCCGCTCAGGACGAGCAAGACCGATATCATTAATATAGAAAGAGAAATCGGTCTGCGCCAATTCTTTTCTGCAGAGAGTCTAGAATCTCTCATTTGAAATAAGCCTCCCTTCTTTTTAAAATATTTTAGATTAAGGATAGTCGCACTGCGGTGAATGTTTGGACTTCCGGCCGCTGTTGTCTACAGATTTCTTTGATTGATACCGCTCTTTGCGGTAGAAATACGCAGACTGCCTATGCTTTCGAAGCTAGCTTTCCTACGGAAAGCTTTCGGGCGATCGCTAACGCTCCTACAGTTCCAAAAATTCCCCTCCGTTACTGGTTCCTACTCAAAATCAGAGCTTGACATTCCTTTTACGTCACTGACCGGGAACGATTTCGATTTAACTTCGCTTGATGTTTCACTGGGTTTGGGGCGACTACGCCTTACAGGTAGCCGAATCCGGGTTGCGGACTAGCCCTTCGGAGTAGTGGGGAAAATGACCGCTATGCCGACCAAAACGCCATGAGTTTGAGATTAAAGGGAAAATCCACCTATAGTTTTCCCCTTATGGCCCCAAAGAGGTAGCGTCAAGAAGTTTGTATGAGAGAGTAGAAGTAGCTCCCAGGTATCCCCGACAAATACGACAAATCGTCTACCTACATAGGTTTTAATATATAGTTGCACAATGTACACTTATAGTTCTTCCTTAGCACACTTTAGGATGTTTAATTGCACTTTATACATTTATTTTTGGGTATTCCGGGGTTTAACCGACCTATTCGTATTTTTAGTTGCACAAAGTACATCTATCCATACATCCGAGCGCCAAAGGCTAGAAACAAGTGTATAAAGTACACCTATTACTCTGACTACCTCCGAGTTTTCGGTAGCGTCAAGAAGTTTGTGTGAGAGAGTAGAAAGTAGTTTCTCGGGTGTGGTTTGTAGGTGTGAATTGTTCACCAAAACGTTCTATTGGGCGTAACGAATTACTGTCCTTCTCGTCACATGTCAAGCACTGATTTTGGTGTTGAGCCCCGTTACTTTCACCTTTCATCAAATAAAAATTTAAGTTCAATTCGTACAGCAATAAATCTTACTTTCTCTTAACTCATTTACGATCCTGCCACACATCCATATAATCTATACTGAAGCTGCCTTGTCTGTCAAAGATGGATATTTCATTCGCACCGGCCAGCAATTTCAATTCCATGGATACCTCTGAAATCTGGTTCCGTTCTTGTTGCTCTATCGGGTACACCGCTTGCTTTCCACCGTTCACAGAGATAGCGAGTTTGGCATCCACCTGAGTTGAATTCATCACCGCTAACGTGACTGTGTAGACTCCGCTATGAGGCACATGAACATTGGTGAATTGAAGGGAGCTTTCAGAATCATGTAAGGTGGCGATAGCACCTCCTGATGCAAATGGGTTCTCTTCTAATTCACTGTTCCCTTCCATTGCTGCCGCTTCTGCTTCAAAACGAGGGATCTCTATGGCGATGATCTCTGCCTTCTGACCTGACAGATCAAAGGTAACTTCATTCATACCGGCAGTAAAAGGAACGGATACATAGGTGTAAACAACCTTGCCCGCATCTGTTGGAGGTAGAGTCATTGTAAGCTTGGGACCATCATTTACGATTATATTGGCGGAAAGGGTATTTCCGCTCGCATTGGAGTAATGAATAAGTACAGGTACAGTTGTTTCTACTGTTGAGGGTAGTGATGGAAACGTAATGCTGTCACCGGCCCGAACCGCACTTTCTGCCCGGAATACTCCAGTTCCAGAAGGGACCTCTATAGGCACACTCAAGGCCAGTGGGTTCCCGAACACAGGAAGCCCTTCTTCATTCCAGCTTATGGCCTGCGCCCGTGCTTTACGATTATTCCATCCGTCTGCTGCTCCAGATGTCGCATGATACACTATCCATTGCTCACTGCCATCCGGAGAAGTTACAAAGGAGTTATGTCCAGGACCGTAAACTTCCGCCTCCTCATCCATACTAAGCAGCGGCTGCTCTGATTTAACCCATCCTTCCGGGTCAAGCGGATTTGCATCCGGCTTCAACGCAAGCATACCGAGACTATAATAAGGTGTCCAGCTTCCCGCACCTGAATAGACTATAAAAACACGGTCGTCCTTATGGAGTATCGACTGGCCTTCATTAATGTACGGAGGTCCACCAGCCTTTTCCCAATTCAGGAGTGGTTCACTCAGTAGTACCCGGGGGCCGCTTATTGTTAATGGATCACTCATCGGTGCAATGTAAGTATTCTGCGCTGCATTCACGTCACCTTCCCAACCGGACCACACAAAATACAGCTTCTCCTTAACCTCGATGACAAGTCCATCAATCGCCCATTTGTTGCTGTCGTCTTTTATTTGCCCTTTAAATGTATATGTCCCTAGTGGATCATCACTGTCACCTTCCAGAGCAAACATTCTGTGATTCTCGTTATCGCCGTTATCGGCTGCAAAATAGATATACCATTTTCCCTGCAGGTACTGAATTTCAGGTGCCCATATCTCTGCTGAATATGGGGTGTCTGCTGGTGGATACCAGACAACCTTCCGTTCAGCCTGGCGGAAATCCAGTGTTCTGGATTTCATCACCATAATATCAGTTCCTCCATGGGTGAACGTCATGTAATAATAGCCATTCCTGTAAACCACACTGGGATCGGGGGTGTCGATTTCAGCCAAGGTGTTTTTGAAGGTTCCTCCATGACCGTTATAAGGTACATCGGTTTTACTTTCCATCGGGTGCTCCAGCAAATATATGCCTCCTCCTGCTATAACTATAATTAGTACAATGACAAGAGATAACCTGAACTTCTTCATTTTGCTTCTCATGGCTTCCAGCCTCACTTTACACCGGCACTTGTAATGGCTTTGACAAAGGATTTCTGGCCTAATATAAAGATGATCACTACCGGAAGAGTTGCTATCGTTGTCATAGCCATCAGTTTACCGTAGCTTTGGGTATAGCTTCCTGTTGCCATCATGGCAATTCCTGCGGTTATCGTCCGCATTTCCGGGGAAGTTGTAGCATAGAGCGGCCAAACAAAATCATTATAAATGCCCATAAAGGTGAAAATTCCTAGAGTAGCCATAATGGAAACGGCAGAAGGCATCAAAATTCTCGCATATAAGTTCCATTTGTCCACCCCGTCAATCCGGGCAGCTTCTTCAATTTCCTTTGGAAAAGAGATAAAGAACTGGTATAGCAAGAATACACCAAAGGCTCCCGCCGTTGCAGGAAGAATAAGTGCCTGGTAAGTATTAATCAGGCCTAGCGTGTTAAATTCCATATACATCGGCAGGAATGTCAATACACTTGGTATCATTAGCGAAGCTATGAACATAGAAAACAAAGTCCGGCGCAGCGGTAGGTCAGGAAGGCGCGCTAATGCGAATGCGGCCATGGAATCAATAAAGAGAACAATCCCCGTACCCACCGTACCCACCACAAGAGAGTTAACAATCCATCTCAATACCGGAGTATTCATAAGCTCTCCACTCAGACCTTGAACAAAATTATCGACCGTTGGTTTCTTGGGAAGGAAATTCATTCTCCCTGAGAGAGCCTCAAAGTCATTTTTGAAAGCGGTAGAAATCATCCACACCAAAGGCAACAGAATGATTAGGGCAATCAGGACGGCTAAAAGAAGGAGGCCTACTTTTTTTGTTTTTACCATTTACACCTTCTCCTTCCGATTGGTGAGCCGAAATTGAACAACAGAGATAATCATAATAAACAGCGCCATAAGAATGGCCATTGCGGATGCAGAGCCCATGTCCTTACGCACAAAGGCCTGATCTAGCACATTCATTAGCAAGACTCGGGTTGTGGAACCAGGGCCTCCGCGTGTTAACAGAAAAGGTTGAGCATAAATGTTAAAGGAAGCAATAGTAGAGGTGATCATTACGAACAGCATAACCGGACGGATAGATGGAAGTGTAATAGATACAAACTTGCTCCAGACATTTGCACCGTCAATGGAAGCCGCCTCGTAATAATCCTCTGGAACCTCGTTCAGGGCATTCACAAAAATAATCATATTAAATCCAATTGTCCACCAGAGCGTCGTCATTACCAATGCGATCCACACCCACGGAGTAGCCGTCAACCAAGGAATACTAGAGATGCCAAGCTTGGCCAACAGGCTGTTCAGAAACCCGGCATTGGTGTCGAACATCATCAGCCAAATTACGGCCATTACGGACGCCGACAACGCATAAGGGAGGAAATAGAAGGTTCTAAACCAATTGCGTACTCTCCCGGGTAAGGCATTAACCAACATTGCCATCGCCAGCCCTACAAATATAAGCAATGGTACTGAAAAAATCACAAATTGTATGGTCGTCCACAGCCCTCCGAAAAAGACGCTGTTTTCATACGTACCGGGTGTAAAAATAGTCACATAATTGTGTATTCCCACAAATGGATGATCTGTCGATAGAAGCTCAAAATCCTGAAGGCTTATGACAACGCCATAGATAATTGGAAAGAGCAGAAACATACAGAACGCAGCCAAGTAAGGCAGAATAAACAGAAATGAGGTAAGACGGGAAGTCCATGTGGTTTTCAAAGCTAGCTCCTCCATTCTTCTTCACACCCAAAGATGGAAAGAAAGGGCGGGGAAGCGATGTAACGCCTCCCGCCCCTCTTGTCTAAATCCATCCATCTAATAGTGCGATCTTATTTCATGGCCTGACGTGATTTGGCTACTGCATCATCCATGGCTTTCTGGGGTGCCTTCTTACCCAAGATGGCGTTGCTAAGCTCTGACCACACCGGCTCAACAATAGTTCCCCAGTTTAACACATTCGGTGCAAATTGAACGGAAGGGAAGCTTTGGGAAACCGTGCTTTGGAACTCTAATGCTTTGAACTCAGCGCTTTCCATCACTTTATTAGAAGCTACCGCTTGACCGGATTCTGCCCAATCCAGTGAGTTACCGGAAACGTATTTCAGGAAATCACCGATTCCTGCAAGTGTATTCGTATCTGTAACTGCCTTAGGCACCACAAATCCGTGGGAGCCTGCGTAAATAGCTTGTTTTGCTTTACCGATTTGCGGCATAACTGCCACGCCGTAGTTCAAGCCTGCTTCATCAAATTGTGATTTCATCCAAGGACCATTAAATTGAATAGCGTTTTTGCCTTGCAGGAACAATGTGTTTTCCCCATCCTGCTGTACATTGGCAGGAGATACCCCTTTCTCCACCATTCCGCGCAGCCATTGAACCATTTCCACCGCTTCCGGGGAGTTATAAGCTACGTCAGTCCCGTTCCATAATTCTCCGCCGTTCTGCCAAACCAGAGACGGGAAGATAAACTGCTGCGGCCACAAGGTCGGTACTACATAACCATAGACACCTTTAGCTTTATCGGTAAGTTTTTCTACTGCTGCATCAAACTCCGCGCGATTCGTCGGTGGACCTGCGATCCCCGCTTTTTCGAACAAATCTTTATTGTAGTACATAACTGCCGGGTGAATATCGAGTGGAATGGAATACAACTTGCTATCAATCGTTGCGTATTTAATTGGCGCTTCCGCAAAGTCCGCCGGGTTGATTTCCGCAGTGGCTGCCATCTCATCTACTGGTTGCAATTGATCCTTACTCTGATAAGTTGGCACCTGATCCACGTGCATGATCATAAGGTCAGGACGCTCTTTACCTGTGCTAAGCGCTACATCCAATTGCTTGTAATATTCGCCGTTCGGCTGAATAACAAATTTAATTTTGTATTTATCTTGAGAGCTGTTGTACTTGTCGACTATTTTTTTCATGAACGGACCGTCAGAGCCGGAGAAGGGTGACCAGAACAATAATTCAGTCTTCTTACCGCTGGTATTGTTATCCCCTTTCGCTTCGTTAGTAGTGCCGTTTTTACCGGTGTCTCCGTTAGCTTTGGTGTTGTTGTTATTTCCGCCGCAAGCGGTTGCAGCTAACGCAACCAGGATAACCATCAGGATGACTGCCGTTGCCTTTTGCATAGATCGTTTCATCTTTTTGCTCCCCTTTATCCATGATTCAAAGATGAACTCTTTGATAGCTTTATGGTAAGTCATTTGGAGGCCCAAAAAAATGTCGTCAGCCTAGGTAAAGTGGACATTTCTTTAGGTCTGTAAGTGCACACAAGAAGAAACGGCTTTGCCGTCCTTAATGGGACGGTATCCGTTTCTCGTAGAAATATAAGCAAAGTATACTGAAAACTTATACTTTCTGATATTTTAAAAAAAGCCATCCCCTAGATCAATCACGATCTTGTGGACAGCTTCCTTTAGAAATCCTTATTAATCCCCTTAATTCTGGAGCATTTTTTGCAGATAACGCTGACGGTACTCCATCGGGCTTTCGCCGCAGTTTTTTGTGTAATAGGCTGTGAAGGATTCAGGGTCCGAATAACCCACTAGCCGAGCAATATCATTCACCTTGATTTCATGCTGCTGCAAGAGTTGCTCGGCCCCGGTGATTCTCAATCTGGTTACATAATTGCTTACTGAGATCCCTACATGCTGTTTGAATTGATCCGATAAGCGTGGCACATTGACATGAAATAACTCTGCCAGATAGGAAAGGGAGAGCTCGCTGCTGAAGTTCTCCTCCACATGCTTCCTAACCGCTTCTATATGCTGATTATCGGATGTACGCGTCCTCCTAACCTGCTCCATAACGAGTTGTGCCAACTCCTCCATCTTCTTCAGCAGGCCTTCACGTGTGGAATAATCCATAAGTGTCATTTGGCAGTTCCATATATATTTCTGCAGGGAGGTGCTGCCGCACTCGAACTTTCGGGCTATGGAACTGAGTAGCAGCAGGATATGCAGTGATAAATGGAAAAAGACGATGTTTGGCGTATCCTTGTCAGTGGGGTATAGAGCTTCCATTTGATCACGCAAGCTGTTCATATCCGAATTCTCAATGCTCTTCGCCATCTTCCTTCTCGATTCCACCGGGAAATCATAGGTCTGGTCTGAGACAGCGTTATGGCCCCAAGATACCAAGGAGGAAGCATAGCCATTCTTTATGTTATGAAGTCCCTTAACTTCTCTACCCATTCCAAATACACTATCTAACTTCAGTTCGTTGCCAATATTCTGTTGCAATTCCTGAACGAACCCCTCCGTTTTCCCATCCAGCGCTTTATCCTTCTCACCTATTAACAAAAAGTTTGCCATAAAGGGGTTAGCGGCAAGATTTATGGGATAAATGGCTTCATCATGGTCAGCAGTCTCCCAGCAGAGTCCTTGATAGCTATGATGAAGCAAATCTCGCCGCTCCTGCCGTCCATTTCGTCTGCCATGGGGCAATTTGAGTTGGACGGCCACAAACTTCAAGTTCACTTCGTCCTCCGTAAGCGGAGTAAGTTGAATCTGATGCAGTCGCTCCTTAACCATCGTCAGATCCTGCCATTCGTCCCTGATCAATTGCTGCAAATAGCTGACTTGAAGCAGCTTGACCGGATCCTTTTTATCCAGTAGCGGAATTTCAAACAAAGCATTCGCCCCTAACTCTTTTGGCATTCAGTATGCTCCAATCCGGCGAAAAAGAGACTCCATTACTTTCTGAAATCTTAGACAGCCGGACAAAAAAAGGGACCCTGCCATTCGGCAGGGCCAATATCATATATTAAAGGGGGTTGGTGTGTTTAATATAATCCCGAAAGCTTAAAGGCATATGAAGATGGGGTAAAGATTATATTAAAGGCAATTATATTTTAAACTTTTCAACCAAAATTTGCAGTTCTCTGGCGCTCTGTGAGTTTTCATCAGCCATCTTGGCCTCCATGAAGGTCTTGTCTACAATATCCGAAGTTTTCTCTGCGATATCAGTCACCCCTATGGCTCCTTCATTAATCGTGGCAGCTACTTCATTAACCGCAATAGCGATACTAGACACAGTCGTGCTCAAATGATCGGAAGCATTCTCAAATTCAACCATCAGTTCATAGATCATAGATGCATCGTTATTATACTGCTGACTGACCTCTTCCAATCTCTTGTAGTCGCCCAGTACATTCTGATCTACAAAGGAAAGAATAGCTTCTGAATTTTCCTTCATCTGTTCCACGGAATCATATACGCTTTTAACTACTCCTTGTATCCCGGCAGCCGTGGTAGAGGATTTCTCCGCCAGCTTCCTAATCTCTCCGGCAACTACCGCAAATCCGCGTCCCGCTTCTCCCGCTCTCGCCGCTTCAATAGCTGCGTTCAATGCCAACAAATTAGTCTGGCTAGTAATGGAGAGAATGGTATCTGCCAAAACGTTAATTTCGGAGATGGAATTGGATTGTTCAATCGCCCGCTCCATTTTCAACCGAACCGATTCATAGATCTCCTTGGCATTTTTAGAGGATTCAAGCGCATCCTTTTGGAGAGCCAATGCCCGACCGGTGATTTGCTCAGAGACTTCTGCACCCTCTTTTACTTTACCGGAAATCGTGCTCACATTTGAATCAATCTCATGGATAGCCGCAGTCATCTCTTGTGTAGAAGCTGCTGTTTCTTCCATCCCTGCCGAGAGCTGCTCAGTAGTTGCCGCATTATCATGAGCGTTCTCTCTAACATCAATAGACAGTTTCTCAAGCATCTCCGCATTTTCTAATACCTTACTTGAGATCGTAATTAATCCCCCGGCCGTCTCTCTGAGCACTTGCCGTGTCCGGAACATCGCCTTGGCAATTACGCCGGTCTCATCTTTATTTTTCTCCAAGTACTCATATTGATTATCGTATTTAAGATCGAGTTCTGATGTCTTATTAATCAGTTCTGTCAGTTTAACAATCGGTGCCGAAATTCGGTTAGCTACAAACAGGCCGAGAATTAAAGTAACCACTAGACTTGCAAGACCTAATATAAGTATAAAAGAGGTCATTTCGTTGACGGGTTTCATAATTTCATCTACATCACCGGTAAGAACTAGCGTCCACTGGGTACCCGGTAATACAGTATAAGCTGCCTTTTTAACTGCACCTTTAAATGGGTATTCAACTAGATCATCTTTCGGTTTTTCTCCGCTAATAATCTTCTCTACCACAGCTTTGATTTGTTCGTTCTCTACAGGTTTTCCGATCTTTTCTTTATCGGGATGAAATAACATGACTCCGGTCTCATCTACTAGATACGCATAGGAGGAAGGAGCATTAGCCACTTTTGCATCCGCCAAATACTTGATAATACTGTTCGTTGTTACCGCCGAAGCAACAAAACCTACCATCTGGCCGTCACTCATAACCGGCTGCACGAAAGCTATAATGTAGGCTCCTGTAGACTTGGACTTCAAGGTCTCACTAATTACGGGAGTTTTTTTGGCTAATACATTTTTGGTATAATTCCTGTCAATGAAGTTAGCACCCAAAAGCTTGGTATCACTATCTGCGACATCGTTACCTTTCATGTCTACAACAAACATGTGCTCAACGTTACCTGCATCTTTAACCAATCTTGTGAGTTTGTTATTTACCTCCGACTGAAGGGCATCCCCTTTGACAATTCCCCCTTTGCCGGCCTTAATTAGTAAATCTGCAATCTCCGTCTGCTCAGCGATAAGGGCCATATTTCTCGATTCCTTATCAATCATGGATTTAATGGTTTCCGCCTTATTGGTGTTCACCTGAAACATAGCGGTCTCCGTAAGATTCAAGATAGAGCTTGTTGATTTGTTGTACGTGAACGCCCCCATTAGTATAGTTGAAAGCAGGGTCACAGCAATCATGATCATAGCTAGCTTTGTTTTAATTTTCATATTATTTTCATCCTTCCGCTGTTATAGCTGCTTCGCTTCGTTAGTTGAGTTAGTTCTAGATGCAATAGTTTTGCTTTTATTACAATATTATCGGGAAAATGGCGGTCACAGTGTATATTAAAAAAAGAATTATGAAGAAAAATATCGAATCTTGTCGAATGATTAAATTTAAACATAAAAATACTTTTTTTCAATTTTAAAGAACATAATTCCGAAACCTAAATAAACAGCCTGGAAAGATCCCAGACTGTTACTTATCTAAGCCATTATACGCCTTGCGGAAAAAGTGCATCCAATGCCGGGCAAGGCTGTTTGTCCAGAAACTGGGACAGTGGTGCGGGCATGTTGCTATACAGATCTTTAAGTGAGGTTCCATTATATATATTGCCGATGATTACCGGATGACACAGCTCAGAGATCAGGATATCCCCATTCCCGTGTAAATGAAGCTGTTTTTTACCTTCTATACAATGCGGGAAATATACCCCAGGCTGTTCCTCAAAACCAAGCGCCTCCATAAATCGATCCATACAAGTGAAGTATAGAGTGGTATCCTCTTTTTTACCTGCAATCAAATCATTGACCGCTGTCTTCAATTGTTCCCGAGCAGCTATAGACTTCCATCCGCTATGATCCATAATGATGCTATTCTGGATTTCATGTGTTCTGACGCCCATTGCATATACATGGTCGCTAATCTCCTGCATGTTGTCTTGATTTTCACTGAATAGAAGTGTCTCAAGTACAGTATCCACGCTAGTCGCAGCGAACAGGGCAATATTCTCTCTTATTTTGTCATAGATACTTGGGTGTATATTGTAATATCGAGAAAAGGCTTCTGCCGTAGTGAAATTAAAAGAGATATGGATAGTCGTCAGCCCCGCTGCTACCAACTCATCAATCCGTTCCGCATTTAACAGACTGCCGTTAGAATTCAGCTGAGTTTGAATGCCCCGAGAGGAACAATAGGCAACGATCTCCACACAGTCCTGAAATTTTAAGGTAACCTCGCCTCCGGATAACCGCACTCTTTTCAAATGGGGAAGCTCTCCGAGAATACGGATGACCTCTTTGGCGTTAATGCTCTGTCCGTCATTTCTTTGGTAAGCACAGCAATAATCGCAGCGGAAGTTACAATTGGATGTGACTCCTATTTCCAGTCCTTCCAGCTCATAAGTAAGTGGTTTGTCCAGCTCCAGTGATTTATATCTCATGCTCTAAAAGTCCTCCTGAAAAGTATTAGATCTACCCTATATTCAACCTAAGTGATTATAAAGGTTATTTCTTCAGGTTTATGTGACTTTTATAGCATTTCGTTCAATCACTCTTTTTCTAAAAAGGCCTTTGCCGAGACATAAACAAACCGTTCAGCTCTCGCCATAACATGGAATTTCTGCTCAGGAAAATGCTTATACATGTAGTCCACGAAATATCCTGGATTCTCGGCATTTCCGGCGAACAGATCGTAATGTAAAGGAATAACCGTTTCAAAATCAGCTACCGCCGCGAACTCTGCTGCTTCACGGTAACTCATATTTCCCGCTAAATTGCGTGCATTACGGAAGTAATCGCGGCCGTTAATCGGCAGCATGGCCAGGTCAATCTGATGGCTGCTTAAGGCTTCTACCAACTCGGGAAATAACACGGTATCCCCTGCATGGTACAACTTCACTCCATTTAGCTCCAAGATATAACCAACGTAATGAGGATTCCCTTGTTCACCCCTTACCATTTCCTCATGTGCGGCTGCAATCGGCAGCACTCTAAGCTTCGGACCAAAGGATGTCCACTGACCCTCTGCAGCCATCAGGAATTGTTCTGGATTGACACCCAGTTCTTTAAGCTGTGGCTCACACATCGCCGGGGCCATGATTTTAACTGCTGGATTATGGTTCACCAGTTGGGGAATAGTTCCTTTATCCAAATGATCATCATGATCATGTGTAATCAGGCACACATCGGCGTTAGTTATATCTTCAGGTGAGATGGGTGCGGGAAAAGTCCGGTCTAGATTAGGGGATACATAAGGATCTATGTAAACTGTTACGCCATCCCCTTTTATAATCACACTCTCCTGCCCGAGAAACCATACCGCCAGACTGCCGTAAGGCACCTGGGTGCGTCTCACCTCTTCAATAAGATACTTACCTTTGCGTTCTACTTGCTTGTTCATTCGTTCTCCAGCCTTTCTTCTGAGGATGAGATTGAGGTATCAATTCATACATGAAACACGAACACGAATACTTGCTTAACGCTGCATAGAAAACATTGACCCACCCAGGGTCATTTACCACATTTAAGCCTAGTATAATCGTTCCAGGTCATGGATGCCTAATTTAAAGCTGCTTGCGGTGCCAGGAGCGGAATTGTTGTACTCTGTGCAGGAATTCGGGTGCTTCACACAACAAAAGAGCTGCCAATCGGCAGCTCTTCTTGTTGTAATACTTTAAATATGAATCCTTAAGGATCTATACACTAGAACTCTAATGAACCGTTCATTTGAGTCCAAGCAGGCTGGCCAATTATTCCCAACCGCCAGATGGCTATCCCTTTGAGATCATAACGTTTAGCTAAACCTATTTTGGTATTTACAGAGTTCTCGTTCTCACTAGCCAGAGAAATGCCGAGAATTAGCTTGTCTTTCTTAACCTGCTGAAGAGCAAGACGAATGGCTTCATCGACCTTGTCCACCGGCTCAGGACTTTTCTCATCCCCATAAGCGTAAGCCATAATGATCAGATCGTCTGCAAGGATTCCAAGCGTTTTATAATCATATCCTGTATAAGAGCTATTTAATGGATGAAGGACAAGAGTGAGCTTAAGTCCTGCTTGACGTGCCTTTAAAGATAAATTCTTCACAAAGCTGTTATAATCCGAACGGGCTTTTGCTTTATCACCGCTAAGACCCAATCCCTCCAGATCCAGTAAAATTCCTTTAAAACCCTTCTGAACAGCCGTGTCCACAATACCGGAAATTGTCCGTGCCTGTAGCACCTGATCCTCAAGATTCTTAGTGAGTTCCAACTTGCCGTCCACAGAATATACCATCAAGTAAGGAGTTGTTCCATTAGTAGAGGTATCTGAAATCATGAGTTCAGGTGTAAGCTCACCGGCAGGCTTAGGCCACTTATATTCTTCCCCTTGGATGGTAAACTCACCGTTACGATCAATTCTACTCCAGCCAAAAGCTATCGCATCGAAATCCGGCACAAACGAATACTGGTCAAAGGATGATAGTGCATAGAAACCCAATGTGTACATATCCTTCTTCGGGGATGTAATAGAAACGGTCTTTGTTAGCTGATTCCATGATACTGCAGCCCCAAACTGTCCGCTAAAAAAACTCAAGGGAATCATTGTAGTTCCGCGTACGTTTTGCGGCGCTACTGCCAACACTACTTTTCCACCGTTAACCACAGCACTTTTGCTCCCAATAGTAAGCTCCACCTGCTTGTCTACTGTGCCTACTTTCTTAGTTGCAGTAATCTTCTTAGCCGTTTGATTCCAAGCTACCGGGATATTTAGAGCTTCTGCTATAGCCCGAAAAGGCACCATAGTTGTACCCTTCATCATCGCAGGCTCTACCGGAAAGGGCAGTGGATACCCGTCTAGCAAAATAGTAACCCCAGAGGTTGTAGCTGCTGCTTGTGTTGTGTTTCCTAGCAGCGCTGTCATACCACTTAGTGCGATCACGCAGCTTAATAGTATTTTCCCATAACGTTTCATAGCGAATCTCCTTTTTATTAAGATAGTCCATCTATCATACTACCAAAATTGATATTTTTTGCAAATTAATAGATCAAGAAGAAACGGCTTTACCACCAAAGTATACTGAAAACTTATACTTTCTTATATTTTAAAAAAACCGCCAATCACCTAAACTCAGGTAATTAGCGGTTCTATAATGGGTGCCTTATTAGAATCTTTTTATAGACTATGATTTGCAGCCTCTGAGAAACGTTCCAAAGCTTCCTGCAGAATCGATCTAGGACAAGCCAGATTAATACGCAGATAACCTTCACCCTCCGACCCAAATACCGATCCTTCACTAAAAGCTACTTTGGCTTCTTTGAACATAAGTTGTTTGAGGCCATTGATATCCCTATTTAATCCGCGGCAGTCGATCCACAACAGATAAGTAGCTTCTGGGCGCATCACTTTCACCTGTGGCAAATGCTCTGACATATAGCTGATCGCATAATCCACGTTACCCGAAATATACACCAGTAGCTCATCTAACCATTCATCACCTTCATTGTAAGCGGCTTGTACCGCATCCGGTGCAAAGTAGTGAGCCATATGTAGACTCAAAGTTTTTAAGCGCATATCGAATTTCCGTTTCAGATCCGGGTTGGAGGCTACAATGAACGAAGTTTGAATACCCGGCAGATTAAAAGTTTTGGTTGCTGCCAGTGTCGTTAGTGTAATATTAGCCAGCTCCTCGGATAAGGAGGCAAATGGATAATGAGTATGCCCCGATAAAGTTAAATCGCAATGAATTTCATCCGATATAACGGTTACTCCATAAGCAAGGCACAATTCTCCCAGCTTCAGCAGCTCTTCACGCTCCCAGACTCGTCCCCCCGGATTATGCGGACTACAGAGCAGCAGAAGCTTAGCTCCACCCTTCATCAATCCCTCTAACTGGTCATAATCCATCTCGTAGCGGCCATTTTGCAGAATCAACGGATTCTTAGCGACCTTACGGCCATTCATATTAATGACGTCATAGAAAGGATAATAGACTGGCGACTGCACTATTACCTCACCGCCCGGCTCACTATACAGTTCCACTGCCAAACTTAACGAGGTGACAATCCCAGGGGAATCCGTCATCCACTCCGGTTGAATATTCCAATCATGTCTTCTTTTAAACCAGGAGGTGATTGCTTCTTTATAAGGTTCACTACTTACGCTATAACCGTAGACACCTTCCTCCACACGACGAAGGATCGCTTCTTTTACAGCTGGAGGACTTTCGAAATCCATATCGGCTACCCACAAAGGCATAATATCCTTGTCACCGAACAATTTCTCGGACTGATCCCATTTATAAGAACGGGTATTGCGGCGGTTAATGACGGCATCAAAATCATACTTCAACTTCAGTCACCTCGTCCTCTCTGCTTCAACGTATTCATGTATTGTAACATATTGTAACATGCAAAAAACGGCACGCCAAGGTTATCCCTTTAGCTGCCGCTTTGTTAAAAATCTTATATTAAGCTTTATTTACCACGGGCTTCCGAATGGCATTACCAACCTTCATAAGAATGTTAGACATGGAATCTGGATCTTTCACATCATATTCATCAATATTTAGGCGGAGTACCGGACAAGCAGTGAATTGATCAATCCACACGGAGTATCTGCCATGCATCTGTTCCCAGTACGAGACATCGGTCTGAATCTCCATCTCACGTCCGCGCTCGTTAATACGGGTCAGAATGGAAGGCAGACTGCCTTCAATATAAATTAGCACATCGGGATGGGGAAAATAGGGAGTCATAACCATTGCTTCATAAAGACTAGTATAGGTCTCATAATCGGTCTTAGACATCGTGCCTTGATCCGCATGCATTTTAGCAAAAATACCTGTGTCCTCATAGATGGAACGGTCTTGCACGAAGCCACCACCGAGTTCAAACATTTTCTTCTGTTCCTTAAAACGTTCAGCCAGGAAATAGATTTGCAGATGAAAGCTCCATCTATCGAAATCATGATAGAACTTTTCCAGATAGGGGTTATGATCAACCTGTTCAAGTGAGGTCTGAAAGTTCAACCGTTCCGCTAGGGCCGCTGTCAAAGTAGATTTACCCACACCCACTGTTCCTGCTACGGTAATTAATGCGTTGTCCGGGATGTTATATTTATTCATTGCATATGCTCCTTTACTTGTAACGCGATGACGGCGAACTGATCTTTATTTTCTACAAAATCGACCTTATTTCCATCTATCGTGATAATAGGGGTCGACGGTTCCCGAATGGCCAGAGAAGTCATCGCCTCATCATAATCTTCTATTAATTGCTGTAAATACGCGGTGTCCATAGCATCTTCAAAGGATCGGCCGCGTTTATCAATCCGTTTAAGAAGTGTATCGAGATCTGCCCGAATATAAAGAATGACATTAGGCTTCGGTAGGTCATCGGTTAGAACATGGTAAATCTGGCGGTATTTATCCCGCTTCGTCCCCTTCAGAGTACGCTCACTAAAGATAAGATTCTTATAAATATGATAATCCGAAATGACGGGCTTACCCTTATCTATGTACTGCATGACGGTATCTTCAAGCTGCTTGTACCGGTTGCAGAGAAAGAACATCTCCAACTGAAAGCTCCAATCATCCATGTTCCGGTAGAACTTGTCCAGAAAAGGATTCTCCTCGACAATTTCCTTGATAATCGGGAGCTGAAATTCTGTGGAAAGCATAGTAGCCAGTGTAGTCTTCCCGGCCCCTATCGGACCCTCTACGGCAATAAATGGTGCGTGTGTCATTGATTCTGAACTCCTCCTCGAATGCGGGCAATGCCTAAAAACAGACTAAACTATTGTATCATAGGAGGGCATCAAAGGAGCGTATTAATTTCAAGTAACTTATGACTGTTTTCGGCGTCTAATCTTATGTTAAGATATTTGATATATTTAACTTTTTAGGAAAATTACACAAAGAGACGAGGGGTATTTGTATGAAGAAATGGGCAATTTTTTGGGGCACTTTTCTAAGTTTAGTCTGTGCCTTAAATGTCTCCGCTGCGGGGACAGAAGCAACTAATGCAACAGCTTCCAGTATTACATCTTTTGGACCAAATCATCTGATCAAAAATGACGGGAGTCTATGGTTGTGGGGTGGGCTCAGATCCGTTCCTACACAAGTACCGGGCTTGACTGATGTGCAAGCAAGCTATAATTCGCTGGCAGGCTTACTAGTCACTAGAAAGGATCTATCTGTATGGAAACTGGATACTCACTCGACCACTTTGATGATGACAGCAACCTCTGTTGATGAGTTGAACAATGTGACCGGAATCTTCCCCGTGGGAAACCGGACAATTGCGGTTAACGCAGAGGGAGCCGTATTTAGTTCCGTCCTATCTTCTGATGGTACTTCATCTGCCTTTACGCCTATTACCGGGATAGACAATGTTGCCGCAGTGGATTGGTATACTGAGAGTAACAAGCAAGGTTACTGGGAGCGTTTCCTCTTCTTGAAGAAAGATGGAACCGTATGGACAAGCCACGATAAGCTTGCCACCTTTGAGCCTGTGGCAAATCTAACGGACGTCATCCAACTGCAAAAAAACTATGTACTTAAGAAAGACGGAACTGTATGGAGCTGGCCCATTCAATCCATCTATTCGTCTGAGAAGGTAGTGGCATCTGATGCCTCTGTGGTAATCCCCTCTCCTACTTCCACATTATCGAATATTCTTTCGATTAAATACAACGGGTATTCAGCCGTGGCTATTGACGAACAATCCCGCTTGTGGTTCTGGGGATCCACAATAACGGGTTGGTCGGACGGTAAAACGTATAATGAACAAGAAGCTCCTATCCTCTTAACAGGGATCATCGATGTAAAAGAGGCATTCGTTGTAGAACGATCCATTATAGTATTAACCCAGGATGGCAAAGTCTATGAAACCTCTATTGAGCGGGAAACCTTACCTTCCAATGCGAAGTTCATCCCTATCGCTTCGGGAATCAGTATTATTAAAGGTGGTGGACGCCATGTTATTATGCAAAAAAATGACGGAACCCTTTGGGGTTGGGGTATCAATTATCATGCAGAGCTGGGTTATGGGGACTCCGAATTCAGCCTTGAGGGTCTAGTACCTGTACAAAGGCCTATCTCCGTCTCCTTGAACGGCGAGAGTGTAGCTTTTACTAATGGCGTAATTACGCGTAACGGTCAGAACTTCATCCCTCTCCGTTCCCTGTTTGAGAAAATGGGAGCCCTAATTACCTTTAAACAGGATGTTACCACAGTTCCCAACCCTGCAAAACCGGGGACTATGATGAACAAAGTAGATAAAAAAATATCCATCGTTCGCAGCGATGCGAACAAGACGGCCCTTACGATCAGCATCAATGCTGTTACCGGAGAAACTGCTGTGAATAATGAAGCCGTTAACCTTCCAACCCTTCCGTTCATCGTGAACGGCACGATGTATCTGCCTCTGCGTTTTATTAGTGAGAAACTGGGTGCAACCGTCGAATGGTTACCTCAGGAAGAACTTATTTCCATAACGATGAAGTAATTAATGCAAGTGGTTTTAGTATTTCTTTTTGTGAAGAAACTTTCTCGGCTCAAAACAGCGGAGAGAACTGAACGATTGTGGAAAAGCGATAGCGGTCGCCTTTGTCTCCGGATTTTCACCGCTAAGGGGAATAAATAAAATCTGGAGACAACAGCGATTGGAACAACGGTCCGTTCGCGGAGCGTCCATTCCAAACCACTACCGTACTCCTACTCCAAATCGCTTTTTCGCCTCCGAAATTTTGTTCAACTATAATGTACAGCCTCTCTGATTCAAAAAAAAGGTGTCCCATAATTAGGGACACCTTTTTATTACATATAAACTTTAAGACAACCGACCGCTGAAATCCTCATACGCAAATTGACGAATGACCTTGATGCCTTCTTCTTCGTTGTACGAAGCGATGGCCGGCAGGTTCACGCCGTTGAACATATGATTCTTCACCATCGTATAGTGACCCATATCAGTGAATACCAACTTGTCACCGTATTTCAAGGGCTCTTTGAAGGAATAATCTCCGATGACGTCACCTGCCAGGCAGGTCATGCCACCAAGTCTGTACGTATAGGCAAATTCACCTGGCTGACCAGCGTCAATAATACCTGGACGATACGGCATTGCGAGAACGTCCGGCATATGGCATTCGGCAGAGGTATCCAATATCGCGATATCCATACCATTATGCATAGTGTCTAGAACGGTCGCTACCAGATATCCGGTGTTGAGGGCGATCGCCTCTCCCGGTTCCAGATAAATCTGAACATCGTATTTCTCTTGCATATACGTAATGCAGCGAATCAACGTCTCCAGATCATAATCGGGACGAGTGATATGATGACCGCCGCCAAAATTAAGCCATTTCATGCCGTGAAGATACTGTCCGAATTTCTCTTCCACTACCTTAAGCGTACGCTCCAAGGTATCCGAGTTTTGCTCACACATGGTATGGAAATGCAGTCCATTAATGCCTTCAAGACCATCCGGACGGAAGCTCGGCAGTGTTACTCCCATTCTGGAGTAGTTGTAGCATGGATCATATAGAGGAATTTCAATCTCGGAGTATTCCGGATTCACCCGGATCCCGCAACTGATTGTCTTAGGTGCGCTTTGCACCCGATCCTTAAAACGGTTCCATTGATCAAAAGAGTTAAAAACAATATGATCGCTGTACTCCAGCAGCTCGGCGAACTCCGAGTCCACATAAGCTGGCGCATATACATGCACCTCTTTGCCCATTTTTTCAAAGCCCAATCTGGCTTCGAATAAAGAGCTGGAGGTAACACCATGCAAGTATTTAGCGATCAGCGGATACATGGAGTGCATGGAGAAACCCTTTTGCGCGAGCAAAATTTTGGCACCCGTACGCTCCTGTACATAATTCAAAGTCTCTAAATTCTTGATTAACAATCGCTCATCTATAATATAAGCGGGTGACGGCATCGTGCTGATATCAATATCCATCGCTAAGCCCTTAGTCGAGCAGCGTTGGCGAGAAATCTTCCTGCCAAGGCAGCCCTTGTTTATTCAGTTCTTCCATAAATGGATCTGGGTTAAACTCTTCAACGTTGTATACGCCTGGTTTTTTCCAGATGCCTTTGATAATCAACATTGCACCGATCATCGCTGGAACCCCTGTAGTATAGGAAATAGCCTGTGAGCCCACTTCTGCGTAGCATTCTTCATGTACACATACGTTGTAAACATAATATGTTTTAGGCTTGCCGTCTTTGGTTCCTTGAATAATACAGCCGATATTTGTTTTACCCTTAGTTCTAGGTCCCAGAGATGCTGGATCCGGCAAAATAGCTTTCAAGAATTGCAAAGGAACGATCTCTTTACCTTCATATATAATAGGTTCGATAGAAGTCATGCCAACATTCTCAAGAACCTTCAAGTGAGTCAGATAGTTCTGGGAGAACGTCATCCAGAATCTGATTTTCTTCACGCCCTTGATATTCTTAGCCAGGGATTCCAATTCTTCATGGTACAGAAGATAGATATCCTTCGGACCGATTTCCGGAAGGTCATATACTTTTTTCTCGGAAAGAGGAGCGGTTTCAATCCATTCGCCGTTTTCGAAATAGCGGCCGTTTGCTGTAATCTCACGAATATTTATTTCAGGATTGAAGTTGGTTGCAAAAGGGTAACCATGGTCGCCCGCATTAGCATCCACGATATCAATCGTGTGAATTTCATCAAAATAATGTTTTTGAGCGTAAGCCGTGAACACACCCGTAACCCCAGGGTCAAAGCCGCTTCCGAGAAGCGCGGTGATGCCCGCTTTTTCAAATCTTTCCTTATAAGCCCACTGCCAGGAATATTCAAATTTAGCTGTATCCTGTGGTTCGTAGTTGGCAGTATCTACATAGTGCACTCCTGTTGCCAGGCAAGCATCCATAATAGTCAGGTCCTGATATGGGAGAGCAACATTGATAACAACATCCGGCTGGAAGCTCTTAATCAGTGCGATTACTTCATCCGTATTATCAGCATCAAGCTGAGCCGTTTGAATCTTTGTACGGCCTCCATCTAATTTATCTTTCAGAGCGTCGCACTTAGCGACCGTTCTGCTTGCAATACAAATCTCTTCGAATACATCCGGGTTCTGGCAACATTTATGAACAACAACACTAGATACTCCGCCAGCTCCAATAATTAAAGCTTTTCCCAAATTCAAAACCCCCTAATTTCCGTTTGCAAAAAATCAACAAGCCTGATTATACATAATATGCTCCAATAAATCAATAAAAAGCGACAAAAAATGATATTTTTTGTGTAAAATCTTTGATTATCCCTATTCAAACTCTAAAATGCATGATAATACATTAGAATGCTTCATTTTCCTTTAATTCTTTTTAATAGTATCATACCGCAACCATACTTATTATACCTCTTATTATCGATTTCTTTGTGTTCAGAACATTTCACGTAGATTAAATTTTTCTATGCGTTATTTCATTATCCTTTTTAGGATTACTTAATCTCTTATAAGGGACTTTTTTCCAAAAACATGTGTAGAAACGATTGAAGAGGGTTTCATCCATAAAATTGCCTTTTATCGCCATTTGATGCGTTTTATACCCCCTTTTCGCCTTTTGACAGAAGGAAATATCTGGAGCATAATAAGCGTCTGTGCATTTACTTACTAATGCTCAATAGGACTGATGTGTATAGGCTTTAGAGTGTGCTTTAACAGGGGAGATGCAGAATATGAGAAAAGAGTTCGACATTAGAAACAGGCCATTTTTAGGCTTTAGCTTTGTCCTGCTGCTGAAAAGTGCGGTAGCGTGGTTCGTGGTATTTAGCGATGGTCCATCATGGAGTATATTGCTCACTGAGATTCCTTTCTTCTTCATTGTATTTGGACTCATTGAATGGATGGCATCCAAGCGAAAGTTTCTTTATTACATGGTCGCCAACTTATTTATATCAGTGATTTATTTTGCCGTCCTAATGTACTACAAGTATTATGGCGTTATCGTCACTTATCATGCCTTGGAGCAAGCCGATAAGGTAACAAAAGTCGGGGAAAGCACCTACTCCCTACTTGATCCCTATTATTTATTCATTTTTGTAGATATTATTGTATTTATGTTCTATATGTTCCGTCCGAAATATATTACACGCTGGAAGGACCGGGGCATGAAGCGCATGAATAGAACGGTTCTGTTCGGTATCATAAGTGGATCCATTGCCCTTTGTCTTTTCAGCATTTGGCCTAATCATGCCAGTATGAACGAGAACAAAAAGGCAGAAAGCATGGGAATCCTTAATTACGAGCTCTATACACTTTTTGCCGACAGCACAGAGAGTGAAGAAATGATCGATAGCAAGGATATTACTCAAGCCTCCATTAATGAAGCTAAAGGGATTACAGAGCCGGTATCCCCGCAATATTGGGCAGCTGCCAAAGGAAAGAACCTGATTGTAGTGCAGATGGAATCCTTCCAAACCTTCCTGATAGGCCTTAAGATCGATGGGCAAGAAATTACCCCTAACATCAATAAAATGGTGAAGAATGAATTGTATTTCGATAACTTCTATTCTAGCGCAGGGCAAGGAACAACCTCGGATGCGGAATTTGTAGTCAATACTTCCCTTTATATTCCCCACCATGAGGCCGCAACCTCATCCAAGTACATGGATAAGTCGCTTCCCAGCCTGCCCAAGTTAATGAAGGCACAAGGGTATGAGACCGCTACATTTCATACGAATAGCGTAGAGTTCTGGAACCGTGAGGCATTATACAAAACATTAGACTTTGACAAATATTACGATCAAGCCTTTTATGGAGACGATGATCATATCGCATTCGGCTCCTCGGACGAGGTATTGTTCGCAAAAACAGTCCCTGAACTAGTCAGATTAGACGCCGAAGAGAATCCCTTCTATGCTATGGTTATTTCAATGAGTGCCCATCACCCTTATAAACTGCCAGAATCCAAATTCAAGATTAAACTTCCTGAACGGTTCGAAGGTACATTGGTAGGTGATTATATTCAGTCTCAGAATTATGCAGATTACGCGATGGGTCAATTTCTGGACGATTTAAAGACCAGAGGATTGTGGGAGAACAGCGTTGTCGTATTCTATGGGGATCATCAAGGCTTACCCCTCTATTCATTAGGAAGTGACGAGAAGGATTTAATGAAGGAATCGGTAGGCCGAGAGTATGGATATACAGATATGTTCAACCTTCCCTTCATTGTTCATGCTCCGGGCATAGGTCAACCTGCTATTTTTAGCCAAACGGGCGGACAGATCGATATTTTGCCAACGGTAGCTAATCTGCTAGGGGTTTCCCTTGAGGATCAGATCCACTTTGGTGAAGACTTATTCAATCACAAGACCAACCTGCTTCCCGTAAGACATTTTCTGCCAAAGGGATCATTCATTAATGACTCGAGCATGTACTTAACGGGTGTATCTTATGCCGATGGAACCAACTATAATTTGACCGACAACTCCATAACTAAAGAAGGATCTACAGAGGCACAATTCAATGCCGTAAATAAGCTTCTGAATATGTCAAACAGTTATATTTTGCAATTGCCTGACGTTGCCCCGAAGGACGAATAATAGTATCTCTCATTTGAAAATACCTAAAAACAGCCGGACAAAAGGATGAACTCCTTCTGCCCGGCTGTTTCATTATTTATTGTAAGAGTCCGACTTTTTCTACTTCTGCCGTGACGTTTGTATTAATCTCTTCTTCCGCTGCACATTCCAGAAGGTATACTCTGGATTCGTAGGGTCTTAATGCAACGGTCTCTATGCGCTCCGCCGGATCGGTATTATAGTTATGGAGAAGTAGTTCACAGGAAATGTATTCAAGGTCGGCCGGAAGATCAAACAATACCTCTTGGGAGGTAAGATTGGCCATGACAAGTAGCTTCTCATTCTCCAATGTCCTTGTGTACGCATAGATGGACTCGTCCTCAGGCAGAATCAGATCATAAGTTCCGTAGACAACAACGGGATTGGCGGCTCTCAGAGTGATAAGTTTTTTATAATGATGATAAATAGAATCTGGGTCCTGCTGCGCTCGCTCAACATTGATCTCTGTATAATTCGGATTGACCTTCATCCAGGGAGTATCACTGCTGAATCCGGCGTTATTGGAGTCATCCCACTGCATCGGTGTTCTGGAGTTGTCACGTCCATTCTTCCAAATGACCTGCATTATTTCCTCGTGGCTCTTACCGGCCTCACTCTCGATTCGATACATGTTCTTCATAGCCACGTCATCATAATCATCCATCGAGTCAAATTTGACATTCGTCATGCCGATTTCCTGGCCTTGGTAGATAAACGGAGTCCCCTGCATAAGAAAATACATCGTAGCCAATGACTTGGCTGACTCCTTCCAATAAGAATCATCGTTACCCCATGTTGAAACGGAACGCGGCTGGTCGTGATTTTCAATAAACAACGCATTCCAACCTTTACCTTCAAGACCCTTTTGCCAGCGGGACAGTGCGGATTTCAAGGCAATTACATCGAGGCCCCCGGTTGTACTTTTGTTCCAAAGTGCCAAATGCTCAAATTGAAAAATCATATTGAACTTCCCTTGTTCCTCACCTACCCAGAGCTCTGCCTGATCCACATTCACCCCACTCGCTTCGCCAACCGTCATAACATTGTAGCGGTCAAAGGTCTCCTCCTTCAACTCCTGGAGAAAATCATGGATTCCCTCACGGTTCATATGTCCCTCAAAGGAAGGCACATAAGGTAGACTCAATGGATTCGGCATGTCTGGAAAACCAGGTACCTTCTTAATATGCGAAATCGCATCCACTCGGAAGCCGTCTATTCCTTTATCCAGCCACCAGTTAACCATACCGTACAACTCCTTACGAACTTCGGGGTTCTCCCAGTTCAGGTCAGGCTGACGTTTGGAGAACACATGCAAGAAATACTGCCCGGATTGAGGATCCAACTCCCAAGCTGATCCGCTGAATATACTTTCCCAGTTATTCGGCTCTACCCCGTTATTATGATCACTCCAAATATAGTAATCCCTTTTCGGGTGGTTCTTGTCAGAACTTGCCTCAATAAACCATGGATGTTCATCTGAGGTGTGGTTGATGACAAGATCCAGAATCAGCTTCATGCCACGTATATGGACCTCATGCAGCAACTGATCAAAGTCCTCCATACTGCCGAACTCCTCCATGATGTCCTGATAATCCGAAATATCATACCCATTATCATCATTCGGAGATTTATAAATCGGGCAAATCCAAATCACGTTTATTCCTAAATCCTTGAGATAATCAAGCTTAGATATGATTCCTTGCAGATCTCCTATGCCGTCTCCATTGCTGTCCATAAAGCTGCGCGGATAGATCTGATAAGCAGTCGCTTCTTTCCACCATATTCTGTTCACAGTATGCTCTCCTCTAATTGCTATAGTATATTCAGGAAAATATTTTCCCGTTTAGTTGGTTTATTATCCTTATTGAACTTTATTTCCTCAAATTAACTTTGGTTTCAAATGTATATGTGTATTTTATGGGAAATATTTTTCCTGCAGCGCTATTATATGACCTTTTATTTTCCTAGTCAACACATATCTTTTGAATTCTTACAGTTATACGTGATATGCTGAATACATTAGAAAATCGTGATTGAAAGTTCTGGTGATCGTCTTGAAAATAACCATCAAAGATATAGCCAAAATGGCCGACGTTTCCATATCCACCGTATCCCGGGTGGTAAATAACAGCAAACCTGTAAATGAGGATGTACGGAAACGGGTAATGGAGGCCATCAAACAAACCAAATACCGTCCGGATGTACTCGGTGAAGCAGAGACAAGAGGGAATACCCATCTGATCGGCATCATTATTCCGCACAATAGCAATACCGTACTCGATGATTTCAGTATTGGTATTCGAAACATCGCAGAATTGTACGGGTATGACATTATAGTGGGCCTTACCGACGGAACCGTCGAGAGTGAGCTTCATTATTTCAATCTATTTCATGAGCTTAGAACCCTAGGAAATATCTTTGTGGGATCAGTGTTGGAGAAGGAACACACAGAGATGATACACAAGACCGGTACCCCTTGTGTACTTGCCGGGCAGCAATCTCCGAATTCCGCGATCCCTTCCGTTCACTTAGACAATGTCACTGCCTCTTATGAAGCCGTAACTTATCTGATTCAACGGGGGCACCGCCAAATAGCTATGATTCGTGCCTCAGGAGAAAGTGCTGTTGGCGGTGATCGTTATCAGGGATATCGACAAGCCCTTGAGGACGCACAGATTCCCCCGCGGGAGGAATGGGTTGTAGAAAGCGGTTTCTCCGTGGAGGATGGGAGTACCGCCATGCGAAAAATAATGGAGAGAGCGTCTCGGCCTACCGCGGTATTCTGTTCAACAGACTGGATGGCCGTAGGTGCGATGAATTATCTACATGATATCGGTTTACGTGTGCCAGAAGATATCTCCGTGATTGGTTTCGATAACAGCTTCATGGCTTCCATTGTCCGACCTAACCTGACATCGGTAGAGTACTCAGGGACTGAAATTGGCATGACGGCTGCACGTCATCTTATTAAGCTAATTAAAGGTGAAACCGTTACTCCCCACCACTCAAATGTCGCCCATTATTTAATGGTAAGAGAAAGTACAGAATAAAATGTCCCCGCAGCGGATGAAGCTAATTGATTAATGCGTTTCAAGAGCACCCCTTTGGTGGTAAATACTCACATTGAACTGAATTGAACCCACTATAGCCAAAAGGAGGGTTAATTATGTTTCCAGTAATTTACGGGGATGATTGGCCAGAAAGATATTGGTGCTAAATAAAACAGCGGT
This sequence comes from Paenibacillus wynnii, assembly GCF_000757885.1. Classification (NCBI taxonomy): domain Bacteria; kingdom Bacillati; phylum Bacillota; class Bacilli; order Caryophanales; family Paenibacillaceae; genus Paenibacillus; species Paenibacillus wynnii. Next base: position 226,222 of record NZ_JQCR01000003.1, on the reverse strand, counting down.
AGTCTAGGACTGTTTTTCCCGTCCAAGGCTGCCGCTGTTTTATTTAAGGGTGTCAGTCTACAACTTTATGGATATTACTTATGTTAAATCAGTTCGTGGGCCAATCTACGTATTTCAGCACTCATTCTTTCATTTACAGGGTAAAACTCCTCTAAGTAACTTAACAACTCCAAAGCCGAATAAGGAACGCTATCATACCCTTGCATCAAGCTGCCCATACGTTTTGAGAATTCAGGAAATCTCTGTTCAACCCTTCTCTCATTACTGAACTTATCCGGATAACAATCTACCTCCGGCTCCAATAAATGCAGGACAGATAAGATTCCATTTACCGGATAGCTCTCAATAAACCTGGTGGCGGAGAGTTTTTCTCCCCTTGCAAATCTTCCAAGCCCTACATATATATTGGTTAAGGCTTCGTTAACAACATAATCCACCGATTCTGCTTTTAGTTTGGGAAAGTCTACAGTAGATTCAAACTCGGTATTCCATTCATAATTTGAAGCCTTCCACACTACCCTACCTCCGGAAAAGGAGATACCCTTCAGTTCCGACTCTTCAAAAACTGCAAATTCTCCATATATCCCATCCTCGAACATCACCTTATAACCATCTTTAGTATTTTTGAAAGAATACGTTAAAGGGCAGGCATCTTCAAGCCAATCTAATTGATTGATAAATTTGTCCTTAGCACCCGTCGCAACGATCAGGAAGAAATCCAAATCAGAATATTCATCTAATCGATGAGTCTCAACACCAACTGAACCTAGACCTAACAACAGTAACGCCTCCCTTCTCACTTCAAGCGCTATTCCGATTTCATCCAGCCTGAGAAGCAATAACTCTTGTCTGCGCATACTGAACCCCCTTCATCTACATGAATCGACAACAAAAAGGGCCCAACCCCGTTCTGCACGAGGTTGAACCCATAGGTTTCATTGCCTTTTTGTTAGAGCAAAAATAACATAAAGAGGAACTTATCGTCAAGCTGAATTTCAGTGGATTAAAATTAGCTCTCTAAGCTGACTTATATACTTCCTCAGTTCTATACGAACCCGGTGTGTCCTTACTCACATCCGCAATAAGGATTGTTCTCCCCTCGATCTCATCGTCAGCTCCACCATTAATCTTGAACACATTGATTTCACGGAATAGCTTCTGCGAGATTTCATTTATTTCAACAGCTTGGCGGGCAATGTCGCGAATGGCAGTGTCCTGCTGAATACTAGAGGCATTAACCTCCTGAACACCTGCGGCTGTCTTTTCGGCAATAGAAGCCACAGAATGAACGGACTCCGCAAGCTTGGCATTCATAGACTGTGTGGAATCAACCTTTACATGGATCTGTCCAATCTGCTTGCTGATCGCTTCTATGGATTGATCAATGGCTTCAAACGAAGAAAGTGTCTCTGCCACTTTATGATCCTGTTCTTCCAGATTTTTTCTAGTGTCTAACATATAGCTCTGAAAGTCAGCCATCCCGACCAGCCATTCGTTGATAATATCATTGATATGACTCGACGACTCTTTTGTTTGATCAGACAACTGTCTAACTTCATCAGCAATCACAGAAAATCCCTTGCCATATACCCCTGCCCGAGCAGCTTCTATAGCCGCATTCAAGGAAAGAATGTTCGTCTGCGAAGAAATCTCCATAATTGAATTTGTAATTCTAGAAATATCCTTTGATTGCTCTGCCAGCTTGTTCAAAGCTTGATACGCCTTCCCCACAGAATCACGCGAATGCTCAGATACTTCCCGCAAAGCAGTGACTGCCGCCGATCCTTTTCTCGTATTCAAATTAGCTGTATGGCTGGTCTCCAGCATGTCCCCGGTGTAGGCCGTAATCTCTTGGACTTCACGAACCAGTTCCTGAATGAAGCTGGCACTCTGCTCGGTTTGTCCGGCCTGTTGATCCGCTCCCACAGAGATTTCTTGTATGGTTCTAACAATATCCAGATTAGTATGGGCTGTAATGGATGATGAATGTTGAAAAGTCTCCGAATATGCTGCAAGCGACGAAGCCACCGACTGGGTCTGCTGAAGCATGTCCCGCACCTGTTCTACCATGTGATCAAAGTGGTGACTCAATTGTCCCAGTTCATCATTATACGGTGAATTAATTTGTTGTCGCAGGTCACCCTCGGATATTTTGCGTACAGCAGCCTGCAGTCTATTGATGGGAGTTAGGAAAGAACGGATTAGCAACGAAGCAATTACCAGCGTAAGAAGGAATACGAGTACGGCTGCATAAACCGCTGCAGAGGCTGTCCGGTCTAATAATGTAAAAGAGTGGACTTGAGCCTGCTGTGCTTTTTCGGCAGCAGCTTCATATAATTTCTCGTTGTTCACCAGCATTGCTTGATTTAAGGACTGCGCCTTAGTATGTATATCATCTATTTGCTCTAAAACAGTCATGGGATCCAAATCCTCATCTCCCATAGTTTGAACTAAGCCATCAAAATAACCGGTATATTCTCCAACTTGGGCTTCCAGAAGTTGTAGTTCTCCATAACCGGGTGAGCCTTTTTCAAAATCCACCTTGGAGAGCTCATCCAATAACCTCTTTTGTTTTTCCTTGAAGGTAATGACCAACTCCAGATCGCTAGAACTGGCTAGAGAATTCTCCACACCGTTCAACTCTTGCAGGAATTGGGTAATTGTAGAAACGGTAATTCTTTTTTCCATCTCTGTTTTTTGCCTTTCCATAGAACCTTCTACCTGTCCGATTTGATAGCCCTGATAAAGAGCCACTCCCAAAAAAATGAGGGTTACGACAGAAAAGCTTAGAATTAGCTTCCACTTCATGGAAAGATGCATGCGATTTCCCTTCAACTGTATCAACCTCCATAGTATGTATCAAGGCACACTAGTATTGTTGCCATAGCTTAATTATAGAAGTCCGATATTAATGGATATGCACAGTTTTGTATGAGAAGCGTAAATCATGGCACAAAAAAACGCTTGGAATCCCAAGCGTCGGTGTAAATTAATTATTCACTTCACTTACCTATAGCCTTCAACGATTAATTGATCCTCAATTGCACCCCAGTCATCGTTCATAAGGAACTTCGGCTGTATCCGTTCTTCTGTGGCAACAAACGTGAGTCTGCAGTATACTTCTTTATCCACGGCGATCTCAAAATACAGTGCGTAATTCCCATTCTCTAAGGGGAGCTCAATAGGAAAGCTCTTCTGAACCGAAAGAACCTCCAGCCGATCACGCTCCATTACTTCGAAGGGTACAACCAAACGCCGCTGAGCAAGCCCATCTTCCTGAAATTGATCCCTTAAGCTGAGCTTTACACACGCTCCGAAGGTATCCTCCAATAAGGGATCCAGGGTAATGTAACCCGGATGGAGAATGACTCCCTGTGCGACATTTATATCTCCCCACTGGCAAAAGTCCTCATTGAAATCGCGGGAACGAACCTGAAGCTGATGATGAGATAGGATCATGTCTACTTCTTGGGTAACGGGTGTTGAATCCATATATTCAAGCTCCTCCCCATTATTTCTTATTCATATAAAAATAAATCGGGAGCCCCACAAGTGTGATACCAATACCGACAAACGATCGAATCGGATCACTGATAATGGTACTAACCAGAATATACAGACCCCCTACAACACCAATGATTGGTGTGAGTGGATACAGCGGCACTCTGTAGCGTCCTTTTTCTGCCGGCATTTTTTTTCTTAGAATAAAAACGCCGAAGACACCCATGGTAAAGAAAATCCACAATACAAAAACAAGTAAATCCGTCAAAGTATCAAACGTTCCAGAGAAAATATAAATGATAGCCAGTACACTTTGAAAAATAAGAGCATTAGCAGGCGTCTGGAATTTGGGATGAATTTTACTCAATGTCCGCGAAAATGGAATTTGTCCCTTCTCACCCATAGCCTGAGGTACCCGAGCTGCTGTCATTAAATAACCGTTCAGCGCTCCCAAGACCGAAACAATAATTCCCGCAGTAATAAAGGCTCCTCCACCGTTTCCAAATAGAGCTTCTGCCGCATCTGCACCCGGAGTTTTTGAAGAGACAATAGCCTCATAAGGCAGCACCTGGAATATAGCCATATTAAAGAGTACATACACAATAATGACAAAGATAACACCTATGGAAATGACCCTTGGCAGTGTTTTCGCAGGATTCTTTATTTCTCCCGCCATATTAGTCACACCGATCCAGCCGTCATATGCCCATAATGTGCCTAGTATCGCTACGCCAAATCCTGCGCCTGACACGGAGGTGTGTATACCGCTAAAACCCGGGGCCAGATCGGAGAGAAGTCCGAAAGCCACAATCCCAATCACCGGGATAAGTTTGCCTACCGTAGCAATCGTCTGTATGATCCCCCCGCATTTGGTCGAGATGGCATTCATGATCAGAATAAAGATCAGGATCCCTACGGCAAGCAGCTTCTGCTGCAAATCATTCATAGGTAGAAAAAAACTGGAATAGGTTGCGAAGGCAATAGCTAAGGCTGCAACCGAGGCCGGATACGAAATGACCGCTTGTACCCATCCTAATAAATAACCGTACACACCGCCGTATAATTCACTAAGATAGGTGTACAGGCCACCAGATTTAGGTATAGCTGCTGCAATCTCCGCTACCGACAGTGCAGAAGCCAGTGTAATCACACCCCCAACTACCCATGCCAATATACTCATTGTAGGTGTGCCGGCATTGCTAAGAACAATTCCCGGCTTCAAAAAGATCCCCGATCCAATAATCATTCCCACAACGATAGCCATGGCTTCAATAAAGGTTATAGATTTCTTAAGTGTCTTGTTGTTCTGCATAAATAATCATAAATCCTTCCTCTTAATAAGTAATTTCACACTCCAGCGTTAAAGCATTGCATAATTATAATTTATATTTACTCTTTCTTTCAATAGGTTTGTGAAAAAAATAACACCTACGCTTGGGAATCCCAAACGTAGGTGTTCGATAGTTAGCTATCATGAGGATTTTTATCCCGTTGTAATCATAGCCCCTTGATACTCATTCATTAATTTATCCATAATCTGCTGTACAGATAAAATTTCTTTAATTTCATGAACTCTGGACCCGGCAAATACCAGCCCGTTCTGAACATCTCCTCTTAGTGAGGTTAGAAGAGATTCCATGGTGCAGAAGCGATAAGAACAAACCTTTAGACAATCATGACATTTAGCAATTTTCACTTTGCCATCATCACTAATTAGATCTGTGAATTCATTTCGAATGGCTCTTCCTTCCAGTCCCACCGTAGACTTGATTAATACGGTATCACCTTGCTGAGCATCTACATACTTTTGTTTGAAGGACAGGGGAGCATCACATTCATGGCTTGCCACAAAACGAGTACCCATTTGAACACCGGATGCACCGATCCGCAGAGCTTTTGCAATATCATCCCCGGTTAAAATACCACCTGCCGCGATCACCGGAATGGAAACGGCTTCTACCACTTCAGGAAGGATATCGAACATAGATCTATCTGTCCCTAGGTGGCCCCCTGCTTCAAAACCCTCTACTACGACCGCAGAGGCTCCCAGCCTTTCAGAGATTCTGGCTAATTTAGCGGATGAAACAATGGACACCACAGGTGTGTTATATTCTTTGCCCCAAGCATAAATATCTCTGGAAATTCCGGCCCCGGAAATAATAAAGTCCACCTTTTCTTCCAGAGCAGCCTTCATTTTATCAGCGAAATCCTTCATTGCGAAAAGCACGTTTACTCCGATATATCCAATCCCTTGGGAGAGTTCTCTTGTTTTGCGAATATGCATTCTAAGTTCATCAGTAGTGATACCCGTACCGGAAATGGTACCGATCCCGCCTGCCTTGGCTACAGCGGCAGCTAGTCCGCTTAAGGATATGCCTACACCCATTCCACCTTGAATAACAGGAACCTGGGATTTAATATGCCCGAATTGGATTGTTGGAAGTTTCAATGAAGCACCTCTTTCACTATTTGTAGATCATTTTCAAATCTCTAAGGAGTAATAGCTATAAAGGTAACACAGTTAATTGTTTGCCGATGTGACTGAGCGCATGCCAAAACTATGTTAAATGTCATCTTCATCAACGTTTTTCAGCACCCTGTACGTATTCGCTTATTAATAATAATTGGTTAATTATTAAAAGAATATACAACAGAACCACATTCAGTCGACCCTCTTGATAAATTCTCTTACCATTATGGTTAGAAGTGCAACATGAAGGATCAGCCCCACAGCAAAATAACCTAATGCTGCAAGATGCTTGTCATCCGCCCCTACGAGAAGAATCTTGGCTGGCCAATAGGTCGGAACCCATACACCCAGGAGCTGCCAGGCGCCCGGGACAAAATAGACAATCACAGACCCGGCTATAAACAAGCCTCCTATCTTTGACAGAGCCAGACCCTCTACCTTGTTCGCAGCAAAGGCTGACAGGAATAAGGCAAAGCAGGGTGCTTCTAGAGCCAGCAGCGGAATCGCATAGAGACTTTCTAGGTGAATTTCAGCAATCCCGGACAATAATAAATATAAAGATGAAAGCACAGTACACAATATAGAAGGGAGAAATAACCTGTAAATCATATAACCTTGTCGCATTAAAGGAGTGACCGCATAGTAGGCTATAACTTCCTCATCGCGTTCATCCAACATGAGTAGACCCGTCATCATACCGATAAGCATAGGAATCACTGTGACCAGGAAGGACACGGCAAACCCTCTGTACTGAAACAGTTGTAACGAATAACGCTCTTCCAGCCAATGCTCCGCAATGGAAAAGCCGAATCTAGAGAGTAAGAGAAGTGCCAGCGGGCCGAAGATTCCTGCCATAAGAACAGGATCCAGGCCGGCATGACGTATGTCGTTCAGAAGCAGGGCTCTGTATTTCCTCATCTACCTGCACCTCCCGAGCCTACCCGCATCAAAATATGCTCTTCATAGGAACGTCTAGCCCAGACATAAACTGCATAATTCCATACCGATAAAATCGATATAGAATACAAATAATCACGTAATGTCAGGGTAGAATATGCCGATTTTAACAGCCTTAAAGTTCCTTCTGTGGGCAAGAGCAGAAACAGCTTCGATTCCCATACATCAAAATATCCGAGCAAAGGAAGCACGAATGGGAGAGCATAAACCTGTGAAAGCAAAATAAAGCTATTAACCGTTTGACAACGTGCCACTACTCCAATGGATAAGAGGGTCATAAAACTTGAGGTCAGCAGAATACCAGCAGAAAAGCCTAACGGGGATAAGGGCATACCCATGCTCACGAGATGGATCAGCCAAGCCGCTAGTAAGGACAATATAGATAAGGACGCTGCCTTTGCCAGCAGGTACTCCCGAGTTCGAATAGGGGTGACAAATAAGGGGTCATGGATACCCTGATCTCTTTCAAGCAGAATAATTCCTCCAGCAAAAATAAGCCCAAGCGCACTTGGATCGCTGAAGGTTAGCAGAACCATTACCTTTTCCTTGTAAACCTCCGGAACAAAATGAAGCAGTACCCAATAAAAGGCACAGACAAATATATAAATTCCATAAAACCCGTGCCGCCACTGGAAACGGACATCAAGAGCAAAAGCAGCCGATGTTCTCATGTGAGCTGCCTCCCGGTGATATCAATGAATATTTGCTCCAAGCCGGCCTCCATAGAATGAAGAGTCTCAATGGGATTCTCCCTTAAAATTCGCAGGAAATCTGGATTCTCTCCTATAGCCTCAAAAGGAAACTCCGCTGTTATTATTTCACCATGCTGACGATACTCAACAAGGATTCGCTTCTGGCCCTGGCGAAGTTTAAGCTCCCGCGGAGAATCAATCAACTTAATCTGACCGTCGACGATGAACGCAACCCGATCGCAAAGTTCCTCTGCGGCTTGCATATTATGCGTGGTGATAAGCACCGTTGTGCCGGCCGCTTTCTTTTCCAGAATCAGATCCTTCATTCGCTTTGCATTGACTGGGTCCAGCCCGGAGGTAGGTTCATCCAGAAAAAGAATATCCGGATGATTCAATAAGGCCCTGCAAAAATTCAACCGCATCTTCATTCCCTTGGACAAATTGGAAACCCTCATATGGGCAGCATCAGTCAGGTCAACCTGCTGGAGTAAATGCATCGGCTCCGCCGTTGGGCCTGAATACAGAGACTGGAACAGCTTTAAGTTCTCCAGAGCTGTGAATTTCGTATAGAAATTCGGGAATTCGAAGGCTACTCCTATTCGTTCAAAGTAGTCCGGTCCAGTCTCACGTATTTCCTTCCCCATCACCTTTACACTGCCCAGATAAGCCTTCAGCACGCCGATCAATATTTTTTGAGTGGTGCTTTTACCTGCTCCTGAGGGGCCGAGAAAACCAAATACTTCTCCCTTCGGGATTGCAAAGTTAAGCCCGTGGAGTGTACGCTCCTTTTGATTCGGATACGAAAATTGAAGATCTTTGACTTCGATCATGAGACCCATTCCTTTCAGCCCGGTTATCTTGATACCATTCCTTCAGCTAAGAGATCAATCAGAAGTTCCAAGGTAGCTGGAAACAGCTTCCCCCCTATTTCTTCCTTGTGCAGCGTCAACAGGACGAGGGCACGTATTAAACTTACGATTAGATCCGGAGATACTCCGCTCAGGATTCCCTGAGCCTGCCAGGTTTCAATAACAGGCATTAAAGAATCCTTGTCTTCCACAAAATTCTTCTCCTGAATCTCTTGAGGTAGTTTTCGGATAAGCTGCTCCATCTCACCACGAACGGTCATTTGACGCAGCAGAGGACTGTCATCCATCAATTGAAAAGCTTGCAGCAAAAATTGCTTAATCCCATCCTTAGTGATGGCATCTCCTGGTTTAAACGACTCGAGCATGGTGTCTCGAATTCGCTTTTCATCCTCTTGTAATATTTCAAAAAACAACTCCTCCTTCGAACCGAAAAATAGATAAAACGATCCCTGAGAGATGCCAGCCGTCTTTGTAAGGTCTTCTACACTTGTCTTTTTTAGACCTCGAGCTTCAAAGCAGCGGCGGCCTTCTATTAATAATTTTTCATGAATCCAAGTTCGTTCTTGGTCTGTAAATTTCTTGGGCAAGGGAATCAACTCTCTTTTGTGAGTTTGTGAATATTTTTATTTTTTATTCACAGAATACGCCTGAACTTGCATCCTGTCAATAAATGAATGAACTACATTGAGGCATTGAGTCATTTGATGAATATTTGTAGACAGTTTAAGTCACACTAGTCTTCGTTACTTAATAGAAACGGTGGTGAATACGAACACTATGCCTCTTTCTCCGCGAATGTACCATTGGTTTGTTCGTCCACAATGGTTCACCAAAAAATATATCCATGAGCATATTCAGAACGGGTTTCACTTAGAGAATAAGGATATTCTTGATTTTGGATCCGGGACCGGTGCAAATTGTTCTATTTGCAGGCCCGATATTTATCTTGGAATCGAGCCGGATAGAGAACGGGTTAACCTGGCCAAGCGAATTTATCCCAACCATCACTTTATGCATTTTGATGAAAAAACTATTCCAGCTCAAGATCACTCCTTCGACTATATTTTCGTTATAGCGGTTCTTCACCATATACACGATGAGCAAATCAAGGATTATTTGTTGGAATTTGAACGGATATTAAAACCCGGTGGGGAAATCATTGTATTGGAACCCTATCTTTGTGAACGTAAACCCCTAAATAACCGCTTTATGAATTGGTACGATGATGGTGAATATATTCGAAATGAAGACGGCTATTTAGACTTATTTCATGCTGGAAAATATAAATGTCAGGTATTGAAAAAGTTTACAAAATGTTTCCTCTATAATGAAGTCTTTTTTTCGGCCAAGCCAATCGTTTGATTCCCATTTTGTGTGGTTAAATGTTACAATTTTAATGTAAATCATTCCTGGGGTGATTTATAAATGAATAGACTGAGGAGTGTGGCAAATGGCTTTAGATGTATATCTTAATTTCAATGGGAATTGCCGGCAAGCCGTGGAATTTTACGCAGAGGTTTTTGAGGCTGAGAAGTTAAAAATTATGACCTTTGGAGAGGCCCCGCCTAACCCCGAATTTAATCTCCCTGAAGAAGCAAAAGATTTAGTTATGCACACTCATATGAACATTATGGGCAGCACAGTAATGTTCTCTGATGTTTTTCCAGGCATGCCGTTTACAGCCGGAAATAACATAAGCCTTACGATTGTAAGCAAAAACATAGATGAAATTAAATCTCTTTACGGGAAACTAAAAGAAGGCGGCACCGTAAGTATGGAGCTTCAAGAAACCTTCTGGAGCAAATGTTATGGTATGGTAACCGATAAATTCGGCATTCACTGGCAATTGAGCCTTGATAACGGAGAAACGGCAATGTAGCTTTTGAATACACAAAAAGGATATAGATCTTTTCCCTAAAGAAAAGAATCTATATCCTTTTTGCATCCTAACTGTTTTTAAGCAGATACAGCCGGTGTGACTTTTATAAAGATATATCTTGTTAAAGGCCCTACTAATAATAGTTGAAGAGGCAAGGCACAAATAAAGTTTTTACCTACAGCAGACAAATATGCTATGGGCAACGCTGCGGTAAAGCCAACATGGATAACTGCACCATAGAAAGACATGAAGAGGACCATACCAGTAACCATGAAGGAGGATATAAGCAATATTTTTTTAATCATAGGATCCGTGCCCTTTACCAGTCTATGAGCAATTCCTTTGGCGATCTTACCCACTATAAAAATATCTAATACCAGTGCAACTATAAACGCCGGCAAGTAGCCGATAGCAACATGCTTAACGAGAGAGCCCGACAGACCTTCCAATAAAATCATATTGTAAATACTCATCCCCAACACCATTAAAGCACACATAATCGTTGTAAATAATAAAGCTTCTTTCTTGTTGTTCCCCATTTTGATACTCCCTTGTTTTAAGTATTGTCCACTCGGTTTACAATATCACCCCTCTTTTAATACGTCAACCAAGTTGACAATAATCCCAAAAGCCTTATACTAACTATGTAATGCTATTCTTATCTAGATTTCAGGAGGTCCCGATGAATCATTATTTAGAAGATTTGAATCTGATAGATTTACTGAGCGAAAAGCATTTAGCTTTGCGTAAAAAAGTAATTGACTCCATATCAGAGGATCTGAATAAAACTGAGACCCATATTCTAGCCATTCTTGAGGTACATCAGAGACTTTCTATTTCTGAAGTTAGTAGAATCATTAACCTTTCCCGGCAGGGCACACATAAAAGTATTCATGGTCTAATAGATCGGGGTTATGTAAAAAGTGTAGACGTTAAGGATAATCACCGTGACAGACATATCTCCCTTACCGCAAAGGGGCTAGAGTCTAATACCAATATGATGATCATAAAAAAACAACTTGAGCAAGAGATTATCAGTAAGCTTGGAGAAAAAAATGTGGAGCTTATCAAAGCACTTCTTAAAGAAGAATGGCTGCAGGATTAAAAAAACGCGCGCCAATCGAGGATTGGCAGCGCGCTTTAGCTTCAATTAAAAGGTGATTATACTTTCGTCAAATACTCGGCAAGTTGATCAAAGGTACCTCCGAAGCCTTGTTCCATAGACTCGAACATTCCGCTATAAAAGATAAGCTCTTCTTCAGTTGCATTTAGTGGAGCTCCGCGGAGGGTGAGCGTTGTTTTGCCCTCATTTTCGATGAAGCTTACCGTATTTAGTATTTCAATCGGAAACTCCGCACTGAATGGCGCTCGAACAGCATCACCCTCTTCATTGGAAAAGGAATTGATAAATACAATTTTCTCTGGAGCTATGATTTCACGGTAGACAAATCTCCCCCACATAACGTCACCTTCAGGTGAACGCATATTGTAGTGAAAGATACCCCCTGGCCGAAAATCCAGCTTGGCAATTCCCAATTCTAAACCTACGGGTCCCCACCAATTTTTCAGATGCTCAACTTCCGACCATACTTTGAACACAAGCTCTCGCGGTGCGTCTAATACACGTGTGTACACAAATTCATTAGCTTCGGTCATGTTGTACCTCCAGATAATATAATATCCTTGTTTTGAATATACCATTTAAGGAATATTCACGTCAAGGAATATTGGTCAATTCTTGTCCATACTCTTGAATAATCTTTCTGTATCTTCCCGTTCACACAATTCCCGTTCAGGATTCATAACTGCAGCAGCTCCGGCCGCAACTCCAAATTGCACAGATTGCCGTAAGCTTCGGCCTTGGGCCAAGCTATACACCACTCCAGCTACCAAGCTGTCACCTGCGCCCACAACACTTAAGACTGGAACATCAGGCGCAGGAATATGCTCAGTACTCTCCTTAGTAATCAGCAGGGCACCCTCGCCTCCTAAAGAAACGATCACAACCTTGGTTCGGCCTTCATCAATCAGCTGGAGTGCAGCAGCCTTTATTTCATCCTCATTGGCAATTTCTCTTCCGGTTAATTCTTCTAATTCACGTGAATTAGGTTTCAATAAATATACACCGGCATCCGCAGCTAGCTGCAGCGCCTCCCCCGATGTATCTACAATCACACGTGCATTCCACTTCTTGGCTACCTCTACCACTCGGGCATAGAAGTCTTTGGGACATCCCGGAGGGAGGCTGCCGCTTGCTACGATATATGTAGGTTCACCGGTTACTGCCTTTAATTGTTCAAGGCATCGTTCCCAATCACTTTCGATAAAGACTGGCCCCGGCATATCAAACCTAAACTGCTGGCTCGTAGATTCCTCCAGTACAATCAAATTTTCACGGGTTTGGCCTGCAATAGGTATAGATTGGAGAGTAACTCCCTCATGTTCAAGCATTTGCTGCAGCAGCTGCCCGTGTAATCCCCCGCATGTAAATAAGGCTAACGATTCTCCACCTAATTTGTGGATCGCCCGCGATACATTTACCCCGCCGCCGCCCGGCTTGTAGGAGGCTTCACGACAACGCATTTTATGATCGGGTACCACTTGCTTAATACTTGTGCTCGCATCCACGCTAGGGTTAATCGTCAAAGTTACAATCATGTTTTAACATCTCCTTTTTTCTAGTACGATCTATTTTTGACTTTTAGTTTCTTCATCCATTCCTGAGCCCTCATCTTTGTATTTCCAATTCATGTATTTTCTATTAAATCGCTTATATTGTACCATAAACAAAAAACGCCTGGTTTCCCAGACGTTTCGTGATTGCTTACGTAATCATTCTAATGTTTCTGTACTTCAAGCTTCTGTAGCTTTATTCCCTTTGGCATTACCGAAGAGATGTATTCATGCACCGGGTGTTGTCCGTCAGCTTCCGCAAGAACAGTTACAGTCCCTTGGTCCTCTCCTGTTCGAATCAAGCGGCCCATGCCCTGTTTAAGCCGGAGCAGCATGTATGGAAGATCCACATCCTCAAAAGGAGCTGTTGTTTCCGCCCGCTTCGCCATAAAGACAGGGTCAAGCGGAGGATAGGGCAGCGACCAGATAATAACATTAGAAAGTGAGGGACCTGGTATATCCAGACCTTCCCACAAAGTAACCGCACAGAGCACACTATGTTCATCCCGCTGAAAAGCCGAGATCAGATAGCTAATCTCTTGATCGCCTTCATACAGAAAGGTGTACTTACGAAGCTGCGGTCTTTGTCCACATTCCTGCTTGAATTGCTGCAACTCCTCTCGGGTACGGAACAGCACTAAGGCTCTTCCTTCCGACTGCTCGATTAAATTCATGGATATCTCCATTTTTTGAGAAAAGTCCCCAGTAAGCTGCTCTGGCAGATACACCTTCATTTGATTCTCATAATCATACGGTGAATCTACCGAGAAGGAGAGATAATCCTTTACTCCAAGACTATCCTGCAAATAATGAAACGATTTATCGACTGATAATGTGGCAGAAGAGAATATAATTGGCATCTTCTGACTGAACAAGCCTTCCTCAAGCACTTGCTTAACATTACGGGGCATAACAGATAGGGTCATACCGTCACTATCTTCTGACGCCCAGCATATCAATGCACCTGAATCTTCGAACAATTTCAACGCAATCTCCATCATTTCCAGACGTTCTTCCACAATTCGCAGTTGATACTCATCAAGTGTATAGAGCTCACTCTCAAAGACCAGTTCTTCTTCAATTTGCGCAATAATACTACGCATCCGATGCACTTCACGAATCAACAGTGCATTCAGTTCAATGCTCATACGATCTGATCCCGGAATACGACGGCTCTGGCGACGAATCCGATCAAACATAATTTCACTTTGTAGAATGGCTTCATCAATAAGAACAGCGAGCGATTCACGAATTTCATTCTTCAAAAGACGTATCAGCAGTTCTTCAAATACCACATGCTTCATTTTGTAGCCTAAAGCCTTCATTGCCGCCGATTCGAGTAAATGTCCCTCATCAAATACAACCGCACTGTGCTCTGGAAGCAGAGGGATCTGCCCCTCCCGTTTCCGGGCTTCATAGGTCCACACATGCTCCATATAGTAATCATGAGAACAGATAATCAAATCCCCGGATTTCCGGTAATGATCGCGAGATAACGTCTGTCCACATCTTTGGCGCATATCGCAGGTTAAACAGTCCTGAAAGGTATCCCAATTGATCTGGTTCCATTGTTCATCATTTAGATCTGAATAATTCTTACGGTCCCCATATGCATGGAAATGCTGCATCGGCTTATACGAATGGACAAAATCAGGTAATGTATCATACAGTTCCTCAAGCGGCAAACTCTCATCATCACGATTCCGAGCCTGATCCAGCTTCTTCAAGCATAAATATTTATCCGGAGATTTAGCCAGTCTGGCGTCAATAACCATATTCAGGTGCGTTGCAAGCTTCGCAATATCACCCTCCGGCTTCACTAGTTGCTCAATTAAAGACTCGTCTGCGCAGGCGATAATTACCGGCTTTCCGGTATAACGTGCATAACAGATGCTGTACAGTAAATAAACCAGAGTCTTTCCCGTTCCTACTCCGGCCTCGGCAAAAATAGTTGTCTTATCTGCAAAAGCCCGTTCCAGCTGATAGGCCATATATATTTGTTCATCACGGACTTCAAAACCTGCCTCAGGAAGGATTTCATAAAAAACATCCCCAACCCATTCGCCTACTTGCTCTATAAAAGATCTGGTAGGATCATACTCAAAAGGATACCGCTTCGCCACCAAACCTACCTCCAATATTAAATTCCGTTATTTCAAAACTTTATTCTCTCATAAGTTAAAGAAAAATACAAAACTTATTTATTTAATGCGCTATAGCTTAGTGTAGATTCACCCTATAAACAAGGACAGGAGCCTCCCCATAGAGGAAGCTCCTGTCTTTTTTCAGTCTGTTATTGAAGTTCTTCTTCCACAAAGTGCTTCTGCTCTTCATGTATTTCATCAAATAGCGATAGGTTTTCCTTGTTAGTTGAAATGTCTATTTCTGGGGAGCTATTAGTCCGTGAACTTGTCCGAAAATATGAATCAAGAAGTAATGTCATTTGTTGGAATGTGATTGGTTTGGCATGATCCGACAATTCATAACCAATATGTCCATTTGTTTCAATGGTTACTGTCTTTAAGTCCTTTATATGAGTCAACCCATTTTGGCGCAGCTTCATTTCTAGCTGATCTACGGTCAGGCGATGTTTTTTCAATTCTCCAACCTGCAATTCACCATTTTTAATGACAATTACAGAACTACCACGAATAAACTTTTCAATACTATTCGATTTAATTTGCAGAAACTCAACTAAGACTAATATGAATATGAACGTTGTGGCTGCAATAATAGCCATCCAAATACTTTTATTTGCAATAGGTTGAACGATTACCGTCCCAATAGATACCATAATGACTGTAGTTGGAACGGTCATTTGAGAGATAGATTTTCTTCCTGCGAGTCTAAGCAATAACATACCTGCTATTATTAAAACAAACGACTTCCATACTTCGTCCAATATCTCACGAAAATTCATCTCTTATGGTTCTCCTTTAATTGAATATTCGAGATAAGTATTGGACTATGGACCGGAAGTTATTCAAGTTCACGATTAAGGCCACTAAGTACTTTTTATATAAACTTGATTACTAAGCTGCTCCGCTTGATTCGCTGGCAGAGGTTTACTGAAGAAATATCCTTGACCCACATTACATTTAAGTTTCACTAAAGAGTGTAATTGCTGTTCATTTTCAATCCCTTCGGCAACTACATTAATCTTCATATGATGTCCCATGTCTACAATAGTCTGTACTATAGCTTCATCCTTAGAGCAGGTTGTAATATCATTTACGAAGCTCTTGTCTATTTTTAGATAATCAATCGGCAGATATTTTAGGTAACTTAGTGAAGAATATCCCGTCCCGAAATCATCGATGGATATTTGGACACCCAGCATCTTTAATTCCTGAAGCAGCATAGAAGTTTCCTGAATATTTTGCATAACTGTTTCGGTCACTTCAATTTCAAGATACTGTGCAGCAAGTCCGGTTTCCCTAAGAATTTCCGATACATTCTGAATTAGATTCTTATCTCTGAACTGCCGAGGCGATATATTCACAGCGATACTTAGTTCTGACATCCCAGCCTCTTGCCATTTTTTCATTTGCTGACAGGCTTCCTGTAATACCCAGTGTCCAATCGGTATAATTAATCCAGTCTCCTCGGCGATGGGTATGAACTCCAGTGGCGGAACCAGTCCTCTCTCCGGATGCAACCAACGAAGCAATGCTTCCCACCCTATAATTTTTCCCGTTGTCAGGTTCACCTTCGGTTGATAATAAATGACGAACTCATGATTTTCTATAGCTTTACGGAGCTCTTTATCTAATTTCAATTTATTGTAATTCTCACCATCCAACAGTGAAGAATAATATTGATAGGTGTTTCCCCCGTGTTTCTTTGATTTGTACATAGCGATATCCGCAAGTCTGATTAATTCATCAGGCTGACATCCATCCGTAGGATATAAGCTGATTCCAATGCTAGGTGATGTGAAATACTCCCCTTTTTTGATAATAAACGGGACAGATAATTCATCAATGATTAACTGAGCAAGTGTGCTTACCTTTTCCGGAGAAGTCTGAGTGATAATTAGACAAAATTCATCGCCCCCCAGGCGGTAGACCATCCCTTTTAATGCTAAATTCCCGGCTAATCTTTCTGCTACCTTTTTTAGAAACAAATCGCCAAAGCCGTGTCCCATGGTATCATTAATCAGTTTAAACCGGTCCAAGTCCAAAAACAGAACGGCCAACAGATTGTTCTTGCGCTCGGCGAGCTTGATTTGTTTGATCAGCTGTTCATGAAATTTTGCACGGTTAGGCAACCCGGTTAATTCATCATAATAGGCCAGATATTTGATTCTCTCTTCAATTTTTTTACGTTGGGTAATATCTTGCGCCACGAGTAAAAATGCCAGCTCTCCATTGTAATGGATTTCAGTTAAAGAGGATTCTACATATATAGTTTTCCCGTCGAGCCGCAGGATAGGAAACACAAACGGTTTGGCGGCTTTTTTCTCCGTACTCACTTGCTTATGACGTGATTTCATGGTCGCATAGTATTCTTGGGGGACAATCTCTAACACCGATTTGCCGATAATCTCTCCAAGAGAGGTAGCACCCAGCATTTCAAATCCAGCTTTATTCAGATAGACAATCTCGCCATTAACCTCCACACTAATAGCATTCGGCGAAATTTCAACGACTTGACGATATCTTTCCTCGCTTTTTCCCAGTTCTTCATTCTTAGTTTTTAATTCTCTCAGCAGATTTCGATTAGCCACAATAATAAAAACTTGGCGCATGATAATTAACAGCGTAACTACAAATAATCCGATTTTAAGCGCATTCACACTTTCATCCCGTACAAATAACATCACAAATAAGAGAACAACGACACCTATGTAAGGTAGTAAATCCAACTCCTTGTCTTCCGTTGAAATCACTTCAGGTTTAGTACAAGTTTGGGCGGAATAGTGCTGAGCTCGGTTGCCGGCAATTCCTATAAGCAGCAGTGGAACAATCCATAGAGGGTCTATGTAGCTGGCCTGCTCATATGTACCAATCATTAGATAATAGATGTGAAGCGAATCCGCTACAATTTGTATAACAAAGCCGGTTAGGATTAAAAAGATAACCCTTTTATGCTCGTTGTAATGCGATTTATAATACAAACTAACCGTTGCAAAGAGAAACCCTAAATCAAATGTTGGATAGGCTATCGTGGTAATCAGCGCAAGTACGGAGTTATTCCCGGATTTCAAAATAGGATTAAGAAGAAATTGCAGGCTGAAGGTTGTTGCTATGGCCATAAATATAATGATATTAAAAAAAGAATGTATCCCGGGCTTTTCTCGGTTGGCGGTTCTTTTATAGATGAGAGCAACCAGAAAAAGTCCATATTGCAGCAGCCAAAAGAAGTCCGCCCAGCTGGGATAAGGGGCAGCCCGATTATATCTCATCTGGTAATAGAGCCAAATACTTTGAGCAATAATGAAGCATACCGTTCCTAATAATAGAAGCAACCAGAAGTGTCTATCTTTGCCGGAAAAACTTAAAAAAGTCTTAACCAGTATAGCGCAGCAGATCCCCGCTCCAGCAATGGAAAAGAGATTAATGCTCAATATCCGCATAAAAAAATCATCCTGATAAATATAGAGACAACCATAAACGGAAAGCATAAAGATCACCGAAAACATACAAAAACGAATCTGCCGCATATAATCTCCACCTCAAATGAATTTATGACTTTGTAGCGTTAGCATGTTGGAGAATATCAAAAAATCCAGCCCGGTTAGGAAGCTGGATTAATCACAATAAATCCGTCCTATGCGACAACCCGGCTATCGTAGCTTCTGATTAACAGAAGCCTTAGACCCGCGGTTTTGCGTCCTCACCTTTCGGCAAGTTTGCCTTTATCGTTTTGACTCTTCGTAAATTCATTCTATTATTAATGTACTCTTTTATCAATCTAATGTTTTAGTATTATTTCTCAACTCCTGGTCGTCCTAAATTCGGTATTCCGTTATCATCCCAGGTGAAGAATTGTGCCCAGGCATGGCGGTTCGCATCAAACAGCGGATCCCCTTGGATATCTTTGTAGGGACGTGCGTGGTAGATCAAAATATCCTTTTTACCGTCAGGCGTTGTAGTAAAACTATTGTGTCCGGGGCCGTATCTGCCGGTTTCAGGATTACTGAAGAAGATAGGTGCCTCTGATTTTGTCCAAGATTTTGGATTAAGCAGGTTACTCGAATCAGATGCTGTCAATAACCCCATTGCATAGTTATCATCTGTAGCACTGCCCGAATAGGTTATAAATACCTTGTCCTTATGCTTGATTACCGCTGCCCCTTCATTTACTTTGAAGCCAATTCTCTCCCACGGTTGATCTGGCTTGGATAGTAGAGTCTGCTGGCCTTTTAGAGTCCATGGGTTCTCAAGTTCCGCTATATATAAATTCGAGTTGCCTTCAATATCAAATGCTTTTTGTGCCCAAACCAGATACAAAATGTCATTAAATTCAAAAGTGGTGGCATCTAGAGAAAAAGATTCCCAGTTCGTTTTTAACTGACCCTTTTCGATCCATGTTCCTTCAAGCGGGTTAGCAGCATCATTCTCCAAGACATAAATTCGATGATCAAAGGGGGCATCTTCTCTGGCTGCTGCGAAATAGATATACCACTTCCCCTTATAAAAGTGAATTTCCGGTGCCCAAATATGCTTACTTCCCGGGCCGCTCTCCTGTTTGGTCCATACATCTGCTGTTTCAGCTTGTTCCAACTCATTCAGGGTCTTCGCTCGGCGCAGTTCAATACGGTCATATTCAGGAACAGAACCTGTGAAATAATAATAGCCGTCTGAATGCAAATATACCCAAGGATCAGCGCGCTGCTCCACTATTGGATTCCTAAAGTCAGATTGCCCTGCAGCTACTGAGGCATTGCTATTTAGTGTTGACTTCTTTCCTTCGGATTCCTCCGTGCAGCCCAGCAAAGATAAAATTAATATCAGTAGTAAGCTTTTACTCGCAAAACTTCTCATATAGATCCCCTTTTCCGCCAGTATTCTTAAAAGTAAGCGCTATCAACCCGTTCGTTGTATCTCCTCCATTTCTTTTGCATATATATAAATCGTTTCACACTTACTTAAAACAATTAACACTTTTATGATAAATTCCTTCTTTTTGTTTGTCAATCCAATTCCACAATTTCGGTTAAATAATCAAAGCAAAAAGGAAAGCAGTGAAATTACCGCCTCCCTTTGTAAAAGGTAACCCTTCGAGTTGTTTATTGCGTAGGCATCTTGCTAAGATCCATATACAACACATTCCAACGATGACCATCCAAATCTGCGAAACCCGCTCCGCACATCCAGCCTTGATCTGAGGGTTTGCTGTAGATCGTCCCCCCTGCCTGCTCCACTTTGCTGACCAGCTCATCTACTTCTTCTTTGCAATCTGCACCAATGGAGAACAAGACCTCTGATCCTAGCTGGGTATCTGCAATTTTGATACTTGTATATTTTTCAAATGTAGCTTCCGGAAATAGCATGACAATTACATTCTTTTCCCCAACAACCAAGCTAGCCATTTCATCGTTATTTGCATGGCGTGAATTGAGCGGGAAACCCAAAGCGGAGAAAAACTCTCTTGATTTGTTGACATCTTTCACTGGAAGGTTGATCCAAATATCTTTGGTCATAGTAAATCTCCTTTTTTAACATATTGGTTATTTCCCTTAACTAGGACATGAAAAAAAAGAAGTACAGAGATCTTTACTCTATACTTCTCCAATACCTGGACAATTATTTTCTTCTATTATTCGTCTTCCACTTTAAGCTCAATAGAAATCCTACTGCAATCAGTGCAAATCCCATCATATAGGTATTGATTGGACTAGATTCACCCGTTTGCGGTAAGCTGCCCAGAGGTGTTGGATCTTCCAATACCACCTGTTCTTCATCTATTACTTGTTCTTCAACTTTCACTTGATCAGGAGTATCCGTACCTTCTTCGGTGCCAGGGCCAAGAGGAATTGGGTCTTCAATGACTTCGACTGTTCCAGGACCCTGTGGAACCGGGTCTTCAATGACTTCGACTGTTCCAGGACCCTGTGGAACCGGATCTACAATGACTTCGACTGTTCCAGGACCCTGTGGAACCGGATCTACAATGACTTCGACTGTTCCAGGACCCTGTGGAACCGGATCTACAATGACTTCGACTGTTCCAGGACCTAAAGGAATCTGATCATCTACGATGATAATCGGCGATGGCGATGGTGATTGTGATGGTGATTCAGTTTCTGTTGTTGGCGATGGCGATGGCGATGGTGATGGTGATTCAGTTTCTGTTGTTGGCGATGGTGATTGTGATGGTGATTCAGTTTCTGTTGTTGGCGATGGTGATGGTGATGGTGATTCAGTTTCTGTTGTTGGCGATGGTGATGGTGATGGTGATTCAGTTTCTGTTGTTGGCGATGGTGATGGTGATGGTGATGGTGATTCAGTTTCTGTTGTTGGTGATGGTGATGGTGATGGCGATTCAGTTTCTGTTGTTGGCGATGGTGATGGTGATGGTGATTCAGTTTCTGTTGTTGGCGATGGCGATGGTGATGGTGATTCAGTTTCTGTTGTTGGCGATGGTGATGGTGATGGTGATGGTGATGGCGTTGGTGTTACACACTTTACGATCTCTATCATGCCACTCCAAAGCTCACCTGTTCCTGGGTGCCCGGTAATTTGATAAGCCTTGAACATATAATTCCCAACAATATTATTGGGATTGTATGATAACGTTTGTGTTATACCCGAATTAAGCGGACCAACCGTACCTGTCGCAATAATGGCTCCAGCTTTCGGGTTTCCGGTTGTAGCATAATACAATTCCCAAGTCACTTCTCCAATCATATTACCCGATCCATGATTTTGAACATCTGCTTTCACAATAGAACATTCTCCATTAGAAGTGGTAAATACAAGTGAAGATTTATCCCAGCTATCACCCTTATCCTTACCCCCTGCAAAAACGGGCGACCCAATACCCATAACTAACAAACACGCCAGTAAGACACTCAAAATCCTCATGTTATTATCTCCTCTCAGATACACTGCTTCTAAGAGGGCCGGTTACACTACCAGCTCCGTATAACCCAAGTGTCCAAGTAAAGGATTATACATCATCGCTTCCCTAATTTTCTTTCATTACAAAGATTTCGAGCATCATACCCCCTTTAGAAACTGAAGAACATCTCCGAATTGAATTTTCTACAAAATAACTCTTTTTTCGACATTTCGAGATAACAATAAAGGGATAAAACTTTTGCATCACACCTTTCGAGCAAGGTTTGCCTGCATGATAAAAGTCATATCCCAAATTAATTATATGAGCGATATTACCTATTCTTAATGTAAATCTATCGCTCTTTATCTATATCGTCAATATTTTTATTTTTAATTAATTTTTTTTACAATTCAATGATTTTAGTTTTAAATTTTTCCTCAGTTAGTAGAGTTAGATACGCTCCCGACCCTTGATGACACAGGTTTTTTCAATCTTTATATGACCGATATAACTCTAAACATAAGCTCTTTCTCTTCTTAATATCATTACCAAATAAACCATTTAATTAATCTATATCTTCAATTCCCCTAATCTAAAAAACTGATATCTAACAAATCCACAATAGTTTTACATGAAAAATTGCATAATGTTACTTTTTTGTTCACAAAGCCACAATCTTAACAACGTTTTTAAGTTTCATCTAAATCTAGTAATTGATTGGAGAATAAATCCTATATCCCACTTAAATTCGCCATTTTTCGAGCTATGGGGATGGATAGACTCCTGACCCATATGATGCTGCACATTAACCAAAACTCCAGACTTTCCCGTATGAGGTATAAAAGATAACAAAAAATACGGCATTTCTGCCGTTTTTTTGTTCATGATTAAAGTTATGCATAGATTTACTTCGAGACTATGGATCTATTTGCCAACAATCTTACTTATAGATTTCTATGATATTTGTAGTCGTTACACGTACACGCTCGAACTCTTCCCGGCCAATCCGTAATCCACCTTTGCGGTAGCGATTCGTTGTGGTCTCCGAGGCCATATCCTGACCGTTAATGCGAACTCGTGCTTCATCACTATTTAAATGATAGACAAATTGGACTGAAGCTCCCGCAAATTCGTAGTCAAAACGCAGTCCATCTAAGGTTTTCGGTAACACCGGGTCGAGGATCAAGTCGCCTGCCTCTTGGCGGATGCCCAGAGTATTCGTAATTAATTGATTCATATAGATCCCCGGACCGCTCGAATAAATTTTCCAGCCCCCTTTTACCGGCACCGTTCCGCTTCGCAACTCATCAAATCTCTCTTGTGCTTCGTAGCGTGTGTTGAACTTGCCATCGGAGCTGCTAAAGTATGCATTGCTTTGCCTCAGGTCAGCATTGGGAACAACATCCTGAATGCCAATAGGATTGATCTGCGCGAGTCCGCTCCACACTTCTTCACCTTTACCCAGCTTAGCCATGGCTTCAATATATCGAATATGTGCATGCACATATTGCAGTCCGATCTCTCGACCGAAATTTGCAGCTTGTTCCGCTCGTTTAAAGTGGGTGCTTACACCCCCTGCATACTCAGCAGGTCGATTCATCAGCCTTACACCGTCCGGGCAGAACAGTTTATCACGTATGATGTCATAATGTGCCGCCGCTTGTTCAGGTGTCAACAGCTCACTAATCATACTGCGTGTCATAGGCAGCAGCCTATAGTGGATACCTGTCTCTGTATCGCTTGGATGGACCATTAATTTCACCTGATCAGGATTCTCCATGTACAGAAAACCCGGTATAACTTCGGTCTGGAGCATGTAGCGGTTAAAATCCGAGCGGATTCCATCTGCTAGACTACGCAAATCAGCCGCTATAAGAGGATCGACAGCATTCATCATTTCCGAAAATTGATTAAAGCTCTGATAGGTTAACGCTACGGTCCAACTGCTGACCATATACTGCTTCAGTTGAGCATTTGCGGGCTGCAGGGTGTCATCCCAGTCGCCGTCTCCATAGGAAGAAAGATGTGTTCCCTCTAGGAAATGATCCTTGATATACGCTATTTCCTTTAGAGCATGATCTAATATAGTCGCCGTCTCCATCGAAAAATCAAAACCATGTTTGCTTGTATAAGGCACTTCCTCTTTCAATAGACTGTAATCACGGGTAACATTCAAATAATCACCAAGCACCTTCAACGGCCAAACAATAATGTCTCCGTGGCTTTCCTCCTGTTGGACCTTCGTATAGTTATCGAACATGAACCACTGCGGCCAGCTTCCATCCTCTTCATACTGATGCGAAAAGATGGTCAACAATATGGCACGTACCTGATTATATTGTTGCGTGGCCATGAAATATTCGACAGGTCCCTGACAGACATCACGCGTCCCCCATGCAGCTCCGCCGTATTGCTCCAATCCATGCGGCACTGAGTAATGGACAAGCATATTGTGGGTGTACCACCAGGCCAGGCTATTTACCTTAAACAGTTCAGCTTGATTCCCGTCCCCTGCGGTCAGATGGAAGCCCTTCATTACAGAGCTTAAAAAATGACGATAATGCTCTATCTCTTCCTCCGCTTTTCTCTCCACCATAGGCAGTTCTCCGCCATTCAGCAGACCTTGAAACACCATCGTCCAATCATTGCTTGCCGCAAGCTCCAATACAAGCAGCGAAACTTCACCCGGTTCAATATGACCTACCAGTTCACGTTCATCAGAGAGTGTCATTCTTGTTCCTGTAACATGAAGTCTGTACTCCAATTCTGGATACACATTTGCGCTTAATGATGCTCCGTCCGCATGAAAAGAGAGATATTCGCTATGAAGTCTTATTTTATAAGGAAGCTCGTATTCACTAACGTTCATCGTGATTTGATTAGTTACCAAGAAACGGTATGATCTGCCTTGTTCAGAACGTACATTCAATCGTACCTCCGGTGTGTCTACGGTTGTGAAGTTGGTGATAATCAGTAGATCATCCATGGTTTTATAGTACCAGCGTACATAGTTGAAGCCCATTTCGAACAGTGAAGGCATCGTTAACAGCCGATACTCACCATCAATCTCCACATAAATCCGCTGCCCCGAGGTTTTAGGTACATTCAGCGCGTTTCTCGCATTGGTTGTCATTTTATTAAAGTTTGTATTTCCTACAACCAGTTGGGAGTTAAAGATACCGTACATATACGAAGTGGTTGTGATTACCGGGTTCTTCAAGCTCACATTATCGCCGCTCATTAAAATATGTCCGTGCGGACGTTCCACTCGAAGCTCTTTTTCCTTTAAAACTACATGCTCATAACTCTCCGTGAAAAAAGATAGCAACGTACCCCCAACCACTTCCTCTTGATGGCGATTCGGGAACAAACGGTTAATTTCTTCTGTTGTTAAACTTTGCGTGTACAAGGGAACACCTATGGAAGGCAATTTAGATACCTGATCCATAGTTCTCCCCTCCTCGATGCCAAGTGCCTGAACAGCTTTATGGGCCTGCACAACTTCCTCACCATATTCCAGTGTGGTTATCGCAGCAGGATGATCTGCCTTAAATAATCCGTAGAATACGAATCTGGCTTCTCCTTCTAGCTGAACACGTTCTGATTGCAGGGCTGTATAGGCAAATTCATATTGATAGACCTCATTAGCCAACGAGTCTTGCGAGAGACAAAAGGGCTTATTGGTCTCTTTATAGGACAAGCCGTAGAATTGAAAACCATCCGTGGAATAAGAAGTCGCTTTAGTTAATGATCCCTGCTGGAGGTATGGAAAGGCTCCCGCTTGGGGTTGATTTTGCCGGGAACACACGACATAACCCTTACTTCTATCCTCAAAAACGGTATGATCGATATATTGGGATAAGTAAGCCTCGTTGCTGCTGACAGCTCCTGCATCTGCGATCCCGATATCTTGTCCGTATATCAAGTCTACTCGCGTATGATTTCCTGATAACTTCACATCCCAGAACCACATCGCCTGCTCCGTTGGGGTGAATATCACCTGATAACGAACATTTGCGACGAAGCCTTCATATACTAACCGTTGATCCAGCTTGCGGACACGGCTCTGAGATTGAACTCCCAGTAAAGGATAGGCATGAATTCCTTCTTCATCATGAACCCGCAGATATATATTGTTGAACGATCCGTCTATAGAATTGGACAACCATTGGTTAATCATCGTTGTCCCATAAGTAGCCTGATATAAGTCCCCGCTAGGCAAAAATCTAAAAGATAAGTTCCCTGCTGACAATGTAAGCAAATCCTCGTTCTTTAACACCATTTGTATCCACTCCTGCTCTCTCTATTGACCAATCAGTCCTCAGTATTCACTTCTCACCTGATAAGGGTAGCCAATCGATAATATCTTTTATCTTAGGGTCCCAATATTCCCAATTATGCTCGCCCTGTCCATCATGGTACGTCACTTCTAATCCTGAATCTAGCGCATGCTTTCTGAAGGTTTGGTTGTCTGTGTACAAAAAGTCTTCTGTTCCGCAGCATTGATAGAACATCGGCTTAATCCCGTTATATCCCTTCAACCTCGCCAATAAATAAAAAAGGTCATTGGGACTCCCTTCTATTTCAGACACATCACCAAAAATAGCGATCAACTCATTCGGTTGAAAATTGTTGGGACCGCTCATACGGCTGATAATATCCAAGCCTCCCGATAGACTTGCAACTGCTGCATACCGTTCTGGGAAGGTAAGTCCTAACTTGAATGCACCATACCCTCCCATAGACATCCCTGCCACAAAAGTATCCTCCCTGCGGTCCGAAATAGGGAATAAGGCACGTACTATAGTTGGTAATTCATCGCTTAGAAAAGTAAAGTAGGCTGACCCATACTTCATATCTGTATAGTAACTGCGCCCTACGCTTGGCATGACGACAGCAATTCCTTTCTCCTCCGCATACCTTTCAATAAATGAATGCCTGACCCAATCCGTATGATCCGCACTTAGCCCATGCAGCAGGTACAAGACTGGCAACTTACCCGTACCACTGACTTGAATTGCAGAATATTGGGGAATAAAGACGTTGATGCCTGTGGACAAACTTAAAATTTCTGAATAAAACTGACATTGGATAAAAGCCAAATCCTCTACCTCCAAATATGTTGTATAAACGGCTCTTACTTGAAATAGCCTATTCGGACCAGCAGACCGACCTTTCGGCCAATTAGAGGGAAAAGTGCCCGCTAATATCGACTGAAACGCCTTTATTTTGAGATTAAAGGGAAAATACCCCTTTAAATCTTGCCCTTTCTCCCTCTAAAGGCCCTATCCTCAAAATTAGCGGGCGAAATTCCCTCTAATGGCCCAAATAGGGCATCGGGTGCAAGAATAGAGGGAGAAATCCCCTCTATTGGTGTGTGAAAGGCTTTCAACAAAATCTCACTCTTTCACAGCGCCAACCACAATCCCGGTTACAAAATAACGCTGCAAGAAAGGATAGACCAGCAGAATCGGCAGGGCACTGATGAAGATCTGTGAAGCCCGAATGGTGCGTTGAGATAGATTAGCAACCGCTGACGGGTCCAGCTTAGACATATCTGCCTGAACGATAATTGTCTGCATGAAAGTCGCCAATGGAAGCTTATCTGAATCCCGAATGTAGATGATACCGTCGAAATATGCATTCCAATGCCCCACCATAATGAATAAGGAGACTGTCGCGATTACTGGCAGGGATATCGGCAAATATATACTGAAGAAAGTTCGGAACTGGCCTGCTCCATCAATAAAGGCGGCTTCCTCCAAATCTTTTGGCACCGTACGGAAGAAATTCAGGAGCAAAATGATGTTGAAGACGGCGACCAATCCAGGCAGAATCAATGCCATCAAAGAGTTCATCAGTCCCAGCTTCAAAATAAGGATGTAGCCCGGGATCAAGCCGCCGCTGAACAGCATGGTGATCACAAAATACCAGAGGTAGATATTACGGGCTCGAAAGACACGTGATTCTTTGGAGAGTGCATAAGCAGCAATGGTGTTAACAACCAAAGCAAGTCCCGTCCCGATAACGGTTCGCTGCACCGATACCCATAGGGAAGTCAGGAAATTGACATTATTAAACGTCTTTGTATACGCCTCAAAGGTAAAACCTATAGGCCAAAAAGTAACTAATCCCGCATTGGCAGGAGCGGTTGAACTGAGCGATACCATCAGTAAGTGATACATAGGAAGCAAACAAAGAATGGAAACAACCGTCAAAAATACATTGTTGATTACACTAAATGTCCGATAGGAGAGTGTTTTGTGGTACATAAGTTGTCATCCTTCCTTTCTAGAAAATTCTGTACCCGGCAAATCTATATGCGAGTCTGTAAGAAATAACAATTAGAACTAAACTGATCACTGATTTGAATAGATTGACAGCGGTAGCAAAACTGAACTGACCACTTAGGAGACCTTCTCTGTAGACGAATGTATCAATGATATCTCCTTGTTGATAAATCAGCGGGCTATATAGATTGAACACCTGATCAAAGTTCGCATTCAGTACATTGCCCAGTGCCAAAGTAGCAACAACGATAGCGATTGGGATCAAGGAAGGAATGGTTATATACATCGTTTGCTTCCAGCGTCCTGCTCCATCGACCTCGGCAGCTTCATAAAGTGACGGATTAATTCCAGATAATGCGGCTAAAAAGATGATCGTATTGAATCCAAATTCCTTCCAGACATCACTGAAAATGACCGTAAACCGGAACCAATTGCCGTCCCCCAGAAAGAAAATCGGCTTGATGCCAAACGTACTGGATAGGAACTGGTTGATCAGCCCGGTCTGGGCAAGAATATCAATCAGTATTCCGGACAGGGTAACCCAGGATAAAAAGTGAGGCAGGTATACAAGCGTCTGGATGGTTCTTTTAAGCGCCATCTTCCTGACCTCATTCAGTAATAAAGCGAAGAAAAACGGAATGATCAAGTTCATGACCATCTTGGAGCAAGCAAAAAACAGAGTATTTAGAGTAATCTGTATAAAATAGTCGTTTTCCCACATGTATTGAAAATGCTTCAGCCCGACCCAGGGAGAATTGGCTATCCCGAGTGCAGGCTTATAATCCTGAAACGCCATAATGACACCCGACATGGGAATATACGAGAAAATAAAAACCAATATAGCGGCTGGCAGCACCATAAAGTGAAGCATCCATGGTTGCTTATAGCCTTTTTTTCTGTTTATGCGCGGGGTTTTCCCTTGTTTCACCTGCTGTGCAAGTTTAGCTTCCATAGCCCTCTCCCATTCCAAAAAATAGTTTTGTGTGTAATGTGAATCTCTGATATAAATAGTATCAAGCATTTCTGAGCTTTGACTATATAACATTGTTAGGGTTGAATAGGGTTTTATTAGGGGCAGCGTCTGGAGGAGACAAATGATGAATTTTACGAGGTGGTTTCCATTTTACAATGGCAAGCCTTGGTCTGGGTTTAGCCTTTTTGCCAAAATGAACAGCTTGATTATAGTGTTATTTATTCCAATTATTATCCTGTATACGTATTCAAACGACGTCACATACAAGGTGGTAAGCAAGGAACTGCTGAAGTCCAACACCAAACAGCTTACCTTTTTATCCAGTCAAATTGATTCGCGAATTCAGCAAATGATGGATTTCAGCCTTACCTTTTCAAGTGATCCGAATGTCAGGAAATTCAACGGGTTTAACCTCTGGGAGGATCGGTATGATCGGATGCAGACCCGTTATATTATCCAGGAAAAGATGCTCCTTCAATCTGGAGTGACGGATATATGGCCCACCAGATATGCTGTACACTCCGAGCAAAACAAGGATGTCATCTCTAACTACAGTAAATCAGGCGGCTATGATGAGAATGTTTTAAAACGAAATATGAGCGGGAAATGGACTTACGGAGATGGTGGAACGGATTCTCATGACGAACTAAAGGCCTTTTATTGGTTTTATACCGATTCTTTAGCGCAGCCGGGAATGTGGACGGGCAGCAATCTGGTGATTGAAGCTAGCTTCAGCTATGAGAATATTCAGAATATGTTGGATTCCTACAAAGCGGGTGGACAAGGCGACCCATTCTTTTATCACAAAGGAGATACTCCGATCCTAAATCGCAGCGCGGACAAACAGATATCTACTGAATTTGTTCGTTATTTGGATGAGCACCCACCGGAAAACACAACACAGAATGTAGTTAAGCTAGGCGGGGAAAGTTATTTGGTCAGCTCCGTTAAATCCACCAATTTGGATTGGCATCTGGTTGATGTTGTTCCCCTTGATCAGATTCTGGAGCCGATTTCCTTCAGTCGTAATCTATTCTATTTATCTATGTTTCTGCTGTTTGTTGTCGGAATTTCCGCATCTATTCTGCTGTACAGAAATGTTCAGCGCCCCATCAAAAAGCTTATTCACGGCTTGCGGCGCGTACAGCGGGGAGATTATTCGGTAAGACTCCACACAAAGGACCGTAATGAGTTTTCATTCGTGTTCTATCGGTTCAATGACATGTCACATCAAATCCAAGACCTGATAGAGAATGTGTTCAATGAAAAAATCCGAGCACGAGAAGCGACTCTGAAGCAGCTACAAGCCCAAATCAATCCTCATTTTCTCTATAACTGCCTAGGTTATATTATCAATATGGCCCAGATGAAGGATGAGGAAGCCGTCGTATCCATGGCCTATAATTTAAGTGCTTATTACCGCTATACCACCCGGATGGAACGGGAAACAGCTACCCTTGACGAGGAAATCCGTCTGCTCATTAATTATCTGGATATTCAAAAGCTTCGTAATGGCAGAATTGAGTATCATATCGATATTTCCGAGGAAATGAAGACTCAGTACGTACCACGATTAATGCTGCAACCCATTGTTGAGAACTCTGTCATTCATGGAGTTGGAAAGTCTTATACTTCAGGAGAAATCAGGATCAGCGGCGAA
The DNA here is from genome assembly GCF_000757885.1 of Paenibacillus wynnii. NCBI lineage: Bacteria > Bacillati > Bacillota > Bacilli > Caryophanales > Paenibacillaceae > Paenibacillus > Paenibacillus wynnii. The sequence goes on along the minus strand of NZ_JQCR01000003.1, from coordinate 195,249 downwards.
ATAGCAGATGGATTCTGCAGGATATACATCGATGACGATGGGCAGGGATTGAACCCCGAACAGGAAGATGCATTAAATCGTAAAATGCAGGAACCGTTACAGGAAGAGATGGGTTGCGGACTCTGGAATACAAATCAGCGGATCATACACCAATTCGGAAATCATTCTTCTCTACATTTCAAGAAGTCCCCGCTGGGTGGGCTCCGGACGGAGGTCGTCTGGGAGATTCCTGCTGGACAAGACCCGTACAATTACCCAAGCCAACAAGGAGACAACCAACATGCAAATGATCATAGTAGATGATGAAGCTCATTGGGTAGACAATCTATCCATGAATAAACCCTGGCACACACTGGGAATTGAACAGGTACACAAGGCCTATTCCGCAACTGAAGCGTTACAGATTATCGATACACACCCTATTGATATTGTTATATCCGATGTTCAAATGCCTGAAATGACTGGCTTAGAGCTAATCGAACGGATACGGGTCCATGATAAAAGAATAAAGTGCATTATCTTATCCGGTCATTCTGATTTTGAATTTGCCAAAAAAGCGGTTCAGCATAAAGCTGTGGACTATCTGCTTAAGCCACCAACGGATCAAGAATTATTCGGCGCTGTCAAAACAGCCATCGATCAACTGAATACAGAATGGGAACTCATCAGTTCTCTGGAACGCACCCAATATACCCTTCGGGAGAACCTCCCTCTTCTCCGCGGTCAGCTGCTGCTTGACGCCCTTCAGGGGCAGCGCCTTTCAGCCGACGAATGGGATCGTAAATTGGGCAATTATGAATTGCCGTTCAGCTATGGAGAGTGCTCGTTAATGCTTGTAAGGTTGGAGGAAGAGTTCGGACAGTATAAAAACAACGGACAACCGTTGATAGAATATGCAATCATTAATATGGCCGAGGAGATTCTAGGCGAGTTCATGGAGGTCTGGGGCGTTAAGGAGGAGCATGGGTACCTCGTATTTTTGCTTCAGTTCAAGGGCAAAGGAACGGATATTCCAAAAGAAACCATTCTGGAAAAGCTGTCGTCACAGCTCCAGTATAAGGTCAAACAGTTCCTGAAAGGCTCCATCTCCATTGTAATTACAGAGTGGTTCCGGTTTCCGGAGCAGCTTCAAGATCGTTTTCGTCAGGCTTCTGCCTATTTCCGGCAGATTGTAGGGGACGAACGAGAATTTGTTATGCGTGTTCATGATTTGGAAACCCCCACGGCTCTGGGACCTTTGGACGCACTCTATTCCCCTCCCTCGTTCATAAATCTGCTGGAAGCTGGGCACTGGGATGCGGCTGAAGCCAAGCTGATGACCGTCTTCACGGAGTTGGATGACCAATGGCCCGAATCCTGGGAGCACTGCATGGAAGCCGGGTTTTTAATTTCTGCTTCCTACACGCATCTCGCCCACACCAACGGTCATACTCTGAGCAAATTGCTTGGGACAGATATGGAGCCGTTGCAGAATGGGGAAGCTTTTGCTACCATCAGCAAGCTGCGGAAGTGGTCGATTGGCGCTCTTGGTAAGCTGAAAGAAGGTACCTCCAATGAAGTGAAGGACATCCGTTCTGTGTACGTGAAGAAAATTCAAGAGTTTACGGACAGAAACTTGCATCTTGACGTTTCTTTACGAGTACTCGCCGACCATGTCAATCTGCATCCGACTCACTTATCCAAAATTTATAAGATCGAAACCGGAGAAGGAATAAGCGAATATATCTCCCGTCTGCGCATGGAACGGGCTTGCCATAAGCTGAAAACCACAGCCAAAAAGGTGTATGAAATCGGTATGGAGATTGGGTATATGGATCCAGCTTACTTCATCAAAGTCTTCAAGCGACAGTTCGGAGTCACCCCGCAGGAATATCGGGACGGGAATAAATAGCATGATAGAGTCCTATCAAAACTAACAAACTCATATAGATGCTCTCCCCCAAAGGTTGATAAAGTTACAGATGTAAAGATCATACACAGTAGGGGGAATTGAAAAATGGTCAAGATTAAAAAGTTAGGATTGTTCCTCGTCATCATGGCACTCATCACGATCACTGCTTGCAGCGGAACAACAAACAACAACGCACCTAAAGACAATGCCGCTACAAATGGCGCCACTGCTTCCGAAGCCGAAACGGCCTTCGCCAACGGTAAATATGATCCGCCGATTGAGATCAGTGCTGTACTAATGCCGAAGAAATATGTTCAAGGCGACACGAAGGAAAATAACGTTCACGATCGCTGGATGTTGGAAACCTTAGGTATCAAACATAAAGATACCTGGTACCCAGCCAATGACGATCAGTATAAACAAAAGCTTCAATTGGCTATCGCCTCAGGTGAGAAGCTGCCTGATTTCGTATCTGTACCTACTAACCCGGTTTTAACCAATCAATTGATTGATTCCGGCCAATTCATTGCCATTGACGAACTATTTGATAAATACGCCAACCAAATTCTTAAGGACCACTCGGCCCAGCATCCTGAATTATGGTACCCATTCACAAGAGACGGCAAAAAATACAACATGCCGATCATGGAATACACGGACAATGACGATACGTTGTTATGGTTCCGGGAAGATTGGATGGAAAAGCTGAATCTTGAAGCTCCTAAAACCATCGCCGATCTAGAGAATATTATGGACAAATTCAAGAACCAGAACCCTGACGGATTGGCTCCTAAAGATGTATTTCCACTTGCGATTTCGTTAAAAAATAATACGAATACCTGGATGGGTTCATTGGATTGGCTGTTCGGGGCTTACGGCACTATTCAGGAACAATGGAATAAAGATGCCGATGGTAATCTCGAATATGGTTCCATTAATCCTGGGGCTAAACAAGCTCTTGCAAAGCTGAGTGAATGGATGGATAAAGGATATATTCACACAGACTCCGCTTTGTGGGATGAAGGAAAATCTGCAGAGAGCTGGACCAAAGGAGCCGCAGGTATTTTGCCGGGAGCAAACTGGGTTCCTGACTGGCCGGCACCCGATCTGATTAAGAATGTGAAAGGTGCGAAGATTAAAGCTTATCCCGTTCCAGCTGGACCTGATGGACTCATCGGAACCAAATGGCAAAACTCCGGGGTAAATGCGAGTATCATGATTAATAAGGATGCTAAGCACCCGGAAGCTATCTTCTTGTATTACAACTATTTGCTCGACAACTTGGCTAACCCGGCGGTAGGCAGTGAGTTTGAATATGGATTTGCCAAGGGTTACGATTGGGACATCATTGATGGAAAACCGACCAGTGACAAAGAGAAAATCAAAGATTTCTCGAATGAGTTTCCGTTCTTAACGGGCCCGGCTCGTATCCCTAATCTTTATATGAAAACACTGGTTAAGCTTGCCGATGGCCAAGCACCGGAGACTCCTTATGAGAAACAAATGGCTGAATTCCGCAAACCGGAAAACTGGGCGGCTGCCAAAGTCGTTATGTCACAATTAGACATCCGTAAACAGAATTATTTCACGGGTGCTGCGACAGCAACTATGATTTCCAAGTGGAACCTTCTGCGTCAATCGGAGATGGAAACCTTCAACAAAATCATTTATGGCAATTTGCCTATTGAAGCTTTTGACGAGTTTGTTGCCAACTGGAAAACGAATGGCGGCGAGCAAATCACAAAGGAAGTTAATGATTGGTTCAAGTCTGTGTCTGCTAAATAAAATCAACGAAGGGGTGTCCCCCAGCTATGTGCTGTGGGACACCCCTGTTTTATGAGCATTAATTAAGTTGGTGTTCTAAGTGGCGCTCCGCGAACGGAACGTTGCTACAATCGCTGTTGTCTCCAGATGTATTGAATTACACTTAGCAGTGTACATCCGGAGACAAAGGCGACCGCTGCCGCTTTTCCGCAATCATTCCGTCCCCTCCGCTGGGTTCAGCGGGAGCCTAACTATTCACTTAATAGATTGAACTTAAAAACCAACTTAAAGTTTAGAAGTAACGGAGGGGAATTTTGGAACTGGAAGAGCGGAAGCGTCCGCCTTTGTCTCCGGATTTCATCCGCTAAAAGCGGTATAAATCTAGAAATCTGGAGACAACAGCGGCTGGAAGTCCAACATTCACCGCAGTTACGGCCCAAACCCAAAGTAGATTTTATCTTAATCCTAGAAATCGAAAACGAAAGCTAGCCAGTCTCCAATGACCCGGAGACTAGCTAGCTTTTTAGCTTTTACAGCTTAGAAGTGCGAGTATGAATACCGCCTAAGCTGGCGCCTTTAACAAACAATCGCTCGATGTTCTTCTCCACCTCTGGATCGGGAATTAATGGCGGTGCCTGATGCGGCTTAACACGGGCGTCAATGATCACATTATCACAGCCCCAATGCTTGTTCTCAAAGGAACTGTTCACGCCGTAAATATCATGAGAAGGATTGCTGCGGGTAAAGGTAGCCCACAGAAAATTATCAACCGTCGCACTTATAAAGGAACTATCATCTGCCAGGATAATCATCGGACAAGTGGTAAGTTGCCCTTGCTCCCGAATAGCCTCACTTAGAGCGTCAATTTCCTGCTGTGCTTCCGTGTAATTAGTAAACTTAGGTCCTTGAATCACTACGATCCCCGGCATTACTAATCTAGGATTTGCAACCTCCTTCAGCTCCTTCAACTGATTTGGAACCTCTGTACACAATTCCCTTTTGGGATCACCAACCGCTGCGAAAACAACCTTACTCCCCGTATTTAAGCCTGTACCTGAATAATCAAGGGTATCCAGCGTCGTATTCGTATAAAAGTGAATGTCCCGGCGAAGATCAATCCGCTCCAGAATATAGGTCAGGAAATCCTCCACATGATGTGTACTTATGGCCCGCTTCTCTTCGGCTGTAATGAATAAATATTTGGCTAAGCTCAACTGCCCTGTCCCTAGAATCCGGTTAGCCATGGTCAGAATTTCAGCCGGCTGTTTTATTTGCTGGTACGGGGTATATCTCTCTTTCCCAATCGCAAACAACAAGGGATGTACACCGGCAGCATCTAAGGCGTGGACTTCTTTTACACCCGGAATTTCCTGCTGAATCGCATCACCTGTCAACTCATGAATTAATGCGCCGAATGCCGTATCTTCCTGAGGCGGTCGACCGACCACTGTAAACGGAAATATAGCGCCTTGTCTAGCGTACACTTTATGCACTCTCATTACCGGGAAGGGATGAGTAAGACTGTAATAGCCCAAATGATCCCCGAAAGGTCCCTCCGGCTTGGTCTCTTCAGGATGAATTTCACCTGTGATTACAAAATCGGCATCATTACTGATACAGAAGCCGTCTACATAGCTATAGCGAAAATGGCGTCCGGAAAGCAGTCCCGCAAAGGTCAACTCACTCATCCCTTCCGGGAGCGGCATAATGGCAGACAAGGTATTGGCCGGCGGTCCGCCTATAAAAATGCTTACTTTAAGCGGTTTTCCCTGCTTATTGGCTTTGTCCTGATGGACCCCGATCCCACGGTGGATCTGATAGTGAATGCCAACTTCCCGGTTCATCTCATAGTCGTTCCCACTTAGCTGGACACGGTACATTCCCAGATTGGAATTCATAATGCCCGGCTTGTCCGGATCTTCCGAATACACCTGAGGCAGCGTGATAAAAGCACCGCCGTCCTCTGGCCAATGCTTAATTAACGGAAGATCAGAGATTTGTATTTCCTGAAAAGCAGCAGGCAAACCGCCCATTGATTTCAAAGGCAAAGCCCTTCTTGCTGAGAGACCTATCCCTATGTACTTCAAAGGGTTTTTAAGAGCTTTCATTGGATTATTCCGCAAAGCAATTACGTTCTGTGTACTCTCCCAAGTGTCTCGGAAAATAAACTTGCTCCGTTCAACGGTTCCGAACAGGTTCGATACTGCACGAAACTTCGAACCTTTAACCTTTTCAAACAACAATGCAGGCCCACCAGCCTCAAAAACCTTCATGTGTATAGCAGCCATCTCCAGCTCAGGATCTACCTCTTCATTAATCCGAACCAAATGTCCGTGCTTTTCTAAGTCATTGACGCATTCTTCTATATTACGATAGTTCATTTCACGGCTCCAATCTCAGCTAATTATATTGAATGAGGACAACGTCATCTCTTCCTGTGCCGCCTCCAAATTTGATACCCCTTGCGTACGATCTCAAGCACCCTGCCGGGAACCGGAAACATCCAACGTGAGGCCACTGGCCGGTAGAGTCGGTAGTATGCTTTTTTGAAATCCTTCCACATCCTGCAATCTTCCTGCTTAAGAAAATCAGACACATCTACGATTAGGCCTCGACCGCCCAGAATCATTACATTTTTACCGTGGACATCATGAGGTTGAAGCCCTCTGGTGCGTGCATAATCCAAAGCGAAATCAATATCTTCGATGGCTTGATCGGTTATGGGAATACCCCGCTTGATACAGTTATATATAGTAACGCCATTAAGCCTTTTTAATAAAAGAAAGTTGGGTCCCTCATGATAACATTCGGAGTAAGAATGATGATTGCCTAGCCGTCTGTACACTTCCGCTTCTTCCTCAAGGCCCGGCCTTCCCGGAGCATACACCTTCACCGCATAACCTGCATAACTCGGATGACTGAAGACCGCCGCATAGTTCCCTGCCCCCAAAAGTAACCAAGGCTTGGGAAACTTCCGAACCTTTACAGGTTCATTCTGTTGGATGCTCTCAATCAATAAATGGTCCAGCAGCTCCCCCGTTACCCGTTCCAGCAACTGTTCTATTTCTTCTTTTTCCCTGGGCATCTATTCGACATCTACTCCTCCGAAAAAAAATTACATATACATTTAGTTTACGACATAATGCCAAAAAACACATCATTACCGTATGAATACAAAAAAACCTCCTTGATTTCTCAAGAAGGCCGCAGCAACTCGACAGCTCCCTATTTCCCTTCGTTCAGGCCATCCCTAAATTCACTCAATTTTTCATTGAGCTGTTTTGCCTCATTTTTTCCATCCGTATACATCATGGCATACACCAAACCCTTAACCAGGATAATCACAATAAGATAAGCTACCAGCATACTGCTATCCATATTATTGGTGCTAAAAAACCATAGCCATAATAGCACCATAACATCTGCTAATACAAAACAAGTACAAAAGGTGATCATCTCCGTTCTTTTCCCTAGCTCATGCGTATTCACTAAAGCATTTTTATAAAAAGTATAGGCTGAAGCCCCTAATACAATCTGCCATAACAGCGAGGTGTTAATTGTATCATTAGAATTCAACGTCAAAATTAGTAAGGCAAGGATCATTAAGCTACCACAAGCAACAATAAAATCCTTCAACATATACATCAAATACTTACTGAGTTTCATGTTGAAACCTCCTTATAAGCCTAATTTTTTCTTAAGCACAGGAACATATTGTCTGGAGATGAAGACCTTTTCACCATTCTGCAGCAGCGCCTCAAATCTTCCATAGAGGATTGGACTTATCGATTTTATTTTCCCAATATTCAGAACGGTTGATTTCGAGGCTCTAAAAAAATCCCAGTTCTCATAATCCAGCTCAATCTCGTAGAGCTTAAGCCTTGACTCATAAACCTTCTCCTGGCAATAAATAAAGACTTTATGATCCACGGACTCAAAGTAAAACACATCTTTGGGATTAATAATGTGCGTTTGTAAATCCGTAAAACCGATAAGCTTCCTGTGGGTTGATGTAAGGGAATAGATAAGCTGCAATAAGGAATCGTCCGGTTCATTGCACCTAATAATGATTTCTGGTTCACTTCCGACAGGGATATTCTCAATCGTAATCTTCATCTTGGCACCCCCTTATAATTCATGAGTACGTACCGAGCAACTGCTTACAATTACAGTATATTTTTGGAATTATACTTATACAATAGACACAGCGTAACCTGCATTATTGGACAGATGAGTTGCACTATAAGTCCTGTTATTTGCATTGGCACAAAAAAAATAGACCGCCCTCGTTGAAAGGTTGCGGTCTACTCCCAGTATAAAAAATTACTCTTTTTTGGGCCATTCCCCTACAAATTCAGCTTCACTGTAAGTAAAGAAGTTATTCAGGATTTCTTCACGGTCGTCAATGAATAGCTGGTCGGCTACTGAAGTAACGAGCTTGGGTATAGCATTTTTCATACCTGAAATCGCGGAAGCGGAAAGGCCGCAGCTTGCTAAGGCTGAATAATTAAATACATATAACCCATGCATTAGCTTTCTTCCCTCTTCACTTCGACTTAAAACAGCAAACCCTGGGCTGAGGTAAGGATGCGCATCAAGCAACGGATTGGCCACTTCAGCCGGAGCTTTGTAGTAGTCTCTCCAACGAGCAATATGGCTTGCGACATTGCGGAGTTCTGGACGTAACGCCGGATCGCTGAGAAGACCGGTGCTGATAATCAGGAAGTCGAAGGTGAATTTCCCCTGAGGCGTGGTCACCACCGCTTCCTTGCCAGCTGCCTCCACATCAAGCCATGGTGCACCAAGGTGTAACTGAAACCCCGGCCATGCCGCTGCTCGCTCAAAGGTATCGTTAGTAGGAGGCTGATTGTAGTTAAAGAAATGAGAAATTACAGCATATTTATCCGCATCCGAAAGCACATGAAAACGTTCAATCATACCCGAGCCTTCCATCTGACGAATCGGATTGACGCTTGGCAGCTTCTCCCGACGGACAAAGATATGGGCTTCGGCGACACCTTCAGACAACGCGAAATTGGCATTATCAAAGGCCGATGCCCCTCCCCCCAGAATAGCAATTCTTTTGCCTTTTAGGGCTTCAAAATCAATAACCTCGGAGGTATGGGCATAGAGATCATTAGGTAGTTTCTCGGCAATCATTGGCGGCACATGCCATTCACCCCCTCCCTGAATCCCGGTAGCCAGAACCACTTTACGTGCCAGTAGCATGTTAGCAGGCGGCGCTCCTGCACCTTCAAGATGAAGGCGATGAATCCCCTCTTCCATAGGCTCGATTAGTTTCAGCTTCACTTCATTGAGTACGGGTAGACCCAGAATCCGTCGATACCAACGTAAATAGTTCATCCAATCGCTCCGCGGGATTTTGTCTAGCTCTTCCCAGCCTTGCGATCCGACCTGTGCTTCCCACCATGAACGGAACGTAAGAGAAGGAATTCCAAGATCAATGGAGGTCAAATGCTTGGGCGTTCGCAGAGTCACCATTCGAGCATACGTTTCCCATGGACCTTCCAAGCCTTCACTGTTTTCATCAATGATAAGAATATTAGATATCCGCTCTCGTAAAAGTCCAAAGGCTACTCCTAGTCCACTCTGGCCCCCTCCGACAATAACTACATCATAGACATGCCCTTCAGAAGGGTCACGTGGAAGCACCCAATCTTTACCCCCATATGCCAGATAAGAAAGATCAGCTTTTACTCGTTCGTTTAAGGCTTCTAGGCTCATCATCCTCATACCTTTCGGTGACTCTTTAAGATATATAATTATAATCAGCTATTGGCGCTATTATATCTTGTCGGATGTAGCTTTTAGAAGCTTATGTCATGTTTATTGTCATTATATCTAAAATTCTGTTTTTTGTTTGTTCATAGCAACTAACATATTGCATTTGAAGCTCACATGATATTGACAAATCAATTGAATTGGATCCTTGTGAATTCGTAGAAGGCCAAAGCATCCACCCAGTTCGGGAATCCTGCTTGTGCTTGTTTATCGCTGCCTCCGCCTTTTCCGTTAAATGAACCCAGATTAGCTTTGAAGAACGAACCACAGGAAAGTTCAGATCCGCCACTATAAGCGAATACAACCTTGTTCTCCGCAGAAGTCGCGAGCAGCACGGGAAAATCATTTTCCGCAGTCAGCTTGTTTGCAAGATTCTGTAAATCCTTAAGGGACTTCTCCTCAAAAATATGTGAGATTAAATGACCTTCATTATTAGATAATAGCTCCTGAGCGATATATGCATCGTTCTGTTCTTTCAGAAAGGCCAGCTCAGCCTGAAGCTGTTTTTGCTCTACCTCCCACTTCTCTATCCGGTCGATAATTTCATCTTTTCCTGTATTGAATTTAGTGGACAAGACACCCAAAATCTTCAGGTTATCATTAAATTCCTCCAAGGCACGATATCCGCATTTGAAATAAATCCTCACGTTTCCCTTCTGCTTTTCCGCCTTCAGCAGCTTAATCATGCCGATTTCACCTGTTGATGAGACATGTGTGCCCCCACATGCGTTATATTCCACATCCTTAATTTCTACAATCCGAATATTCTCCGTCACTTTCGGCTGTTTCACAAGCTGCAGCTGAGCTATTTCTTCCCCCGTAACCAAATAACTGACAATACTGCGATTTAGATAGATTTGACGGTTCACTTCATTTTCGATCGAAGCCAATTGATTGATTGTTAACTCGGGCTGATCCACGTCGATGGTGCAATAATCCGTACCCAAATGAAAGCTTACCGTTATAGCCTGATATAGGTTATGGAAAACTGCCGAGAGCAGATGCTGTCCGCTATGCTGCTGCATATGATCGAACCTTTTATTCCAATGGATCTGACCCTTAACCTTATTCTTCTCTGGAAGTCGTTCCAGCTTATGTAGTACCTCATCTTCTTCACTGATCACATCAAGGACGGGAATTCCATCAATAAATCCTTCATCACAAGGCTGCCCGCCCCCATGCGGATAAAAAGCAGTCTCCTTCAGGATGATATAAATTCCATCTTCTCTGTCCAGCGTTTGGATGATTTCTGTTTGCCATTCAGTCATATATGCAGATTCGTAATACAGCTTCGTAGTCATGTCTATTTCCTTTCTATTTTACGTAGAATTAATCTACCTTTATGATGTAACAAACAGGAACGAAGGAGCGAGTGATCTAATGAAAAAGATAAGCGTTTATCATGTCGATGCTTTTACCCAGAATCCGTTCGAAGGCAATCCCGCTGGTGTGGTACCTGATGCCAGTGAATTAACATTAACTCAAATGCAGCAAATTGCCAACGAGTTGAATTTGCCGGAGTCCGCTTTTTTATTGCCGGCTACAGATCCGAAAGCAGACTTTCGCGTTCGTTATTTCACTCCCCAAGAGGAGATTAATTTCTGCGGCCACGCTACAGTGGGTTCTGCCTGGTTGCTTGCAACTGAGTATGGATGGGCAGAAAAAGCTGATCAAGTCGTCTTTGAAACCAACATTGGGCTTATACCCGTGCAGTGGGATTACAAGAACAGAAGCATTAGCAGGGTCACTATGACGCAGGTTTCGCCCCAAGTTCAGGATATTCAGCTTGACCCTCTGGTAATCGCCTCGCTGGTCGGCATTGATCTCGATCAATTGGATGATCGATTTCCCATTAAACTTGCTAGTACAGGGAATTGGCATCTTATTATTCCAGTCAAAACACATGCTGCAATCGATGCCGCCAAACCTAACATGGAGCAATTAGCCTCCTTGAATAAGAAACATAATATCAGTACTACTCATCTTTTCACATTTGACGCAAAACCCGGGTTCGATCTGTACACCAGAGATTTTGCTCCTGCTGTCGGCATTGCCGAAGATCCTGTTACCGGAGCGGCAAATGGCGCTTTGGCCGGTTATCTAGTACTGGAAGGTATTCTAAATGCAGAAGAAACCCATCATTTGACGGTTGGTCAAGGAGATGCCATCGGGCGGCCGGGGAAGCTCTTCATCACTATTATACCAACGGAATTTAGTGCCATGATCAAAGTTGGAGGAGTCGCGCATGTGACGCTTGAAGGAACGCTGCGATTACCAGAATAACAGCAGTGCAGCCTAAATCCAATTCCTCACACAAAAAACTGCTAACACTTGGGTACCCCTTGTGCTTAGCAGTATTTTTTTAGTTATGAATAGTTACTATATTAATTTTGGCTTTCACTAATCCATCCTATATTCAAGTCTCAAACCAACTGGAAGGAATGTTTTCCCGAGATAAAGTGAACTGGAATCATAAGAAAACTAGCTTCGAGATACTTGGCTAGATGCTTCATGCCGGGTTCTTCGCTTTGCGCATGGCCTAGGATAATTAATGCTTTCTCTTTGCCTTGATGATGTGCATCCCTCACATATTCCGGAGTCTCCCACTCGGGCCCTTCACCTGAGATGATCAAGTCCAGATTTTCTTTTTCAAAAAGCGGGATACACATGTCGCCTCCACCTCTATAGCCCGCCAACAATCCAATACGCGTACATGTCATAGATAAGTCTCCAATAATACGGACAAAAGAAATACCCAGCTTCTGCTTTATGTATTCGGCTATCTCCTTAACAGTCATAGCTGGAATGGTTACCATTGCTGCAGCCGGTTGATGTTCATTTATATACGGTTCCCAGCCTAATTCCTTGATTAGTCCTGCCATAATGCCGTCTGGCTGATAACGATGCAAATGGTCATGAAAGCGGTAGATGGCAATTCCAGACTCGTCAATAAGCTTTTGCTTTACCTGATATACCGGATCATTTAATAAAGTGTGCTTAGTGTCTTGGTGGCTGTAAAATGTTCCCTCATGAGTGATAAGCAGGTTCGCGCCAAGAGCAATCGCCTGTTCAATTACGTCCTGTGTCGCCATGAATGCCGTTACTATCCCTTTGACTTCGGAGGAGGAGTCTCCTGATTTCAGACCGTCTACCGTAGTTGCTAATGGGCCAACGGGTCCAACAGATTCCATTAATTTGTTTAAGACGTCATCAATAAGTATCGTCATTGTTAAGCCCCCTTAATTGATAGCTCCAGTGTAATTATACAAAAAGAGTATCCCCTGCGCTATTCAAGTGGCAGATTAATAGGTAGTACCCGCTCCGATCAGTAGTGCATACAATGCACTTGAGAGGTGATCCACAACGATGGACGGACAAATTTGGCTACATAAAAATTCCGATAAATTGAATCAGCCACTACGAAAAAAGATTCGACAATTCACTGTCCGCGGCCGCAAACCAGCTGCAATCCCAGTCATTATTCAGTTCCAACAGAAGCTGACTCCGGCCAGCTTACAGTCTTTACAAAAGCATCTAGGTCAACACACCTGCCCAATCATTCAGCGTCTCCCCCTCTTTAATTCTGTGTCGTCAAAGGTTTCAGTTCAATGTCTGAAACGGATGTGCAGTTGGGATGGAGTTAAGAAAATTTACTTAGACGGAATCAAAAAAACATCGCTCAATATAGCGACGCCTTCCATAGGTTCTGCAGCTGTTCAAAAGAAAAAAGATCTTACTGGAAAAGGGATCAACATCGCCATTATCGATACCGGAGTGTACCCGCATCCAGATCTGACCCGACCTAGTAACCGAATTGTGGCTTTTAAAGATTGGGTCAATCACAAGAAACGGCCCTACGATGACAACGGCCACGGGACACATGTTGCAGGGGATGCGGCAGGCAATGGATGGGTGAGTAAAGGGAAATACAAAGGTCCTGCTCCAGAAGCAGGAATCGTAGGTGTAAAAGTATTGGATAAAGACGGTAACGGGTTCGATTCGACTATTATTAAAGGAATTGAGTGGTGTATTACTAACCGGAAGCGGTTAAACCTGCGGATACTTTCACTGTCGTTTGGCGGTCCGGTCCTGACTTCTTGTGAGGATGATCTCTTGTGCCAAGCTGTAGAAAAAGCCGTCCGGGCCGGGTTAACCGTTGTTGTAGCTGCCGGAAACCGCGGTCCCGGGAGGAGTACTATCGAGTCCCCTGGAAATAGCCCTTTAGCTATTACTGTGGGTGCAGTAGACGATAGGCGTACCCTTACACAGGCGGATGATCGCATCACCGACTTTTCCGGCCGCGGCCCCCTCATTGGCGGACGGAGTAAACCAGACTTAGTAGCACCGGGTGAGAAGATCATCTCCCTTCGAGCCCCCTGCTCACAGTTGGATCGAGAGTTCCCTTTTTTGAGAATCGGCAAACGATATTTTGTGCTATCCGGTACCAGCATGTCTACACCAATCGTCTCAGGTGCTGCTGCCCAATTGCTGCAGCGTAATCCCACTCTTTCTCCCAAGCAGGTGAAGACGATTCTCAAAAGAAATACGTTTCGCCTCAAGCTGGGGCCTAACACAGCGGGGAGCGGGGAGATCAACGTGCGGTTCTTGAAGGGGAAACCATGTAGAAGAAAAAAACCAAAGCAGCGCTGAAGTAATATGCTCCCAGAAATCAGAAGCGGATGAAGTAAGCACTGCATCCGCTTCTTGCCATGTTTCACAAACATCATTTCCAGGAATCATCGATAGTCTTCATTTGGCCTTAAGATATAGTAATACTAGGTTATTCTCTAATTGTACTTTCCTTTTTTAATATTTTAATTTTCTTGCGAATGGAGCGGCTGATAAAAATAACCCAGATCCCCAATCCAATACAAAAAAGTCCAAGTAACATATTTGTTCTATAAATTATATTAGGTAACTCCCCGGGAACATTAACATTTATGATAAATATATTTAAAGCCCCTATTATAAATTCAATCGGAATAATTACATTACATATAGCATTGATACTTCGGTAATGTTTCAGTCTTGAATCAAGGTCAGAGTATAAATCAAACGGCCCATTCGCTGCTTTTTTCCTAAAATATACCCAACGCAGAATTGAACCCACCTGTTCCGCTCCTGTATCTTCCACGAATCTAATGTAATCAACACTTTGGGGATGTGTCGGTATATTTTCTAGCATCTGGAGGCGATATATGTATTCGCCGGGTGTTCCTTTTTCAAAGACATATCTGCAAAAACCAATATCGGTTAGATGCATTCCTTTTGCCGACATTTCATTCAGCCATTGTTCTTCTTTCTCATATGCACCAATCGAAAAAACTTTATACTTAACATATTTCATTATCCATTCCTCCCAACTGTCCTATAACCGTTCTCAATTAATTCTTGCAAACGCAGTAATTCCATATTTATAACTTGTTTTCCGAAATCAGTAATTTCATATTCTTTCTTTCTGGAATTGAGTTCCCCCGGAAGAGCTCTAATCCACTGTCGTTCCAACAAGGTATTGAGGGCTCCGTACAAAGTTCCCGCCGCAAGATTCACTCTGCCATTGCTTAAACCCACAACATTCTGGATAATTCCATAACCGTGCATGGGTTCATATAGGGATAGCAAAATGTAATATACCGCTTCTGTAAGCGCAATTCGTTCATTGTTATCTTGCAAATGTTCTCCTCCTTATCATCGGCATCCGTTGTATCATATGCCGTTATATCGGTTAACGTTATAGTTATTATAACGGTTGCCGATATAGTTGTCAAAAGTTATTTAGTTATAAATTCCCCAAAAAAAAAAACAGCCCAATAGGCTGCCTTAAATAAAGTGTAAATTGATCTAACCGTCTACGTTTCGTTTACGACTTGCGATACATTTAAGTTCTCCGGTGCTTTTTGACTCATGATTGGAATTAAAACCATGGCGCCAAAAAAGAATAAGAAGCCTGCCCCTGTATATATAGATACCAGA
This sequence comes from Paenibacillus wynnii, assembly GCF_000757885.1. Lineage (NCBI taxonomy): Bacteria > Bacillati > Bacillota > Bacilli > Caryophanales > Paenibacillaceae > Paenibacillus > Paenibacillus wynnii. Next base: position 179,819 of record NZ_JQCR01000003.1, on the reverse strand, counting down.
GGAAACTCCCCCTTAAGTTTGCCTGCTAAAGACATCGAGATGACCATCATACCGGTGAACATGGGGTTAAGGACCCCATTTACCCGACCCACTATGGATTCATGTGACCATTTTAGAATCATCGTACTGATCCCAATATGAATGCAAGGGAAGGCGAGTCCATTAATAAATTGTGTGGCTAGAGTAACGGTTACATTGGTCGAGTACCCAACGATGACTGTACAAATGGCTCCTATAAGCATTCCCAGACTAAGTAACATCTGCGGAGGAACACGTTTGGAGAATACTGCTACGATACCGCCCCCAACGAGCATAGCTATACCGTTAACCATAAGCATGTATTGTAGAAACTCCTCTGGTTTGCCAAGCCGTTCCGTTACAATGAACAGTCCGAGCGCTTGAGAGAGTCCCACGGCAAGCCCAGCTAAAATAAAAGCGGCTCCAAGCATTCGAAGCACCTGGCTTTGCCAAACATATCGAAAGCCTTCACTCAGTTCCTTCATGAACTGCCCTTTTACTGGTTTTGGTTGCTCATTAACTTTATCCTTAGGAAGACGAAACAATACAGCAGCTGACAGTAGGAACACAACACCCATAACCGCAACAGAAGCTTCAAGTCCCAAGTTGCTGTATGCAAGTGTACCGAGCATCGGCCCAAGAACCATGAATATCGCCATCAGTGACTGGAAAAGCGCCATTCCCTGCTGCAGTTGGTCTTCAGGCACATGCTGCTTAAAGAGACGCATACCGGATGGCTGTGAGAACTGTGAAAGAATAGCCGATATAAAGGTGACAAAATACACGGAATGCCAAGATCCATAATGAATCGTAAGCAATACAACGAACACCGATACGGCTGATAATAAGTCGCACCAAATCATCGTTTTTTTCGGTAACCAGCGATCTGCGAATGTTCCTCCAATAAAAGAAAACACGAAAATTGGAGCAAATTCAGCCACGCTGATAAGCGAAATGGCGTACGGATCATTACCGGTTTTATCCGCCACGTAGAGAAGTATTGCGAAATTACGTACCCAGATTCCGATTTGTAGGAGAACATTTGATAATATAATCGTCTGGATGAACCGATTTGTTAAAAGCTTTGGCGGATTAGCAGCCTTCTGTTGAGAATTCAAATTTTCAACTCACCTTCTTTTTTATTCATATTACCTTTATTCTAGTGTCTTTTTTCCTAATTATATGGTTGAGTATAGTCAGGAAGCTATTCATTGTAAACCTTTTAATTAAAAAAGTCACGACAAAAAGTTAAAATTCGCTCAAACACTCGGGCATTTTTATGATTGCATTTATTCAATACAAGAAGTACCATTTTAAAAACAGGAGTTGTAAGCGATATCAAATTGAAATCGGAGGGAATCTTTTGGGATATGGAACCTTAGCTCATACGGTAGGCTGCTTGCCGCTCAAACAATTGACTACTACCTTACAGCAGTACAATATTGACTTTGTTCAGTTGGCCTTATCGAAGGCTATTCAAGACATCGACACTTCTACCGGTAAGCTTAGTCCCGGTCTAGCCAGTTACATAGGGGAGCAATTTGACAAGGCAGGCATACGCATTGGAGTTCTAGGCTGCTATATTAATCCAATTCACCCTGATCCCGCGATTAGGAGAACTGAGATCAACCGGTTCAAAGAGCACCTTCGATACGCCCGTCAATTCGGTGCGCCTATGGTTGCGACAGAGACCGGTGCTCTAACGAATTGGCTGCAGCAAGAACCGATCCATTACATTGAAAAAGGATGGGAAACGCTTCATGCTACAGTTCAGGAACTAGCTGAGGAAGCTAATAAATGGGGTGTCTCTATCGGACTCGAGGGGGTCAGTAACCATACACTGTCCACACCGGACAGCATGCAACGCATTCTTGAAGAGGTGCCATCCAGTACACTTGGGGTTGTTTTTGACCCTTGCAATATGATCGGAGAAGAAGTTCATCTACAGGATGAAATTGTGGATAGAGCTTTCAAGCTGTACGGGGACCGGATGATTCTTGTCCATTTAAAGGATATCTATTACGAGGACAACCGAGTCAGACATGGGATTGCAGGTAAAGGACTTTTCCACACGGAAGCCTTTATGGCCAAGCTTCAACAATACAAGCCAATGATTGATATCTCTCTGGAGGAGATTACCGGCCCGGAGATTAATGATACGATTGCACTGTTGTCAGGGCTTGTCCCACGTCAAGATTAGAAGGTTATTGGTGGAGAGCGTGGATTGAGGAGAGCATGGATTGATGGAGTGCGAGCTTTGAGGAGTGCGACTTTTGGTGGAGTGCGGCCTTTGGTGGTTAAAACTGTCTTACGGACAGTAATGCAGTCCGCATGGCGAAAACTACGAGAGAATATAGGTAATGTGGTTCGTGGTTCGTGGTTCGTAGTATGTGATATGTGAAATATGGTACGTGGTTCGTGGTACGTAGTATGCGGTATGTGGTATGCGGTAGGCGGTAGGCCGATAAGGAAACCACATCATCCGATTCAATACCACTTTCCATTAACCTGCCACCCTGGGCTACGCTTTTTAATACGAAAGAGGCTGTCCCATTAGCTGTTAAGCTATGTGGCAGCCTTTTATAATTTCTAATCAAATGGTATTCCCAGGTGTAGTCTACTTCATTTGGTCAGAAAGCTCCTTGAAAATCACACCCAGCGCATAGGCTCCCGCATCTGGGTAGCCAAGGCTTCTGTCACCAACGGTACCTGCGCGTCCCATGCGGGCCACGATGTCCTCCGTTTTTTTAGCCCCTTCTATGGCTGCTTCGGCTCCTTTTGCAAAGGCGGTTTTAAAACTATCCCCCTCCTTCGCACTCTTCGACCAGGAATCGGCACAAGGTACAAGCGCATCAATCAATGTCTTATCACCCACCACAGCTCCCCGTCCAAAGGAACGTTCACCGGTAGTTTGAATGCCTTGAACAGCAGCGTGCATCATGTCGGCAAATTCAGATATGCTTAATTCTTTTTTACCACTAACAGCCTTGCTCGCTGTACGGAACGCAGAACCCCAGATCGGACCAGATGCCCCACCGCAATATTCCATGATAACCATTGAACAAGCATTCAAGAAAGTTCCAATATCCGTCATGCTGTCCTCTAGAATGTGATTCCATTCCCGCTTTAACTGACGGAACCCTTTGGCAACACTCATCCCGAAATCACCATCGCCGGCGTGGGAATCCAACTCGCAGAAAGGAATCTCATTTTTAATAATGATTTCACTCATCTTATCTACCAGATAAACGAAATTATTCAATGTAAATGTATTGCCCAGGATATTAGAGTACTCCTCAGAAGTCTCTGTCTCAAAAGAAACGGAGGCTTCTGTTACATTATCCTGAGCGATATCAACATAATCCACGCTTTCCGTAGGGCCTGACACCTTAAATGCAGGTGTATCACTTTCCTTGAATAAAAGCGTTTTAAGTTCTTCGTCCAATTTCATAATGGTTACTGAAGCCCCGGCCATATCAATACTAGTCATATAGTTTCCAACAAAGGTTTTACAGATCTTAATATTGTTCTTCCCGGCTAATTCCCTTGTAACCGCGTTATTTAAAAGATAAAGCTCAAGTAACGGGGTTCCCCCAAATCCGTTAATTAACAAGGCAATCTCTGAGGGGCTATCATTATCTAACTTCAAATCCTTCAGTAGCGCTTCAACCATTCGCTCCGCCATGCTGTCGGCTGTGCCAATTTTTTCGCGACGAATTCCCGGCTCCCCGTGAATACCCACACCATATTCCATTTCATCTTCGGCAATCTCGAAGGTTGGTGTTCCTTTAGCAGGAACCGTACAAGAGGTTAATCCGAAACCAATACTGCGTACGTTAGCTGCCGCTTTTTCCGCAGCAGACTTTACCTCCGCTAAACTCCGTCCCTCTTCTGCAGCCGCTCCGGCAATTTTATGCACCAGTACGGTACCTGCAACTCCCCGGCGTCCAACCGTATATAAACTGTCTTGTACGGAAATATCATCATCCACGCGAACATAATCCACTAGAATTCCGTCTTCTTCTGCTAAATACGCAGCGTTCTTAAAGTTCATCATATCCCCGCTGTAATTCTTAATGATCATTAAGGTACCCTTTTTACTAGCGGTCGCTTTAATCGCCTGATACACCTGAATCTGCGACGGAGAAGCGAAAATATCTCCGCATACCGTGGCGTCAAGCATACCCTTACCAATATAACCTGCATGTGCAGGCTCATGGCCGCTGCCACCCCCACTGATCAAACTGACTTTGTTTTCGTTGATTTCTTTTTTCTTAATAATCTTATATTTCTTCACAAACTCCAGCTCCGGATGTGCCATAGCTATTCCGTTGCACATTTCAATGACAATGTTCTCCGTTTGATTGATGATCTTCTTCATTTACTGGGCCTCCCGGCGTGCTTTATAGTCTTGGCCGATTCTGTCTGCCGTACCAATCGCTGCTGCAACTTCCTTTACTGTAATGGGAAATGGCATAGAATGAATGGATTCTTCAGGAATGCAGGCCTTTTCAGCGACTTGCAGCAATTCCTCTGTAGTAATATGCTCTACGCCGATATCAGCTAAACAGACCGGCAATCCTACCTCTAGGCAGAAATCCAATACTTGATGCAACTCCTCAGTTGGAGCATTCTCAAGTACCAATTGGGCAAGTGTACCAAAGGCGACCTTTTCACCGTGATAGTAGGAATGTGTTCCCTCCAGAATCGTTAAGCCGTCGTGAATCGCATGTGCTCCACCCAAGCCGGCGCTTTCGAAACCAAGACCCGATAATAAAATATTAGTCTCCACTATATTTTCGAGTGCTTGTGTAACCATATTGCAATCACTTGCGATCTTCGCTTTCGCACCGTCTTTGAGCAGCATTTCATAACATAAAGTTGCAAGTGCAAGCGCTGCGTTGGTTCCTAATGCCGGTGCACAGTGTCCTTCTCTGGAGCCCATTGGGAGGCTGGCATTGACTCTGGAATAAGACTTGGATGTCGCTCTTGCCTCGAAATAGGTAGACAAAGCATCACCCATACCCGCCACGAGAAAACGTGTAGGCGCATTGGCTATAACTGTCGTATCTACCAAAACAACACTTGGACTTTGCTTGAAATAGGCATAATCATCAAAAGCTCCGTCCGGTGTATACAGCACTGCGGAATGGCTCGTGGGTGCATCTGTCGCTGCAATCGTCGGACAAATGATCAGTGCTTCCCCTTGTGCCACACATTTCGCCGCATCGATGGCTTTTCCTCCACCAAGTCCGATCGTGCAGGTACAGCCTTTTTCAGCAGCAATTCCTTGCAATCTTGCTACTTCCTCCCGAGAGCATTCCCCCTTAAAACCGCTTTCAACAAAAGTTATATTAAACTTTGCAGCCGTAGCCTCAAGCTTATCCTTTACACGCAATACATCATATGGATGGGCAATTAGTAAGGCAGATGAACCAAAAGAATTTACAAAATACCCAAGGTTCAATAATTCGTCTTCCCCTTGTACATATTTAGTTGGACTAATGAATGCTTTTCTCATAATTCTGATCTCCTCCTGTTTTATAACAAATTTAATACTTTAATTATTTAGAGTATATAGCAGGTTTTTACTCTTGATAGTGGAATATCATAACTAATAATTATAATTCTCAATCGTAATTATTTGCACTAAACTCAAACAATGGTATCCTATTGTTATCAGTCTGGCTCTGGAGGTGTAATATTTTGATACATGAGTCACTACGTATTAACAAAATTTTGGATCTGAAGAAGTGGAAACGTCTTCAAGACTCCTTGGCTACAGTTACTAAACTCGCAATCCTAACTGTTGATTATAAAGGCATACCGGTGACCAGTCACAGCAGCTGTCAATCGTTCTGTCAAAATGTGCGGAAGGATCCCGAACTGCTGCCCTATTGCCAAAAATGTGATTCGCGCGGTGGACTTGAAGCCGTTCGATTAAACGCTCCTTACGTGTATCTGTGCCATTTCAATATCGTGGATATTGCTATTCCGATCACTGTCGATGATAAATACCTCGGAGCTGTTATGGCAGGACAAGTTAAGCTGTCAGACCCTGAGAACGGACATGATCTAGAGCAAATTGTCACTTCGAAGAATAAATCGCTGCATCTCCTTAAAGAAAATGACTTAAAGGCACACTATGATAATATTCCAACCATGACCTATGAAGAAGTCGTTAAAATATCCAACATGCTCTTTCTCTTATGCAACTATATTATCGAAGAAGCACTCAATAAAAATCTGCTGGTCGAGATGTTCGAGAAAGCTTCTGGAAATGATGAGACCTTGAATATTTCTACTATTCTTCCCGGCTACACCATTAAAAATATTGAATCCGTAAAAAAAGAAATGACTAATGCTATCGCGGATGCTTATCTGAAAAATACATCTAATGATACAAGTATTTGTACAAACCCGATTTTCAAACCCGCCTTCGATTATATTTATAACCATAAAAGCGAAAACATATCATTAACTCATATGGCTGAGTTGTGTCATATCAGTTCCAGCTATTTCAGCAGACTGTTTGCGAAAGAAACGGGAGAAAACTTCACCAGTTATTTGGCAAAACTTAAGGTTAAATGGGCAAAGCAGCTGTTAGAAGTAACAGATATGCCTATTTCGCAGATTAGTGATGAACTTGGCTTTAATGAACCAGGTTATTTCATCAAAACCTTCAAAAAAATCGAAGCCATTACGCCTGCCATCTACCGTAAATATTATAGAGAGACTTAGCTTACGTCCTAATAAGTCATCAGGCAAAGAAAAAAACGGCTCTATGCCGTTTTTTTCACTATATAGAGGTATCTTAATGTGATGTTGTTCAATTCTTGCAAGAAAGCGAATTGGAGCACAGTACAAACTTTCAGAACGGCATAACAGAGAGGATGAGAAAATAGTTGAAAAACAGATTTTCGTCTGAAAAAGCAGATTGGTCAGACACAAGAGAAAAGCAGTATAAACAATACTGTTTAGATATCGCATTTCAGTTTGGGGATAAACTAGATGCGATTGAATGCACCGTTTTTTTAACAAAGAACAATGAACGAATTGAGATAGCAACACCCTATAAATCTAAAACCTTTTGGTATGAAACATGGCTACAATTAAAGAATTTCTACAAAATTTAGTCTTTCTAACTCTGCCAATCCCATTCCTTCGAATTCAGATCTAATAATATTCTTCCTTGGCCGTGTCTGCTTTCACTTTGCCTATGGGCTGATTGGACCTCACGAATCGGATAAACATGATCGATCTTTGCGCGAACTTCTCCATCTGCAATGAGTTGAGCGATTTCTTGAAGGTTCTCATAAGTAGGGAATTTCGTGTTGAATTTGGCTGATACACCGTACTGCTTCATTACCATATTTATATGTGTCGGCAACATATTTATTTATTTCTTTGCTGATCGCGGAATTATGGCGCGTTTCTCGCATAAAAGAGAAGCATATAGTAGAATAATATCTGAGCTGTACAATAATTAGTAAGAAGTTAGAGGTGTATTCAAAATGGCTATTAGTTTCACTAAATCTGTCCTTAGTCGGTTAAATCAAGAAATTGCTGATATTGAATCGAAAATATTGGAGCAAAAGAAGAAAAAAGACAAAGCTCTTCTTAAAATAAATCAATTGGAGAAAGACTGTAAACTAAGCTCTTCTGCCAGTGATTTAAGCAGTAAAATGAGTCGAATTAGTAAATTGAAAGAAGACATCAAAAAATTCAGTTATCTCCAACGTGAACTCTCTAAAGAACTGGCTAAGAAGAAATCTACACTAGCTCAGATTCCGCCTGCGGAATAATCCATCTATGAAATAAAGGCTCCCCTAATGGTTCCACTAACTTGGTGGGGCTTTTTTGTTTGAATAATACACTACATAATTCTTTCCTTGACCTTAGGTCAGACCTAAGGTTTATAGTTGGGATATCAAATACTATGTAGATAAGGAGTAGCGAATTGAAAGAGTTCATTACCATAAGCGAGCTGTCGACACTGATGAATGTTTCTGTGCATCAAATACGTTATTTTGAAGAGAAGGAAATTCTGTTTCCCGCTTACACCGACTCCAATAAGTACCGAATGTATGGTATTCCTGAGATTTATCAGTTATCCCATATTTTACTGCTCCGTAAGCTGAACGTCCCTGTTGTTGAGATTAAAGAATGTATGGCCTCCTTCTCTCCCGATGATTATCATCAGCTTTTGAGCAATTCCTTGAAGAAGGTTCAATCTCAGATGGATCAACTGATCATGCTCCAGCAATTTATGCAAAAGATAGTAAAGGAGCATGATGAGTTTGCTTCTCCGGAGAATCATTATCAAATCAAACTTATGGAAGACAGACATTTGAAACAGTGGATTAGATATGAAATACAGCATAACCTCAATGCTAGAAACCTTTATGAAAATAGGCCGAAGCTGCCCGATTTATTTGAAGCTGATCTGCACTATATATATGATTCCAATCAGATAAACCTTTGTTATGAGGTTACCGCTCCCTCCGACATCCTCTTAGAGAAAGGCAATTATCTCTATAAACATCTTCTCGTATCTTCAGAGCAAGATATAGAGGATGAATTCCGGCAACTTGAACACTATCTCATGCAACATCAGGATATGGAGCCGGGGCAAATTATCCTTTTAGAGAAATCTTACCTTTCCATGTTCAATAACCACAAACTACATTATGAAATACAAGTTAGAATCAGTTAAATTTAGGGAGGTGCTTAATGAGCGTAAATCGGTTTGAAGTGAGTACCCGCCAAGATGAAGATCATGAATCAGTATGTGAACTTATAGCAGATTCATTTCAAGGTAAGTTCCGAAGCCTTGTCAATCTGGATAAACATCAACTGATCAAGCTATTGGAGAGCATATGGATTTATGATTCTAATGATTTATCTTCAATACAAGTAGTGGCCAAGGAACACGGGAAAGTGGTCGGTACGCTTAGCCTGAAATGGAAAAGAACCTGTTCTCCCAGTAATGGGGATAGGCAAATTCGCTTCAAACCACTCTTCAAGCAGTTTGGAACCTTCAACGTATGTAAATTGATAGCCGGGACGCACTTTTTAGAGTATCAGCCCCAAGCAAGCGAATGTTATATTGAGCATTTGGCTGTTCACTCAAGCCATCGCAATCAAGGAATTGGCGGACATCTGTTAGCCTGGGCACAACAATATGCCCTTTGCTCTGAATTTAACAAATTATCTCTTCACGTAGCCGGCAAGAACGACCAGGCCATTCACTTATATGAGAAATTGGAATTTGGTATTGAAAGGACTAACTATAATCTGATAAGACATTGTTTATTTCAAACCCCTATTTGGCATTTGATGGCATGGAACGGGAAAGCATTACTCAATCCTTAGGAGTGAAATTATGAGAAGATCTATCAAGCTAACAATCGGGATATCAGCGGCTATATTCATTGCCTTGGTTCTCTTCATATTGAATCAGAACTCATATCAAATGACTGAGGAAAAAATAGAAATTAAAACGCCCCAAGGCCTACTAACGGGAACGTTAGTGCTGCCGGAAAATCACTCAGGAAACGTTGGGCTTGTCGTCTTTGTTCATGGTGATGGCCCAATTAATGACTCCTACGATGGCGGATATAAGCCTTTATGGGAGAAGTTCGCTTCAGTCGGTTACGCTTCATTGTCACTCAATAAACCTGGAGTTAACGGTTCTCCCGGGAACTGGCTAGAGCAAAGTATGGAGGACCGTGCGCAGGAAGCCATCTACGCGATTCACTGGGCTCATTCTTTACCTATGATAGATGACACAAGAATCGGCTTGTGGGGAGCAAGTCAAGCGGGTTGGGTGATACCAAAGATTGTTAGAGAAGAACAGGATATCGCCTTCAGTATCTTAGTATCCCCAGCCATAAATTGGATTTCTCAAGGGAAATATAATACAAAAAAGCAGATGGAACATGAAGGTTACTCCGAACAAGAGATTAAGGAGGAAGAACATTACAACGAACAAGTTCTGAATATCCTTAGAGAACAATCGTCCTATACGGATTACCTGAAGATGACTCACAAGGGAGATATAATTCCCAAAGATAGGTGGGAGTTTATATCCAAGAATTTTCAATCGGATGCTACCGCGGAGTTGACCTTCTTTAAGTCCCCTGTTCACTTGGTTCTAGGGGGGCAAGACATTCATGTTGATGTCAAGGATACTGAACTTATATACCGCCAACAAATACCCTCTTATTTACTCTCTGTATCCCTCTTGCCCAATGCCGATCATTCTATGTTAAAGAAAGAGCTCGCTACATCTGAACTCAGAACCTACCTGACGGCCATATTTTCCCCAAAAACAATGTTTGATGATCAATACTTAACGAATCTATCTCAATTTGTGAGCCAATTCAAGCCATAAATATATCCTGCTTTACCCACTATACAAATAAAAAAAAGTTGGCGGACTCACATCCGACCAACTTCTCTACTTTTAGTCTAGACCGCTCTCAATTTCCACGCTACAAGCTCTTTGAATTTTTCTTTGTAATTCGTATCATTATTTTGATTTAATATTTTTAAAATTTCATCTGAGCTGATAAATACACTCTTACCATAATAGGTTATTTCCCACTCATAATCCGTCTCTGTTTTTTTACACACCGTGACCAAACCCTTGCATACCTTATTCGCCTCGTCGTTATAAGCCTGCATAGCCTTCGAAAAACATTCAAGTCTTTCCATATCAACCGATTGTAAAATAAGACTCACTCATTAAGCCCTCCTATATTTCGTATGTATGCTTTAACATACTACTATTTAATGGGTTAAATTGGAATGGGTGTAAAATGTCGTAAATAAATTGCCGAAGAGGATCATAAAATCATGCAATTTATCGATAAAGAGTGATTATCCATGATTATACCCTTGGACAACATGTTTGCAGCCCGTGAGAAGGCTCGCTATCTGTCTTAATAAGAAGCAAAAAGGTGATTGGCGGATATGCCTAATTAGAAATTATAAATAAAAAATATAATACTTTTGACAACTTGAGGTATTTTAGCCGGATTAATCATAAAAAAGAACGGCATCTCTGCCGTTCTTTCGGGTGAATTATTTAGGGTTTGCAGCTTAGTTTCCTAGCCCTGAACCTCTTGCTCGGACTGGGTAAGTCTACTACTATTCTCCAAACTTTTTATGGATTCGAACCTAGAGGTAATACCGGCCAATATCATCACTAAAACCCCAGCAATAATAAATAACAGTCCAATTCCTCTACCTGGACCTGTGCCGATAATTTCTCCGATGCTGGGGGCAAGAAGTCCCCCTTCTTCTAATAGTGGATTAAATACATGGTCTGCCAGGAAACCCGCTAGACTGTATGCAACAACAAAACCCAGTTGAGAGAGTATTCCGATGATGCCCCATACCCTGCCTTGTTTTTCATTAGAAATATTCTGCCGTACTAACACATCAGCACTGGTGTTGATGAATGGCAGTGCGGATAGGAATAAGAATCCAGCCCCTATTATAAAATAAAGGTTGGTTGTTAGTCCCAATAACGAAAAGGATAATCCGGCAAAAACCATACCCAGTACCAGCATGCGGGAGTACTTCTTGCTTACACTAAATATGCCGATAACTAGACTGCTTATTATCATCCCTATCGCACTTACGGACTGAAAGGTTCCAAGTGTTCTCGCATCCGAAAACGACAGTATCATCGGTCCGATCAGAGTCTGCAAAAAACCGAGATAAAAAGTAACAATTGAGATAATAGTTACAAGAAGTAAGATCCCCTTACTAGACGAAATCGCATTCCAACCCTCTTTTAAATCCGTAAGGAAATTTTGATTCTCAGATTCTTTAGATACGGTCTGTAAATTCTTTTTAACAAACAAAACTGCAAGTATAGCAACCACAAATGTAGAGATATCTATAATTAGAATGTTCTCTATCGTCGTAACGCTGAGTAGAAATCCGGCTATGATTGGCGAGAACAGGAATTTGGCTGATTCAGCCAATTGGACCAACCCGCTTCCCTTTGAAAATTGCTCATCCGTTAATAAGTCAGTAGCCGAAGCTTTGTAAGCCGGACTTTGTAAGGCAGCAAAGATGGAGCTGATTGTAACCCCAACATAGATCTGCCAGAGCTGAACATCCCCGGTCAACATAACAAACAAAATGAATACAAGCCCTAAAGCAGAACCCAGATCTCCTAGAATCATCATAACCCGGCGATCATATCGATCTGCCAATACCCCGCCTACAGGTCTTAATAAAATGGAGGGCAGGAATGAAAATAGGGTAATGAGAGCTGCACTTGTAGCCGTATTTGTCTTCTCAAAGGCGTAAACCCCCAGAGAAAAAGCTGTCAAACCCACCCCGATAGATGATATCATCTGGCCCATCCACACAATAAGAAACTTCTTATATGACTTATTATTTACAACATCCAACTGTTTCTCACTTCCTTTCGCTTGCTGAAACCTGATCCTTCACCATCTGCTCATACATTCTGGGTATATAGCTGAAGCTCCCCTTCTCTGCCCCTAAAGTTGTTTCGATAATATAAGCAAAAGCCTTCGCCTTTTTAATGATTTCCACTGGCTCCCATTGGAAAAGACCTGTATCCAGTAAAAATTGAGAAGATACTAATAAAAACTCAACCACTTCTTTCGGAGCAGGTGTATTGAACGTCCCCTCTTTTATCCCTTGTTCAACAACAGCAGCCAGAATGGGAGTAAGCAACAAGATGGTTTGAACTAAGCTTTTCTGATGCATCTCGGCATTATCTACCCGGTGCAGCTGTTCAATAATTTGGTCCTTTCGACCGCTGTCCTGATTTTGCGCCATGATAATTTGATATATTTTTTCATGGGAGTTAAGTTTGGGATTGGCGGCGATCCCTTTTGCAGCTGCCAACCCAATGTTTATAAAACGCATTACTATTGCGTCCATGACTTCTTCTTTGGATTGAAAATAATAGTAAAAGGTACCTTTGGCGATTCCAATCCTTCGCAGAATGTCATTTACTGTAGTTTTTGAATACCCCTTAGTGCCAAAGAGAAACTCAGCAGCATCCAGGATTTCACTTCTACGTTCTTCCGGCCTTTTTAGAATCCTCATCAGCATACCTCCACCGTTTGTAGACCGACCCCCGGTCTACAACGGTCAAAATAGTTTCCTTTGATTATTATTGTTCCGTCGATTATTTTAGAAGCCCATTTCCATTAGCCATCTTGAAAGTTTGTTTTCTCTCGCTTTAATATCATTTTTCTCTTTGGAGTATTTGCCTAACTGATGCTCGGCAATGATATTGCCGTCCAGCATAAAGAGAACACGTTCTGTTTTTGCAGCAACTTTAACATCATGAGTCACAATCATAATCGTTGTTCCCGCCTGGTTGATATCTGCCAGAATTTCCATGATTTCATTAGCCGACTTGGAATTCAAGGCACCTGTGGGTTCATCACCAAACACAATATCCGGATTATTAATTAGCGCTCTGCAAATGGCTACCCGCTGAAGCTGCCCGCCAGAAGCTTGGGTAATATCATTATTAGCAAGTTCTGAAATTCCAGTCTGCTTCATTAATCTAAGAGCTCTTTGATTGATTTTTTCCCGACTGCTGACCTTCGCCATATATGCAGACAGGATGATATTGTCAAAGATGCTTAGATTCTTTAACAGATGAATGTGCTGAAAAATAAATCCCATTTTATTCAGACGTAATTTAGCCAATTCATTCTCAGAAAAAGCAGAGATTTCATGACCATTAAAGAAAACACTTCCTGAAGTCACATTATCCATTCCGCTAATATTGTAGAGCAATGTTGATTTTCCTGAACCTGAGGGACCCATCACAGAAACGAATTCACCCTTTTTGATTTGCAGGTTCACATTTTTAAGAATGTTATGCTGAGTTTTGTTATTCACAACATATGTTTTATTCAGTTCTTTTGACTCTAATATATTATTCATTGATTTCCTCCCTATTCTACAATCATCTCAGAAATGCTGGATTTTTTGATCGATATAATGCTGATTAATGTTGTAATCGTCACTACAAGCATTAAGACAAGCGGGCAAAGAATGTAGGCCTGAACTGGATCAATAACGAATTTAATTTGTGAAGCGCCAAAGAAGGAAAGGATGATACTTACAATTTTCTGCCCGATCGTGTTTGAAACAATAGTGCCCAGGATAATCCCGATATTGAGTACCAGTAGCGCCATGGTTACATATTTGATTCGGATATCCCTTAGCGTAAATCCAATACTTTTCAAGATAGCAATTTGAGCGTAATCTTTGGCAACCAACATTTTTAAGAACAAAGATGTTATTAAGATGGATACAAAGATAGCAATCAAAATCGCCAGAATAGTGATTAATTTAAGCTGATCAATGGTATTCCCTAGGGTTTGGTCTAAATACCCCTGAAGATGGGTGACTTTTGCCGGATAGAATGCTTCTTCATATTCAGCGATCTTCCCCTTGATGTCGGTATGTTCGGATACATCTAGACTGACTACATACCAAAGTACAGCATCCGCATTGAAGGGCATAAGTGCCTTGGCTGTTCGGCCACCGTTGGTCACGTCTTGGTAAATACCGCTAACCACCATGTTATTTTCGGTTCCGTTGACTACTAGTTGAAGCTGATCGCCCACATTCTTCTCCATGTCTTTACTGTTGGCATAAGAGAGAGCAATCTCATTGTCGCTTGTCGGAGCATTCCCATTAACATAATCCAAGGGGAAAATAGAAAAGTCTCCGGTCTCGATACTGATGTTCTCTAGAGCACCATCATTATTTATCATCTTAAATTGACTGGTTACCAGTGGAGAAAATTTCGCAACATCCTTATCGTTCTTAATATAAGAGTTCATTTCCTTATATCTTTCAACGATATTGTCTGTTAGACGCAAATCGATCCGTATGTCACTTTGGCCTATCCCCATATAGGAGATGAAGCTCGGAGACTGAATCGTGTTCAGGAAATTTACTGGAATGATGATGATAAATGAACTCACTAAGAAAACGATCAGTAACAATCTAAACATCTTAAATCGTTGAAAGACATCCTTTACTCCAAGGAAGATAGGAATATTAAAGAATTTACTTTTGTGTAGAGGCAGAGAACCTGTCTTGACCTTTGCATCACCGATATTTCCAGACCGCAAAGCTTCTATTGTTGAGATCTTTTTGAACCTTCTGAGTACTAAGCTGCAGAATAAGACCACCATTAAAAAGATCAAGACTACAGCAATAAAGGAAATCAAGTGTTGAAAAACACTCTTCGGCGCTGTGCCTATATAAAGCATAATATTAGCGGTGAACAAACGGTTTAGGAATATGGAGGCCAGGAATCCGATTATAGATGCTGCAGCTGCCATAACGACATACTTTGTCAGGTACATCTTTTTAATATAACTCTGACTGATTCCAATCGCCTTCATGACTCCAATTTCTCTGTAATCTTCTTCGATCGTTGCCAATATCGTAAACCTGATGCAAAGGATGGCTATGACATTTAGAAGAATACTCACAAAGATAATAACCGCCGCTACAACACCATCAGTAATTGAATTTAAAGTCTTGAACAAACTGTAGTCAACCGCCGGCCCCTTCTTGGGTAAGTTAGAGGATTGGTACGCATTACTGAACTCGCTAAGCTTACTGAAATCATTTAATTGAAATTCAACCAGGTATTCAATTTCACCGAGATTACTCTTAATCTTTTCGAAATCGCCTTTATGTACTACAAATCGCTTGGAATGAATAATGGAGGGATTCATCTGAACGTCCCGGACAAAATCGACCACAGTGAATTCCATGTCAAAGGATGGCGTGGTGATTTTGACTTTGTCTCCGATATTCATATTTTTCTGCTGCTTATAGTAAATAGGTACAGCAATTTCACCTCGTGAGAGTTGGATCACTTGGCTTTCTAGGTTAAGCAACAAATCGAATGAAGTGTTCTGCCGAACAAAATCAAGATCCATAATGCTGTTCTTCTCTGACTCCGTATCGTTACCCAAATATAGATTTGATCCGTCTATATTGATCATTTCTACAGTCTGCTGAGCTTTCACAAGGTCATTCTTAGAAGTCCAGTCATCAATTTCCGATTGATTTAATTCTCCGGAATGCATCTGGACGAAATGCGGAGCTTTTGATGCAGTAAATAGGTTATTCAAAGAATTAGATAATTCCATGATCATGCTTGAACCCGCCGAGACAAGTAATGCTGATAACAAAATAAAAATAAACAATGCAATCGTTATGCTCTTTTTTCTGGAGAAATCTTTCTTCAGCATGTTTAATAACATCCGGTTACCATTACTCCTTTCAATCGTTCAAATTTATACAGTCTGTCGAAGTAAAAGTTCACCAAGATGTTCTGCAACAACCTTTGCTTTAGCGGATATAAACATATGGGACCCGCCTTCAATAGGGACTAACTTGATTTCATTACTAAAATACTTCATCCACAGGATTACCGATTCCATAGGGACTACTTTGTCATTTTCACCCCAGAGAAAGGAGACAGGGATATCTAACGGTCTAAAATCAAGGTTCGAAGATGTCTCCAATACTCTGAAATCGGCTCGAATAACTGGGAGAAAATATTCTAGCAAGCTTCTCTCATGAATAAGTTCCTCCGGAATTCCATCATAAGAAATGAGGTGATCAATGAGCTTATCGTTGGATAAGTTAAAATAATTAGTCCCCTTAAATTCACAAGGCGTATTGCAAGCAGATAATATTAACTGGAGAGAATTGGATCTATAATCACCGGAATTCAGCAGACGCTGCGCTAAAAAGTAGGCGATGATCCCCCCCATGCTATGACCCAAAAAGATACAGTGAGGTTTGATTATGGCTTGCAATTCCTTGTAATACATGTCCAAAAGAATTCCAATATCCTGTACTGGTTCACTTGTGCTTAACCCATGCCCCGGCGGATTTAACGACCACACTTCAAACCCCTCATCCAAAGCATTCGCCAAGTCTAGATAGGAATTCGCATAACCTCCCAGGTAAGGGAAGCAGATCATCTGCCACTTCCCTGCGCCCGGTTTCAATTGTTGAAATATTTCGGTTTCCATAGGACCTCCTGAATACTCAGATTGTGCACATTAAGCTTTTATAAAATCCGGAAAAACCTGCAAGGGCTGAGCGATGTTCCTTTTCTTAAATACAAAGTGTATTACAACAGCCGCAATAATAAAGTAGGAGATTTGCAGCTTTTGTACATCAGGATTGAAGAAATACAGTTGGATTTGACTGCCTGTCGCAGCAAGCCAGAAAGCAAATAGGTAGAATAGAAGATTCCCTTTGGTGGCGTTGAAAATGTAGCTTTGAAAGACCACAAAAACCATCAGTTGAGCAACATAAAATAAGTAGGATGTCGATGTTCCGAACGAAGAAATAATGTAACCTGGGAGGACCCACAGTCCAAATAGAAAACCGGTTAGTAACGCACTTGTAATGTTATTCTTAAATTTCCCTTGTAAGAACGGTAATAAAAATCCGATCCATCCGAAAACTCCACCGATCAACCCTGTTTCTTTAATGAAGTTTACCAAGGCCGCTATAAACATTTCTGGAACAGTGAAGGTGATATCCGGGACTGGTAATCCAAACAGCAAGGAACCATAATGCATCGTCAAACCAAAGAGTATAAAAATTCCTAAAATGATAGGAAACCAGACCAAGTCTTGCTTTCTCGGAATAAGTTTGGAGAATAGTCCTTTTAAAGCTTCGGTTCCACCCATAACATAATATGTAATAATTCCGGCAATTGAAGGTGAATACAAAGCAATAATAGCCAACGGATGCATTAATGTAAGTTCTCCGGTGAGTGGAACAAGGAAATCTTCAAAGAGAATGAAGGCAATGGCAATTCCCCAACATACGGCAAAGGAAATGCCCAAATATAAATAGAGATACTTATTATTACTTTTCATCGACTAATTCTCCTTTATTAATAGTTTCTTATTCATCAAAGCTGTAAGATTATTTACCGTGCTGAAGTTCTTAAGATCGAGTTCATCATTTTCAATCTCAACCCCAAACCTTTGTTCCACAAAATCTACTAATCTCATGGCAAAAAGGGAATTCACGAATCTGAGTTCAAAATAATTATCATCGTCTGAAAACACAACCTCGTCACTATCAATGGATAAGTTTTCACCAATAAATGTTCTAATTTCGTCTCGATAATTCATAAAATCCTCCTTGGAAAATAAAATTTATTCATTGATGGAGAGTTCTATATAGTCAGGAAAATTCATGATGTTGTTCAGATCATGCTCAAACACAACATTCCCATTCTCATCTGAGGTTTTTTCACGAAACCCGGCAAATCGGAAGCTTACATTCATCATCCGGTTACGTCCGGTATCCCGAAAATCCGCCAGTAGAATTTTGTTTTGCTTCTTAGCTTGTTTCATAATATGAGTGAGTAGAACGGTACCCACTCCTCTTGAAATCACCCTGCATGACATCAGCATCATCTCAAGTCTCCAATATTCTTCTCCCATATGGATTAGGGCCAAGCCGATTTTCCCATAGGTTCCATATTTGTCTTCCAATTCACAGACAAGCAGCTGATAATCATCAGATATTCTCAACGCATTTAATTCATCGTAACTAAACGTTTTACCTGTGGCATTCAACTGATTTGTTCTTATAGTAAGTTCTTCGGACCGTTTCAAATCATCTAATTCAGCAGGGTAGATGGAGAATTTCATGTTGAGTGAAGCCAAAAAAGCGTCTGAGGGTCCTTGGTATTCACTTTCTGCTTGCTTCCTCTTGTAGTCATCTTGATACATTTTGCGCCTACGGGCCGAATCCACAGTTATAAATCTTGGACTCAACCGAGGGTTTGTTAAAAGTGTCAGATATTCGCTTGAATTAAGGCAATTTACCAAGGGATGAACATTTTTCACCTCCTCCAATTCGAATTCTTGATCATCCACAAAGAGAATGGCATCCATCCCAAAGTTGATATTTTTCTGAATTTGTTCCAAGGCAAAAGATTTCGCATTCCAATGAATTTCTGGATATAGAAAGTAATCATTCAAACCAAATTCTTCAAGTTTTGCCATAGCTAGATCATAGTCATTTTTACTCGAAATGGAGTTAAGGATTCCCCTCTCATCCAGTGTTCTGATGATCTGGACAATGTCCGGTTTGAGCTGCACATCATTGGATTCTATGAGGACGCCATCCCATACCGTGTTATCTAGATCCCATACTACACATTTAATCTCCTTATTCTCATCCATATACATGTCCTCTCTGCATTAATATTCATAGAAGCCTTTTCTGCTTTTCCGCCCCCACTGACCTGCGTCCACCATTTTTTGCAATAATGGACAACATCTATACTTGGGATCGTGATAGCTGTTGTACAGAACATCCAGGGAATGGACAACCGTGTCGAGCCCTATTAAATCGGCCGTTTCCAGCGGTCCCATTTTATGATTGAAGCCTTGTTTAATAATGTTATCTACTTGTTCAGCTGTAGCAATTCCATCCTGAACGATAAAGGCGGCCTCATTCATGAATAGATGCGAAAGGCGATTGGATACAAACCCCGGTAAATCACCAATGACAATAGCGCTTTTCCCCATGCTCTTTAAGAAAGAGACCACTTCTTCCTTAGTTTGATCGGAGGTATGATAGCCTCTCACGACTTCAACCATTTCCTTAAGAGGCACTGGGTTCATCAGATGAATACCGATCACTTTTGTGGGGTCCGGTAGAAATGAGGCCAATTTTGTTATAGATATACAACTTGTGTTAAGTGCAAAAAGTGTATTCTTCTTGCACACTTCAGCTAATCTCTTATATTCTGAAGTCTTTTCGTGCAGATTTTCACTAATATTTTCGATAACAATTTCGGCATCCTCAATATTCGAGTAATCATCTTGAAATGTAATCCGACTCAGAATCGTATCCAATTTCACAGCGGAGTACTCTTTATTGAATAGACATGCTGAACGATATTCCTGTTTGATTATTTTAGGGGCCTTTTCCAGAGCGGCAGCAGATATATCCTTCAGAATGACATCATACCCATGTCTTGAGGCTTCCAGTGCAGTGGCACATCCCATGACTCCCGCGCCAATAATAGCAATTGTTTGGTTTTGCATCTGCATTTTTCTCCATTCTGATGATTCTATGGGTTAGATAAGCTCATCATATATTTCTTTTGTATCCAACAATGCCTTGCCCACTCTCTCACGAAACCAATTCACATCACTCATGTTAAGTGAAATATTGGGATATAACCGGGAGATGGATGAGACAAGAATACCGTTCTTAGATAGGTTATTATGCAGAATAATATCTAGCGACATGATTTCAAAAGTGTAATCAGCAGTGGTTTGAAGAATGTCATTGCAGCAATGATAAGATGCACAAGCAGGCGGGCCTTGAATCACAAGTGGAAGCCCTACAGCTTCTGCCTCCGTTTTTAAAATGTCGTGGATCATACTCATTTTTGTGTTCATTTGCGTCATAGCTAATCCATTATCTCTACTTAGGATTTCAAGGGTCGTTTTGACTGCAGCTGTACCTAAGGGATAGCCGTTAAAGGTTCCCGCATGAATCACTTTCTTGTCTACCAATAGCTGCATGATCTCTTTTTTACCGACCAGTGCTGAGACAGGAACCCCTCCCCCAGCAATGGCTTTCCCCAGTGTGGTCAGGTCTGGAGTCACATTGAATTCTTCTTGCGCCCCGCCTAATCCCATTCGAAACCCGGTGATAATCTCATCAAAGATGAGGACAACATTGTATTTATCACACAGTTCTCTCATTTTTTTCAGATACCCGGGAGCAGGCATAACCCCTCCACCATTTACACAGACCGGTTCAGTAATCACTGCTGCGATGTCATCCCCGTTATTGATAAATAGTTCTTCCAAGAGGTCGGCATCATTCCAAGGCAATAGATAGGACTGGCTTTCAAGTGAATCCTTAGCTCGTCCTGCTGTACCTTTTAGATCTCCGAAATAATCAGAAGGTATCGGCTCTCCGGTTCTCGGAACCCGCCCACCCATAATATTGTCTGCGTTTCCGTGATAATGGCCTTCAAATCTGACAAAACGGTTTTTGCCAGTCCAAGCCCTCGCTAACCGAAGTGCATTTTGTACGATTTCAGTTCCCGATAGTCCAAAGCGAATCATTTCAGCAGAAGGTATATATTTTGCGATCAATTCCAAGGCTTCAGCATCCATATCACAGTGACTCACGGAGAGAACCCTATCAATGGTTTCTTTAAGGCTCTCATTGTATTCCTTATTTCCGTGACCCACGATCAGCGCACCGAATCTAGCATACAAATCCAGGTATTCTTCACCATTCATATCCCAAACCCGGCTATCATTTGCTTTCAAAAAATGAATAGGGGTCTCCTCCCACGGGAGATGGAAGTTATAGTGCACACCTCCTGGCAGCAGTCCCTTCACTCGGTGGTTATAATCTTTCATGCTGGTTTTTGTTATCACAGGATCACCTCCATATTCAACATTTCACCCAGTTTCTTCCGGTCTTCTTCATCATCAAAGGCTAAGCTGACCGGCAGCTCCGGATTCTCTTTCATAAGGTTCCTTGTAATTTGCTGCGGCCCGATATCTATGAATAAGTCCACTCCTGAATCTTGGATGCTTGAGAGGACCTGATTCCATTGAACAGGCAAGACTAATTGGTTGCCGAGGATGCTTGGAATGCAATCTGTCGGTTCAATGATTTTGCCAGTTACAGTGGACCATAGATCAAAGCTTGTCTGCTCAAATTTGAGGTTGCGCAAGGCTTCTTCCAACTCAGGTTTTAGATAGGTCATCAAGGCAGTGTGATAAGGGGCATCTGCTTTCATAGGCATCATCCGAAAAGGAATAAACTGCCCTCCATACTTATCTACTTCCTTTTCTAAAGACCGAAGGGCACTTGGATAACCGGCAACAATAAATTGTTTGGGGGAATTATACCCTGATACAGCCACATAATCATTTACCAGAATGGACGCAATGATGTTGTTCAGAACCTCAATATCCAGATCGACCACAATACCGGCTCTGCCCTTTTTTTCTTCAAGAGCACGATGCATGATAGATCCCCTTTGTCTGGCGTATGTGACACCCTCAGAAAAGGACAACGCTCCTGCAGCAATAAGAGCCGAAATCTCACCTAAACTATGACCTGCACTGCAATAAGGTGTTAGTCCGTATTGATCATTGAAGACTCGAAACAACGCATAACTTGCGGTGACAACCGCCGGTTGAGCATTTTCTGAACGTGTTAGTTCTTCCAGACGTCCATTCAAGATTAGAGAACGGATATCAAAATTCAAGCTGCTGTTTGCCTCTTCAAATACCTTAGCCGCTACAGGGAACTTTTCAATCAGATCTTTGCACATGCCAATGTACTGACTGCCTTGCCCCGGGAATAACACCGCAAATCTCATCTCTTTCTACTCCTCTTGTTGTACTGTTTCAATCCGTAATGAGAAATAATTTCTTGCTGCATCTGAGACGATCCTTCAATAATCTCTAATACCTTGGCTTCCCGATACAATCTTTCCACCGGATATTGATTGGTGAATCCATTTGCACCGTGGATCTGCAGGGCATCATTGGTAACCTCCACCGCTACTTTAGATGTGAAGTATTTGGATATCGTCGTTTCAATAGAAGCATCTGAATGTTTTTGCTTGCGTAATTCACCGGCTCTTAAGCAGATTGCCCTCGCAGCATGCACTTTGGTTACAGCGTCCCCGATCATTCCTCTGATCAGCTGGAAGCTGCTTATTTTTTGCTCGAATTGTGTACGGCTGCGGGAGTAAGTAACCATGGCGTCCAATGCTTCCTGCGCAATTCCTAAACCGGCCCAAGCTATGCTGTAACGACCTTGGTCAAGTGCAGCGGAGACCACATATTCGAATGCGAAATTCAATTTCCCGAGTACATTACTCTTAGGAACTTTGACGTTATCAAGGTGGATCTCTGCAAGATAGGTTGCGCGTGCAGCCAGCAGACCTTCGATTCGTTTCGTCTGAACACCGGGAAAGGATCTCTCGACTAAGAATGCTGTACTCTTCCCGTTATTGGAGGCAATAATAATAAATACATCCGCTATATCCCCGAAAGTAATCCATTTCTTAGTACCATTGAGAACATAATAATCATCCTCTTCGTGCCAAGCTGTCTTGATGCTTTTTGCATCCGATCCAATATCCGGCTCCGATAATCCAAAAGCAGATATGACTTCACCACTAGCTAATCTAGGCAACCACGACTCTTTTTGCTCCTCCGAACCAAATCGTAGTAAGGTCTCACTTACAAGGGAAGTATGAACAGTAATTAAACTTCTTGTAGCTGTACATGCCTTACCAAATACCTCAGTAAATAAGCCATAATAGACCGGATCCAGTCCCAAACCTCCATACTCTTTAGGCAGAGATGCCGCTAAATACCCCTTGGAGGCCATTTTCGCAATCAGTTCACGAGGGATGCCTCCTTGTTCTTCAAACTCGTTCACATGTGGGCGAATCTCTGCTTGTACAAAAGACTCCGCTTCCGCAATAATTGTATGCTGTGTCTCTTCGTTCATCAGAGCACCTTCTCATTTAGACATTCGCTAAGGTAGCCTGCAAATTCAGATATTGTTTTGTATTCGAACAAGGCAACAGGGCTGATGTCTATATCCAGGTTTTTTCTCGCCCGGTTGATAATTTTCAGAGCCTGAATGGATGAGACACCGATTTTCAAAAAGTTCACATTCTCATCGATATCATCAGGTTCCTGACCTAGGATGGCAGCAATTTCGGTCTTCATGAGCTCCACAATTTCGTCTCTATTCATAATCATTCTCCTCTCGTTTCATTGATCCAATAGGCCTTCTGCTCAAAGGGGTAGGTCGGTAAGTGAATCATTGTACCCGATCCATCCGGGTGAATATATTCCCAGTCGAAATCGGCACCCGCGGCATACAGTTCCCCTATGACTGATAACATGTTAAGTTCAAAGGAGGTATCCCCTTCAGGCTGCAAACATACTGTTTTTACTTTTCTTTTCAGTTCATCAGGTAAAATACTCAGCAAATCCTCCTCCGTTATACCCAGACCGAGTACAATGTCCGCCGTATTGGACTTAGCTGATTTGTTCTTCTCACCACTTTTTCCATTCAATAAATCAGCGAGAACTTGTCCTGAACCTATTCCACTCATCTCGGTAATATTTACACCCGTTTGTTGTAATTTCGATATAAATGAATGCCAGTAGGCTAAATATATCCATTCATCCGTATTTTGATTGTCGTTCATAACCGCGTGCATCTTCGTACTGCTAACTTCCAAAGCGTATTTCTGGTAAGCAGCATCCGCCTCCCGTTTAAATACGCTGTTGTCCCCACCATAACTGCTTTTCAAATCTCCTAGGATAACTGCTACTTTGGCTGAACGTTTCTTTAGAAATTGTCCTTTACCTATGTGAGTTAATGTATTAGTGTCCTGAGCGGTTGAAATCAGGCATGCGGCACGATAGCTGTAATGTTTTCGATATCGATTACGAGTGAAACATAAATGGTTAAAATCCATATCCGGCGAATCTTTCAGTAAAATTTCAGTGCGGCTGATTATGCTCTCCAGTGCCTTTTCCGTTTTGGCCGACAGGGTTAAAAGATTCAAGCGTTGTTCCTTGGGAACCACCACACTTTTATTCCATTCCTCCAATACGATATGAGCATTCGTTCCTCCTAATCCAAATGAACTTATTCCCGCTTTCCGGGTCTGCTCATCTTTAGGGGACCAGTCCTTCAAATCCTTGACAACATAAAGGGGAGTTTTCTCCAGCTGCAATGCAGGATTAACATCCTCCATATGTAAACTTGGTGCCAACTTTTGGTTTTTCATACTCAGTAATACCTTTGCAAGACTGGCTCCACTGGATGCGGGGAAGAGATGACCAATATTGGTTTTTACAGATCCGATTCCAATATGGGGTTGATCGCCCGGTTCAGGTTTTGAGAATAATTTTGTTAAGGCACTAATCTCAATTGGATCACCAATGGTCGTACCTGATCCGTGTGCTTCAATATAGCTGATTTCATTGGGTGATAGATTGGCGTCCGCATAGGCATCTGCTAGTACCTGATATTGTCCCTTAGGATTAGGTGCCATAATGCCCAGTGAATATCCGTCATTATTAATCGCAGTTCCACGGATGACTCCGTAGATATTTTTATTCGTCTTTACGGCTTGGATAAGGGGTTCCAGATAGACTACGACAGCTCCTTCTCCTAGCACTGATCCATCAGCATTCTTATCGAATACTCTAGTATGATTGGTGGAAGAGCATATTCCCGCTTTCCGTGATAAAGAATGTACGATGGAAGTTGATACAACATTTGCTCCGCCAACCACTGCTCCCGAAATCTGGTTCTGTCTGATCGCTGACACAGCGTGATGTAGGGCAACCAAGAATGATGAACATGCTGTATCAATGGCTAGTGCGGGTCCTGTGAAATTATACAAATGTGAGATCAAGGCCGCACCAATATTGGACATATTGCCAACCATAGCGTTTGGATGAATGTGATCCAGTCCATTCTTTTCGATATGATCAACTACAAGCTGGTAATACGTACTTGGGCTGATCCCAACGTATACACCGATATTACGTTTCTCATCTTCCGAACCCGCAATGACACCCGCATCTTCTAGCGCTTCATATGAAACTTCTAAAAGGAGTCTTTGCTGCGGATCCATAAACATGGCTTCTTCAGCAGAGATTTCGAAAAATTCATTATCAAATTTGTCTGCTTCCTCTAGCTCCCCCAGCCAATCATCCCATTCCGGCTTACCGGCTTGTGCTCTTCGTTTAAAGCTGATCTTAGAGACGCTATCCTTTTTCGAAGCTAGATTGTCCCAGAATTCCTCCTGATTCTTAGCATTTGGAAGTCTCACAGCCAACCCTGTAATGGCGACAGCCTTATGAATATCCAGTTGATTATCCGTCTTCCAACCCTTAGAAGATTCTTCATTCTTGGAAGGCATGGCTTGGAGATAGTCGGCAATTTCTCTAATCGTCTTACAAAAGACTAAGACCTCAGATCCAATCTCCTTATCAAAATGTTTGCCTATCAGGTCTAGTAATTGGTATGCTCGAATGGAATTTCCACCTAGAGATAAAAAGGTATCATCAATAGAAATTCGGTGCGTAGGAATACTCAATATTTCAGACCAGGTGTTGTGAAGGAATATCTCCAACTCATTCTGAGGAAGATTGATGGGTCTCTCGTTATGCCCGCTATCTGCTAGAGTCATTTGAATTTCATTAATAACATCGTTGAAATCCCCATTTTCGAAGCCTTTTCGTAATTGGAACCGTTGCAGCTTCCCGCTTGTGGTCTTGGGTATTAATTTGATAGGGATAACATGGGTGGTCTCAATTCCTAAGGATTCCTGCAGGCGGTCGATGATGCTTTGACGGATAGGCAGGAACTTCTCTACATCTGATTTGTGCTTGACGAAGACAAGCAGTTCTTCCTGTTGTGTTCTACTATTAAAATGTCCAACCAGCATAATATTGCCCCGAGGTATGGTTCCAAGACCGTATATAACTTCCTCTAAATCATGGGCAAAGAAATTTTGACCCCGGACAAAGATAATATCTTTAATTCTGCCGCTTACGATCAAACCATTGTCGACCATAAATCCAAGATCACCCGTATGCAACCACCCGTCAATGAACAGATCTTTGGTTACATGCTCAAGATTATAATAACCTGAGGTAACGGAATCTCCTTTGATCTGAATTTCACCGATCATGTTCTCATCGAGGGTATTCCCTTGTTCATCTGCAATTCGGATACTGATTCCATCCGCTGCGTATCCCTCATGTACAAATTCAACACAGTCTTCGTCGTCAGCATCTTTTACAGGAACGGCCAGGTTCTCGTTCGTCAATTTCGAACGGTAAATCCTCTCAAATCTAGGCAAACCTCCGATTTGAGGCATCGATACACCGACTGTCGCCTCTGCCATACCGTAAGCCGGGAACATCATGTTAGGTTTAAATCCACACTTCGAAAATTTCTCAGTGAAATTCCGGATTACCGTTGCGGATATCGGTTCAGCACCATTTAACGTTAATCTTAGAGAGGACAGATCCAGCGTTGATAATTTGGAGTCAGGTACTTTCTGCACCATCCAGTCGTATCCGAAGTTCGTGCAGCAGAACCATTTCCCTCTGTGTTCGGTAATCTTTTTGAGAAAAATATACGGCGAGCGAATAAAGGTATACGGTGAGAACACCATAATGTCACTTCCGCTCATGACCGGGGTTAAATGCTGTCCAAACAGGCCCATATCATGGGTGTGAGGCAGCCAAGTAAAAGCAACCTCATCGGCCTGTGTACCAAGCCCGTTTTTACAGGAGACCGTGTTAGTAATTATATTTTTGTTCGTAAGTTGCACACCTTTGGGGATTCCTGTACTCCCTGAGGAGAACTGTAAGAATACAATATCCTCCGATTGGGTCCAATGAATGTCTTCCATTTCATCTGGATTTGCACTTAATTCATTTAACGAGATGAACCGAAGCTGTTCATAAGGAGAGACCTCCTGTAAAGTTTGATACCGGGCCCGAAGTTGTTCTTCCACTACTACTACAGGTTTATTTAACACTTCCCATATTTTAGTGAACTTCAATAATCCCGTTGACTGGGGTTCCCATGAGGTCGGCTGACTCACTGGTGCAGCGATGATCCCTCCGAAAATACAAGCCCAAAATGTCCGATAAAAATCTTTGGAGTTGTCGATTTCCAGGATTACGATATCCCCAGACTTCAGTCCCTTGCGATAGAGAACTTTAAGATATTTACGTGCATTTTCGACTAATGCCGGATACGATTCAAAGTCTTCTTTTCCAGAAGCATCCACATACGTAATCCCTTTAAGCGGATAATTCTCAACGGTAGCCATCATCATTCCAGCTAAAGTATCGTACTCTTTCGGAAGTTCAATCGGCTTGCCATGCTGGATCGCTTTCTTAGACATTTCCGGCCTCCATTAATCCATAATTAACGAATACATTTGAATATTGACTTAATTTTGTCTCCATGGTCTCACTGAGCTTATCCAGATTAAAACCCATTGAGCTTTCTAGGATAATTCTTAAATTCTCCTCATTATAATTAACAGTGACTAATACTTTTGCCAGCTTGTTCTGATCCTCAACCTCTGGTGGATTACTAAAGGCTTCCTGTTCTTCTTTAGATACAAATCCTTGGAAATTGAATAGTACAAATGGTTTTGGCTCCTCCAATACTTGATAAGCCGGATTTAAGAGGTCCGCTATCTTAGAGAATTTCTTGGATAACACAGGATCAAATAATAAAGATAGAAAGTTAATAGAATGAAGCTGACACTGCTTAATAAGTTCCATCGGATGTACCTCTGGATTACTTCCCCTTACAACCAAAGGAATGATATCCAGAAACTCACCGACACAGTTATAAAAATCTTGGTTATTGTAGCTTCTGCCGTAATTAACAATTGCTATCGGAATTTCTGGAATTCCCGTGTATTCGCTGAATAAATTCACAATGAAATCAAAGGCTTTCCACCACTGGGCTTGAATATCGGTATCCTTTAACGGGATATGAAACTGGATTTCTTTATCGCACCTATTCGGGATTTGATCCAGCTTTTCCATCAGCATTTGATTGCTTTCATTCCAGACCTCTAAGGAGAAACGGTCAATGATTTCTTGTTCACCGATTCCTTGGGGTCCTGTTGCCAGCAGTGCGACATAATCTTGATACTTTTGCGGAAGTGGTTTTCCAGCGGACTCACCCGAAATACCTTCAGCTTCATTCAGTGAATCATAAACCGCCTGTTCCAACTGATGACGAATCACCTCGGCACTCATCCCGTCAAAGGCTGTATGATCAAAACCCCAAATCACATAATGGGTATCTTGACTTAAGCGGAGGCAGCAAAGTCTCCAAGGTAATTCACCTAACAGATAGTCCGATAATAACAATCTTGAGCACAGCTGCTCTGTAATTTGTTCTTTGGTAAGAGGTGTATATTCCCGTAAGTCTAAGTACGGAATGTTCTGCAGAATCAACGATTGAAGATCTGAGATGTCACACTCGCTCCATCCCAGTGCCTGATCTTTGTTGATCACGCAATGAAGCAGCTGATTGTCGCGAATGGTGTTCATAAATATCTCGCGTATGTTCCGCTCATCCAACTCCCCGATGATCCGGGTGGTAAACCCGCTTATACTTGACCCGAGTGAAGCATGAGCGAACTGAACGGGAGAGAGTGGGAATTCGCCCAACCGGTTCGCAGAAGCAATCATAGTTGAGATCATAGAACAAGTATTTCGTACATGAGCTACGAGACTATCTATTTGTTTTTTATTAAGAGCTACAACATTCAGGTTTATTTCTTGTTCTGGTGTGGCTGACTTGCGTTTCGCATCCAATGCAAATACCTTTCTGACTTCGGGCAGAGCTCCCAGCCCTTCAACCGTAGGATACTGGAAGACCTCATTTACCTTTACCGGAATACCTGACTTTGATAAGGACTGAACCAACGCAATGGCCTTTATGGATTGTCCGCCAAATCTAAAGAAGTCATCTCTAATCCCAATGGTGCTATTGTCGAGAACATCCTGCATTTTTGTAAGGATCATTTGTTCCAGTTCATTTCTAGGTGCAACATAGCTGGATAATTGATCTTTATGTTCTTCAATAACCGGCAGAGACTTGCGATCAATTTTTCCATTTAGAGTCAGTGGGAAGATGTCCATCTTCATCATCCGTGAAGGAATCATATAATCCGGCATCTTGTTCAGAAGAAGTTCTCTAATCTGCTCTGATTCGAGGTGAGTTAGCCCCTCAACAGTATAGTAAGCAGCAATATAGAGACTTCCTGACTTGTCTGTTTGCGGTACAACGATTACATCCTGAATACCCGAGAGATCTTTAATTTGAGCTTCAATTTCACCTAACTCCACTCTAAAACCTCTGATTTTGATTTGGAAATCCGTACGACCAATAAATCCGATATCACCCGAAGGCATACGCCATACCAAATCTCCTGTACGATAGAGCTTTTCAGAGCTGTCAAATGGATTCTCTATGAATTTCTCCCTCGTTAGTTCATCTCTGTTCAGGTAGCCTATACCCACCCCATCGCCTCCGATATATAGTTCACCAGGAACATTAGATGGGACAGGCTGACCTTGTGAATCAAGAATATACAGTGTTGTATTAGACAGGGCTGTACCAATAGGTACGGATTGATCATTGTTCCCTATTTTGTTAATAGGGTAGTAAGTTGCAAAGAACGTTGATTCCGTTGGCCCATAACCGTTAATAATCTTGTTCGGCCCCAGTGCCTCCAAGGCTTTCCGTGCATGAATGAGAGAAGCAGCCTCCCCGCCAAATACAATCTTACGAACATTCTTCAGACAGGTAAGGTCTCCATCTACCAGCATATTGAACAGAGCGGTTGTAACAAAGAACACCGAAATTTCTTGTTGTTCGATGAACTCAGACAATTGGGCGATCTCAATGGCAGCTTGCTTAGCGATCATTACTAGACAAGCTCCGTTAAGCAGGGCACCATAGATATCAAATACTGATCCATCAAATACATAATTGGATAGTTGTAAGAGTCTGTCCGTTGGTTCAATCGTAATAAAGTTAGTTTCTTTGGCTACGCGTATTACATTCCGGTGACTAATGAGAGTTCCCTTTGGCGTGCCTGTCGATCCTGAAGTGTACATAATATATACTGGATCTTCAGCACGAGCAGATGGGAAGGGACGGTTCATTGTTAGCGATAAATCTTCATTGGATTTCAGCAAGTCCGGCTCAATATCTACTAAGAGTGCAGGAATCTCATGAGTTATACCCGATAGAAGCTCTGATTGAGTTAGCAACAAGCAAGAACCGCTATCCTCAAGAATGAAATTAATACGGTTATCCGGGTATTCAGGATCGATCGGCACATAGACACAACCGGATTTCTGTATTCCCAAAATACTAATAATCTGCAATGGACCCCGTTCAAGTAAAATTGCGATTTTATCGCCGCATCTTACATTGTGCATAGCAATCTGCTCTGCGAGTCTATTAGCTCTGTTATTTAAATCCATATAGCTAATTTCCTCGCTCTCCCAGATGATGGCTATTCGATGACCATTTTGTTGTACTTGTTCCTCAAAAAGCTGAATAATGGTTTTGTCCCTTGGAAAGGCTGTTGCAGTCTGGTTTAAATCCAATAGCCACTTTTCCTCATCGGGAGTCATGATGGAGAGTGCTCCTAGCTTACGTTCAGGTTCAGTTGTAATGAGTCTCAACATGTGCAATAGTCTATTCCCGAAAGACTCCATGCTCTCACGTGTAAAGAGAGCGGTGTTATACTCTATATCTGAGTAATAACTTCCATCCTTATCCTGAATGGTCCATGTAATATCAAATTTGCAGTCTATCTTTGCCGTTGGCCAAGGTGAAAGTTCCAAATCTCCTATGGCCAATTCTTCAGTCCCCATATTAATGTAATTAATCACCACATCAAAAAGTGGGTTTCTGGCCATATCTTTTTCAAGCTCCAGCATTTCAACTAACATCTCATATTGACAGTCCTGATTTTCGTAGGCTTTGATCATTTTTTCTTTCATATATTGCAGATATTCAGTAACGGTTAATGCTTCATTGGTTTGTGATCTTATTGCCAGCGTGTTCACAAACATTCCCACTATGGAATCAAGATCCGCATCTCGTCGTCCTGCAATACCTGTCCCTACAACCAGATCATTTTGTCCTGTATACTTCCACAAGACTAACTTCAGTGCTGCCATAAGAAGCATGTACGGAGTTAAACCATATTCTCTCCCTAAGATGTTCATTTGGGCACTGAGCTCTACACCCAGTTCGAGTGGAACAACATCTCCTTCGAAGGTCTGGATACGGGGTCTTCTAAAGTCTGACAGCATGTTAAGCTTTGGAATTTCCCCGGTAAATTCATCCTTCCAGTACGCCATTTGTTTTTCAATTTCTTTACTCTTGAATATTTCATTCTGCCAGGCTGCGAAATCCTTATATTGAAGGTCAAGCGGATTTAACTTTTCTCCACGATATAAGACAGCAAACTCCTGTAACAAGATCGCAATAGAACTTTGGTCAGAGATAATATGATGCATGTCAATGAAGAGCACGTGCTTTTCTGAATGGATGGATATTAACTTTACTCTCAATAAAGGTGCTTTAGACAAATCGAAGGGCCTAATATAACTTTGGACTTCAGCTTCAATCTGATCCTCAGCGGCTGTCCCGAATTCGACGATGGACGCTATATTCTCCTCGATAATTTGTACGACTTCTCCTTCGATCATCTGGAATCTAGTTCTTAACGATTCATGTCTGTGTACCAACTCGTCCATAACCCTCACAAACTTTTCTCGATCAACTAATCCATGTACCAGATAAATAGAAGCAAGATTATAAGGGACAGCATCGCCGATCATTTCATTGACCACGTACATCCGCTTTTGCGCCGATGAGACTTCATATTGGCTTCTCTTCTGAACGGGTAGAATGCTGCTTACTGTTTGTTTTTGAGCGTTGGACAATAACCAATCTACCATTTGATTAAAAACAGGGCGGGCAAATAGTTCTGATAACGGCATTTCAACAGCGAAACTCTTTTGAATTTGTGCAGCTAAGGAAATGGCTTTCAGGGAGTGTCCGCCAAGCACGAAGAAGTCATCCTCGGAACGAACCTCCTCACAGCCCAATATTTCTCGCCAGATACCAGATAACAGATGAATGACCTTTTCCTCAGGGTTCTTCTCAGAACAATCCGCCTCCACTTGTGCCCCGGAGGTTGTGCTATCAAGTGCCCGGTTTGCAAAATTGTATAAAGACACATCGTTCTCATGAAATTTCTTATCAAAAACATAGGTAGGTAAAGGGACCCGTTTTCTGAAGGACTCTCCCTTTAACCTATTCCAATCCAGATCTACACCCTGACACCAGAGTTGTCCAAGTATTTGATTGAGGTATACCAAGTCATCCTGTTCTTCTGCGAAGCAACGAATCAGATGTACTACTTCCCCATCCGAATGTTGTGTAAGTAACTCTTGCAGCCCATTACCAGCGCCTACTTCAATGAATATAGAATTCTTTTCTGCCAATGCCTTCTCTAGGCTTCCATCTCCGTTTGAAAGTAACTGCACCCAAGGCTGATTCAGCTTGTATTGAGAGATATTTTCTAGACATGATATAAGAGTTGATCTTTCACTTACTTCCACATTACCCTCTGCTATAGCAGCAATTAATGAACCTGTCTCCTCGTGTTGCAGCCCTCCGTTGTATTTTCGTACCAGATCAATGGCATCTTCCAGTTCCAGAACTCCTGCAACCGTGAGTGCGCATATTTCTCCGATATTTTGACCCATCACCCCAATAGGAACTACACCTGTCTGAATCAGGGTTTTTCCTAGTGAGTAACCGATCGCAAACGAAAGGAGTTGATTATATCCCGTTGGATTGATCTCCGATTGCTCTACACTGCTGGACAATATTCTTAGGGAATTCACACGTTCATCTTCTTGCAGGAACGACAGAACATGGTCCATATACTGTCCAAACACCTCTGAGATTCTGCTTCTATGATCTGAGAAATATAGGCCGCGAGCCATCCCTTGATAGTAGCTTTTCTCTCCTGAAAACATGAAAAATACAGATTTTTTAATGTCCGGTATTCTCTCTCCGGGATGATTTAAGAACTCGGTTATATTGTTTTCCTGCTTTTTGATTGATGAGTTGTTCACTACCAATACTTTTCTGTATTCGAATGCTTTACGTCCATCCTGTAAGGTCCACGCTACATCTGAAAGATTAAGACCTCCGGTATTCTCCAAGTAGCTCAGTACAGCTTCCGAAGTATTGGCTAGTGCTGTTTGGCTTCTTGCGGAGAACGGCAGCACATGTACTGTATCTGGTAAAATACTCATTTGCTGCTCCAGAGGCGGTTGTTCCAAAATAACATGAACATTGGTTCCTCCTATACCAAAAGAGCTCACTCCGGCTCTTAAGGTTGCATGAGAATCTGTAACATACTTCGCTTCTGTATTGATATAGAACGGGCTGTTGTCAAAATCAATCATCGGATTGGCCTCATTATAATTAATAAGAGGAGGTATCGTTCTGTGGTACAGCGTCAACACAGTCTTAATAAAACCGGCTACACCTGCCGCAGCATCCAAATGACCAATATTCGCCTTAACAGACCCTATGGCACAATATCCTTTTTTGTCGGTATTCCATGACTGCTTGAGTGCTTCAATTTCGATCGGATCACCTAATTTAGTTCCAGTTCCATGAGCTTCGAGATAGTTGATGTCCTCTGGAGACACGCCTGCTTTTTTAAGAGAAGCATCAATTACATAGGCTTGTCCGGCTACACTCGGTGCTGTATACCCGATTTTCTCAATTCCATCATTATTAATGGCAGAACCTTTAATTACGGCATAGACTTTATCTCCATCCCTTACTGCAGCGGTAAGCGGTTTTAGCAATACAATTCCGCAGCCATTTCCTGATACGGTTCCAGAGGAATCTTCGGCAAAAGGTCTGCAATGGCCATCTTTGGATAAAATCATGCCTTCATGCCAGAGATATCCTTCTTTTCGCGGATAAGAAATAGATACTCCACCGGCTATGGCCATATCGGATTCTCCGCTAATTAATGACTGGACAGCTTGGTGAATAGCTACCAAGGATGTGGAGCAAGCCGTTTGAATATTAAAGCTAGGTCCCTTCAAATTAAGCTTATAGGACACCCTTGTTGTCAGATAATCCTTTTCATTTAAGGTCAGGGCTTCAAAAGCACTTAAAAAATCATTCTGATTTCCTAAAAACCGGGTCATCCAAGGCAAGCTGGAACCACTACCGGCGAATAATCCTATTCTTCCTTTATAGGATGAAGAATTATAGCCCGCATGTTCCACAGCCTCCCAGACGCATTGATGAAGAATCCGGATTTGGGGATCCATCATATTGGATTCCTGATATGGATAATCAAAGAATTCAGAATCAAAGTACTCTATTCCCTCTAAAAAACCTTTAGCCTTTACATAATTCGGATTCGACAATAACTCAGGGTCAACGCCGGACTCCAATAATTCTTCTTGATCAAAGTAAGTGATGGATTCCTTCCCGGAAACAATATTCCTCCAAAATGAATCTAAATCATCCGCCCCGGGGAATTTACAGGACATCCCTATAACGGCTATATCCGTTGAATCCGGTTCAGCGTACGAAGTAAGCTGTGGCAACCTATCCTCAGTGGATTGCACTGCTGGAACACCCAGACTCTTAACCAAAGATTCAATGGTTGGATGCTGGAATAGCTGCATTAAAGGAATTGACCTTCCAATAAGCAAGTTCAATTTATTATTTATTAATATTAATCCCAGAGAGTTTCCACCTACATCGAAAAAGTTATCCCGAACACTGAGGCGCTCAACATTTAATACTTCTTTCCAAGCCTCCAGTAATGCTCTTTCCAGCTCTGATGAAGGCGGTATTACTTGCACCTTGGTTGATGTACTTGCTTCCTGCGGTAGAATCAGAGCATTTCTGTTTATTTTCCCATTAGGCAGGACAGGCATTTCATCTAAATGTATGAAGTAGGAAGGTACCATATAATGAGGCAGACATTCTCTCAGCCATCCTTTCAGCCATACGCTGTCTTCACTGGAGAGCTCTACCTCTTTTTTGGTGCAATAATGCAATACAAGCTGTTTGTTATTCCTTTTGTCGTCTATCACGGTAAGTACCGCTTGACGAATATTCTCATGGCTCAGAACCATTTTCTCAATTTCAGTTAATTCGATTCTGTAGCCGCGGATCTTTATCTGAGAGTCCAGTCTGCCTAGGAGTTCTATTTCACCGTTGTCAAGAAGTCTGGCCCGATCACCTGTTTTATAAAGAAGGATTCCTGGAAGATCTGAGACCTCAATAAATTTATCCTTCGTTTCCTCCGGATTATTTAAATAACCACGGGCAAGGCCGTGACCTGCAAGATATAGCTCTCCAAAAACCCCGATTGGCTGTAGTTTGCCGACGGTATTCATGATGTAGGCTTGAGTATTGGCAATAGGCTGTCCGATGTTAATCGAACTTGAATGAGTAAGTTCCTTTGTAGTTGACCAAATTGTTGTTTCTGTCGGACCGTACATATTAAAGATTCTTGCTTGGGATCTCTTTTGCAGATCTTGCAGCAATTGCACCGGGTAATTTTCACCACCGCTTAAGATGCACTTCAGCTGTTTCAAAGCCTGATCAAAATCAGGGTTCTCGACAAAAGCTTTAATCCGGGAGACGGTACTTAAGATATGAGTGACTTTGTGTTCAATGATCTTTTGGTTGGCCAAGGACGGGTCCAGCTGTTCATTTTCGTCAGCCAAATAAACAGAATGACCTGTGCATAACGGAACAATGGATTCAAATCCAAAAATATCGAAAGACAGTGTGGTGACACTGATCATTCTGTCATCGCGACTCCTAAAAATCTCTCTGTTCTTTATGTCATGAATGAAATTAACGATAGATTCTTGGTTAATCATTACTCCCTTCGGTCTGCCTGTTGAACCGGAAGTGAATATGACACAAGCCAAGCTGTTCTTAATTCCCCTTTGTGAGGGATTACTGTATAAGTTGGAGTTCGTATCCAGAGACTCACAATCAATTATTGTACCTTCAAAATGAACCAGATCCCGGTATTCGCCAGAGCAAATTAATGTGCTGATTTCGCATTCCGACAGCATATAAGCAATTCTCTCTTCAGGAAACCCTGGATCAATAGGGACATACGCTCCCCCTGCCTTTAATACGCCAAGTATAGAAATTAACAAGTATTCATCTCTACGGGGCATTATTCCGACAAGAGAGTCTTTGTGAATACCCAATTCAATTAAGCGCCAAGCCAGCGCATTGGATTGATCATTTAGCTCCCGATAAGTCAGCTTCTTGCCGCTTGATACAATTAATGCCGTTTTATCAGGAAAAGCCTGCACATTGTGCTCGAACATCTCCTGGATGAGTAAAGTATCATTAAACTTAAGGGTAGTATTATTGAATTGCTTCAAGATGAATTGTTTCTCTGCTTGAGGAAGAAGGCCGATATCGGCAATTCGAACATCTTTCTCTTGAGTGATATGGACCAAGATTTCCCGGAAGTGCCGAGCCATCCGTTCCACAGTTTCTTTTTTAAATAAACCCGTTGAATATTCGAAAAATCCTGTTATAACCTGATCTTTCTTGTTTTCCTGGCAAGTCAGAACAAGGTCGTAAGCAGCAGAATTCGTCTCGAAGGTATACGGCGTAAAGCGGATGCCGTTAATTTCCAAATCATAAACTTCCATATTCTGAAAATCGAAGCAAACATCAAATAGTGGGTTACGGCTTAATTCCCGTTTGAGGTTCAATTGTTCAACCAACTCATCAAATTGATAATTTTGGTTCTCAAAAGCCTTGAGGGAATTCTCTTTCACCTCATTTAAGAAATCTATAAATCTCTTGCCGTTCTCCGGATGATTTCTCATAGCCAACATGTTAACAAACATACCTACAGTTTCTTCTATCTCCTCCTGAGTCCTGCCTGCTACCGGAGTCCCTACAATGATGTCTTCTTGACCCGTGTATCTGGCTAAAAGGACATTCCAAGCACTTAACATAATCATAAAGAGTGTCGCTTCTGAGGTTTGAGCCAAATCTACGAGTTTAGCAGTTAATTGTCTATCCAGGTCAAAATAAATTCTGCTTCCTGCAAAATCCTTCACAGGAGGTCGCTTAAAGTCTATTGGCAATTCCAGGACAGGCAAATGTTCACCAAGTTGTTGGAGCCAAAACTCCTTTTGTACCTCGATTTCTTGCGACTTAAGGTAGTCCCGCTGCCATACAGCAAAATCCTTGTATTGAATCTTCGCAGGAGCGAGTTCACCGAAATAAAGCTCATTGAAATCTCTCGTTATAATTTCTACTGAAGTACCATCCGCAATAATGTGATGGAGATCGAACAAAAGTAAGTAGCTATCCACACCGGTGTTGATGAGTTCAACTCTGAACAAGGGAGCTTTTTCGAGATCAAAAGGTTTAATAAATTCATAGATAAGATGACGGATATCCTCATGACTGGTGACGGTCTTGTCCGAATAGGTAATCGGAACTTTTGCCGTTGAATGAATAATCTGTACAGGTTGATTGTCTCTGATTCTAAAAGTAGTTCTTAAAGACTCATGCCGTTGTATCAACTTATCCAAGGCCTGTTCTACTCTTACTTTGTCCAACGGACCTCTGATCATTGTGGCTGAAGGAAGATTATAAGCAACATTGTCTTTGTCCAATAATGAAAGGGCAAACATCCGATTTTGGGCCGATGACAGGGTATACCCGTCCATTTTCGCTGCAGGTCTAATGCTCATATCATTTGATGTACTAACTTCAGTTTCACTTAAATAGGATGCTAAAGCGCCGGGAGATGGATATTTGAAAAGGTCAGCGATCTCCACTTTGATGCCCAATACATTTTTAATAGCTGAAGATAGACTTACCGCCTTAAGGGAGTCTCCACCCAGTGTAAAAAAGTTCTGGTCGACACCAATGGTATCAAACCCAAACACCGTTTTGTAAGCATCAACAACCGTACTCTCCAGACCGCCTTTACTTTGAAAAGCAACGGATCTCAAGGGAATAGAAGACTTAGTCTCTGAGATGTCGAGTCTGTTGAATGCCGATTTTTGCACAGCGTCCGTCTGGATATGAATAGGAAAATGGACTTTATCAAATACATAAGTCGGCAGAGAGAGGCGCTTACGGACAGAGGAGCCCTTCAAGGCAACCCAATCCACTTGGATACCTGCACACCAAATCTCTCCGAATTTTTTATTTGTATATACCACATCATTTTCAATTTCTTGCGGATGTCGAATCAAATTAATAAAGTGCTGCCCGTCCGCTCTGGATTCATGTTGTCTAGCGAAGGTGCTTAATGTCCGCCCGGCCCCTACCTCAATAAAAACATCATCTTTATTTTTGAGTACTTCAGACAGATTCTTAGAGAACTTGACCGTCTTTAAAATATGTTTGGACCAATATTCAGGATTTGTCATATCCTTTTCCTGAACCCATGTTCCGCTTGTATTGGAAACGATCGGTATTAGGGGTTCGTTCATAGTGTATTGGGCAAGGAATTGCTGAAACTCTTGGGCTGCTTGTTCCATCATAGGTGTGTGGAAGGCATGAGAGGTCTTGACTCTTACAAATTTCAAGCCAAGCTTCTCTAACTTACTTTCAAAATGAACAATCGCCTGTTCACTTCCTCCAACAACACAACTGCGGGTCGTATTCTCCAAAGCCAGCCAGACATTCGGTTCAAGCTCCTTCTCCACTTCCCCGGCATCGGCCATGACAGCCAGCATAACTCCGGGCTCCTGCTTCTGCATGATTTGACCGCGAGTCCTTACGATTTCAACGGCATCCTTCAGAGCAAATACACCGGCAACCGTAGCTGCAGTAACCTCTCCGATACTATGACCAATCATTCCTGCAGGCTGGATACCTAACTCCATTAATGTCTTAGCTAATGCATAACTGGTAGCAAATAATGCAAATTGGCTGTATTCGGTTTGATTAATTTGATGAGGGTGCTGATCCCCGTAGATTAACTCCTTAAACTCCGCACGTTCCTCTTCTTTCAACAGGTCAAATACTTGGTCGATATGACGTTTGAATATCCTGGACATCGCACTTTGATCCGCTGAATAATAAAGGTCTCGACCCATTCCCTGATATTGGCTCCCCTGACCAGGGAACATAAAGTACACCTTTCTATTTGAAGTTTTCACTTCATATAAGGCAGTATCATTTAGATTCTTAAGCACTCTCTCCGGCTCATTCCGGAATGCATCAGTAATAACCAACGTGCTACGATATGGGAATGGCATTCTGCCCACTTGCAACGTCCAAGCTGCATCAGACAGACGGGTTCCCGGGTTCTCAAGCAGATACTCTACTACTTTTTTTGAAGTTTCCCTTAATGCCTCAGCGCTTTTAGCAGAAAACGGTAGCACATTCACTTGTTCATCAGGACTACTCTCGCTAGTGGCCGGGGGCTCTTCCAGTACCATATGGGCATTGGTTCCACCGACACCGAAAGAGTTGATACCCGCACGTAACAAACCGTTTGTTAACGGCTCCTTACCCCATTCCGTTCCATGTTCTTTAACCATAAAAGGAGTGTTTTTAAAATCGATTTTCGGATTCGGATCTTGGTAATTCACGGTTCCAGGAATATATTTATGCTTTAGACTAAGGGCCACTTTCGCAAGGCCTACCACACCGGCTGCCGTATCCGTATGTCCGACATTTCCTTTGACAGAACCCAAGACACAGAATTGTTTTTTGTCAGAAGCAAAAGCCTTCGATAAGGATTCAACCTCTATCGGGTCGCCGAGTAATGTTCCCGTACCATGAGCTTCAACATAGCTAACGGTCTCCGGATCAATTCCCGCCACACGATAGGCCTCTTGAATGACCTCGGTTTGACCAATCACACTTGGTGCCAGAAAACCTACTTTTTGATTGCCATCATTGTTAATAGCAGAACCTTTAATAACGGCATAGATTTGGTCACCGTCTTCCAAGGCTTCATTCAATCTCTTCAATACAACAAGCCCCATACCATTAGAGAAAACGGTACCTTGAGCTTGGGCATCAAACGGCCGGCAATGTCCATCCGGTGAGAACATCATCCCGTCTTCATACAGGTAACCGCCATCATTGGGAAGTTCAATCGTAATTCCACCTGCTACGGCCAGATCACATTCCCCTAAAATCAAGGATTGGCAGGCTAAGTGCGGTGTAACCAATGTGGTGGAGCAACCGGTAAGTGCTGAGAATACTGGCCCTTTAATATCTAATTTATAAGAGACTCTGCTTGCTAAAAAGTGATTGGTGCTGAGCGTAAAGGCCTGATATTTATTGCTGAAATCGGTGTCTCCGAACAGCACATGCTTGTACCATTCAAAATCATCGGAACCGCCCATAAACATGCCGATTTTGGAGGAATCCGAGTTGGGGAAATAA
The DNA here is from genome assembly GCF_000757885.1 of Paenibacillus wynnii. Lineage (NCBI taxonomy): Bacteria > Bacillati > Bacillota > Bacilli > Caryophanales > Paenibacillaceae > Paenibacillus > Paenibacillus wynnii. Next base: position 138,635 of record NZ_JQCR01000003.1, on the reverse strand, counting down.
CCGGCATCTTCGAGCGCTTCCCATGTACCTTGATAGAGCAGCCGTAATTGAGGGGACATCATCCGAACTTCCCCCGGTGTGTACCCGAAAAATTGGGGATCAAAAGAGTCTACGCCTTGAAGCCTGCCTTTTGCCTTTACATAATTGGGCGAATTCAAAAGATCAGTATCAATGCCCAGCTCCTTTAATTCATCGTCTTGATAGAAGTGAATGCTTTCCTTTTCGTTTTTCAGATTATCCCAGAAATCAAAAACATTCTCAGCTCCAGGAACATGCACTGACATTCCAATAATCGCTATATCTTGGCGTACGATTTTTTTATTTCTTTTAAAATAGGCTTCTCTATTGCCAATTACTTCTGCCTCCGTCTTAGAAAAGTGCTCTGCTAGTAAACGGACAGTCGGTGCTTGGAAGAATAAAGTGATCGTAAATTCAAGGTTAACCAATTTTCTTAGTTTATTGTGAACCTGGATCAGTGATAAGGAATTCCCTCCGATATCAAAGAAATTATCATCCAACCCAACTAGGGGAACAGACAGCACTTCTTGCCACACGGATGCAATCTGACTCTCTAACTCTGTTCTAGGAGACACATACTCTAAGGATGTTTCTTTGATAAAAGCTAAGTCTGCAATAAGTGCATTCCTATCAATTTTTCCGCTATTATTATGAGGCAACTCTGTTTTATGGACGAAGAATGAGGGGATCATATATGTAGGCAATGAATTCGATAGATGATCTTTGAGCTCTGACACAGGGATTTCATTCTCCGAGAGATAATAGGCACAGAGAACTCCCGGTTTCCCCTCTTGTTTCTTCACAACTACTACGGCCTGAACAATTCCCTCGCACTCAGACAACACATTTTCAATTTCTCCAACTTCCAGACGAACTCCACGTACCTTTACCTGGAAATCAATTCGTCCTAAGTACTCAATAGTCCCGCTAGGAAGCCAGCGTACAAGGTCTCCGGTGCGATACATATATCGATAGTATTCAGGATCTATGCCTTCCTCAAAAAAAGGATTTGGTACAAACTTTTCTTCCGTCAATGCAGTCATATTCAGATATCCGCGGGCTAAACCCACACCGCTTAAACAAAGTTCTCCTGGAATACCAACCGGCTGCAAATGTTCATTGTTCCCAACTACGTACCAACGAGACTCATTAAGCGGCTGACCAATAGGGATATTGGCTGCTCCATTGTAATTTTTGAGAGAATAGTGAGAAACCCAAATGGTACATTCTGTAGGTCCGTATACATTTTCAAGACTGATATTAGTCTGGAGCGCATTAAATTTCTGCAAAATATCCGGTGTTACGGCTTCTCCGCCCACAAAGATCCATTGAAGTGGATCTAACTTTGCCAGATTAGAATTCATATCAAATAACTCCAAGAAGAGCCTAAACATCGTTGGAACAAAATTAATATGGGTTACAGCATGTTTGCTGATCTCATTCAATATTAATTGAGGATTTTTCTCCCCATCCGGCTCTAACACCAATAATGCGCCTTCCCCCATAAACCATCCAAAGAATTCTGTCGCGGACACATCGAAAGTAAAGGAGGTTTTGAGGAGATACACATCATCCTTCCCGAGGGGGAAACGTCTTTCCAAATCCATTAATGTATTCACTACACTATGATTTTCTACCATGACTCCCTTTGGTTTGCCGGTTGAACCGGATGTGTACATAATGTAAGCCAAACTAAAGGGATCCAGTTCCTCTGCGAGATTACTATCATCGCCGCTATAGGTTTCAGGATCATCAATAATAAGAAAATCTATATTCCAGTCTTCCTTAAACTCACACTCTGACGAAGTTATAAGAAGATTAATATCCGCATCTTCAAAAATATACTCTTTTCTTGCTGCGGGATAAGCGGGATCTATAGGCACATACGCACAACCTGCTTTGAGTATCGCCAATAGACTTATTACCAAATTCATCGAACGGTGCATCTGTATGCCTATCGCTTCATTGGCTTTTCTTTTTCTTCCCGCAATTTTTCGAGCTAATTGATTAGCTTTGGCGTTCACGGAAGCATAGGTTTCTTGTTTCTCCCCTTCTATCAGTGCGATATGGTCAGGGTGGTTGATAACCTTAGAATGGAGCACATCCATAATATGCTGTGGCTGGTAGGGGAAATAAGAAGTAGCATTGAAATCTTGTAATATGCATTTCTTTTCATTCTCTAACAACAAGTCAATCTGTCCGATTGGGATATCAACATTTTGTATTACAACTTCAAGGAGCTTCAGAAATCTACGTCCCAGCAGCTCTATCATTTCATCCGAAAAGATTCCAGACTTGTATTGAATTTTAATCATGTCCTGATACGGAGTTTTATTTAAGATGACCATTAAGCTCCCTGGAAAAGTTACGATATCCTGATCGAGAACTTCTATCTTAAGATGGTTATCTTCTGTTTCTTCATATATATCGTAGACAAAAGACACATCAAATATCGAAGGCGAGCCAGGCATAGGTACCAATTGGCTGTCTCGTACAATCAAATTATTAGGGTATCCAATGTTTCTATATACTTGAATTAATTCATGGGAAACCTGCTGCAGAATAGAAGTGAAGTGGCCATCACTCTGAATGTTGAAACGCATAGGTAACATATGGACAAAACAACCCATGGTTTCTTCCAGATCAAAGCTAGGGCGATAGGAAAAGGGGGAAGAGAAGATAATATCATCATTTCGCGTATACTGATTCATAAGTACGGTAAAAGCTGCCATAAAGAACATAAAATCCGTAACTTCTTGATCCATGGACAGATGATGAATGGCCTTAATCATTTCGGAAGGGATTTCAAAACGTTTTTCCTTACCGATGCCTTGATCTTTGTGTCTAACTGAATAATCCGGTTGTAAGGCCAGCGGTTCGGAGCCTCTCATTTTTTGTGACCAATACTCTTTCTGTTTACTATACTTTCCATCTAATAGTTTACTATTTTCACGCTCAATAAATTCAGAGAACCCAGAATCCTGTTTCAAGGTCATTGGTTTCTTATTTACCAAGTAGGAATAATAATTCAGTAATTTCTTCTTAAAAATCTCTAATGATAAACCATCGGAGATTATATGGTGGATGCAGATCAGAAATAGGTGTTTATGCTCCTCCAATTGAATTAGTTTAGTGCGAAATAAAGGAGCCTCGCTAAAATCAAATGTCGTATTGCATTCTTCCTTAGTTATTCCTCTTACTAATTCATCCCTCAGCTCGACATGAGCTGAAAGATCTTGTTTTTCTAATACATAGGGAATTCGGTCATGAATAGCTAGAACCGGCAAATCATCTACCATTTGGAGACTGCTTCGTAAGGCTTCTTGTTCTCCAATTACTAATTTTAAAGCCGACTCAAAGTGTTTCTCCTGTAAGCCCTCAATTAATAAAGTTGCAGATATATTATAGGATATAGGGTTATCGATTTGGCAATCAAAGTAAATACCTTTCTGGGTTTCCGATAATTCCACTCTTTTTGTTATCACAATCCTACCCCCTCGAGTTTTTATCCCAGAACCCAGATTCCCCCTGCTAATATCGACAACACTGTAATGAATGTCTGGTAAACAACGTCCATAATAAGGTTGCTTATACTATCAGCATCGACCTTCTTATTCTTAATCATCACATGTGTATGAGACCACAGACCACTTAGTCCATAGATGTACATGGTTACCAGAACACCGACCCAAAAGGTACCTTGGAACCAAATGGCCAAAATCCCCATTACACCTAAACCCACTTGAGAGAAACCATATTTAACCTGAAACGGTCCACCCGGCCAACCTAACATCTTCGCTGTTTCATCAGCTCTCGCAATATTAACTACGTAACCAATTACGCCAACCAATCCGAACGTGACCACAAATTGATGAAGCAGCAGGATCGTACTTATATCACTTACATTGTTGGGAAATCCTAGGGTATATAAATGTACCAGACCTGAAATAATACCTAACAACCACAGCGCTAAAAACCACACATAAATTCCTCCTTGTTTTTAAGTGTATTTTTATTACTATTGCAATCTCTCAACATACTATCTTGTGACAGACCCTCCCCCTTTCGCTGTAGGCATTACCTTATGAATCAGTTCTATGTAGAGTCTTTGCGTGAGTAATTATGTGAGTAGTTATGTGGAGTTTTATGCAGAAAATATAAAGATATGGGTTAGAGTTTATGCTATTCACTTCGAGGTATATTAAAATTTATTCATTTCCTTATAAAGAATTCATTTGATTAATTTACATTAATTTACTAACGAGTAGATTGTATTATCGATGGTCATTTTTGTCAATCCATGAAATTTATTGGTTAATCCCGGTTTTTTACGTGAAAATAGAGCCATTCAGAATTAGTGACAGCATTCGTGTAAATTAGCGCTCACCGCGTTGTTTTTTATAAAGAAAGTCGATTTATGTTTATGTTATGGATAGTCTGGGTAAAAAGTTGTTCTTTTGCACAAATAGCCACCTTGTAGTCGGCATTCATATTGTACTGTTTCAAAAACCATACATTAGCACTACTCGAATTCTTGCTTATTCTAGCTCGTAATGATTCTCCGTACTCTTGCTGCGCTATCTCAACCTCGAAAGATTGAAGCGGGATGGTCAGGCCTTTTCCAACTGCCTTAATATAACTCTCTTTAAATGTCCAAATCTCATAAAATCTATCTATACGTGTTACCGGATCTCCCCCCCAAATGTACCTATATTCCTGACTAGTAAAGAACCTTCTGGCTATTTCTAGGTCTATATTACCTTTTTGTTCTATATCAATACCTATCGCATCACTATCAACTGCGCAAACTACCCAATCACCTGAATGAGAAACATTAAAGTAACAGGGTGTATCTCCGGAAACTAACGGTTTGCCAAACTCATTGTATTCAAACTCAACGTCCTCCATACTGCAGCACATAGCTTCAGCACACATCATTCTAGCAAGTAGATCAGCAACTAGAGAACGAATAATATCCTGTTGTCTTTTAAATTTCTTTAATCGTTCTTGTTTCTCTTTGGAAAGCCTTACCCATAGAGCTTCAAACGCTATAACATCAATGCTAGCACCTACATATACTGAATTCACTTTCATAAACCGTCACTCCAATTCACAATTTGTAAAATTTTGTCGTTTACTTATGCAGTTATCATTAATGATCCTTGCAAGAATGATTGGATCAGAGAAATCCCATATAAATAGGTCTTTTCAGTATAGAATCAAAGGGACTTAGTACCTAAAATCATAATTAAGACCTAATTTTGAACATTTTGTTACAATTACTATATTGCAGGATATTATATCAATTATACCATATTTATGGGTATTTTTAGTATAAATTGAACTCGTAATTTACTTAAAAATACTCTGAGTTGAGTATATCTATCTAAATATGAAAAACCAAAAAAACCACTCCTAAGTGAAGTGGTTTCATTTAAATAGGACGTTAATTAACTTTGGTAAATAACCACTTTTGGGCATCCGTTCCATTGTCGGTCCACTGCTGGACTGCTGCGCCATCTGCCGTAGAAGATCCGGAAACATCCATGGCCAATCCGCTTGCTTTAGAAACAAGTTTGTAGTAACCGCCTCCCGCATCTACGATTCTCCACCGCTGGGCATTGGAACCATTATCGTCCCATTGCTGCAACTGTATGCCGGTGGAAGTTGATGAGTTGGGCACATCCAATACTTTTCCACTATGCACTGCTGTAAGCTTGTAATATCCGTCTCCCGTACTTTCTACCTTAAATTTTTGGTTATTGGCCGTGTAATTGGTCCACTGCTGCATTTTTGCCCCACTAGCTGTAGAAACGCCTACTACATCCAGCACCTTACCGCTTGCCTTGTCAGCCAAGGTATAAATACTACCGCTCTCGATGTTTGTCGTAGCGGAAGCCTGATACACACGTACATAATCAACCAGCATTTGCGCCGGGAATGGAGTCGAACTGTTAGGACTTCCTGGCCAATTTCCACCCACGGCAAGATTTAGCAGAAGGAAGAATGGCTTTTGGAATTCTTCCGTGTTACCAGTTCCGTTCTCGATATAGAAAGCGTTAAACTGAGTGCCGTCTACAAACCACTTTATATAATTCGCATCCCATTCTACGCTGTACACATGGTATTGGGAAAAATCAAGATTACCAGATACCTGTCCATATTCAGCATGTCCATTGGCATCCCAATGCACAGTGCCGTTAACAAAGGCATTATTGTTTACACGCTCCATAATGTCCGTTTCCCCGGATTTAGGCCAGCCCACCGAATCAATGTTCGATCCAAGCATCCAAAATGCCGGCCATAGTCCCTGTCCTGAGGGCAACTTAATTCTCGCTTCGATTTTACCATACGTAAAACTTTTCAATCCTTGTGACTTTATCCGTGCGGAGGTGTAATTCATTCCACCATAGGCTTCTTTTTGCGCCGTAATGACGAGATTTCCACCCGTCACCTGCAGGTTTTGCGAACGGTTGGTATAGTACTGCAGTTCATTGTTTCCCCAGCCACCGCTACCGGTACCGACTTCAGCCGACCAATTACCAGTATTCAGGGATGTACCATCGAATTCGTCGCTCCATACCTGATTCCAAGTTGAAGCTGCATTTGAATTCCCGACAGGTACTAGAGCAATCAAGAGTGTGAATAGAAGTAATAGACTTAGAACTTTTCCTCTTTTCAACATCATTTTTACCTCCTTTTAATATACAACACACTACCCATCTTCAGCCTAGGGAGATCACCTCACTTCGTTTATTTTTATTTCAATGCACGGCGCGCGCTCGCGCTTTGAAATCAGGTAAAACAAGGTATTGGTAGGGGGGGAATTTCCACAATGTATGTAACAGATGCCTTTGGCGGTGGTTAGTTTCATCCCAACCGGTTTCGTAAATGACACTAGTTATCTTCTTTTCAACGGAACTCCATGGGCTGCTATGTTTTCAAGTTGGAGTATTTAAGCGTGTTGGATGTTCATTTATTGTATTCTTCATATCGCATTCTCAATTGAAAGCGCAACCAATAATTATAAATACATTATAAACCGGTTTCGATTCTAATTTCCACCTAAAATTTGTGCATTTTTCAAAATATAGTATTTTGCTTCATCTTGTTAATAGTGAATATTTTAAAGACTTTCCTTCCACTTAAGAAATTAGATGCTGGAAAGTAGGGATGTTGATCACCGGCGTAATAAAGTGGACTTGGAAGCTCTTATTTGGAGTAAATCACCATTTTAGACTCAGAAACAACAAAAAAACGGCATCTCTGCCGCTTATAGAATTGACTCCCAGGGAATCCAACACAAATAGCCAAACCTCTAAAGTGCTGCCCTCACAATTCGGCGATAATAAACAATAGTAAGCACCGCGAACACGAAGTAAATAAGTGTGTATACAGACATGGCAATAGCGGTCGGAAGGGTGAGGTCAGACAAGGCCAGCTTGGAAGCCGCTTTAACAGCAAACACGGAATGCATAAGCCCGATCCCCAGCGGAATCGCAAATACAAACATCTGCTTGCGAATAATGCCGCCCATAATCTCACGCTCCCCGAACCCGAGTTGCCGTAGAATCGTATAGCTTTTCCTTTCTTGCTCCGCCTCTGTCATCTGCTTGAAATATAGAATACTGCCCGTGGAGATCAGGAAGACAAGACCAAGAAAACCTGCTATAAAAATGATCAGCCCAAATTTACGGAGCGACGCTTTATAAAATGTATCAAAGTCAGGACTAAGCTTATTTACCTTGACTACCTCCGCATAAATGCTGGATGCGGCTGCACGTTCTTTCTTATCCGCAATTTGGTAGGTATCGATGTGGATGGCTTCATATTCGGGGGAGGTAGGCATCTTCTCACGAACAGCCCTTACCACCTCCATCGGCACGACCAGTTGACGGCCATATACACTGTAATTCATGGCATAGCGATCCATTTCACTTGTGATATTGATTTTGACTTGAACCCCGCTTGCGCCAAAATCAACAGCCTGTGGAAAAGCAACCGCGTCCAGCTCCTTGCTTAAGGCCTTTCTCAGACCAGTATACCCAATAGCTTCGCCCGGGCCTGGCACATCAACTTTTGCTTGATGGCATCCTGAGCAAAAAACGAGTCAAGAAATGCCTCGACTTCCTTAGCGTCACGCGGCCCGTCCGTATAATCTCTTGGTGCTGTACTGCCGAGTGCGGCAAGCTGTTTGACCGAAGTAAACCGATCCGACTCAGGTTTCTGTTGCGCGTATGCACTTGTTTCAAAGGCAACAGTCAGCGTCAGCACAGCCGTCAGGATGCCGAACTTGCGGCGGGTTTTCCTATTCTTACTCATATTCTTACTCAACATTTTATTCAACTTAAATCCTCTCCTTATAACAGCTAGTTCCAACACACTTATTGTATGGTTTAGAGCTAGCACTGTCGTTCGATCCAGGTGATAGGCAGGAGGGGGATTGTTACATTATTGTCACGTTGGGGCAGTTATTTGGATATCGTAGGAGGGCAGATTAGGTGGAATTAACTAAAATCCTCCTGTTGAGTATGAGTCAGCTAAGTTAGAACACGATTTCACCAAGCTTTCGGACTCAAGTGCAGTGCACCCATTCTGGGCGCACCAAAAAAACGACATTTCTGCCGTTTTTTTGGTTGATTAGAGTAGATACTCTACCAACTAAGCTAAGAACCCTAAATTTTCACGTATTCTAATCGTTCAATTCATCCGCCCCGTTATCCAAAGCAACTTTCAAATGCAGATTAACAAACGAGGGATGAGTGAATATCTTCTCCAACGAGAAATCGCTCTTCCCTTGCTCGCGCATGTTCTCCGCAAATGTCGCAATAGTATCCAGGACTCTCGTGCTTTTTACTGGATATTTACCGATAGAACTTTCGGCTGATAGCATCACGGCGTCGGTTCCGTCCAGTACAGCCTGAGAGACATCAGTTACCTCAGCGCGCGTTGGAACCGCGTGATCGACCATGGATTGCAGCATTTGGGTGGCAGTGATGACATAAGTCTTTGATCGACTGCACTCGTGAAGGATCGCTTTCTGAATGAACGGGATTTGCTCGAAAGGCAGCTCCACACCAAGATCTCCCCTCGCAATCATAATGCCATCCGACACCTCCATTATAGATTGAAAGTTAAGAACGGCATGAACGGTTTCAATTTTGGAAACGAGGCCTGGTTGTTTATATTTACCCAGAGCAGATATATAACTTCGAATTTCCTTCAAATGAGACGCCTCGCGGATAAAAGAACATGCTATCCAATCGACATTGTTCTCCAACAGAAATTGAAGATCCTGCTTGTCCTTTTCCGTGATGGCTGGTAAGTGAGTTCTCGTTCCCGGAAGATTGACACCCTTTCGGCTACCGATCATTCCGCCTACACTAACCCGTGTGAAGATGCTTCCCTGATTCTTATCCATCACCACAAGCTTAACTTCCCCATCATTGATTAGGATAGCCGCTCCTTTTTGAATATCTTCCATTACACCGGGGTTATCGAGCGCCGCGCGTTCCCTTCCTCCCGGTTCATCAGATTGGTCGAGGATAAACGTTTGGCCCTCTTCTAATTGAACCGCATCCCCTTGCACGCTCTTCAGACGAATTTTTGGTCCTTGCAAGTCACCCAAAATCCGTACGGATTTCCCCAATTCGACGGAACATTCTCTCAAAGCTTCAATTACACGTTTATGTTCTCCATGGTTCCCGTGTGACATATTGAGTCGTGCGATTGTCATACCGCTAAGCAGCAATTCCTTGAGAACGGCAGAAGAAGAACTGGCTGGACCAATTGTGCAGATTAAATCAATACTCATGTTACATCAACTCCAATTACAAATTTGATTACACGCTATCCTCTAATCACGATCTATCTTCTTGACACAAAACTCTGTTTGCATTGTAGGTTTTTTCCATCCAAACTATACACGATTGAAGCCAGATTAACAATTGAAGTGCAGCCGTAAGTATCTCCGGTTCCTTCTACCATTGCTTATCCTTCGATAGCGGAAGAGCCTATGCAATACCAGCAAAGTTATAACGGACCACAGAGACCTTATTTGCGGAAAAACATAATGTTTCGCCAAGCTTGCGGACTCCGTAGTGGGGGATATTCGAATTTTCGAACTATGCTCGTCTGAAGAACATTATTTCACAAAAAAATCCCCAAAGGACTCATGCCTTTGGGGATTTGCCTATTTCAAATTCACTGTTTGTTTCGAACTCTACATCGATTCCACAAGCGGCCTTGCATTCACCGCACATACTTTAAAGCCAGGCATTTTACACGTTGGATCCAGCGCTTGATTCGTAACTTTGTTCACATTCTGAATACCACCCCAATGCATAGGAACAAATACCGTATCCTCGCGAATTTCCCTCGTCAGCTTGCTACGGACTACGATACTTCCCCGCTTCGACTCCAGCCGTATTAATGAGTCATCCTCGATCTGGTACTTTTGTGCCGTCTTCGGGTGAATTTCCATAAAGGATTCAAAGCTGCGTGCCGCCAAGGTATGACTTCTCCGGGTTTGCACACCTGTCAAATAATGCGAGAGTACGCGACCGGTTGTCAAGTATAGCGGAAACTCGCCGCTTACCTGCTCATCAGGGAAATGATTATCCACCGCTATCAACTCTGCCTTACCGCCCGGATGCGCAAACTCCTTCTCGAATAATCGCTTTTCTCCAGGGTGATCCAAGCTTGGACAAGGCCAATACACCCCTTCATCCCGACGCAGCCGGTCATAGGTGATGCCATAATAATCAGCCAGCCCTCCGCGGCTTGCAATACGAAGCTCCTCGAAAATTTGCTCCACATTGGTGTAAGAGAAATAAGACTCTCTTCCAAGGCTTTGGGCAATGCCGCACAATATTTCCCAATCATGCTTCACTTCACCCATAACCGCCCGACTTGCCTCTCTCAACAAAACACGGCCTTCCATGTTGGTTAATGTGCCTTCATTCTCCAAATAAGAGGAAGTAGGCAAAATTAAATCAGCCATCCGTGCTGTTTCAGAGAGGAACATGTCGGCTACCACCAGGAACTTCAGCTTACTCAGGCCCTCTTCCACAAAGTTGGCATTAGGATTAGAGACAAGCGGATTGGAGCCCATGACAAACAGTGCACGAATCTCCTCCTCATGGACTTTTTCCATCATTTCATAGGCGGAAACGCCCTTTCCGGGTAATTCGTCAGGCTTCACACCCCATACCTCTGCGATATAGGCACGATCGATCGGATTTTCAATCGAACGGTATCCTGGAAGCTGATCGGCTTTTTGTCCGTGCTCTCTGCCCCCTTGACCGTTACCTTGGCCCGTAATCGCGCCGTAACCACAGCCCTCTTTCCCAATCTTTCCGGTAATCAGCACCATATTAAGGAAGTTTCGCACGGCCATATATCCATCTGTCTGCTGTTCTACACCTCTTGCAGTAAATACCATACCGGTTGCTGCTTTGCCGAAGGCTTCTGCGGCTTGGCGAATTTGCACCAATGGAACGCCCGTTATTTCTGCGATATCATTAAGGTCAATATTCGCAAGATGCTCCCTTAGCTCTTGAAACCCGTTAGTGCGTTCCCTAGCAAACGACTCATCTACATAAGCTTCATCCACCAACACTTTCAACATGCCGTTGACTAAAGCTGCATCCATCCCCGGCTTTACCTTTAAATGCAAATCCGCCATCTCGGTAGTGCCTGTATTTCTAGGATCAATGGCTATAATGAAAGTTCCGTTCTCCTTTGCCCTTGTAAAATAAGGCATGAGCGTGGGCTGGCATTCTGCAATATTTGTTCCCGCCAAAATGATACACTTTGCCATCGGAATTTCGGACAGCTGGTTGGTCAAGCCACGGTCAATTCCAAATGCCTTATTGCCGGCCGACGCAGCCGCGGACATACAAAACCGTCCATTGTAATCAATATATTTGGTCCGCAGCGCGACCCGTGCAAATTTCCCAAGTAAATACGCGGATTCATTGGTCAGAGATCCCCCGCCGTATACGCCAATCGCATCGTTTCCGAACTGCTGTCCAATTTGAGTGAAATTGGATTGAATAATCCGGTACGCTTCCTCCCAGCTGACTCTCACAAATGCTCCATCCACTTTGGCCATTGGATAGGTGAGTCGATCGCTGCTTAGGGCATGCTGATAGGCATTCATCCCTTTGATACACAATCTGCCTTCTGAAGCCGCGTTGGGCTTTGGTAGAACAGTATAGGTATTCCGCTCCTTGCCAAGATGCTCTACAACCTGCATTTTACATTGCACACTGCAAAAGGGACACTGAGTATCCATAACATGCTCTTGTCCTGCAAAAGCTTCCAAATCCGCTTGATTATTCAGTATCGTTAATGGTTTCATATGATCACCTTATCACTGCAGCTGTAGGCTGCTGATTTACTTGCCCTGATGAATTTAAAAGTGCCTTCTCCATGCGGCTTTCTAATAGTTGAAAAAGATATGGATCGAACAGAGCTTCCCTGATTTGCAGAAGACCCATTCGTTCTATCCATTGCGATACCCGTTCTGCGAAATGCCCTGTCTCCCTGTAATATTGCAGAAAAGCAGCCACAAGTGACATAAGCTCCTCATCCGTTGCAGCTGTATATAATAGTTGACCTGGTTTCACATGCCGTTCCCCATTGCCGCCTACATACATCTCCCATCCACCCGGCACACCCACGATTCCAATATCCTTCGTAAGTGATCCTGCACGGTTGTGCGGACTGGCCGATACCCCAATCTTAATTTCTTGAGGCATTTGCAGCCTCTCTAACTTCATCTCCAAGGTGACACCAAGTCCGATGGAGTCCTGCATCGCATCTACGGAATATCTTATACCGCTGCATGTTCCAACCGTATTCACTGTCTTTCCGTATACCGGTCCGGTAATCGGTATATTCAGATCCGTCATAACGGCCTCTACGTCCGCCGCAGCAATACCGAGCAGACCAAGTTGCGGTCCTTCCAGCAGCTTCATGAGCGGGATTTCGTGTTTCTCAACAATGTCCGCAATTAGCCGCAGCTGTTCCGGGGTTGTTACACCACCATACATTTTAGGCATAACCGCATAGGTGCCATCGGCCTGAATGCCTATTGGCACATCCTCATTCACATGCAGCACCGTTGAGCTATGAACGCCTAAATAATAATTCAGCGCGGGGTGGCAAATTACACACCCTGTTTCCGTCTGCCAATCCAATGCGGACATGATTTCACCCGTATCGGAAAAACGGCGGTTCTGAATCTCCAACATAAGTTCATCATGGCTTAACGTTGTGCAGGCACAGACGGTTTCTTTCTCCACCGACTGATCAAAACCATTAAGGTGAACATAATCCAAAATGCTGCTGACCATCGTTTTGCAACTACCACAAGAACTGGATGCTTTCGTGCATTTTTTTACTTCATCGACCGTTTGTAAGCCATGTTCTTGAATAGCCTGCATAATCGTCCCTTTGGTAACCCCGTTGCAAGCGCACACCAGTTCCTTATCGGGCATGTTCGCGACTCTGTCCCCCGATTCCTGGCCGCGTGCGCCGGCATCATTCATTTCCTTCTCATAAACAGAGATATCCGTCTGTTGCTTGATCATGCCTAGAAGCTTCGTACCCTCACTAATGTCACCAAACAGAACCGCTCCGACAATTTTATTATCACGTATAACAATTTTCTTGTAAGTGTTGCGGAGACCATCAATCCATTTCAACGATTTCACTTCATTGCTATCTGTAAATTCACCAGCAGAGAATACGTCAACGCCCGAAACTTTTAGCTGAGTCGCCAACACCGAACCATGATAGCCTTCATTTTCTACACCGCACAGCGTTTTCGCTAGCACCTTCCCCTGCTCATAGAGCGGTGCCACCAAACCATACACAACACCGCGATGTTCCGCGCATTCTCCTACCGCGAATACATCAGATACACTTGTCTGCATAAAATCGTTAACGACTATAGCGCGGTTTGTTTCGATCTCACTCTCCTTAGCCAACTGAACGTTAGGCCTGACGCCTACTGCCATGACTAGCAGATCGGCATCGGTTCTGGAGCCATCTTTGAACTTCAGCTCTGTCACGCGTTTGCGTCCGAGAATTTCTTCCGATTGTTTCTCCAGTAAAAAGCGCATTCCTTGCTTTTCCAGCTCTGCCTGAAGCATTTTGGCAGCCGTTTGGTCAAGTTGTCTTTCCATAATACTGTCAAAAATATGAACGACATCCACCTTCATACCGAGATTCAATAAGCCCCGAGCCGCTTCGAGCCCAAGTAATCCTCCGCCGATAACCACTGCCTTCTGATAGCTTTTGGAAGCTTCCATCATCGTTTCACAGTCGCTAATATCCCGAAAGGCTGTAACGCCCTGTTTATTCGCACCCGGCAAAGACAGCATAAACGGCAAAGACCCCGTAGCGAAGATAAGTACGTCGTAAACGACGCTTATCCCAGATTCAGTAACAACCCTCTTACGTTCAACGTCTACATTGGTAACTATTTCATTTGTGAACAGTTGGATTTGATTGTCTTCATACCATTGCCAGTCATTAATCGTGATATCTTGGATGGTCGTATCGCCTTGAAGCACCTTCGATAACCATATGCGGTTATAGTTGGGATGGGGCTCTTTGCCGAATATAGTAATTTCAAAAGCATCCCGATCGATATTTAGAATTTCTTCGACGCAGCGTACACCCGCCATACCGTTTCCGATCACAACTAACTTTCTTTTTGCCATCTTTAAACCTCCATTCAAGTGTAAACAGCTGTCACCGCCTCAAGTGAAAAACTCCAGCGTCTATGCTATACCGAGTACAATTGGCGGGAAAAATCCGCCAATTCCTCCTGCAGCACCCACATTCCCTGTAACTGCTCCTGTATTGCCAGAAGATACTTCAGGCACCATTTTGAACATTTCGGCTCAGCTGGTTTCGGAGGGTCCTGATTAAAGATATAAAACACAACAGCCATAACTCCTATCACAATAGCCAAGCTAAAGAATACCTATGAAATACCGTACATGGTTGAAATGGAAGGAATGCCATCGGGATCCGTATAATCGAACCGAGCAGACCCTCAGGATTCTTAATAAGCCAAGTTTATGTTATATAAACTGACATTATTATTTCTTTTCACTAACTTAACGCATATTGAAGAATACTTCAATCATTTCTTGTGAGGTAATTTAACATTTATAAATAAAATAGTGTATAAAATCAATTCCTAATGTATAAACGTTCGTATTTCCTCGTTTCTTCATCTTCAGCACCTAAAGGTAATCGAGTTAAACCTTGGTAAACAAAAGTTCAATCGATTGTAACAAGAAAATAATACAGTAACCGATGCTGGCCGTTTGTTAATGTTATAATCACGTTGATTTATTCATTCTTTAATAGAAGAGTGAAGAACAAACAGAACAGAAACAGGTGATCAGATGTTCGAACTTAAATGGCTATGGCAGAATCTGAAGGGAAACAGGTCGCGTTATATACTGGCTCTCTGTCTCTCTGTGGTGGGTTCGAGTCTTACGATTGTGAATCCGTACATCAGTCAGCGCATTGTCGATACGTTTATAGCCGGTGACAATGCCTCGCAGAATTTGACACAAGAACGGGGACTCTTGATCGCACTCTGCCTGGGTATGATCGGGTTTTCCCTGCTGCGGACGGGTCTGGCTTATGTGACAACCATGCAGTACGAGCGCTCCTCGCAAAACATGCTGTATCGCATACGTATTTATCTCTACAACAAGATTCAAGGACAAGACAGAGAATATTACGATCATAACCGTACCGGCGATCTTATGACCAAGATGACAGGAGATCTGGACATGGTACGGCACTCCATGGCATGGATTTTCAAAACGATCATCGAATCCTTAACGATTTTCGCTGCCGCCGTTATCTATTTTTTTACCATTGATACCGAACTGACGCTGTGGATGCTTACCCTGTCACCGCTGATTTTTATCGTGGCCTACATATTTGCCAAACACGTCCGACCTATGTATGTGGATCTGCGCGAGCGGCTGTCTCAGCTCAACACGACTGCGCAGGAGAATATTTCAGGAAACCGTGTGGTTAAGGCGTTCGCCCGCGAGGAGTACGAGATTGAGAAATTCACAGAAAAGAACGTCAACTATTCTACAGCGAACAAAAAGGCCGCGCTCGTATGGCTCGATTACTTCCCTTATCTGGAAACCTTAGCGCAGGGGTTCAATGTCATCCTGATGTTGGCCGGCGGGCTGTTCCTTATGAATGACCGGATCACCTTCGGCGAATTCGCCGCCTTCTCTTCACTGATCTGGGCTATATCAAACCCCATGCGTAACATCGGCATTATTATCAACGACATCCAGCGTTTTTTTGCCAGCCTGACCAAGATCGTTGAGATCTATTACGCCAAACCCACTATTGTTAACGAGCATCCCCTATTTACCAAACACCGTTACGAGGGGCGCATTACGTTTGAGCATGTCCGCTTTAAATATGACAGCGCTACAGTTCTGGACGATGTCAGCTTTACGGTTGAACCTGGAGAAACTGTTGCAATTATGGGTCCGACAGGTTCGGGCAAAACAACACTCATTAATCTCATCCCCCGTTTCTATGATGTATCCGATGGACGTGTGCTGGTAGACGGTGTTGATGTCCGTGAACTGGAGCTTGATGAACTCCGCGGGAACATCGGCATGGCGACCCAGGACGTCCTTTTGTTCTCCGATACCATCGACGGAAACATCGCCTATGGCGACCCTGATCTCCCGGAGGAAGAGGCTATGGAATATGCCGAGCTCGCGGCCGCGCATGATTTCATCTCCCGGATGCCCGAAAGGTATGATACGGTTGTCGGGGAACGCGGTGTCGGCTTGTCTGGAGGACAGAAGCAGCGCATTGCGTTAGCTCGTGCCTTGGCGGTCCACCGTCCCATCCTGATACTGGATGACACGACTTCTGCCGTCGATCTTGAGACTGAGGAGCATATTCAGCGAAGTCTGCGCGAGCTGGATTATCCGTGTACGAAGCTTATCATTGCCCAGCGAGTATCCACCACAGCAGAGGCAGACCGTATTCTCATCCTGGATGGCGGCCGTTTGATTGAAGAAGGCACTCATACCGAACTGTTGGCAAAACGGGGCTATTACTATGAGGTATTTATGCTGCAGAATGAGGGCATTGGAAGGCAGGTGATCGCTAATGGCAAGAAATAAATTTGACGTTGACGAGAACCTAGAGTCCCCCTTCGATATCAGACACTTCCGGCGTGCGATGGTTTACATTAGACGGAAGAAAACGCCTATGATAGTTGCGTTTGTGCTCAGTGCTCTCTCGGCAGCCATTGCGCTGTCGGCACCGCTGATCATACAGCATGTAATCGACGTGACCATTCCCGCGGAGGCAAAGCTTCCGCTGCTCGGTTGGTCATTGCTGATGCTTTTGACTATCGTGGTCAGCGTTATTTTGGCTACCATCCGCTCGCGCATAATGACAAGCGTCGGACAAGACATTATTTTTGAAATCCGCACGGATTTATTCAAGCATTTACAGGAACTGCCCTTTAAATATTATGACGACCGTCCACAGGGCAAGATTCTGATCCGGGTCGTAAATTACGTCAATTCAGTTTCGGATGTGTTATCTAACGGCATTATCAACTTCATTCTCGAGATCGTAAACTTAATCTTTATCGCCGCTTTCATGTTCGCTTTAGATGTACGGCTTTCGCTCGTCATCCTTGCAGGACTGCCGATTTTCTTAGGCATCATGCTGCTCATCAAGACACGACAACGCCGGGCATGGCAAGCGGTATCCAACAAAAGCTCCAATCTGAACGCTTATTTGCAGGAAAGCATCAGCGGCATTGGTGTGACGCAAATCTTCTCCCGTGAACAACACAATGAGGGAACCTTCACCCGACTTGCCGGCAATTTCCGCAAGGAGTGGTTACGGGCTCTGAATTACAACATGCTTATTCCTTTTACGGTTGATAACTTATCTACTATCGTTACGGCATTGATCTTTCTTGTGGGCTTGTTGACACTTGATCCCAAAGAAGCAACACTGGGTGTCATTCTGGCTATGAGCAGCTACGCAGCCCGATTCTGGCAGCCGATTTTGAACCTCTCTAACCTATACAATAACTTTATCAACGCCGTTGCCTATCTTGAGCGTATCTTCGAAACGCTGGATGAGCCGGTTTCGGTCAGCGATATTCCCGATGCCAAGGAACTTCTGCCTGTTCAGGGTAAAGTCACTTTCGACAACGTGACCTTTGCCTATGATCCAGGGTTGAATATTTTGGAGAACATCTCCTTTGATGTCAAAGAGGGAGAAAGTATTGCCCTAGTTGGACCGACAGGTGCAGGCAAAACAACGGTCGTCAATTTGATCTCACGATTTTATAACCTTACCGGCGGCAGGATTCTTATTGACGGGCAGGATATCTCGCAGATTACGCTGAAGTCCCTTCGCAGCCAAATGGGGATTATGCTGCAGGACAGTTTCATATTCTCCGGCACCATACTGGACAATATTCGTTACGGCAGACTGGATGCCACCGAGGAAGAAGTAATCGCCGCCGCGAAAGCGGTTTGCGCTGACGATTTCATCCGTGAATTTGACCAGGGCTACCAAACGGAGGTCAACGAGCGCGGCTCCAAGCTGTCCCAAGGCCAGCGGCAGCTCATTTCATTCGCAAGGACACTTCTGGCTGATCCGCGCATTCTCATTTTGGATGAAGCCACTTCTTCTATCGACGCCAAGACCGAACGTTTGCTCCAGAAAGGCCTAAATGAATTACTAAAGGGGCGAACCTCGTTCATTATTGCACATCGGCTTTCCACCGTGAAAAACTGTGACCGTATCATGTATGTGTCCAACAAAGGCATTGCGGAAAGTGGAACACATGACGAGCTCATAAGATACCGGGGTCTTTATTACCGGCTCTACACAGCCCAAAAGATGGAAGCTTAACCCTAAGAGCAGCAAGCTGTGATGGTAGTGGTTCTATACCGACACATACACACTTAGAAACTGTCATGTTCCACAGCTGATATTTAGTCAGTTTCAGTTTATACGGACACTAGAAGCCTTATTTCAGCAAAACTTTAGGTTTCATTATCCATACGGACTCAGATGCAGCTATTTACTCAAAATCACTCCAAATATAGACGTTTGAGGTGCAATAAGAGCTCTCAGGTCCGTATGGTTTCTCTAATGGGTTCATTAGCAAAAATAAGAGCTTTACGGTCCGCAGTGGATTAACTGGACTTTCAATTCAATATAATTCATTGGATCCAGCAATCCATGTTTAAATGAACATTAGAAAAGGACCATCCGGATATTTTACCGGACGGTCCTTTTCTATTTCTTTACACTAGTATACGGTTTATTAGAATATTTTCGTAGTCCAGGATTCGCAATTCCAAATATCGGTGGCGATATCACGATAAAACTCCGGTTCGTGGGAAATTAACAGTATGCTTCCTTTGTATGCTTTCAAAGCCCGCTTGAGCTCTTCCTTCGCATCCACATCCAAATGGTTCGTGGGCTCATCCAGCACAAGAATGTTGGTCTCCCGGTTAATGAGCTTGCACAGACGTACCTTGGCTTTCTCCCCACCGCTGAGAACCGAAATTTTACTCTCAATGTGCTTCGTGGTGAGTCCGCATTTCGCTAGTGCAGCACGCACCTCGAATTGAGACAAGGAAGGGAATGTATCCCATATTTCTTCAATACAGGTATTGTTCTTTCCTTCCTTCGATTCCTGTTCGAAATAACCGATCTCTTGGTTGTATCCAAGCTCTACCGACCCGGACAATGCCGGGATTTCGCCCAGAATACTACGTAGCAAAGTCGTCTTTCCGATACCGTTCGCACCGACCAGCGCTACTCTTTGACCACGTTCCATCAGTAAATCCAGAGGCCGAGACAGAGGTTCTTCATACCCAATAACAAGCCCTTTAGCTTCAAAAATAACTTTGCCTGCTGTTTTGGCATCCTTGAAATTAAACTGGGGCTTAGGCTTCTCTTTCGACATTTCGATGATGTCCATCTTGTCGAGCTTTTTCTGTCGGGACATCGCCATATTACGGGTAGCCACGCTGGCTTTATTGCGGGCAACAAAGTCCTTCAACTCAGCAATTTCCTGCTGCTGTCTGTTAAAGGCCGATTCATGCTGCTGCTTGCGCATTTCATAGACCTGCTGGAATTGATTATAATCGCCCACATAACGGGACAACTTCAGGTTTTCCATATGGTAAATCAGGTTGATTACGTTGTTCAGGAACGGAATGTCATGTGAGATAAGGATAAACGCATTCTCATACTCCTGAAGATAACGCTTCAGCCATTCAATATGCTGCTCGTCCAAATAGTTCGTAGGCTCATCGAGGAGCAGAATGTCCGGTTTCTCCAGCAGCAGTTTGGCCAGCAATATCTTCGTGCGTTGTCCCCCGCTAAGCTCAGATACATCTCGATCCAGTCCTATGTCCGTAATTCCTAATCCACGCGCCGTCTCCTGCACCTTCGCATCGATCATATAGAAATCCTGATTCGTCAGAGTATCCTGGATCGTGCCTACTTCCTCAAGCATTTTCTCCAGTTCTTCCGGGGAGACGTCACCCATCCGGCCGTACATATCGTTCATTTCTTGCTCAAGATCAAACAAGTATTGGAATGCACCCCGTAATACATCTTGGATTGTTAACCCTTGGGTCAAAGCAGCATGCTGATCAAGGTAACCAACACGTACCCGCTTGGACCACTCCACCCTACCTTCGTCGGGCTGCAGTTTGCCTGTAACAATGTTCATAAACGTGGATTTACCTTCGCCGTTCGCACCGATCAATCCGATATGCTCGCCTTTGAGCAGGCGGAATGCAACATCCTTGAAGATCGCACGATCCCCAAAGCCATGACTTAATGCTTCAACATTTAATATGCTCATTTATAGACACCTTTTTTTCTGTATTTTATCGTTTATATTATAAGCAGGAATGAGGGGGAATTCAATGGAATACCGTTAATTTGCTTAAACTAATGTTACGCACAAAAAGTATGCGAGTGAAGCTACTGAACATGAGCATTACCACAAGTTATGTAGCTCCTTTCTCGAAAAATCCCCCCTCCTAATAATCCCCATATTCTGCTATGCTAATAGAATCATAAAGAACGATGAAGCAGGAGGTGTTAGTAGAACTATGGAAGCATTTCAATATGAACTCACTTCAGAAACTTCTATTAATTTGAAATATGAATATGGAGGTGAATACTTCACATTCAGCCTGTATCGGGATGAATGGGGATGGGTTCTACACCCATTTGATGGTGTGCTGCTGAGAAATCAGGCAATGTGCGCTCTTGTCGTACAAGAGTTGTTCACGCATAAGCCTTTTCAGGTAATGCTGGCAAAAGAAGATATTCTCTTTTCCAATATACGTTCCACTGTTAACCTCGAAAATGTTAACACTCCGATTGCCGCACGCAATGAGCGGGAGTCCCACGATAATCCGATGGATGACCTGAGGGGATTTGTTGAGCAGCACACGATTGAAGAGGTCATTGATTACGAGAGTGGGCTTATCGGAAGCCGCATCTCCTTTTATAAGGAAATCCTGCAGCGTATGTTCATGGACAATCTGGGTCCCTCCGATCCGGAGTTCCAAAAGGTGCAGGATATAGTACGTATTTACGAACATTCCTTGGATAAGCTATCCAGTCTAAATGGTCCGAATCTCGACGCAGGAAGACGTGGCAGGTGATAACCTCTTCAGGTATTGATCCCACTCTACTAATCTTTTGAAAGGCTGATTCTAATGACATTGGATCTGGTAAAAGGACAAAAATGCAACTTAACGAAAGACTCGCCTCAACTTACCCGAATTATAGTAGGAATGGGCTGGCACAATACGAGATCTGAGGTTGAGGTTGATTTTTCCGCTTTTTTGCTTACTCCGGCCCAGACGGTCTCTAAAGATGAGGACCTTATTTTTTATGCCAACCCTTCTGCTTCGAACTCCTCCGTTGCTGTGTTGCAGTCTGATAAAAAAGCCTATACAGGGTTGACCGATAACACACAAATCGCTGTCGAGCTCAGGCAAATTCCTACAGAATACGAACGCATTGCCTTTGCGCTAACGATTTATGAGGGTGAACAGCGCCAGCAAAACTTCTCGCTACTAGACGATACGTATATACGGATCATCAACGCTACTGATGGAACGGAACTTGTTCGCTACAGACTAGGGAAAGCTTTTTCTGTAGAGACCGCCATTGTCGCCGGAGAAATCTATAGATACAATAATGAATGGAAATTCAGCGCTGTGGGTTCCGGATATGCAGGAGGCTTAGCAGCCCTATGCGAAAGTTATGGGATCAAGGTTAATAACATTTTGTCGTCAGTTGTACCCGCTAGCCCAAAAATCCAATCGCAGCAGTCGCCTATTCCTCTCCCAGAGCTGCGGTCACGGCCTAAGGCGGGCAATGTTCCTCCCTCTTCACCAGCATCACCTCCAGCCCCTCCTTTAAATCTCAATTCCATCTTGCTTAAGAAACGCGGGGAGATGATCAGTCTCCAGAAAGGGAATGAATCCCTGGGCGAGATACAGATCAACCTCAAATGGTATCAAAAAAAATCATCGGGCTGGTTCGGAAGTAAAGGCGTTGACCTGGACCTTGGTTGTCTGTTTGAATTAAAAAATGGTCTTAAGGGCTCTATCCAAGCACTCGGCGAATCCTTCGGAAGTTTGAATAGGGCGCCTTACATCTCCCTTGACGGGGATGACCGCACCGGATCCGTAACTACGGGCGAGAATCTGCGGATAAATGGCCATTATCTTTCGGAAATCAGCAGAATTGTTATCTTTGCTTTCATCTATGAGGGAATCACGAACTGGTCGGAGGCTAACGCCATAGTAACTATCAAGCAGCAGGGCGGACCGGAGATCGAGGTCCGACTGGATGAGCATAACAACAATAAGGGTATGTGCGCCATCGCCATGATTCGTAATCAGAATGATGTGACATTCAGCGTGGAGAGACTCGTAGAATATTTCGGCGGTCACCAAGAATTGGATCAGTATTATAACTGGAATCTGAGATGGCAAGCCGGTAGCAAATAGCAGTATCGTGGGGCATGACTGGGGAATGGCAATTGGTTTGCAGTATGCTATGACTCATCCATACAATGTCAAGGGGGTCGCGATGATCGAACCACAAGGCTTGTATCCTTGCCCAATTGGTCAGAGTTTACGCCCGTGGAGTCTAAAGAGCTCTTCCAGACACTACGCGATCCAGCAACGGGCTGGCCATTCATGAGGGAGAAGAATGTGTTCGTCGAAGGCATGCCGAATATGTACAACGTAGTATCCTGCTTGAATTCATCAACCGCTAATTTTGGTTTGAACAATGGGATGTTTTGGGGTTGGCGGTTCGAGTTTGTTTGTAGTTTTGAGTGTCAAATCTGGAATAGACATCTAAAGAAAGGTTCCTGTGAATGGGTTCGATTATTTACTCCTAAATTTATTCATGAATCCATTCTTCATTTCAGTTATTCCACTAAGTTCATTGAGCAACAATCCATCTCGCTTATGTCCTTTTTCAATGAAATACATAGAAACTGCTCTTAATCCTACATGCGTGCCAACAGCCACACCCATTTGCATTATATATATTTCACCTTTAAAATCAGTTTCTTGCCTGATCTTATCCATCAATCTGTCAGCAATATCCTTTTCCGAAGTATACCCTATGAGAATAAAATCTGTAATTTCCCAATCATTTCGCTTGTTAAATTCTTTCACATAGTGGTTTAATACTCCGTTTAATCCTCTTTCTTTAGCGACTATAGCGCCCTTACCATTTCGCATGGACATAATAGGCTTAATCTTCAGGATTCTACCTATTAGAGCACTAGCATTAGTTAATCTACCGCTTCTTATTAAGTGATTTAAATCATCTACGCAGAGAAAATGCTTCACATTTATTTTATAGGTTTCATTAAAGTCTACTAATTCTTCAAAACTAAATCCTTGTTCTCTTAATAAAGCCGATTTCAAAATTAACCAGCCGCTACCGTGACTCATAGACTTTGAATCTACAACATGGATTTTAATAGAAGAACCAGGATGTTCCTCGTAAAAGATTTCTTTAGCTACTTCAGCAGATTGATAGGTTCCACTGGTACCACTTGACATACAAATACAAAGGAACTCTGTATAACCATTCTCCATAGCATCCTTTATTATATTCAAATATTCTACTGGATTTGGCATGGAAGTTGTAGGATTCTCTTCGAGACTCCCCATCATTGCAAAAAAATCATCAGATTTAATATCTATCCGATCTCTATGTTCTTTGCCATTTATGTTTATCGTTAAAGGGGCTATTCCAATTTTATATTTCTCAATGATCTCATCCGATAAATCACAAGTGGAGTCACCCATAATTTTAATCAACTAAATCTCCTCCAAAGATTAAGAAGTAAGGCACTATTATTCCCTAGTTCTCATATTTTCGCTGTGTTTATATTTTTTGTAATCGTCTACAGACTATCTTATTAGTACCCCTACAGTCAATGAAACTTGTCGCTTATTGTCGTAATATGAGAAAAACACCAAAGGGAGTATTGGCTTCCTTTCTACAAGTATGAGGACCCAGCTAGATCAGAATGAAATTCTCTAACCCTCATCGCAATATGTTTCGGGCTTACCCAGGAAAACGACTTCATTTCGCGTATAAAATGAGATTGATCGTAATAGTTCAGTGCGTAGGCGACATCAGACAATCGTTCATACTGTCCTGAATGCATCAGCTTCAATGCTTCATTTACTCTCCTCACTCTTATGAATAAATTGGGTGTCATGCCTACAACTCGGACGAAGCGCTTCTGAAATTGTCGCTCAGAAATATGAAAAGCAGCAACCAGCTCCCTTACTGATATACAAGAGATATGATCGCGAATGTAAAGCTGTTCCTCCATTAAGTTCACCGACTGGAGCTGTTTCTCTAGATCCACCGCGCCAAACTGATCAGGAAAAAGGAGACCTTGTTTAAATTCAGACGTATCCCAGCCAAACAAGCTATACCATGCATGAGGCTTAAACACCACCTGAATCGTCGTATAGGGAATGTCTCTAAACCGCATGATACTTGGTTCTGATCCCTGTCCATGAAGAAAGAGAATTGGTATAGCAGCTGTTTTCCCGGAGCGGATTGCTATACTTTCTATGGCAGCGGTTTTATCAGTAGCATACTGAAAAACGATACCAGGGTAACCGCTCGGACATACCTTAACCTCCAGCGGTTTATTTCCTGTATGTGTAGCGATTCGCAAACATTCGATATCCCGACTTAAACCTTCAGGTGGGGGCATTACAGTAAAGTTTATTGTAGTCATTATTCTATATTACATTAGTCAATTACAATACAAAAACACGACCAACATTCACCAAATCAAAAAAACTACCTAAGGTAGCGTTGATTAGCCTACTTATAGTTATTCATAACTTATGAATATAAATAATCACGTAACACGTAAATCAAAATGCAAAAAAACGGCATTTCTGCCGTTTCTTTTAGCAATATCAATAGCCCTAGTGAAAACTCAATCTGCCAGTTACAGCTGTATATAGAGCTAATATTTATTTTTAATATAATCTGCGACATCATCTATTTCTGGAAATAACGATGCTTTATTGATAGAGAACGTATCCAACTGTTTCAAGATTTCTTTCTTTTTGGTTACTATATATATTTGAGTTTTGCCGGACTTCTCTTCATACCTCAGCTTGTTGATAGTAGTAGAATTGTTGTCAGATAATCCGCATAATATAAACGCGCCATCTTGCTTCAGGATTCGGCTATTGTTCTTAGTAGGCAGTACAACGAAACAATTCAACAGATCAGCCTTGTCAATTTCATCCCTGAAGGCGGGTTTTTCAAGTTTAACCTCATGGAGCAGTCGGTCAATCTTTTTGTTAAAATCTGCTTTGTTTAATTCAGGGTTGGAGGCGTGTTTATAGAATCCCTGCTGATCCTGATAGCTAAAAAGCGGCAGACTGGCTAGTATAGACACGGTATCACTTTGCGGGTACTTAATGCTGGTGCTGTTCTCTTCAAAAACAATGATTTCTCCAAAAGTATTGTCATCCCGTTCACAGGCAAAATACAACGCAACCAACGGATTATGGGTAATATCAAGCAATCGGGTCGGCAGACCGTAATGTTGCATTTGTACCAGACAATCTAAATGAGATTTGACCTTTTCAAAATTCTGGGGACACTGAATCAGCAATTCATTATACATATCTCGTTCATGCTCTCTCCAGTGCTTTCCCCTCATAATGGAAGGAACAAGTACATGATTAACATTCGTATGCCCGCGATAAAACAGTTCTTTTCCCGCAGATTTTATATGGCTGACAGCCTTATAAAAATCATCAACTGAGGATATCAATTGTAGATCAATTTCTGAACTCACATATATAATCCCCTGTGAAAATGTTAACCTGCCTTTGATATCAAAGGCTTTTTCTAATTTCATCGTTAATTCTTTGGCAGCATCCAGTCTGTCGTTGATATTACTATAAGATCGAAACATCCAATTAATTACCGCCTGTGCTTCTATATACTGCATATTTTCAGAAGATGATTTTAGCAGGTACTGCTGATGATAACTTGACCATGTGTTTCCGATGGCATTCTCTTTAGGGTACGGCCTAGTATATAAATCTGTAAATGGTGAGTCTATCATTTTTAATCCGCTATTTATATCATCTTTTTTGATCCGCCCGTAGATATATTCCCCAATATCGCAATATCCATCCAACATAAGCTTTTTTCCGAAAATCATCTGAAAAGCTCTTTGTACAAATGGATCCGTATACATTTCATCAAAGAAAGAGAAGAAAAAGAAGGTAATCATCCCCTTTTATCGCTGTAATTGTTCTACTATATCATAGAAAAAAATACAGGGACATCGATTGCTCAAGTAGAAAGTATTTTTGTAAGAATGGATATACGATCAGAATTGAAAAGAATTACCATCTGCCTAGGCATCTTTTTTTTTCACAACTTAATACCAAACGTAGCAATCTCGCATGGGCCAATCTGCAGATTGTGTATACTAACCTCCCGCTCAACAATAGAGGGCTTACTCTCTTCGAGAATGGTGGTTTTATACAGATGAACATGCGGAATGTGCAAATTCAGAGTAAGGGTAGACGCTTCAAGGCTCATGTTATACCAACGCAAAAGAAGGTCACCTGTTTCAGCATTCATTTTCATGGAGGAAAATGCCACATTCTGGCTCTCCCATTCCAGTGGTGCATAGCTTGTTGCAAGAGTTCCCTTATGGACACCCGTCTGGCATACGGTCCACGGAATCTGGAATTGATAAGCTTCTACGTAAGCACCAGAGGTGACTCCATCTCCATTATGGGGTATAAGCATTAAACGAAGGGTATGCTCCCCAAGACATTGGGCCTCCGCAGTTGGGAACCAGCCCCAATCGCCAAGTTCACCTACACTGCGCAGTAGTGTGACTGCTATGGTATTGCGTCCATCACGCAGCATCTCGTACTCATTCAGTCCAAGATTGGCAACGGTAAGACCTTGATAGTCATTGTTGACATCGACGAACGATTGCTGATGCTGCGTATTGCTTGGATTTAGCCACTCGGGTGATGGTTCATTATCTCTTTTGGCTATTTCGAACATCGAATCCACTTGATGTACAGCCGTTTGCACGTCGGTCGGGAACAATATCCGAACTCGGTGATCCTTAGCCTGATTGTCTATGGTCGAAGCAATTTGCAGCCCCTTGCCTTCGCGCTCCAACGTAATCACAGTACGGAGCTTAAGGATCACAGTATCTCGGCTCCGCTGAGCCTTGCGTTCCGGATAATAAACCAAAGCACGCTGCTCCGCATCTAATCTCTCATCAGCTGAAGCAGGAATTTCCCAATTATGTTTGATCTCTATAGCAGTACGGTAAGCTGTATCTTCCAGTATACGGATATCTGCAGCGTGACCTTTAGTGGTCAAGGCACTCTCACCTTCAGGCTGTTTATACATGTATTCATTACCGATGTCTCCGGTGTTTTCATAAACCCCAAGATCACGGTATGCAATCCCCCTCAGCTTATCCATCAGGGTAAAGGAACCGTCCTCCGCGATTTCTACCCGAAGGCTGTCATTCTCCATCACTCGGTTACCGGATAGCAGAGTAACTTGTTCAAGGATGGGCAGCGATGATTGTACCCAAGCATAACTGCGAAGTCCCAGCGCTGGAACTTGTACAGCTTCGAACGTCACTCTTACCCTGCGGCACATATAGGACTGCCTGAACTTATCATCTGGCAGATCATAGCCAAATTGCAGCCCCAGATCTTCCACGGTACAGGGCACAGCTTCTCCGTGTTGATCCACTAGCATACGTCCACTGAGATTAATCTCCTGCATTCTACGGGAGGTCTCTTCTAATGTAAAACCTTCACGGAGATATAGGCGAGCTGCATCCAAGTCAATACTTACTGTTCCTGTACGTCTCCAACCCGAAGTATTCATCACTACAAAAGGCAATGCATCGGCTCCATATTCCGCAAAAATAGATGTAGCTACAGCATCAGCGATATACTTCGCAGAATCTTCAACGATGCTTTCAGCAACGTGGCGGCTTTTATCAAATCGAGTGACCATCTCACGGTGCACTTCATCTACACTGCACCCGCAGATACTGTCATGCGGATGATTCTGCATTAAGGTCTTCCAAGCATAGGTGAATAGATGGTGAGGATAGGCTTTACCTGCAAGATTCGCGATGGAAGCTAGCGGCTCAGCTACCTTTTCCAGAATGGACTGTCCCATCTGGTTCATCTGTTTCAAATAAATGCGGGCTGAGGCCGTGTTCACAAGTGTACCCCATCCGTCCGTACGCTGACTGCGAAGTTCACCCATTACCGTAGATAGTCCGCGATTTACAGACGACTGCTGATTGTAAAGCTTCGTATCCAATGAACTTAAGTAATCAGGGAAGTTCGAATGAACGAAATCCACATTCGGGTATAAAGCCTGGGCTGTACGGATCGCCTCTGGCAAATCCAACTGCAAGGGCTGATGGTCACAGCCATTCATGAACAGCAACTCACCCGTTGAGGCATATTTCTCCGCATCTGTCAGCTTCTTATCCCAGAATTCTTTTGCAGCGCTTTCGTCTACTGGAATCTCATTGCCATTGGAATACCAGTTGGCAAATAGAATACCGAGTATCTTGGAGCCGTCAGGCCCTTCCCAAATCAGCTCTGAGAATGAAGATTCGTAGCCGCCGTCAGAGACAGTGTTATTAAAGCCTGTTGGCTTCACTCCCCGGCCGAAGAACGCATTAGTGATACCCGACTGAACCATAAGCTGCGGCGTCTGTCCAACTAGTCCGAAGGTGTCAGGAAAATAACCGATTTTGGACGGCTCACCATATTTTAAAGCATCCTGATGGCCGATCTGCATATTGCGCACATTGGCTTCTCCACTTGTAAGAAAGGCATCCTGCAAAATATACCAAGGACCTATTAGAATCCGCCCTTCACGGATATACTGCTCAATCTCCTCTTTTTTCTCGGGCCGAACCTGAAGATAATCCTCCAGAATGATCGTCTGTCCATCCAGATAAAAGCTCTTGAAGGCCGTATCGCTTTCCAATTTGTCCAGCAGTGCATCTACAAGCTGAACTAGACGGACATGATGCTTCTCGTATGGCAGATACCATTCCCGGTCCCAATGGGTGTGGGAAACGATATGCGCGGTGGTCTTTTTCTTAGTCATATTCCATCCCCCTCTTTTCTTAAACTTCTTCTAACGGATACAACTCCATGTAATTGAGGAGCTCATCCACTGTAGTAAAGGCCAGGCCTGTTACCGTATCGGCGCAGCCATAATAGATAGCAATCCGTCCTGTGGCTGAATCCGTCAATGCGGCACAAGGGAAAGTCACATTAGGGACATCTCCCACACATTCGTACAAGGTTTCAGGGCCGAGAATATAGTTGCGCGCGCGTGCCTTAACCTTCCATGGCTCATCAATATCGAGCAGGGCGCAGCCCATACGGTAAACAAAGCCGTTGCAGGTATTAATTACGCCATGATAAATCAGCAGCCAGCCCTTGTCCGTTTCGATTGGCGTAGGACCTGGTCCGATTTTCTTGGACTGCCAGGCAGAGGCATCTCCATTGATCGTACCCATCAAATAGCGGTGTTGTCCCCAGAAGGTGAGATCGGGACTCGCGCTGTAAAAAATATCGCCGAAAGGCGTATGTCCCGTATCGCTGGGACGGCTGAGCATGGCATAATAGTCGCCAATCTTTCTCGGAAATAGTACACCGTTGCGGTTATAAGGCAAAAAGGCATTTTCCAGTTGATGAAAGGTTTGAAAATCGAATGTATATGCAATGCCGATGGTAGGTCCATGATAGCCGTTGCACCAGGTGATATAATAGCGGTCATCCATCTTGCAGACCCGCGGATCATAACGGTATTCCCGCTTAATGACTTCCTCGTTCCCCTGAAACACGATCGGTTCATGATTGATCTTCCAGTTCACTCCATCCTTACTAAATCCCGCAAAGATATCCATGCTGACCGATTTGGAATCACAGCGGAATACGCCGGCGAACCCACCTTCAAAGGCAACGACCGCTGAGTTGAATACACTGTTCGAATTGGGAATGGCATCCCGGTTAATAATCGGGTTGGCGTTATACCGCCAGACCGGTGCATGGATGCCCGCAGGCTTCTCCTGCCAAGGGATATTTTCCAGGGTTTCTCCAATAATTTTGCTCATTTCCATTCTCCTTTTTCATAAAAACATTATATTTTAAGATCAAATTCGTCCGATTTTCCATTCATCTGATCACAGAATTCCATCCTTCATCGCCCGATAGACGAGCTGTGAGAATAAACTGTTCGACCAGGCAAACCAGCTGCGGGTAAAGATATTTGGATTATCCGCATGGAAACCCTCGTGCATATACCCCGTGCCGGCATCTGTATTCTCCAGCAGAGCAATTAGCTCCAGCTTCTCTTCCGGGGTCTGAGCCGTAATTCCCTGCATGGACAACGCCATGTGCCAGATGTAGTTCGCGGGTGTATGCGGACTGCCAATGCCTTTGGCAGCTTTCCCTTCATAATAGAACGGATTCTCCTTGCTGAGCGCAAAACGTCTTGTGTTCTGATAGATAGGGTCATCCGCTGTCGCATAGCCCAGATACGGGATGGAGATAAGTCCAGGTGTACCTGCATCATCCATCAAGCAGTGATTGCCGAATCCGTCCGTCTCGTAGGCATAGATAGGACCGAACTCAGGATGACGGTAAATACCGTAAAGCTTGATCCCGTGATTCACCTCAAATTCCAGTTCTTTAAGCTCGGTTAGAAAATCCAGATCACGGAATACCCACTCGGCGAATTCCTGCATCTGACGCAGGGCTACGACAGCGAACATATTGCCGGGGATATTATAGTGGAAATCGCAGGCATCATCGCTTGAGCGAAAGCCTGACCAGATCATGCCGGTATAGTTCACAGGCATGCCATAGCCGCTATTACGCAGCGAATCCTCGGGAATACCATTGTTCCGGCTGAAGCGGTAAGGAGATTGCTCGAAGTGGCGCTGCTCTCTTTTGAATAAATCAATGATTACACGCAGTGCAGATTTGAAGCCGGCATCAAAAAAGTCGGTTAGCCCCGTTTCCTTCCAATAGGTATAAGCTAATCGCACAACAAAGCACAGAGAATCAATCTCAAACTTCCGCTCCCACACCCAAGGCGACATTTCAGTTACATCTGTTGTGTTCCAGTGCCAATCATTGGCCGATTCGTTAAAAGCATTCGCATAAGGATCAGTATGGATATATTGGATGTGGCGTTTGATTAATCCTCCGATGATCCGCTGCAAATCAGGGTCGTTTTTAGCCAGTGGTACATACTGAATCACCTGCTCTACAGAATCACGGAGCCAGGAAGCTGGAATATCCCCCGTAATCACAAAGGTTGTTCCGTCAGGAAGTAGCTTTGTAGTCGTCTCAAGCGTGTTTGGAAAACAGTTCTTGAAAAGCTGCAGCAACTTCGGACGATGAGCCAACCTCTCCTCGGCTTCTATCAGAACTTCTTGTATGGCTTGTGGGAGTTCAAGCTTCGGTATAACTATTTTAGGTAATTTGAATTGTTCCAAGAGAGTATCACTCCTTTATTCATATTCGTCTAAAGAGAAACAGCGGCAGCCCAAAGCGGCTACCGCTACTCCTGCATAAACTTTATTTAGTTTCTTACTTATTGATTGGTAGCTTTCCACTCGTCGAATTGCTTCTGTGCTTCGGCAATGACTTTATCCAGACCAGCAGACTTCATTTTAGCTATTGCCTTCGGCAGATGTTCATCCGGATCAACCGCACCCGTCATAATTGGTGGGTAGAATTCCTTCACGATCGCCGAGATGGACGCCACTTCCGTCTTCACCGGACCCGGGTTGAAGTTAAAGCCAAAACTTGGAGCAACCTTAGCGGAATCGTTAAATTTCTTGAAAGCTTCCCATTTATCTGTCGGGTCATCCTTGTGACTATAGGTCAGGAAAAGATTGCCAAGTGCGAATCCTGGCATCTGATACCCGTCTTTCATAGCCGGAAGATCTTCAATAACATCCTCAGATATCTTCTTGTAATGCGTGCCTTCGATACCATAGTTGATCAGGTTGCGCAAATATTTGTCCGTGTTGAGCAGGTTCAAGAACATCATAGCGCGCTCCGGATTTTTGGAATTTGCTGAAATTGCGTGCATCGAACCGGTAGCAGAGCCTGTGAATATAACCGGATCCTGCATCGGTGAAGACACGATGTCGTAGCCCGCACTTCTGGACCAGCCCAATTCTGCATAAGGCTGCGTTTGCTCACGGTCAGCGAACCATTTACCTGTCTTGATGTTATCAATACCTTCCAGAGTTGCAACATCTTTGCGCAGATAGCCAGCTTGATAGTAATTGCGAATGGTTTTAAGCGAGCTTTTTAGTTCTTCTGATTCAAGGATATTGACGTATTTGCCATCTGATGAATTCATGTTGATGCCAACAGGGAACTCGTCGCCAAGAAGGAAGTCGAATGGCATATAAGGCTTAAAGCCTTTAGGTACAGCAAGTGGAGTAATATCAGCCGGTTCGCCTTCTTTGATTTGCTTCAGATAAGGTTCGAGATCCTCAAGCGTGCGGATTTTTGTAATATCCATTTTATACTTGTCAACATACTGCTTGTTGAAACGCCATACCCACTGCGAAGCTAATTCCTTATTCACCGGCACAGCGTAATTCTTGCCGTTTACCTGCGATCCTATTAGGAAGCGCGGGTCAAGCTCTTTTTTGATATCCTGGCCGTATTTTTCAAGCAAATCATTGATCGGTAAAAACGCTCCTCTATTTGCGTTTGGCAGGTAGTCAAAAGCCCAGGATGAAGTGAAAGCGATATCGTAATTCTCCCCGGAGGCAGTGATAACCGGTAACCGCTTAGAATAGTCACCCCAGTCGATCATCGTAATATCAACAGTTGCGTTGATTTTTTCCGTCAAATATTTATTCATTTCTTCCTGAACGGAGGGCAGGTCACGTTGCGGACCACCGATCAGGTATACCTTGAGCTTCACCGGGTCCAGCTTATCCCCTGTTTTGTCACCGGTTTCGTTTGGACTGGACGATTGGGTCCCGGATGGCTTATTTCCGTTACTGTTCTCCTTCGAGTTATTGTCGCCACAGCCAGCCATAATAGTAGCAAATGCAAGAAGCAACACAACCATCAGTAAAGCAATTTTCTTGATCTTCATATGTCTCCCCCTAAATAAATTAAATATCTATTGTTACTGCCCTTTATCGGACAGACACAACCCACTTTATTCTTTAACCGAACCAATCGTAAGTCCTTGAATAAAATACTTCTGAAAAAAAGGATACGCAAGCGCGATCGGCAGCGTGGCCAGCACAACCATTGCCATACGAACTGTCTCCGTCGGCAATGTTGCAGCAATATCGTAAGATACTACCTTGCTGCTATTTTGCACGATGAAATCCATATTGTTCTGAATCCGGATGAGCAGCGTTTGCAGCGGAATCAAATTCGGATTGTCAATATAAAGAAGTGCATTGAACCAGTCATTCCAAAAGCCGAGTGTACTGAAAAGCCCAATAGTAGCGATGCCCGGCAACGAGATTGGTAACACAATACGTGTGTAGATGCCAAATTCGGTAGCTCCGTCAATCTTGGCCGATTCGATGATGGCATCCGGCACAGTTGTCGTAAAGAAGGTGCGCATGACGATAATATAGAAAGCATTCAGAATTGAAGGTAATATGAGCGCCCATAACGTATCCCGTAAATGCAGCACTTGCGTTACGACGATATAACTTGGGACCAGACCGCCTGAGAACAGCATGGTGAAAAAGGCAAGAAAGCTAAAGAATCCGCGCTGATCAAAATTTTTACGTGAAATTGCATACGCATACGTAGAGACGAGATATAACGTTAGAACTGTTCCAATGACCGTTACGAGCAAGGTCACGCCCAAGGATTGGGCCATCTGCTCACCGGACCGCATTAGGAACCGATAGGCATCTAGGCTGAGCACTTTGGGCAGGATGCTGAAACCGTTGATAGCCAAGGATTTCTCGTCCGTAAAGGAAATTATAATGATAAATATAAACGGGAAGATACAGGACAGGGCAAACAAGCATATACCCACATTAAATATAAAATTCCATAATGGAGAAATCGCATTAATGTCCCTTGATTTCTTCCCGGGAGAATGAATCAATGTTCTTTCCATCGATTCGCTTAAGTTATTCATTGCTGGCACCCCCTTGCCGATTCCTAGAATACGGCATAATCCTTTTCAATTTTACGTACAGCGTAATTCGCGAGCAGCACGAGAATCAAACCCACAACGGATTGATAAAGGCCCGTAGCCGTACTCATACCCGTGTCGCCCATGATCGTCAAGCCCCTATACACGAATGTGTCGATGACGTTGGTGACCGGATACAGTGCACCGGAATCTCGCGGGACCTGGTAGAATAACCCGAAATCCGAGCGGAAGATGCCGCCGAGCGCCAGAACCGTCAAGATGATCATAAGCGGCTTGAGCATCGGTAATGTAATGTACTTGATCTGGTTCCACTTAGTAGCCCCGTCGATCATAGCAGCCTCATAATAAGAGCGGTCGATACCTGCGATGGCTGCAAGATAGACAACACTGCCATATCCGGCATTTTTCCAAAGACCCAGAAAGATAAGAAAATACGGCCAAAATTTCGTCTCACTATACCAGCTGACCGGATCTTCGCCAAAGAGGACGAGGATCTGATTAAACACGCCCTTCTCTACATTCAGGAATGAGAATACAAAATAGCTAATAATAACCCATGAGAGGAAATAGGGCATAAACATAGCGGTCTGGTAGAATTTCGCCAGACGTTTATTTAACAACTCATTCATAATGATGGCAAGCGTAACCGCGAGAATCAGTCCTAGAAAAATTAATCCGACATTATAAAGAATGGTGTTGCGCGTTATGATGTAAGCGTCATCGGTCGAGAACAGAAACTCAAAGTTTTTGAAACCGACCCATTCGCTTTTAAAAACGCTTTCAAAAAATCCTCCCGGATGAATCCGGAAATCCTTAAAGGCAATTATCGTCCCAAACATCGGTAAATAAGCAAAAATAATAAACCACGCTGCTCCCGGCAGTACCAGCAGAAGAAACGCCCTATTCTTCATTAAACTCTTAAAGATGCCCAACACGGCTGTCCCTCCCTTGAATACATGTAGCTGAGTCCATCCATTGTTCATCCCCTATAATCAACACTGGTAGACTTCAGCTCATTTGGTGCTTTGGATTTTCCCCTTTCACCCCTGTCTTTATTATGCAATCCGGATAGCCGCTGTGATAGTTGAAAAATACTATAACTTGATGGATTAATTAAAGATAGCGCATTCATTTCACTAAAAAACACACCTTAAAAAGGTGTGTTCTTAGAAACAATATGTCTCATCTTACTTTTTCATATACATCGCTCGAAGCTCTGTTGGGGAAACGCCAGCATATTTCTTGAACTGCCTATAAAAGTAAGATGTATCCCAATAGCCTACCTCCGCTCCCACCTCCGCCGTCTTTTTGTCCGAGTACAGCAGAAGATGGGTGGCACGTTCAATTCGGTATTGATTCACATAATCGGAAAAGCTGGTGCCTTCCTCCTGTTGAAACAATTGTCCTAGATAGTTGGGGTGAAGGTCCAGTTTCTGGCTGAGCGTCTTCAGTGAAAGCTCTTCTTTGTAGTGGTTCTTAACGAAATCCAGCATAACCATCACATGCGGACTATATTCTTTTTCGATCGCATGGTACGTATCATGTGTTTGATGGATCACCCTTTTCACCAGCTGTTTTAGCCCGCTTAGCGTATGGATTCTGGATAAGGGACCGAATACTCCTCCGTAATCCGGATTCTTTTCCAAATCCTTGGCTGCCAACATAAGCTGGATGGCGGAGTTGAAGAACGGCGTTCTGGCCAAGCAGCTATCCTCTGTTTGAACATTAAAGGAGACGTCGATAAAGTGGTCGATCTGAAGGCTCTCTCCGTCCCGAAGCAGCTTATGAAATTGATCCAACGCGAGTTCACGCTGCTGCTCATGGAACGTGCCCGACTCTGCATCGCTGTTTGTATTCACAATAAAAGTCTCCGAATCGACAAACAAATGGTTCTGGAGCCACAGTTTCACTTCGTTACAGCTTTGCGGAAACCCAAGATAGGTCTGCACGGGCCGCCCTATCACGCCCCATACACAAGCGCCTGTATCCGTGGCAATCCACTGCTTCATACTGCGAAGCGCATTATATTGCCATTCCTCTCCTCCCATGCCGGATGATGTGAACAGCACCATGATATCCCCTTCCTGATCAGGAAAGCAGAGGATCTCGCAGCCGTCCGGTATTTGGTTGCTCCCTATAATTTCACACTGCTCAGCAATTTTGGGTTCGTAGAACTCCAGATCATTCACATCGTGATCAAGATCAGATACAATCCGAAGCGCGGCAGCACAGTAACTGGACTTGGTCATGGGTATTTCCAGTAACTGCGCCCGCTCACGGAACTCCTTGGCATCGATTGTTTCGTTTGCCCACCGTTGCAAAACATTATTTCTCAATATTCTCCAACTCTGATCCATTTGAATTTGCCTGACTTCCTCACGCTCCCAATCAAGCTGCATATGCTTTATAGTCGCTTCCAATTCGTCGATATTGACCGGTTTAAGCAAATAGTTCTCGACACCAAGCGTGATGCCTTCCCGGACGTAATTGAATTCTTCGTAGCCGCTCAGAATAATGAACTTGGTAAAGGGATTACGTGCTTTAACCTCCCTAATCAGCTCAAGCCCCGTCATGTGGGGCATCATAATGTCCGTAATGACAAGATCGACGGGTGAACCATCCAGCTTTGCTAGTGCGTCCACACCATTGTGCGCTGTGTCTGCAATGTACATATTATTCGCGTTCCAATCGATGATGGACTTCATTCCTTCGACAATGAGTGGCTCATCATCCACCAGTAAAATACTCCTCATTCGGTTAGTCCTCCCTCGTGTACGGAATTTTCATGATTACCTCACAGCCTTTGCCCTGCTCACTTACCACACTTATTCCATACTCGCTGCCATAATTCAAACGGATGCGTTCATGAACATTCTTCAGGCCTAAAGAATCACTTGAAAGCGAATCGGACCCCACATCCGTTTGCAACGCCTTGCGAAGCTCAATCAATTTCTCTAGCTCAATCCCTTGGCCGTTATCCTTAACACGAATAATGATGTATCCCTCCTGTTCTGCAGCCGTTATGGAAATCCGGTTATCCTCCTCATCCGTCCGAAAGCCATGGACGATGTAATTTTCAATTATCGGCTGGATCAGCAGTTTAACGACGATGCTTCCGGCGATCGACATGTCGATGTTCGTCTCCACCTGCAGCTTGTTCTCGTACCTGTATTGGGTCAAGGCCAGATACATTCCACATAGCTCTATTTCTTCGGCCAAAGTGACATGCGTCTGCTTTTTTATCAAATTCCTGAACATTGTCGCGAGAATATAGATCATTTGACCGACGTCCCTAGCCCCTGAACTGATTGCTTTCATGCGTATGCTCTCGAGTGTATTGTAAAGGAAATGCGGATTGATTTGCGCTTGCAGTGCCACGAGTTGCGCGTTCTTCTGCTTGATCTCCGATACGTAGACGGTCTGGATATAAGACTCCAGCCGGTCACACATATAGTTAAAGCTTTGCGAGATTTGCTGGAGTTCGTCCTCACCCTCCATTTTGATTCGCTTGCTTAAATCGCCTTCCTGCCAGCGCCGCATATAGACGACGATCCTGTGGATTTTTTTGGAGTAGCGGCGAATAATAGTGAACGTCACAGTAATACTTATGATGATGCATACGTTCACGATCCCTATGAGACTATATCGTAACGTTCGCAGGCTTAGATCAATTTGAGATTCCGGAATGATGGCGGCTGCGACCATTCCTGTATTCCCGATATTCAGCAATTGTACTTTGGACTTTTCCTCCAGATCAACCCAATCTCCCTGATTTGACATCTGTTTCCAATACGGATAAATCGTATTCTCATAACGCCCCAGCGAGTCAAAAATCACTTGACCCTGCGAAGTTATCAGCATGATCCTGCTCATCGAATTGTTCAATTTATCCCGCATTAGCTCTTTGATGCGATCCGTATTGAGCTCGAATAAGATGGCGCCATATTTTTTCAGCGTCAAAGGGTCCTTGAGTACATTCGCATAGCTGTAAGGCGTAGATCCATCAGCAGCTTTTCCCACAAACAGAGGCTCATTGCCCATATACTGCCATGGCTCATTCAGGGAGTGTTCGAACCATTCCCGATGTGCAGGCG
The DNA here is from genome assembly GCF_000757885.1 of Paenibacillus wynnii. NCBI lineage: Bacteria > Bacillati > Bacillota > Bacilli > Caryophanales > Paenibacillaceae > Paenibacillus > Paenibacillus wynnii. The sequence continues at coordinate 99,639 of NZ_JQCR01000003.1, read as the reverse complement.
ATAACTTGGGTTGATCGTAAAAATGCTGTGTTTCCCTGTTCAAAACATAATAAAAACGTTGTTCCGAGCTGTACAGTACGATGTTAGAGATAGATGCCTCGTCCTTTAGAAGCAGACGCAAATGATAGTCAAAACTGTTGCGCTCCGTCCGGTTGCTGTATGCGTATTGATTCAATCGCCAGTTGAGAAAATCCTCATATTCAAGAGTCAGAAAGTACTTCAGATCGTCTCTGATCATCGCATCCGTATAAATCTGCTGCACTGCATTATACATTCGTTCGTTCTGTTGATTTAAACTAATGCTGAGAATATCCAGCTCTTGAAGACTCGCATCCATCTGCTCCCGCACAACCCGCTGTTCATAGTAGCGATAGGCCAAAATTGAGATACTTATAAACAAAAGAACCATAACCATGGAGTAGAACAGGAGGATCTTGTTAAACATTTTTTTCTTGAGATGATTTTGATAAAAGGTTTTAATCTTGGACATTCGCGCATGACCTCCCCCTTCGGTGCAATTTTCAACTCAGTGTATCACCATTCGTTAAACTTACACAATGAATAGAACATATCGAACCTCTCATCAATTTACCAATTGTCAAAATGAAAAGAACCCGCTATAATGAGCGCATTCCCCTATTTATATCACCCACTTTGGATCTTCCCTATAAATCAATCACCCCCCAATAAAATGTACTGGGGGTCCACAAGATGTTTCTTATCGAAAACAAGCTACAGGCACGTATTCACGAATTATCCACACTTCGTTACCGGGATCGGCAGTCTCTGAGCGTATTTTCCGCCTGCGAAGATCGCCGTGAAGACATTAATCCGACTTTGCCAGGTGCCGACGCTAATTGGCAGCCTATGCATGTACACGAGTCCTGGACAGGCCGGGATCTCTATTTATGGCTGCGCACAGAAGCCGAAATCCCTCTAGAATGGGACAACAAGCGAATCGTCGGCTTGTTTGATTTCGGTGATACCGGGGGAGGCAACAATTCCGGTTTTGAATCCCTTTTCTATTGGGAAGGCAAACCCTTTCAAGGCGTTGATTCCAATCATAAGGAGGTATTCCTTCCGGCATCGGCGGCAGGCAGCCGTAGTGAGCTAGTCTTCCGTCTATGGTCCGGCCTCGAAGGCGGCGGGCAGCCCCGCAACCAGACCCATACCTTTAAGCAGGCAGAACTCTGCTGGCTGGATGAGAAAATAGACGATCTTGTATTTACCGGATCGGCAATTCTTGAAACCTTAAAAGTCCTAGACCAAAATGCACCGGAGCGGACGAAGCTGCTTCATGCACTACAGCAATCCTTGCGGCTGATCGACTGGGCGGATCCGCAATCAGAAGACTTCTTCGTCTCCGTCTACGAAGCCAGGGACGATCTTAGTGCTCGCCTGGAAACCATGGATAAACTATCTGATGTTACCGTCACCTGTATCGGCCATACCCACATTGACGTTGCCTGGCTTTGGCGGCTTAAGCATACACGCGAGAAATGCGCGCGTTCTTTCTCCACCGTGATGCGTTTGATGGAGATGTTCCCTGAGTACGTTTTCCTTCAGACGCAACCCCAGCTTTATGAATATGTGAAAGAAGACTATCCAGAGCTCTATGAATCCATCAAGGAACGCATAGCAGAAGGCCGCTGGGAAGCCGGCGGCGGCATGTGGCTTGAAGCGGACTGTAACCTGACCTCGGGCGAATCGCTAGTTCGTCAATTGTTGATCGGCACACGTTTCCTGAAGGAAGAGTTCGGGACGGAATGCCGGTATTTGTGGCTGCCGGATGTGTTCGGTTACAGTTGGTCCCTGCCGCAAATTTTGAAGAAATCCGGAATCCACACTTTTATGACCACCAAAATCAGTTGGAATCAATATAATCGGATGCCATTCGACACGTTCCAATGGCGCGGCATTGACGGCTCAGAGGTGCTGACCCATTTCATTACAACACCTGAGCCTTGGTCCGAGCCAGGTTCATGGTTCTACACTTATAACGGCAAGATCATCCCCAAGACGGTCAAAGGAATATGGGATGCCTACCGAGACAAAGAAATGAATCAGGATCTGCTTCTGTCGTACGGCTATGGTGACGGCGGTGGTGGCGTAAACCGCGAAATGCTCGAGATGCGGCGGCGGCTGGATTTGTTGCCCGGGCTTCCGAAGGTGACTACCGGACGCGCAGATGATTATTTTGAGAAGTTGCAGCAGACAGTGTCGAACACTGATTCGTACATCCATACTTGGGACGGCGAACTTTATCTCGAATATCACCGTGGGACTTATACCAGCCAAGCGTACAACAAACGGATGAACCGGAAGCTCGAACTGGCCTACCGCGAAGCAGAGTGGCTGAATGCGCTGCAAAGCATTTTGCAGGAAGACTGGAGTTTATATCAAGCTAAACCGCTGACGGCTGGATGGAAAATCATTCTGCGCAACCAGTTCCATGACATCATTCCAGGCTCCTCTATTCGCGAGGTGTACGAAGACAGTGCAGTTGAGTATGAGGAAGCAGAGCAGATAGGCAACCAAGTTGACACACAAGCACGGGCAGCAATCGCAGCAGAAGAATCGGCAGGTAGCTTTTCGATTTGGAATTCCTCACCCTGGACAATCACGGAGCTTGTCGCCATTCCAGCTTCTAGCGGGATGGCGCAGGGATGCTGGTTGAACGATTCAGGCGTACGCTTAAATGCACAGCTAGAAGCAGGGATTTGGTCCATTGAAGTAAGAGATATTCCTTCGCTCGGTTATACTACCATTCACTTCCAAGGTAATGAGGAATATATCAGCTCTGGGAAGTCTCCATTCAGCCACTCGGAGAGTGGGATCGAAACGCCGTATTATCAGCTGAAATGGAACGAAGCCGGGCAGTTAACCCGCATTTACGATAAAGAAGCACAGCGTGAAGTATTGGCCAAGGGTGCACGCGGCAATATATTACAGGTGTTTGAGGATAAGCCGCTGGCGCATGAAGCTTGGGATATTGACATCTTTTATCAGGAAAACATGCGTGAGATACACCATTGTTCAGCGATTGAAGTAGTTGAATTCGGATCGATTCGGGCCGTGATCCGGTTCAATTGGCAGTACCGCAATTCTACAATTTCGCAGAACCTGATTGTCTATTCCGCGAATCGGCGCATCGATTATGTGACCGAAGTGGACTGGCACGAGAAGCAGCAACTGCTGAAGGTTGCTTTCCCGGTTGGTATTCGAACTACAGAGGCAACCTATGACATTCAATTCGGCAACGTGAAACGGCCGACGCATTGGAATACGAGTTGGGATTGGGCGCGCTTCGAATCTGTCGGGCATCAATGGGCAGATCTGTCCGATAAGGGCTACGGCGTCAGTCTGTTGAACGACTCCAAATACGGCTATGACATTAAAAGCAATGTCCTGCGACTGACGCTGATCAAAAGCGCAACGCATCCTGATCCACATGCCGATCAAGGACTTCACCGCTTTACGTATGCCCTACTGCCGCATCAAGGCGATTGGCTGGCCGGGCAGACCGTTAAGCAAGCCTGGATGCTGAACGCCCCGATTCGCTATACGAAGGGGCGAGCAGACCAGACAAGCCGGTCCATGTTCGCCTTATCATCCGATACAGCCATGATCTCGGCCGTCAAAAAAGCGGAGGATTCAGACTGCGTTATTGTGCGTATTCACGATTACTCCGGCAGCGTCAATACACTGGAACTGACGAGTGGCCTGCAGATTCATGGATGGAGAGAAACAAATCTGATGGAGAAACCGCAAGGTGAGCTGATTAAAGACACCCCGATCTCCTTCGTCCTTGAGCCCTATGAGATCAAAACTTTTGAAATCGACCTGCGACTCTAATCTATAAAGAAGCAAATAAACCGAACTCCTTAATAAGGGGCTACGGTTTATTTGCTTTATTACTGAAGTAATATTTGTGTTATATTACAACCCTTTAACTTCAAACTCATAGATTCGCGCTGCAGTATCAGCTCCCTGAGTGGGTTTAGTAATCATTAATTTTACATAACGGGCTTTAATCAGCGCGATCGCGTCTGTCGTCTCGGCTGCCGAGTTTCCTTGGACATTGGCAACATCGGTCCAAGTTGTACCGTCGCTGCTCACCTGAATGATATAATCGCTGGTATTAAACCCAGACCATTCTCCTCCGCTCTCAGCATGCTTGATGACAAAAGCGCTGATTTGATGCTCGGCGCCCAGATCGACCTGGAGCCAATGCGGCAGATTGCCAAGCGCGCACCATTTGCTGTTGTCCGTCACTTTGCCGTCTACGGCATAAGGCGCACCTTCCGCTGCCCCGCATGCATGGTCGGCTGTTGCGGTTTTGCCAAGCGCCAGATTCTTTACCTCTCCAGCTTGCTTGCTCACAGTGATGAGCGCCTTCTTCATAATCGTGTCTTGACCAGAGCTGTTAGTTGCAGTCAGTGTCACACTATACGTGCCTTCCTGATTGAATGTCACGACCGGGTACTTCGATGTGCTGACAGCCGGGCTGCCGCTTTCGAAGGTCCATGACCATCCTTCCGTCACTTCGGTCGACAGATCGGTGAAGGTTACGCTCTCACCTGGAGCCACCAGCGTCCGATCGGCCTTGAACTCCGCAATTGGCTTCGGATAAGCCGGCCACTTGATCGTCACGCTGGAGGCCTGGCCTTGCTCATATCTTCCATTGACCGGAACGACCTTCAATACGGTGGCTGCTTCCTTGTCTATTCTTCTCATCTCAGGGACGTAGAAAACATGATTTGGCGTTGCGCCAACCAGCACATCACTGCCATCCGGCAGCACACGGTAAATCTCGTAATGCTTAGTCTGCTGATCAAGCTGTATCCACTGCAATCTGGCATTTCCATAGATTCCGTCGCGGAAATCGGATTGAGTGGCTTTAAGCTCGCGAACCGCCGGCAGCGGTTTAGTTGGTTCATTCGAATTCTGAATGGAGAGCTGGCCAATTTGAATGGCATAATCATTAATCGTATCTTTGGTGTCAAAATAAAGTGACAACGCCACGATCCGCTTGCCTTTGTAAGGGGTCAAATTCAATGTTTCCGTAGTCCAGCCTTCCGATTTCTTATCCTTGATGTCAAGGAAGACAAATTGGTCCGGACGGTCTGCGAAAGCAAGGCCAACCTTCAGGCTAGGTTTGTTCTGCGTTTTAAACGTAACCGACAGCTTCGTACTTGCTTCGATCTTAAGGTCTGTCTTGTAGAGCTTCAGATGTGTAGCATTGTCATGGCTCAGTATGCCTGATACCTTCAACGAGCTGCCGCCGTAGTACGCATCGGACCAATCGAGCACCGGCGTAAGTGGTGTTCCTTTGCTGTCTGCGATCCAGCGCCATGTCGGCAGGATATCCTGCAGGCTCCGGTTGTTCCATCCCTTATCCCGCACTTGCTTCCCTTGAACATAATATTTCTGTCCGCTTCCTGTGTTGAAGTTGGTGATGAAAGGCAGGTCATTTATCGGGGACGATTCGACCACGTTGTTCGCGATTCCTTTCCAAGCCTGATCCGTTGCAGTGTTGCCCGGATTTCCGTTTGGTCCCACCCAGAATTTGTTCTCGCGGATGAAGAAATCCTCCATGCTCTCCGCGCTGTTGAACGCCCAATCCGGGCGGTAAATACCCAGGGAAGTGACTGCCGGTTCTCCATCCGGGAACAGCAGATTCCACTTCACCTTCGTATCATAACCCTTGGCTTCGACATCAATGCCCGCGTACAGGTCAAACGGACTTCTGCCCAAGCTTTTGGCCTTCTCAGCCGAGCTTTTCAGCTCCTTCCACCAGAAATTCAGAAACATGCTACCTGTTATTTGCTTTCCATTATCCTGGAGGAACATCGCATTCTTGTCATTTAGTGCATTCTGCCAACTGATACTGCCTTCCTTAGTCATGGAATCATACCATACGATGTGCATGGAGGAAGACTTATGCGATTCTAGATAACTTAGGAAGGCTTTCATTTGCTGCGCGTCAGCCACCGTTCCTCCCTCAGTCTCCTGATTAATGAACCACCCGTCAAATCCATAATAGTTCGCAACTTGGATCAGCTTATCAGCGGCGGGAAAAGAGCCATCGCTGTTTTGCTGAAGCATCTGCTTCACCCATTCATATTTCCCACCATAAACAGTTGGTGGAAAGAACACCGTTCCGATGATCGGCACGCCGTTCTTGTGTGCCGCATCGATGGTATCGGCGCTTGGAGGTACGATGATGCCTTCGCCGGCCGAGCCGGCCCAATATACCAGCTTGTCAACATACTGCCAATAGGTGAACGTGTTTGCTCCGAATTTGCCCGATCCCTGCGATGGAACTCCACTTGTTCCCGGATTCAGCGCGGATAAAGCCATAACCTTCGGTCCCTTAGTCGCATGCGGATTAACACCTTCTCCCACAATGCGGTCCTGTAGCGGGACTGTACTCCGGTTGAATACCGCATCCGGGTCGGATGCTGGATTCCATTGAATCAATTGCTCTGGAAACCAAAAGGATGAATAAGGCTGCTTTGCGAACGCAGATGTGGATAATACTACGCACACTACAAATAAAAATATAAAACTTGTACCCATCTTTTTCATTCCATATTCCTCCCATCGAATGTATGATTGCGCTTACATAATAACAAGTTGCGCAACACTATTGATAGTGGATTAATGGCAAGTCCAGGTGCAATAATTACAGATCGTATTCGTTTCCAGTATAAAACAGCAAAAAAACGGCATTTCTGCCGTTTCTTCTAGGATGGACTCTCAGGGATTCGAACCCTGGACCAATTGATTAAGAGTCAACTGCTCTACCAGCTGAGCTAAGAGTCCATAATATGAAATTTGGTGGAGCCTAGGGGGATCGAACCCCTGACCTCATCGCTGCCAGCGATGCGCTCTCCCAGCTGAGCTAAGGCCCCTAATGCGGGTTAAAAACGTTCCGTTTGAGCGGTAAGCCCAGCCACTCTGCTAAGACCAAGCTCCGTAGGCGACTTCTATATAATATAAAAAATCCGCGTCGGTGTCAACACTTTTTTTTATAAATTAGAAATCGCCGCGTTTTATAACCCGTCCATTTCAGAGGTACTCTTAGATAGCAGTCCCTTCAATTCCTTCATAAACATGTTGATGTCTTTGAACTGACGGTATACGGATGCGAAGCGGACGTAAGCAACTTCATCCACCGGGTAGAGCTGTTCCATCACTAATTCACCAATCTGTTGGCTGTCCACTTCTGCTACAGCGATACCGCGAAGGGACTTCTCAACCTCAGATACGATCATCTCCAGCTGTTCTACCGATACAGGACGCTTCTCACAAGCGCGAATGAGACCTCGCAGTATTTTATCGCGGCTAAATTCCTCACGGCTACCGTCCTTCTTAATGACGATCAGCGGGGTCTCCTCAATCATCTCGAACGTTGTAAAGCGCTTGCTGCACCCTTCACATTCACGCCTACGGCGGATGGACTTATTCTCGTTAGCTGGTCTAGAGTCCAATACTTTTGTATTTGTATGATCACAGTATGGGCATTTCATAAGTTAACTCACTTCCTTTTTGCAAAATGATTAGCTGTCCGCTCCGCTGATAACCGGCTTTTAGACATGCATATTCTTTTTTCCATAAATCACCGTTTCATTATAGTTATGAATATAACAAGTCCAGCACATAATACAGTTACCAACCGATAGGAGGTGAACAGCAATGAGCCAAAACAGAAGCTCCAACAACCTGGTAGCGCCAAGAGCAAGCGCAGCTTTGGAACAACTTAAATTTGAAGTTGCCCAAGAACTAGGTATCACACTTTCCCCTGATGGTTACCAAGGCAATAAAACATCTTATGAAAACGGTTCGATCGGTGGTTACATCACTAAACGTCTTGTAACCCTGGCTGAACAACAACTGGCAGGTCAATTCCAATAAACCTGTCTCCATAGCTTGCCTAAAGAAGTATTGAACAGCTTCCGGGCTGTTTAATGCTTCTTTTCACTAATGCTTAAGCTTAAAAATGACTGTAAATCTCCGTGTATTGCTCATAATAATAGATAACCCGCTGTACATAATGACGCGTCTCACCGATAGGTATGCTCTTAACAGCTTCCTCAGTTCCGTCCCAGGCTCCCTGCTTCAGCCAACGCTGTACATTGCCAGGGCCGGCATTATAGGCGGCTATAACAGCTATACGGTTACCGTCAAACTGTCGGGATAGAGATCGGAGATACCATGTCCCTAGCTCAATATTGGCAGAAGGCTCCTGCTTCAGGCGCTCTAGTGACACATCAGGTAGCTTGGCCTTTTCAAGTGCCCAGTTAGCGGTATCCGGCATGAGCTGCATTAGACCCAAGGCTCCTTTTTTGGATTCCCGTCCGGTCTTATAATTAGTCTCAACACGAATAATGGCAGCAACTAGAAAGGGATCTATGTTATAGGTTTGACTGTGTTTGCGAATTTCATCCTTATAATAAATCGGATAAAACCAAGACATCCAGTTCGTGCTTAGGAATAGAATTGCCGTAAAGCCAATGAACAAGAGCAGCAGTACTCTCTTTTTACGTAGATATTTCATAATAAGCCCAGCCTGTCCCAAAGTTTGGCAACCTGCATTTCAGTATGGACCAGATCCCCGCTGTTGTCGATGACATAACTTGCTTTACTTCGTTTTAGCTCAATGTCCATTTGGGCATTTAAGCGATCCTCTGCCTGCTCTTTTGACCAATTATTACGCTCCATTAAACGGGCTAACTGTACCTCACGCGGTACATACACAACCACAATCTCCTCAAACATCCCCTGCAGATTTGACTCAAACAGCAAAGGAATATCCACAATAATTAATCGTTCCGGCTCCAGTGTATCCATTTCCTGCATACGACTGCGGATTTCCTGCCGAATAGCCGGGTGCGTCAGATCGTTAAGGGTTTGTATAGCCTCCGGGTCACGAAAGACTATTTCACCCAGTTTCGCTCGATTCAGCGTTCCATCTGGAAAAAGGATATCTTGTCCAAAATGACGCACAGTGGCCGCCAACACTTGATGCCCGGGGAGCATAACCTCTCTGGCAATGACATCTGCGTCAACCAGCTTTGCCCCCTTGTTCACAAATAGCGCGGATACTGTGCTTTTTCCGGAGGCAATGCCTCCAGTTAAGCCCATAATCATGTTTTCACCTCATAACAGCTTCATTATTCCCATTAAAATTAACATTAAAGCAGGTAATACCGCCGCACGTTTCATCCAATAGCTTCCTGAGAATCGAAACCCCGTCTTCATTCCCATGACCAGAAAGATTCCGCTGAACATGGCGATGACCAGTGATGTCCATACCGGCTGAAAACCGAGCAATGCTGCCCCAAGACCCGCACCAAAGGCATCCAGAGAGAGTGCAATACCGAGTATCATTGCTTCTACGGATGAAATACTACCGGAATCGTCCATATCCGCTGAGGATGGGGTACGTAAGATTTGGATCACGATCCCTAAATGGCGAAGCTCGAGTGAAAAAACTTCAGGCTTATCTATCTTCTCTATAAGATCCAGTGGTTTAGTGCGGATAACTCCTTGATCTTCTTCCTTCTGCATCAGCATTTGCACCAGCGACCAACAACCCATGAGGACAAGAATAACAGCTCCGATCACCGAAGCTGCATTTGGAGAAACTACCCGTGCCAAGAGGACGCCGACCTGCATGGAGACACAAATAACCACGCCCGAACAAAGCGAGATGATGAGAATTGAGAGCAGCGGGATTTTCATTTTGCGCAAACCATATGTAATCCCGACACCAAAACCATCTAAACTCAAAGCAAAAGCCAGCAGCAGTAGTGAAAAAAGTGGGCTGAGCACCCGCAATCCCTCCCGTGAAGAAACGGAAACTGGCGGAAGATCCGTTAGCAACCGTTCGCTTATTCAGCATTCTTCACCCAGTATATGGGCGGGACAGGCAGAGGGTGCCACCCTTTTGCAGCTGCATGGACACTTACTTGTAAGGACACTTGTATGGAATTAAATCTAAGTTACACTAGGACGCTGACAGTTCGGGCAATAATGCGTGCCGCGCCCTCCCACTACGGTCTTCTCGATCATGGTACCACAAGAGGAACAGGGCTCGTTCTTGCGCCCATAGATTATCAGCTGCTGCTGATACGTTCCGCTCTCTCCTTGACCGTTCACATACGACTTGATGGAGGAACCTCCGGCATTAACGGCTTCTGTTAAAGTAGCAACAATCGCTTGATACAGCTTATCCAATTGCTTGTCGTTTAGAGATTTGGCACTATCCTCCGGATGGATACCTGCCCGGTGTAGCGACTCATCTACATAGATATTACCAATGCCAACCACATATTCCTGATTGAGCAGCAGCGATTTTATTTTTGTACTTTTATCCGCAACAATCTCCTTGAATCTTTCCAATGTAAAAGAGGGTTCCAACGGTTCTTGACCGAGCTTGTTCAGTGGCGCAAGCAAAAGATCTTCATCCTGCTGGAACAAGTGCATCGTACCAAACTGGCGCACATCATTGTAACGCAGTTCACTGCCGTCCGTAAAATGAAAGATCACATGCGTATGCTTATCCAAAGGATCATTACTGCTATATAAGCCGTAGCGCCCCTCCATCCGTAGATGGGATACAAGCACCAGCCCGTCCAACACAATGCGTAAGAACTTACCTCTCCGCTGTACATCTATAATGCTATGACCTGCCAATAGGTGGGCAAAGGCCTGAATATCATCCGGTCGCTGAATAATCCGCGCCAACCTGACGGTTACATGTTCGATCTGCTTGCCTTTAATGAGTGCATTTAAGGTTCTTCTTACAGTCTCTACTTCCGGTAATTCCGGCATGATGTCATCACCTCTATTCCATTATAACGGATATAGATAATACGCGGGAGTCTATTTCGCTTCATACCAGTTGCTGCCATAACTTACCTCTGCCTTAAGGGGAACTGAAAGTTTTAGGGCACCCTCCATAACCTCCGGCAATAGAGTCTTCATAAGTTCCAGTTCATCCGCAGGGACTTCGAAGACCAATTCATCGTGAACCTGCAGCAGCATCCGCGACTTAAGCTGTCGATCGAAAAGTGCTTTATCCATATGCACCATGGCCAGCTTGATAATATCCGCGGCCGTACCTTGGATCGGCGTGTTCATCGCTGTGCGTTCAGCAAAGGAGCGCAGATTGAAGTTACTAGCGTTAATCTCAGGGAGATAACGGCGGCGTTCCAGCAATGTAGTTACATAGCCCTTCTTCTTCGCCTCAACAACAATATCATCCATATACCGGCGCACACCCTGGAACACTTCAAAATACTGTTCTATAAAATGGGAAGCTTCCTTCCGTGTAATATTCAAATTCTGCGACAATCCATAATCACTAATTCCATAGACAATTCCGAAGTTAACCGCCTTGGCAGAACGGCGCATGTTACTGTCTACTTGATCTGCTGTCACACCAAAAACATCCATAGCTGTCTTTGTGTGAATATCCATATCCTGCAGAAAGGCTTCTTTCAGACGTTCATCATCCGAAATATGAGCCAGCACACGCAGTTCAATTTGTGAATAATCGGCGGCCAGAATCGACCAGCCGGGTTCGGAAGGAACAAATACCTTACGGATTTTGCGACCTTCCTCCAGCCGAATCGGAATATTCTGCAGGTTGGGGAATTGACTGCTAAGCCGTCCCGTAGCTGCAATGGTCTGCCGATAGAAAGTATGCACTTTTCCGGTCACCGGAGAAATTTCTTTAAGCAATCCTTCCACATACGTGGATTGAAGCTTGGCAATCGTACGGTATTGCAATATCAGGCGTACGACATCATGGTAAGGCGCTAGTTTTTCAAGCACCTCAGCATCTGTGGAATAACCTGTTTTTGTTTTCTTAACAACAGGCAAGCCCAGCTTCACAAACAAAATTTCTCCAAGCTGCTTCGGAGAGTTCAAATTAAACTCGGTTCCGCAAATCTCATAAATTTCAGTGACTAGCTTGGAGATTTGCCATTCGAACTCTTTGCCGAGCTCCATCAGATCTTCTTTATGGGCAGCGATTCCTTGCTTCTCCATATCTGCAAGTATACGCGATAACGGCATTTCTAAATCCTCGAACAGGCCCTTCATAGCGGTATCTATGAGTTCCTGCTGCTGTTTTTGAACAATTCCGAGTACGGTCGCACTCTTGCGGGCTACGTGAGTCCCAAGCACCTCTAATTCAGGTATCTTGTACTTGGCCCCCTTGCCAAAGACATCCTCATCAGCCGATAGATGGGGTAACCCGTATTTTGCCGTAAGGTCATTCAGATTCTGATTAGCCTCCGTAGGATCCAGCAGATAAGCAGCTAGCTGAACATCATGGGCCGCTCCGGCAAAAGGAATTCCCTGCCAATGAAGAGCCAGGTCGGCACGATGCAGATCATAACCGCTCTTCGGTGTAGTCTCGTCACTGAGCCAAGCCCGCAGTTGATCTGCAGCCGGACTTTTCAGCAATGAAATCGGCACAAAGTAATGCCTCTCCTCAGAAGACAAGGCCAGTCCAATGACTTCAGACCGGTGCGGATTGTCTCCGTTCGTCTCTACATGCAGCGCAGAGATCCCCGGCAGCTTCGTTAGGAGCTCGTCCAGGTTTGCTTCATCTATTATTGTAATGTCCAGTTCCGCTTCTGGCGTAGAGTCGCCTTCTGCACCTGTCCCAGCCGGTCCATTAGCACTTAAGGAAAGGCGTTCCAACAGAGATTTGAATTCAAGCTTTGCCAGCGCAGGGCCAGCTGTATCCTTGTTCAATCCTGTAAAGACCATGTCCTCCCAAGTGTGCTCCAGTGGAACTTCACGGTGAATCGTTGCCAGCTTCTTGCTCATTACGGCGTCTTCCGCATGGGCTTCCAGCTTCTCTTTCATCTTCCCCTTAAGTTCGCTAGTTCCGGCAAGAACACCCTCAACAGATCCGAATTGGTGAAGCAGCTTCAATGCCGTCTTTTCCCCAACACCGGGAACACCCGGTATATTATCACTCGCATCCCCCATAAGGCCCTTGAGATCAATAATTTGTTCAGGTGTCAGGTTATACTTCTCGCGAATTTGCTCAGGACCGTAGATCTCCACTTCAGTTACACCTTTGCGGATTAAAGCAATGGTTGTATGCTCGGAGGCCAGCTGCAGCATATCCTTGTCCCCTGAGACGATCAAGACTTGGCGACCTTGCTCATCCGCTTCCCGAGAAATCGTACCGATAATATCGTCCGCTTCATAGCTGCCGATCTCAAACTGAGGCACACCCAGATCACGCAGCAGCTCCTTCAGCATCGGGAATTGCTCCGACAATTCCGGCGGAGTTTTTTCCCTTCCCCCTTTATATTCCTGGTAGCCTTCATGACGGAAAGTTACCTTGCCCGCATCAAAAGCAACGATCATATGCGTAGGCTTCTGCTCCTCAATCAAACGAAGCAGCATCGTAGTAAATCCATATACCGCATTGGTCGGTTTCCCTGCAGTATTGGTTAACGGCGGCATCGCGAAGAAAGCCCTGTAAATAATATTATTGCCATCTATGAGTATCAACTTGTCCATGTTAGCACCTCGCCTTTATCTTGCTTACTCCTTACATCTTAACATATGCTCCCGTTAAAATAGAACCTGACGGTTTAGCCTTCCCCTTATATCAGGTGTATGCAGCCCAGTACACAAAAAAACGCCGGCATCGCGTCGGCGTTTGGTATCTTTCTTCTATTATATCCCTGTTACTGATTCAAATCCGGACGTTTCCCTGTTACGAGGTAAACTACACTCTCTCCAATGTTGGTCGCATGATCGGCAATACGCTCAATATATCGACCAACGAGTGTAAGCAGCATCGCCTGAGATACGGATTCCGGCTTCGCCACCATGTAAGTATACAGTTCATTGATCATCGCACTGTACAAATGGTCCACCTGATCATCATCCTGCGCCATTTTGTAAGCCAGATCGGTATTCTCATCCAAATAGGATTGAATAGCTTCTGTAGTCATCCCTTTAACGATTTCAGCCATCCGCGGAATATCAACAAGCGGTTTAATCAATTCCTGACCTTGGATGCGCATCGTTACTTTTGCTACATCAAGTGCCAGATCCCCCATACGTTCCAGATCGCTCGATATTTTGAAAGCTACTAGAATCCGGCGCAAATCCTTCGCAACCGGCTGCTGAGTTACGATTAATCGCGAACCAATTTCCATAATTCTCTCTTCCATCGCATTTAGATGGATGTCTGCTTTTACAATTTCCTGTGCACGTGTAGTATCAAGACTTTGCAGGGACAGCACAGCGCCTTCCAAGGCATCTGTTACATGTTCACCCATCTGCTGCAAAAGAGAGCGCAGCTCTTCGAGATCTTTATCGAATTCTTTTCTGCGAATCATAAATAGAGCGATCCTCCTCAAATCATTTGGTTGGTTCTCACTTTACCCGAAACGTCCTGAAATATAATCCTCGGTACGTGAATCCTTGGGGTTGGAGAACAACACTTCTGTATCTGCCGCTTCCACAATTACACCATTTAGGAAAAATACCGTACGGCCCGATACTCGTGCAGCCTGGTGCATGTTATGCGTGACCATAACAATAGTATATTTACTTTTCAATTCTTGAACCAATTCTTCAATTTTAAGTGTGGATACCGGGTCAAGCGCAGAGGTAGCCTCATCCATAAGCAAAATGTCAGGCTGAACAGCGAGTGCTCTGGCGATACAAAGGCGCTGCTGCTGTCCACCGGATAAGCTAAGTGCAGACTTTTTCAAGAAGTCCTTAACTTCCTCCCACAGCGCGGATTGCCGTAAGCTTTGCTCGACCAGTTCGTCAAGCTCGCTTTTGGAACGAACCCCGTGCAGGCGTGGACCATAGGCTACATTGTCATAGATGGATTTTGGAAAAGGATTGGGCTGTTGAAATACCATGCCCACTTGCTTACGCAGGCTTTCTACCTCAACCTCATCCCCGTAAATATTTTTACCGCTAATGTTGACTGTTCCTTCGATACGCGTTCCCGGAATCATATCATTCATCCGATTTAGTGTGCGCAGCAAGGTGGATTTCCCACATCCGGAAGGTCCGATAAAAGCGGTAACCGCCTTCTCCGGAATTTGCAGATCAACACCCTTCAATGCGTGGAACGACTCATAGTAGAGATCAAGTTTCTCTATGTCAATGATGGGTTTCATTTATGATTCGCGTCTCCTTCTCATCATCTTCGTTCCCAATGATAAGCTTTTAGTGTAAATACAGTTGGCGAGAAATGTAAACGCATTGTAAAATCATTCACACACTCCAAAAGAAGAACATTCTCACCGTGACCACAAATACATCAATTCCTGCACAACGTACAACAATTCAGCTACTGTGGCACCATTTAAGCGCCAATTCCTGTAAAACGTACAACAATTCAGCTACCGTGGCACCATTTACCCATCAATTCCTGCACAACGTACATCAATTCAGCTACTGTGGCACCATTTAAGCGCCAATTCCTGTAAAACGTACAACAATTCAGCTACATTGGCACCATTTACCCACCAATTCCTGCACAACGTACATCAATCCAGCTGCCGAGGGGCCTTTAACGCACCAATCCTCGTAATTAGAGTATAGACAAAAACTCCAGTCAGATTAAATGACCGGAGCTCTTTTCTTGTTAACAACCAACTTATAACCCACACCGCGTATCGAATCAATGTGAACGTATTCGGGATCAAGCTCCAGCTTCTTGCGGAGTGAGCTGACATGCACATCCACGGTTCGCTGACCTCCGATATAATCAAAACCCCATACAGCATTCATGAGATCGTCACGTGTTAATACGACACCTGGCTTACGGGCCAAATAGAGTAAAACTTCAAATTCCTTAGGGCGAAGGTTAATGCTTTGTCCTCCCAAAGAAACCTCATAACGCTCAGGGTAAATTTCCAACTGCCCTAAAATAATCGTGGATGCTGACACTGCCTGATCTGCAGGGGCCTCTTCAGCCAGACCCGAGATACGCCGAAGCACAGCACTCACACGGGCGAGCAGCTCTGAAACACCAAAAGGTTTGGTTATGTAATCATCAGCGCCGGACTTCAGCCCTCGGACTACATCCTCCTCCGCGTTTTTGGCGGTAAGCACAATTACTGGCGTTCGAATACCTTGTCCACGCAGTTTATCAAGAATATCAATACCATTCATGCCTGGAAGCATCAGATCCAGCACAATTAAATCAAAGGGTTCTCTGGTAGCGCGGTCATATCCTGCCGTACCATGATCTTCTACCGTGACCTCATAACCTTCCTGCGTTAAATTATAAGACAGCAGTCGGGCCAGCGTCGGTTCGTCTTCAATGACAAGCAATCGTTGTGCCATAGGTTCCCCCGTCATCTAATGTTTTAATAGTATCATCATTTAAAAATAACAATAAGCCAATCATATCATCGGATTGTTAACGCGGTGTAAAATTCAAAAGATTTAGTTTCAATACTCTTCATCTTCCTGCAGCAGCGGCAATTCCAATAGGAAGGAGGTTCCAATACCTAGATTGCTTTCTACCGAAATAACCCCCCGATGGAGTTCTACCAAGTGTTTCACAATGGATAGACCGAGCCCTGTCCCTCCGGAGCTTCTGGATCGTGCCTTATCCACCCGATAAAAGCGTTCAAAAATTCGCGGCAGATCCTTGCGCGGAATCCCCATTCCAGTGTCCCGGACTGTAAAAACGACGCTTTCTGATCCATCTTCCTTTTGTTTGTTAACAGCTATGACTCTAACATTTCCCCCATCATGCGTATAATTGATCGCATTCGATAATAAGTTCATAAAGATCTGCCGCAGCTTGTCCTCATCACCCTCAATAAACAGTTCCTCAGGAACCTCTGCACTGAGACTGATCTTCTTTTTCTCAGCCACCTTGCTCATCGTCTCCAATACGGAGTCAAAGAAAGTGGATAGATGAATCGGTGAACAAACCAAATGTGCACGTTTGGATTCAATCTTTGATAATTCCAGGATATCGCCAATCAGACGGTTCAAACGTTCATTCTCATCGTAAATAATCTGCAAAAAGGAGCGTGCCGTTTTCTCATCGGTAACTCCTCCGCCCAGCAGTGTTTCGGCAAATCCTTTAACAGCAGCTACCGGGGTCTTCAATTCATGGGAGACGTTAGCGACGAACTCACTGCGCATTTTTTCAAGACGGCGAATATCCGTTACCTCCTGCAGTAGAAACAACATCCCGCGATAAGAACCATCCTGTGTCATCGGCACACCATCGAGTCTTATTATGCGTTCACCTGGATTATAGATACTTCTCTCCTCATGGATAGGCTCCTTGCGGGAAATTCCGTCCTCAACCAGCCGGGTAAGCTCGTAGTGACGCTTAAGCTCAAGGAAGGAACGGCCGGACATCTCGTTGTTGTCCACATCCAGCATTCTTTCTGCCGCGCGGTTCAACAGAGCCACCTGCCCCGTTTCGTTAACCATTAGAATCCCGCCGGTCATATTATCAAGCACACTCTGCAAAAGATCCTCATTATCCCGAATCGTCTTTAACTGGGTCTGCAAACTGTCTGCCATCGCATTAATAGCCGTCGCCAGTTGCCCGATTTCATCCTTACGCTTCATTGTCACACGCGCATCATAGTCAAGATCTGTAATCCGGCGGGCTACCCGGGTAATCTGCTCCAATGGAGAAGTCATACTGGACGCCACTTTGTAGCTCACAAGGGTAGCCGCAATGAATAGCAGTATTAAACCACCAGCCATAATCATCCATGCCCGGTTGATACCTTCATCCACGTCATCCAGCCCCATGGAGAGCCTAATATACCCATCATAGGTCTGTTCGGAGGTAACTTTCCCGGCTACATACAGCATTTCACGTTCCAAAGTGTCACTATATCGAATGGCTCTACCGATTCCTTCTTTGGCTGCAATAATTTCCTCCTCCCGATTGGAGTGATTATCCATAAGCAGCGGGTCCTTTTCAGAATCCCCTATTACACGGCCGTCTTTAGTAATAAATGTCACGCGTGAATCCGTCAGCTTTGCTATTTTTCTGGATTGGTTAGTATAGTAGGAATAGGCATCAGGAGCATTCATATCCTGAAACTTAAACGTGCCCTCGAGGATATTTATTTCCCGGGACATGTTCTCTTCCAATGCAGATATATGGGAATCCTTGAATAAATGGGCCATTGTAAACCCGGCGCCGATCATAGAAATGCCTATCAAAGACATCAATATGAAGGTAAGACGAACACGAAACGGTCTCATTTGACTTCTGCCTCTTTCTGTTTTCGATAGTTGCACAATTTTCTTATCACTATCCTATTTTCTTGTCACTATCCTAACTCCATCCTGTCCAAAATACCAGTGCAAAAAAAGAGAAGCCCTAACGGACCTCCCTCTATGTTCACACTGAAGTTATTTAATTACTTGTACGGGTGGCAATAAACCACTGATTCCCGTGGCTATCCTTTATCCCTGCGCCCCGTTCCCCGTAGGCATGATCCTGCGGTTCCTCCATACTCTCCGCTCCAGCGTTAAGACACTTTTCATAAACCTCATCCACGTTATTGATATATAGATGTATAGCGAATTGTACTGGCGGATATTTTTCATTGGCTTCAGATATTTCAATAATTGAATCCCCGATCCGTATCTCGGCATGTTTGACCACACCGTCCTCTTTTCGGGCAATATCTATGATTCTGGCATCAAAGCAGCTCACTACAAAGTCAATGAGCCGGTCTGCATGGCTGACAATAAAATACGGTGTGACACTATGATAGCCGTTCCGAATATGATGTGGTGCCACTACTGTTCCCTCCTAGGGCATGACTTACCAGCTTATTTAAAAACAGGCTCCTTGAACTGGGTCAACTTAGCAGCAGAGTCTTTTTCTACGTCGGCATGCAGGCTGTTCCCATGAGCATCCATGGTAACAATAGCGGCGAACCCGTCAACCTCCAGATGCCACATGGCCTCAGGTATGCCAAATTCCATGAAATCAACCGCATTCACCTTTTTAATACATTCGGCATAATATTGCGCTGCACCGCCTATGGCGTTGAGATATACTCCTCCGTGCTCCTGGAGAGCTTGAAGTGTCTTAGGTCCCATTCCACCTTTGCCGATCACGGCTCGAATGCCGAATTTCTTGAGTATATCTCCTTGATAAGGCTCTTCCCGAATACTTGTTGTAGGTCCAGCTGCCTTCACATGCCAGCCCTCTTCGTCCTTCAGCATAACAGGACCGCAATGGTAGATTACCGCACCATTCAGATCAACCGGGGAATCATGGTCCATTAAATATTTATGCAAGGCATCTCGTCCCGTATGCATCTCACCGGACAAAATAACAACATCCCCAACCCGCAGTGAACGAATGTCCTCCTCGCTGATCGGCGTGGTGAGCCTAACCTCACGTGATTCGCTCTTTGATTCAGGGGAATCACCTACTTCCGGTACCTTAGAACCTTCAACAGAAATACCCGTTCCGCTCTCATACAGCCAATCCTGTATAGTACCTGTAGAAGGATCGATCAATACCCCCTGACGGCGGAAGGCCCAGCAATTATAAGCAACCGAGACGAAAAAACTTGCCGGAAGACGGTTCATAACACCAACCTTGCAGCCCAGCAGCGTAACTTCACCTCCGAAGCCCATCGTGCCGATTCCCAGCTTGTTGGCATTCTCCATTACGTAATCTTCCAGTTTGTTCAAATCTTCAATTGGATTCACATCGTCCACTTTGCGGAACAACTGCTTCTTGGCTAACTCATAGCCGGTCGTGCGATCTCCGCCGATCCCGACACCAATAAAGCCTGCACTACAACCTTGACCCTGTGCCTGATATACAGAATGAAGGATACATTTACGTATGCCGTCCAAATCGCGGCCCGCTTTTCCCAAGCCTTCCAGCTCTGCCGGAAGACTGTACTGAATATTTTTATTTTCACAGCCGCCGCCTTTAAGAATAAGCCGAACGTCTATCCCCTGTTCTTCCCACTGTTCAAAGTGAATCACCGGCGTACCTTCACCCAGATTATTGCCGCTGTTCTCACCCGTTAGCGAATCCACAGAATTGGGACGCAGCTTGCCGTCTTTAGTCGCACGAGTTATCGCATTATAGATATCTTTTTTCATCTCAATCTGATTGACTCCAACAGGAGTATGAATGATAAATGTCAGCATACCGGTATCCTGACATATCGGCGATACCTGAAGCTCTGCCATACCGATATTCTGTGCAATCGTAGTTAGAGCCAGTCCAGAACGGGTTGCTATATCTTCCAGTGCGCGCCCTTTAGCCACTGCTCGGCGTACATCGCCAGGTAAATTAGTAGAGGTCTCCACGATCAGATTATAAATACTGTCTTCAAAATGCTGCATCTTCCATTCAGCTCCTCTTCGTCCCAGGTTGTATCCATGCCCTGCATATAGTTATTATAATAGCATACTGAGCCATTCCTGAAAGGGGTTACTTTAAAAATGAATTACCACTTTTCTGCATATCTATACCGGCTTCAATATATTCAACGCTGGAGCCTGATGCGCAGTACGGCACCCGATAATGTAGCCCAGCACTCTTTTCACGTTGCCTTACTAGCTCACATGCTCTGTAGTATTGGAAATGTTCACTTCGGGCGTGAGCTGAATGCAGACAGAGCTTCTGCTATGGCCCTATTTCATGATGCGGCTGAAGTATTCACCGGGGATATTCCTACGCCGGTCAAGCACAACAATCAACGTCTGCTGTCCAACTTCCGGGAGATGGAAGCCATTGCCGCAGAACGGCTGACCGCTATGATTCCTGCTGAACTGCAATCCATCTACACCCCCCTAATGGGCACGGATAATAGCCATGCAGAACCGACAGATATCCTGCTGCACACCTATGTGAAGGCAGCGGATAGTCTGGATGCCTATTTGAAATGTGTCTGGGAGGTGGCTGCAGGTAACCGCGAATTTGCCATCGCCAAAGCTCAGACGGAGGCCAAGCTGCAGGGATTGCTGCTTCCGGAGGTGGATTATTTTCTAACCCATATGGCACCGAGCTTTGAAATGTCCCTGGATGAGCTTTCAGCCGGGAACTAAATACCGTGGACGATCCGTTTGGAGCGCTCGGTGACCTCACGGAACAGTTCTTCCTCATCTATAGTTAAAAGCTGGCGGTTCCTCATGAGAATTTTACCATTCACGATGGTTGTATCTACATCGCCTCCATTTGCACTAAAAGCCAACAGAGATATTAAGTTATGAATGGGCTGCAGATGGGGTTTGTTCAAGTCTATCAGGATAACATCCGCCTTTTTCCCGACCTCTAAAGTTCCTGTTTCATGGCTGATATTCAGCAGCTTTGCGCTCTCCACAGTTGCCATGCGGAGGGCCTGGTGAGCAGGAAGCCGAGCAGGGTCGCCGTAATCTACCTTTTGCAACCAAGCAGCGGCTTTGATCTCTTCGTACATATCAACAGTCGCAGCACTCCCTGCACCATCTGTTCCTAGCCCTACGGTAATTCCCAGCTCCAGCATCTCGGTCACCGGTGCAATACCACAACCTAACTTCAGATTGCTTACGGGATTATGGGAGACTCCTCCGCGCATACCTTGCAGCAACATCACATCCCGACGATTCAAGTGTACAGCGTGCGCGAGCAGTACATGATTCCTTTCGAACATTCCGTTGTGAACCAAATATTCTGTTGGCGTCATATTATAGTTATTCCTAATTTGCACAACCTCTTCTACAGTCTCCGCCAGGTGCATATGAACGGAGATGGCTCTCTTTTCGGCAAGCTCGATGACCTCTCTTAAGGGCTCTGGAGGACACAGGTAAGGAGAGTGGGGTCCCAACATGGTTGTAATCCTGCTTTCCGCACCTCCGCTCCACCGATCAATCAGATCCAGAGCCTCGGATATCCGCCGCCCCCCGTCTGCTTCCATGAAGACAAGTCCCCTCGTCAGAGAGGCTCTAAGTCCTGTCTCTTGTACAGCGTTAGCGATCTCATTCATATGAATATACATGTCGGCAAAAGCGGTTGTACCCGACCGGATCATCTCAGCCATCGACAGCTTAGCACCCCAATAAATATCCTCAGGAGTCATCCTTTCCTCTGCAGGCAGCATTTTTGTCTCCAGCCAGTTCATGAGTTTCAAATCGTCCGAGAAACCGCGCAGCAAGCTCATGGGCGTATGTTGATGGGCATTGATTAACCCCGGCATCGCAGCCATTCCCTTTCCCTCAATAATCTCATCCGCCGGACTAATAATTCCCTCAGCAATTTCCTTAATTTGATCTCCGTCAATCAGAATATCTCCAACAAAAGGTATTTGGTCTTGCTCTTTCATGGTCAGAATCCACACGTTTTTAATCAGAATTTTCATTGTAGGGCCTCCTAGGTATATGATATACACTAGGGTAAACCTTCCCGTTAGGAGAAGGTCAAGGGGTTGCTTTTACATTAATTTAATGGATAGGATGATGGCATGAAGATCAAAGAAGTAGCAGATAGGCTCAAAATTTCGGCAAGAGCGATACGTTTTTATGAAGAAAAGGGCTTGATTTCCCCTACCAAGGGAGAGAATTCATACCGGTACTTTAGCGAAAAAGAAATTTGGAGGCTGCAGACCATCATCGCTCTCCGTGAAGCAGGTATGCCCGTGGATGATATCCGCAAAGCACTGCAAAACATCGAGGGTCAGGATAATGAAGAACTGCAATACTATCTGGAGCTTCAGCGCTCCGTCCTGTTCACGAAATGGGTGGAAATCAAGCATATTATTGATACCACCGACTACATGATCGATATGATAAAAAAACAGCAGGCCCTACCGCTTGATGATATCTATGCACTCGCCGAAGGTTCACGAAGATTACGGGAGCACCGCAGCAGTTGGGAGGATAAATGGGATTTTGATGCAAGGGCCAGAATTCATGATGAAATTGTCCTGAACGAAACTTCGGAGTATAAAGATTACGGGGCTGCTCTTGCATTAACTGTCCAGTGGCTGGCACCGATTACCGGGGAGAAGGGGCTTGATATCGGGATCGGAACCGGAAATTTAGCCAAAAAGCTGATCGCCCACGGCGCTGTAATGGCGGGTGTTGATCAATCCAAAGAAATGTTGAAGCAATGTCGCCAGAAGCTCCCTACATTGGAGACGAAGCTCGGGAACTTTCTGGCGATTCCCTATATGGATCGGAAATTTGATTTTGTTGTTTCCAGCTTTGCTTTTCATCATCTCACGGAGAGTCAGCAAGCCCTTGCTATTGAGGAAATGCGCAGGGTTCTGAAGCCCCACGGCAGGATCTGTATTACCGATTATATGATGATCGATGATAACCCCTCTAGTGATATCAGTGAGACCGGATTAATTAAGTTATTTGAAACCAAGGGATATCTTACGAAGCATCAACGAATGAATGAACGGCTTCATATTGTATACGCAGTGCCCATCAGGTGATAAGCCCATAACAAAACCTTGCCCGTTACGCAAAGGTATCTAAAGAAACACCACCCCTGTATCGTGCAGAGGTGGCGTTTATGACACTTTTTTAAGTAGGAGTCGGGGCAGGCTCCACCAGTATATCCCAGTCTTTAAATACCGGTTGGAAGCTGTTTACATACAGCATTTCTGTAATCTCTTGCACACTCCGGCTGTCCGAAATTTCAAATTGGGGAGTTCCGCCTTCTAGCGTATGTCCCCCTACTTCAGTGGATACTCCGGCGGACATCTTAGTGATACCCAGATGAATTAAATGATCGCGGAGAGCTGCTGGTTCCCGGGTAGAGAGAGTTATGCCCGAACGCGGCAGAAATAGCCGATACGCCAAAATAATCTGTACTAACGAACGATCCGACACATCGCACTCCGGGTTAAACTCTCCTAGGTAAGGCCGAAATCTTGGAGTGGAAAGACTGATCTCACAATCCGGATAACGGTCTTGCAGATATCGGGCATGCATCGCGCTAAGGAATGCTTCCTGCCTCCAATCATGCATACCCAGCAAAGCGCCTATGTTAACGGAACGAAATCCAGCCTGGCAGCCGCGTTCAGGGGCATCTAGACGGTTACGATAATTTCTCTTGGGACCCTTTACATGTAGCTCTTTGTAGGTTTCCTGATGATAGACTTCCTGGTAAAGAGTCAATCCGTCCACGCCTGCCTCCAGAAGCTCTTGATATTCTGCGGTAGCCAACGGGTTAATCTCAATGCTGATGGAGGAAAAATACTCACGCAGCACCTCTACACAGTCCTTGATATAAGAAACAGGATTATCCTTTCGGGATTCCCCGGTCAAAATCAGGATATGGCGCAAGCCTGTGGCAGCAATGTTCTCCGCCTCCCGTCTCACTTCATCCAACGACAGCTTCTTGCGCGGAAAGTCGTAGATCGAGCTGAAGCTGCAATAGGTACAGTGATTCACACAAAAGTCAGCCAAGTACATGGGTGTGAATAGCTGCATCGCGTGGCCAAAATGTGCTCGGGTAAGTTGTTGTGCTTTTTGAGCTATATTCTCTAGCAGCGGATCTGCAGCCGGAGAAAGTAGTGCCAATAAATCCGCTTCGTCCAACCTATCCTTGCTTAATGCACGCCGAACATCATCTGAAGTATATTCCTTCCATAGCTGTACGTACGGATACTGTTCCAATCTTCCCAGTGTTTCGTAAAAGCTCACACCCATCCCTCATTTCAAAATATCTATGAACCTAGCTAAGAAAGCCGGTCAACGGTGAAGAAGCTGCCGCTACTTCTTCAACAGGACCCAGACCGGCCAAATAAGCTTTACGGCCTGCGCTTATAGCATCACGGAAAGCTTCAGCCATTCCCAGCGGATCACGGGCTGTAGCGATAGCCGTATTCAGAAGCACGGCCGCAGCACCCATCTCCATCGCTTCGGCGGCTTCAGAGGGTCTGCCAATTCCGGCGTCTACAATGATAGGAAGGTTCACCTCTTCGATGAGGATGCGGATCAGTTCTTTGGTTCTGAGGCCGCGGTTCGTACCAATCGGAGCCCCGAGCGGCATCACGGCCGCAGCGCCTGCATCCCTTAGACGAATAGCCGCAGACAAATCCGGGCTCATATATGGTAGGACTACAAAACCTTCCGCCGCCAAAATTTCAGTAGCCCGGATCGTCTCCAGATTATCCGGGAGCAAGTATTTCTGATCGTTAATGACTTCTATTTTCACCCAATTCCCCAACCCCGCAGCTCTTGCAAGTCTGGCGATACGTACCGCCTCTTCTGCTGTACGCGCTCCAGAAGTATTTGGAAGGAGTGTCATATGTGAAGGAATGTGTTTCATGATATTTTCTTCTCCACCTGTCAGATCCACCCGGCGGAGCGCGACTGTAATAACCTGAGAACCGGATCGGTTGATCACCTCAGGAATTAGGGTATTTCGGCTATATTTGCCGGTTCCAATGAATAGTCTACTGGATAAAGTGGTACCACCAATTACTAATGGGTCATGCATAAAAAAAACAACCTCCCTGATATGAATTGAAGTACGATTAGAAAATCAGCCTCCACCGACAAAATGAACCACCTCTATGCGGTCTCCATCGGCAAGGGGGGTGATCTCATAGTTTTCTCTGCTGACAATTTCTCCGTTAAGTTCCACTATGATTAGGCGTCCGGACCATTCAGGACGGTTCATCAAATCCGATACCGTCCTACAGCTATCGGAATAATCCTTAGCGGTACCGTTAATGAGCAGATTCATGCATACTCACCTCCTCTGCCAGCTTGGATTCTAATGTAACTTGAAGTGATGTACGATAAGCCTTTGCGGCTGATAAGGGATCATTCGAACCGCAAATACCGGACATCACTGCAATGCCTGCCGCTCCCTGCTTCATGATCTGGGATACATGATCAGGGGTGATTCCTCCTATGGCAATTACAGGTATGCGACTGATTCGCACAGTCTGAGCAAGCTGGGCTAACCCCCTTTCAGGCTGTCCCGGTTTACTGTCCGAGAGAAATACATGCCCAAACAAGCAGAAGTTGGCTCCCTGAGAGCTTCCCTTCTCGGCCTCTTGTGGAGAGTGGATCGACCTTCCCAGACGTAAATGGGGAGCAACCGCCCGAGCTTCAGCGGGAGTTAGGCTATGCCAGGGCAGCTGTACACCCCGAGCCCCAACAGCCAAGGCCACATCTATCCGGTCGTTAATGATTAACTTAGCCGGAGGGAGGCCGACTCTAAGCAATTCTTCTGCCGCCGCGATTAGTTCACGGGCCGAGCGATGCTTCTCACGCAGATGGATATAATCCAGCAGCGGATGTGTTGCTTCTACTATTTCAATAAATTGCGATAAAGGAAGTTTCCCATCCGAAATCAGATGGATTTCAGCTTGTGCCATACTTAACCCCCAGTCTTTGATTCGTCACCCTTGCAATTCCGTTCAGAAACGCAAAAAAACTGCCCCCCGGATGGAAGGCAGTCGGAATCTGTATAGAAATAGGGCTAATAAAAGCCTGTTACAGTTATTCGTTCTCCACTTCCCTACGCTGGTATAATCCAGATCAGGTTCAAAGGGTCCGAACATGAATAACGTCCGTCTCAGCCTTGCGGCACCCCTAGTGACCATACAATATGTAATTACTAACGAACTTAATATTAACATAATCTACCTCTATATAATACCTTCTCTTTTGTGCTCATAGTTAGAGACACAAGAAGACCCTGATCCGATTGCATCAGGATCAGGGTCTTCTTGTAAGACAAGTTACCAAATAACAGGTGATCTCTATCCGTTAACGACCTCGCCGCCGTTAACATGAATAACCTGTCCACTTACATAAGTGGAGTCATCGGATGCCAGATATACATAAGCTGGAGCAAGCTCCTCTGGTTGACCCGGACGCTTCATCGGCTGTGATGCACCAAATTCACTGACCTGTTTTGCGTCAAAGGTAGAGGGGATAAGCGGTGTCCAGATCGGTCCTGGAGCAACGGCGTTTACCCGGATGCCTTTTTCCACCAGATTGGCGGACAGTGAACGAGTGAAGCTCAGTATAGCACCCTTGGTAGATGAATAATCCAGTAACATAGGGTTGCCTTTATAAGCTGTAATTGATGTGGTGTTGATGATCGTAGAACCTGATTTTAAATGCGGCATTGCTGCTTTCGTCAAATAAAACATCGAGAAAATGTTCGTACGGAACGTACGCTCTAATTGCTCGGATGTAATATCTTCAATATTTTTTTGCGGATGCTGTTCAGCAGCATTATTTATAAGAATATCCAGCTTGCCAAGGCCTTCTACTGTCTTGTTGATAAGATCCTGACAGAACGCTTCAACCCCGATATCACCGGAGATCAGAACGCATTTGCGGCCTTCCTGTTCTACCTGACGTTTGGTTTCCTCTGCATCCCCGTGTTCATCCAAGTAGGAGATGACTACATCAGCTCCTTCTTTGGCAAAAAGAACGGCTACCGCACGGCCAATCCCGCTATCGCCGCCTGTTATAAGTGCTGCTTTGCCCAACAACTTGCCTGCTGCCTTATAATTCGCCGGTTCATATTTAGGGTGCGGGTTCATTTCACTTTCCAATCCTGGCTGACGGTCCTGCTCCTGGGGTGGTAAAGTTTTCTTTGTTTGATTACTGCTCATCATCTCGTTCTCCTCTCGCTGTGCAATTGGATAGACACTAATTGTCTTAGCATGGCTCTAGTGTCTCGATTTATACGTTTCGTTACGATATGTTAATTACCACGCTGAGCGAAAACTAAACAACATGGAGAAAGAGGTTATACGAATCTGATTATCCATTATAATGAATATATATAGTTCTGGAATTAATGCTTGCTTAGGAGGGGAATCACTCAAGATGGTGTCAAATGGTCGAAGCCTGATTGTTGCTGTGAAAGGAGTAATCCTGAAGGAAGGTAAGATCCTGCTTGTACAACGTGCTGATGATGATTATATCGGTGCTGGAACCTGGGAGTGCGCAGGTGGCAAGATTGAATTCGGGGAAGGGTTGGAAGCTGCTCTGGTTCGAGAGATTAAAGAGGAGACTGGATTAACCGTTTCCGTCGGGAATATTTTATATGCAGCTACATTTATGACTGACTCTACTAGACAGGTTGTTATTCTTACATATTTATGCAGAACGAATGAAACCACCGTCCAACTATCCAAAGAGCACTTGGATTACCGATGGTGCACCAAAGATCAAATTAAAACGCTATTATTACCCCAGATCATTAGTGATTTCGAGAAAAATAAGGTTTTCGAACTCGAGGAACTACTATAATCTTGTTCGTAACAGATTAAAATGCGCTAGATGCAAAAACCCGCACTCCAAATTAGGAGGCGGGTTTTTGTTGATAACTCACAAGAGTTTTAGACAATCTGGTTATACACCATGAAGAACACCATTAACAGCAGGGTAACAGACAACACTGCACTCAAGGTGCGAATCTTGCCGGTTTCCGCGGATACATCCCGGTTCTCACGGATTCCTGCCGCCGCCAGACGCAGCGGTTTACTCATAATGCCGCCAATAGCAAACAAAGCCAACAGAAGCACAACCACGATAATCATCCATACCACGGAATACTCACCCTGTGACATCAAATAACCACCGGTAATCAGTTGGATTACAAGACCGTACTGAGCAAAACGGTTAAGCCCGCCTATCGCGCTTAGCGTCCCTTCCTTAGCAGGCGCAGAGAGTTTCTCTACTCGACCTAGAATGAAAGGCAGTACCAGATAAAATCCCAGTGCCAGCATCCCGATCATATGTAAGAAAAAGAAAACATGACTCATAACATACCTCCTCAACTTATACTATGATATAAATTACAACTTCACTTAATTATACCCATAAAGTAGTGAGAAGAAAAGAAGTCCCCACTTTAAGTTGAAAAGTTGGGGATTTCTCGATATTCCTATCATTTTTTCGTGAAATTCATTCTACACGGATACTACCGATGTAACGGCACGTACAGAATCTGCGGATTTATCCAATGCCGCTTTCTCCTCAGCCGTCAGTTCAAGCTCAAAAATTTTCTCGATACCGTTTGCTCCCAGAAGCGTAGGAACACCCATAAACAAACCGTCGTAGCCATATTCACCTTCCAAGAAGGCAATGACCGGGATAATACGCTTTTTATCTTTCAATATTGCTTCCGTCATCTGTACCAGAGAAGCTGCAGGAGCATAATAAGCACTGCCGTTACCCAACAGGTTCACAATTTCTCCGCCGCCAACACGTGTACGTTGAACAATCTCAGCTATGCGCTCCGCCGGAATCAAAGTGTCAATAGGAATACCGCCTACGCTGGAATAACGTACTAACGGCACCATATCATCACCATGGCCGCCAAGTACAAATCCACGGATATCCTCAACAGATACATTAAGTTCCTGGGCAATAAAGGTACAATAACGGGCCGTATCCAGGACACCCGATTGTCCGATCACGCGATTCTTCGGAAAGCCCAATGTATTGTAGGCAACGTAAGTCATAGCATCTACCGGATTACTTAAAATAATAACAATAGATTCTGGTGCCACGCGCTTAATGTTCTCACAAACAGACTTAACAATTCCAGCATTGGTGTTGACCAAATCATCGCGGCTCATACCCGGCTTGCGGGCTACGCCCGCTGTGATAATCACGATATCAGAGTCTGCAGCATCATCATAGTTCGATGTTCCAGTAATCGTGCTGTCAAACTTTTGTACCGGACTTGCTTCCATCATATCCAGAGCCTTGCCTTTGGTTGGATTCTCCAGTTGCGGGATATCAATCAGTACTACGTTACCAAGTTCCTTTTGAGCCAGCATAAGCGCCGTGGTAGCGCCGGTAAAACCGGCACCCACGACTGTGATTTTATTACGTTTGATTGCCACGAGTCGTCCTCCTAAAAGTTTTGTTATGCGTAATCTTCTTCGAATTTACTTCGTACAAAACTAGCTTCGTAAGCATAACCTTAAGTTTTGTTATGCGTAATCTTCTTCGAATTTACTTCGTACAAAACTAGCTTCGTAAACATAACCTTAAGTTTTGTATCAGCATTGCTTCCCTCGAAATCACTTCGATCCTACAGATGGTTGATAACTTCGTCTGCGAATGCCGAGCATTTCAACTCCGTTGCGCCTTCCATCTGACGGGCGAAGTCATAAGTTACGGTCTTATTGTTAATGGCTGTGCTCATCCCTTTGTAGATGAGGTCAGCCGCTTCCTGCCAGCCCAAATGTTCAAGCAGCATTACACCGGATAATATAACCGAACCAGGGTTCACCACATCTTTATCTGCGTATTTAGGAGCTGTACCATGAGTCGCCTCGAAAATGGCATGTCCGGTTAAGTAATTAATGTTCGCTCCCGGAGCAATACCGATACCGCCGATTTGAGCTGCAAGCGCATCAGACAGATAATCACCGTTAAGGTTCAGCGTTGCGATCACATCAAAATCCGTTGGACGAGTTAATACCTGTTGTAAAGCTATATCGGCAATAGCATCCTTGATGAGGATTTTGCCGGAGTCCAGGGCTTCCTTCTGAGCCGCATTTGCTGCAGCTTCACCCTCTTTTTCCTTAATAACATCGTATTGGTTCCATGTGAATACTTTGTCACCGAACTCCTGCTCAGCAACTTCATAGCCCCAATTCTTGAAGGCTCCTTCGGTATATTTCATGATATTGCCTTTATGAACAAGCGTTACGCTCTTGCGTCCATGTTTGATTGCATATTCTACAGCAGAACGAACAAGTCGCTTAGAACCTTCTTTGGAAACTGGCTTAATACCGATACCTGAGGTTTCCGGGAAACGGATTTTGTTAACGCCCATTTCATTCTGCAGGAACTCGATAACCTTCTTCACCTCAGCTGAACCTTCCTGATATTCGATTCCGGCATAAATATCTTCAGTGTTTTCACGGAAAATTACCATATCAACAAGCTCAGGATGTTTTACCGGGGAAGGAACCCCGTCGAAGTAACGTACTGGCCGCAAACAAACGTACAAATCCAACTCTTGGCGCAGCGCCACATTCAGAGAACGAATACCGCCACCGATTGGTGTAGTCAACGGTCCTTTTATAGCTACGAAATACTCACGAATTGCCTCCAAAGTATCATTTGGCAGCCATTCACCATATGTATTGAAGGCTTTCTCGCCGGCAAACACTTCGTACCAGGCAATTTGTTTAGTACCGCCGTATGCTTTGGCAACCGCCGCATCCAGCACCCGTTTGGAGGCTTTCCAAATGTCACGGCCCGTGCCGTCACCCTCTATAAAAGGAATAATCGGATGATTAGGAACCTGTAGCTTACCGTCCTCGATCGTAATTTGTTCGCCTTCTGTTGGCAGATCGTATTTTTCCAATTTCAACATTTGTGTGTGTTCCTCCTTCAAAATTTGATAGCTATGTGGTTAGACTGTACTACCTTTGCTCAATCGGTACGTATTTTTGTTCTACAAGACCGGTGTATTCTGCGCGTGGACGAATAATCCGATTGTCTCCATACTGCTCCAAAATATGCGCTGTCCATCCTGAAACCCGGCTAATCGCAAAGATCGGTGTGAACAATTCACGTTCAATTCCAAGCTGTGTATACACCGAAGCCGAGTAGAAATCCACATTTGGCTTAAGACCTTTTTGCCCGGTGATTAGGTCTTCAATCTTAACAGACATATCATACAGAGTAGTATCGCCTTTCATTGTACCAAGTTCCAGCGACATCTTCATCAAGTGCTTCGCACGGGGATCGCCATTCTTATACACACGGTGACCAAAGCCCATAATTTTCTCGCGGCGCTCCAGCTTCCCACGGACGAAAGGCTCCACGGCATCAAGAGTTCCAATCTCCTCCAGCATCTTCATTACAGCTTCATTAGCACCACCGTGCAGAGGACCCTTCAGAGCGCCAATAGCAGACGTAACACCAGAATAAATATCTGACAAAGTTGCAACTGTCACCCGTCCGGCAAAGGTGGACGCATTAAGCTCATGGTCAGCATGCAGTACAAGTGCAGCATCCAGTGCCTTCACCGATACGATGTCAGGCTGCTTCCCCCATAACATATATAAGAAGTTCTCAGCGATGGAAGCGCCTTCTTTTGGAGCCACCGGTTCTAGACTCTTACGAATACGTGCAAGTGCAGCCACCACAGTAGGAAGCTGAGCCTGCAGTTTTACGGCTTTGATCTCATTAGCCTCACGACTCATATCATCAGCAGCATCATCATACAAAGCTAAGCTGGATATAGCAGTCCGCAGCGCTGCCATCGTATTTGTATCTTTGGGATACAGCTTCATTTGTTCAATCACCTGCTCCGGAATTGGAGCAAACGCGCTAAGATCCCGACTTAGAGTTCCAAGCTCAGCTGAAGTCGGTAGGCTGCCAAACCACAGCAAATAAGCAGTTTCCTCAAAGCTGGCATTTTCCGCAAGATCATCAATATCATAACCGCGATAAGTCAATACGCCATCAACAATAGAGCTGATGGAGGAAGTAGTTGCTACAATGCCTTCCAGACCTTTAGTAACTGTCATAGTATACTCTCTCCTTTGCTTGCAGGGGTATTTGAAAGCCCTTCGGTACTTCATGAAAACATTTACAATTTGAAATATTGCCATTATAAAAAAGTGACTATCACATTTTCTCTTGGGGTACAACCCAACTTGCGCTTTAAGTCTTTAATCATCATAACGGATTTTGACGGTTATGTGAACAACGTGGAAGCTTTACCACGCATCAAATGATTTTATCGGACAGATAGAAAAAAACTTCTGAAAAATTGTTTCATGTTTGCGCTTTCAGTGTATAAGTTAACCCCATCTTTTCCCCCTCCATCCGCAATCGCTAGTCTTAATATCCCTGGAGTGAATATACATAAGACGAGCATATCTAGTCCAAAAGTCCAAGAACTTTATACTTCCTGATCGTATACGAAAGGAGCACTCGGCATGGATTCTTTGATGCTGAAAAGACTGCTGCGCGGCCTTTGGGTTGTTGTGGCCACCATCACCCTTCTGCTGGCACTCTATATATTGATGCCATTGCTATATCCCTTACTGCTCGCCTGGTTGCTAGCGTACATTATGCACCCTCTTATCCAGATTCTGCGGCAGTTTAAGCTTCCAGGGTGGCTGGCAGTGATCATGTCACTGCTCTTTTATATCGGAGGAACGGCGCTGGTACTGACCGCCTTGATTACCCGTCTGGTGAAGGAATTGGTCGTGTTAACTCAAACACTTCATCTTCATACGGACGAATGGAGGGAGTTGCTTCTATCTTGGAGCCGGAATGCAAGTATCCAAAATATACTGAATCAAATCAATCAATTCTACCATGACAACCCGGATTATCATGCCACCATAGACAGCAATATCAGCCGTACCACAGAGACTGTGGGTTATGCAGTAACACAGTTAGTCACTGGTTTTTTCAACATACTACTTAACTTAATCTCCTCCCTCCCAAGCCTGGGTACGATTATGATAGTGGTTGTTCTGGCAGCCTTTTTCATCAGTATGAGTTGGGAGAAGCATAATGATAAGCTATCCGGCTGGCTTCCGGAACCTGTAAAAAGACCCCTATCCGACATTTGGCAGGACCTGCGCAAGGCCCTTGTAGGGTACCTGCGTGCCCAGCTGATTCTCATCTCGATTACAGCTATGATTGTCATTATCGGACTCCTGCTATTGGGTGTTAAGTCTGCCTTAGCGATAGGTCTGATGATCGGTTTTGTGGACCTGCTGCCTTACTTGGGCGTAGGTATCGTAATGCTTCCTTGGGCAGTTTATTCTTACGTGACAGGGAACTTGGCGCTGGGTGTGGGGCTGTCTATTCTCTTTGCGATTATTCTGATCGTACGGCAAGTCCTTGAGCCTAAGGTTCTGGCCAGCAGCATCGGGCTGGATCCATTGGCTATGCTGATCGGCATGTTCGCCGGACTCCAAGTTTTCGGGGTGCTGGGGCTTATTATAGGACCTGTAATTCTGGTCATCCTAGATGCCTTCAATCGGGCTGGTGTCTTCCGGGGGCTGCGCAACTACATTGTCAGCGGGAGATTGCATTGAGGGCGGGATTTATGCAAACACTTCAAAGGTTAGTTGCACAATATACAGCTATTTGACTTAAAAGAAGGCTGTAACAGACTTTAGTTGCACTCAATACACTTAAAACGTAGGTGAACCTACTTACCAGCCGTTTATCGCGAATATAGCTGTATAAAGTGCACTTAAACAATGGTTCTGTGCTCCATAAGCGACTTTAGCTGTATGAAATACAATTAAATCTGAATCAGGTATATAGGCAACACCAAAAAAAAGAGCGGGCCTGTCATCAATGACAGTTCCCGCCCTTTGGCATTTCTAGAATGTGTACATTCTATCTGCGATATAAGGTAAAAGTTCCATTCTTCATCTTTTTTTCAATCCACTTCAGTAAAAATCCCCGGTAAAGAGGACGGGTCAATGGAAAAACTAAAGTAAAACCAATAATGTCGGTTACGAATCCTGGCAGAATTAATAGAAAACCTCCGAAAAAAATACATAATCCATCCAACATGGTCCGTCCCGGCACCTGGCCCTCTTGCATTTGCTGCCTGCTGTCCTGTAAAACTTTTTTGCCTTCAAAACGCATCATCAGCAATCCGATGATTGAAGTGAACACTAGAAGCAGTAATGTTTTGGGTGCTCCGAGGTAACTGGAAACAAGGACAAAACCGAATAACTCCACAGCCGGGACCACAAATAAAGCCGGCCACAACCATTTGTTTCTTATCATACTGCTCCTCCTTCTTCCCGAAGCGCCCCTATAATACCCTGAAACAGCTCAGGAAGAGCTCTGTCCAACCGGGTAGGCTTCCAATCCTTATTCAGCCATACATGGCTCGTAGATCCGCTCACAAGCAATTCGCCTGAAGAACTGTTGGGATTGAGAGGTTCGACCTGCTCCGCATTTCCCGCTAATTCTCCCGGAATAAGGCTCCCTTCCTTCGGAAGGCGCCGGATCTCATATTCAAAAACGACTCTAAGTGCTGCAAAGTTGGTTAAGCGTGCAAAGACTACGACAAGATCATCATATCTCGCCGGACTTTTAAATTGCAAATCTGCCGAGGTAACGGGGAGAAAAACTCCACCGTTCTCCATCTCACGATATGTGAAACCCAACTCACGCAGCATTTCTGTGCGTCCGATTTCAAACCAGTTCAAATAATTGGCATGATACACAACACCCATTTGGTCAGTTTCCTGATAACGAACCCGAAAGGATGTGGGATACCAGCGGCTGGTGTGATTTATATTACGTGAGCTCATTGAGCAAAATACCCCCTTTTTGTAAATCGAAGCCGGCAAGGGATGTCTAGAAGCCGACATCGTTGGATATAATCGGTAGTTTACGGCTGGTGTTTCGGGCCACATAGACTAACAGAACCGCACCCGCAGCAGAACTAATCACGCAGGAAAGATTCATGGCATTTACTCCGCCCTGGTCGAGCAAAAAACCGTTTAGCACATTTCCTAGAATTCCTGCAAATCCCGAAAACACCATGTTAAAAATACTTTGGCCCGTAGCCTGCATGTCCGATGAGGTTATCTGGGAAACATACTCCACCGCTGATATATAGAAAAGTCCGAAGGAAAAACCATGTAACACCTGGACTCCGATCATAACAGAGGGGTACGGGAAGGCAACCTGAATCCCCCACCGAAGAACATAGATTAAGGCTCCGATCAGTAAGGTACGTTCTCTACCCAGTTTCTTAATGACCTTCGAAGCCAACAACATAGACGGAACGTTTGTAACGGATGCAATGAACAAGGCAATCCCTGCATACTGCATGGATCCACCGACAGACTGAAAGGCTACTACAAAGTACGTGCCAAACGCCGTCATAGTCTGATTCACAAGTAAACTCCCGCCAAGGAAGGCCAAAAACACACGATTCCTAATGAGCTGCCGAACTCCCTGGGAAAAGGATTGACTCATCATATGATTCTCTTCCGCCTGCTTCGGCAAGCTCAGTGCAATGAGGACGGCTAGCGTATTAAATAGCAAGAAAGGTATCCATATAGTTGATAAAGAGAACGTTGATACATATTTAGCCCCGATAAGACTCCCCATAGCCGCTCCAATACTTAGCATAAGCCGAATACTCCCATATGTAGAACCCGCCCGCTTGGCTGCTGCAATCGCGTAAGAATCAGCGATAGGGGCCTGTGTGGATGAGAAAATTGTCGACAGTGTGAAAACCAACATGAGTACAAAGAAATATTCAGACCGATAAAATACAGCTAACAGAGCGGGAACAGCAACACTTAAAATAAGCACCAAACGGGTCTGATTATACCGATCGGAAATAATGCCCCACATCGGCTGAATGGTGATTGCGATGAATGTTCCGGTCGCCATTAGCATTCCGATTTGCCCGCTATCTAATCCATTATGAACAAGAAGTGATGTCAGATAAGGACCGAACGAACCGCCGGCTAATCCCAGAAACAGATAAAATCCGCGCAGTTTCAATAATTTTTTCATTTAAGCTCTAAGTCCTCTCCATCCTTAATTGACTAAACATCCATTCCTCATATTCCCCATAGAATAGCATAACCCGATCTTCTTAAAGGATCAATCATCAAAAAAAAGCAATGGTGAGTTACACACCATTGCTTTTTGGATAAAACATAAGTAGGGATATACTCCCGAAAAATTTAAGCGTTAGGAATTTGAGTTACCTTAACCAAGTTTGTGGAACCGGAACGTCCCAACGGGATACCCGCTGTAATAACAACTAGATCTCCAGCTGTTACCAGACCGGAATCAATTCCGCCTTTAACAGCTGTTTCAAGAAGCTCGTCCGTAGAAGAAGCTTCCAGACCATGAACCGGAGTTACGCCCCATACCAAGGCCAATTGACGCATAGTTCTTTCTTGAGTCGTTACCGCGATGATCGGCGATTTAGGACGGTATTTAGAAACTACACGAGCTGTGTGACCTGTTACAGTCGAAGAAATGATAGCCTTAGCATTCAGATCCAGTGCGGAAATAGCAACGGATTGGCTGATTGCTTCAGTAACTGTTGTTTCTTGTGCGATTTGTTGCTTCATGAAGATTTCGCGGTGGTTAAGAGCAGACTCCGCTTTCTCAGCAATGCGGGACATTGTAAGAACGGATTCAACTGGGTACTTACCAGCAGCTGTTTCGCCGGAAAGCATGATTGCATCTGTTCCGTCAAAAATAGCGTTCGCTACGTCACTCGCTTCAGCGCGTGTAGGACGCGGGTTACGTTGCATGGAATCCAGCATTTGAGTTGCAGTGATAACTGGTTTACCGGCAATGTTACATTTTTGAATCATCAATTTTTGAGCCAAAGGTACATCTTCAGCTGGAATTTCCACACCGAGGTCGCCACGTGCAACCATCAGGCCATCGGAAACCGCTAATATCTCGTCAAGGTTGTCAACACCTTGTTGGTTTTCGATTTTGGAAATAATTTGAATGTGAGCAGCATTGTGTTTCTCCAGCAACGCACGAATTTCGAGAACGTCGCTAGCTTTACGAACGAAGGAAGCGGCGATAAAATCGATGTCTTGTTCGATCCCGAAAAGAATGTCGTTGGTGTCTTTTTCCGTAATACCTGGCAAGGAGATGTGTACTCCTGGTACGTTAACACCTTTTTTGCTCTTAATCGTACCGCCGTTAACAATACGGGTTTTGATTTCTGTGCCTTGAACGTCAACAACCGTCAAACCAATCAGGCCGTCATCGATCAGGATTGTGGATCCTACTTGAACGTCTTTAGGAAGGTTGCTGTAAGTAATCGAGATACGGTTTTGATCTCCAAGGATTTCTTCCGTAGTCAATGTCAGGTACTCATCCTGAACCAATTCAATAGGTTCTACTGCAAGTTTACCTGTGCGAATTTCAGGTCCTTTGGTATCAAGCAGGATAGCAACTGTTTTGTTCAGCTCTTTGCAAGCTTGACGGATCGTAGTGATCCGGGCACCGTGCTCCTCGAAATCACCATGAGAGAAGTTCAGACGAGCTACATTCATACCAGCCAAAATCAATTTTTTTGTGTTTTCCAACGATTCACTTGCAGGACCAATCGTACATACAATTTTACTTTTACGCATTAAGTTTTCCTCCGTTTTTTCGTTCTCTCTGTCTCACTTTTTCCAACTACAAAATCTACTATAACATTAAGCATTCTCATAGGAAGTTTGTCACATACATCCTTGATTGCACCCTAATGAATATTACTGCAAGTGGGACACAAAATCAATGTTTTCGCGACCTTTTCGTGTGAATATATGTCGAATTTTCGGTAAACCCAGAAAAAATAAAAATAACCCCAACGTATATCCGGGGTTATTCGTCGAAAAAAAATGACAATATGGTCAATACCCTAAAAACAGGTTGGACAAGTATAGATTTATGTCTTAAAGTGCAAATGATTACGCCATTCTTATTCTTCGATCAGCATAGCTAATTCTGTGGAGATGATCTCCTGCTGACCTTCAGAAAAGGTTCCAATCTTACGGAATTTGAGGTACCTGTCCTCTTTTAGAGCAGCGCTATCCAGACCAGAAAGTTCCTGAAGATGACGCCATATGGCATCCTTAATAGCTGCCGCCGTCGCTTCATAATCACGATGCGCCCCGCCCTTAGGCTCTGGAACAATCTCCTCGATGACTTCCATGCCCAACAAATCAGCCGCTGTAATCTTCATCGCCTCTGCCGCCTGATCCGCTTTGCTTGCATCCTTCCAAAGAATGGATGCTGCTCCGTTAGGTGAAATTACTGAATAAATAGCATGCTCCAGCATCAGGACGCGGTTACCTACAGCCAATGCCAAAGCTCCACCGCTGCCGCCTTCACCAATGACTACACAAATAACAGGAACACCAAGCTGGGACATCTCCCGTAAATTACGGGCGATTGCCTCGGATTGACCTCTCTCCTCGGCTGTATTGCCTGGATAAGCGCCTTTCGTATCAATAAGTGTAATTATAGGCCGTTTGAACTTGTCCGCCTGATGCATCAAACGAAGCGCCTTACGGAAGCCCTCAGGGTGAGCACTGCCGAAGAAACGCAGAATGTTTTCTTTCGTATCCTTACCCCGTTGCTGGCCGATAATCGTAACCGGTAAACCGTTCAGCTTACCGATACCGCCTACTATGGCAAGATCGTCGCCAAACATGCGGTCACCGTGCAGTTCAATAAAATCAGTGAAGATTAACCCTATAAGATCCAAGGAAGTAGGACGTCCCTGATGGCGGGCAAGGTGCATTTTCTGTGAAGGAGAAATATTGGAATAGACCTCCTCCTCTAACACACTGTACCGCTCTTCCAGCCGGGCAACCTCATCACTGAAATCAATTTCCTTTTCAACCCCGAACTGCTTCAGTTCGGCTATCTTTTTACGCAATTC
Organism: Paenibacillus wynnii; assembly: GCF_000757885.1. Classification (NCBI taxonomy): domain Bacteria; kingdom Bacillati; phylum Bacillota; class Bacilli; order Caryophanales; family Paenibacillaceae; genus Paenibacillus; species Paenibacillus wynnii. The sequence continues at coordinate 60,233 of NZ_JQCR01000003.1, read as the reverse complement.
AACCAGAGGCATTTCAAAAGGCAACTCTCCTGCCAAGCTAAAATCCCCCTTTCACATCATGCATTTCCAAAATTTTAGTTAATGTCGCACGCATTTCTTTACGGTGAATAACCAGATCAAGCAGACCATGCTGCAGATTAAACTCCGCGGTTTGGAAATCATCCGGCAACTTTTGACGAATAGTCTGTTCGATTACGATTCGACCGGCAAAGCCAAATACTGCACCCGGTTCTGCAATAATAATATCTCCCAGACTAGCAAAGCTTGCAGAAACGCCACCTGTAGTCGGGTCTGTAATAACCGATATAAACAATCCACCCGCTTCATGGAACCGGGCAAGTGCTGCACTAGTTTTTGCCATCTGCATAAGACTTAAGATACTTTCCTGCATTCTGGCCCCGCCAGAAGTTGAGAAAATAAGCAGCGGCAACTGTTTCTCGGTCGCTTCTTCAACGGCACGGGTAATTTTCTCCCCAACAACCGATCCCATGCTGCCCGAGAAGAACTCAAAATTCATAACCGCTACAATAACCGAATGGCCACCAATACTACCCTGACCCGTAATCACGGCATCGGGCTGACCTGATTTAATAGACTGCTGCTCCAGTTTGGAAGCGTAGCCGGGAAATTGAAGCGGATCAACCGAGGACATCTCACTGTCGAACTCGATAAAACCCTCTCCATCTAGTGTTATTGCAATACGCTCTGAAGCGTTCAGACGCATATGATGGCCGCAGGACGGACATACCTTTAGGTTTTTTTCCAGCTCTTTGCTGTACTGGATCGTACTGCACTTGCTGCATTTACTCATTAGTCCTTCAGGAATTTCCCGTTTAGGGCGTTCTCCTTCAGACGGTTTACCGTTCCGCTCCACACGCTCTGAAGGAATAGTCGCGTACTTTCGTTTTTTCTGAAATAAATCTTTGAACACGGGGCACCTCTCCAGCCGTTTATTTGCGTTATGCAGCTTGCTGCTGTCATGAACTGCTCTTACGTGTTTGTATAAATCAGGGATGCAGAATTAGATTAAGGACTTCCTGCACTTCCTCAAGCTCTCCAGAAGGCACCAGTATTTCAAATTGCTGCTTGGACATATTAATCGGACGGCATTTCACCAAGAATCCTTCTTCAGTTAACTTGCTCTTAATCATATCCGCCACTCTGGCGGTCGGTGCGATATATATTACCGTCCACATGCCCTGCAAGGCCTCCCCAATCTTAATACCCAGCCGTATCCCGTATAATGGAATCATGATAACACAGTTTTCTTTTTTCCCGCAACAGGAGAGATCGCTAGATGAAAGACCAGGGCAAGCCTTAACTCAGAGAAGGTGCACCTCAACATTTCCTCTTTTTTCCTAGAGGTGTGGATATACCTTAGCTCCTTCATGCCGGTGCGCAATCCGGGCGGAAGCCGCAGCGGCCACCCCGGCAACGAGATCATCCAAAAAAACATGAATGCTGTTCTGATCGTCATTCAACCGGCCTATGATGCCAAGCTTAAGCTTATCTAGATATCCGAAACCTGTCAGACCAATCATCCCATAAACATTGGTAATGCCAAGCGCCAACGTCTCATCCGCTCCATAAAGGGATTCATCTGCCTCCATAACCGCCTGCAGAGGTTGCGGAAGCATCCCCTTCTCTGCCAGTTCATCGAGCGCTATACCCGTCATTAGCGTATACTGCACCTCTCTCTTGCACAGAACTGCCTTAACGCTGTTCACACATTCTTCTTCTCTCAAGTTAGGGTAGTAAGGTGACTGCAAGATATATACAATCTCAGCGATGGATGAGATTGATACTCCCCTGCGCTCCAGTAAATCTATCGCCATTTGATATGACATATAATTCTCCTTTCCGCTACTTGCTGCCGGTGGTTTCCTAATGTATGCGGAAAGAAGATGAAATGTTCTTATTTTATTCTCACTGAGCCTGCCCCTAGCATCTCTTCAATCTCGGCAAGCAAAGCCTCTGAAGGCTCAATCCGGTAGCTGTCACTGAGCGCGAGCAGCTTTTGCTCACGCTCATAGAACAGCAGGGTTGATACTGACCCGGGATGAGTCTGCAGCAGCTGCTTCAGCCTGGTTAATAGAACTGCATTCTCCGATTGCGGCGTAATCTTGATGAACGCCCGTTGGGCAGGCTCACTTCTGCCCTGAGGCTTCACGACCTGAGTGGCTGACTCCGTAGGCACTGTGGCTGTCCCCGACGCTCCGACTTCCCGTGGAGCTTCTGGAGCTGCATTACGGGACGCAGGAGTTCGTAGCGAGGTAGAATCTCCTGTACCCGTACGGGCAGCACTGCCAGCCGCGCCCACGGCTGCATAACGCGTCCCCCCGGCAGGTCGGGAGGCTGCTGCACTGCGCCGCTGAAGCAGGCCGCGCAGCGCATCCGTTGCGATCGGCGCCACTTCCTCAGCCAGCAGCTTGAAGCCTTCGTCCCCTTGCTGTACTTTGGCTCGCAGAGCCAGCAACGCCCCCTTCTCGATCAGACCTCGACTGCGTTTCCACACTTCTGGGAAAAGCACGACCTCACAGCGCTCTATCTGATCCTCCCATTCAACGAAAGCCATAGACTTTCCTGCCTTCGTCGTAATTTCCTTAATAGAAACTACCATACCCGCCGTTACCGTTTGGCTCTCATCAGGGACCTCACCAAGGTCCATCAGCCGCTGCAGCCCCATTTCCTCCAGGAGGTCTGCAGTATCATCCAAAGGATGTCCTGACAGATACAGCCCCAAGAGCTCACGCTCCATCTCAAGCTGCTGTGCTCCCGTAAACTTTGGGATATCCGGGTAGCGAATTTCCCAATTCGGTGTCTCAACCAGATCATCGAACAGCTGAATCTGCAGTTCGTCCCGCTCCTTGCGCCATTTCACCGCGGCATCAACCGTCTCGTCCAACATCGCCAGCAGCTGTGCCCGGTGCCCCGGGAGACGATCGAAAGCGCCCGACTGGAGCAGCGATTCAATGACCCGCTTATTACAGACTCGCAGGTCAACTCTGCGGCAGAAATCCAACAGACTGTCGAAGGGTCTTTCCTGCCGTACCTTCATAATATTTTCAACGGCCAATGTCCCTACATTCTTAACCGCTGCCAGTCCGAATCGGATATGACCCGCATCTTCACCTGTAACGGGAGTGAATAGCACTCGGCTATCGTTAACATCGGGCGGAAGTACAAGAATCCCCATTCGCCGGCACTCCAGCACATATTCAGCCACCTTGCGGTGGGTTCCCATTACAGCCGTCAGCATGGAAGACATAAACTGCACGGGATAATGCGCTTTGAGATATGCCGTCTGGAAGGACAGAATCCCGTAGGCCGCCGCATGGGCGCGTGGGAAACCATAATCAGCAAAGCGTACAATCATGTCATATACGGCATTTGCATCCCTTTCTCCATACCCTTGTTTCAAGCTGCCCTCAACAAAATGGCTTCGTTCCTTATCCAGAGTCTCCCGTTTCTTCTTAGATACAGCTCGTCGCAGCAAATCCGCTTCTCCGAGTGAGAAACCCGCCATCAAGGAGGCAATTTGCATAATCTGCTCCTGATAGACGATAATTCCATAGGTGTCTGAAAGGATCGGTTTGAGATCGGGATGTGGATATTCCACTTCGACCTGACCGTGTTTACCTTGAATATATTTAGGAATAAACTCCATTGGCCCCGGGCGGTACAACGCGAGTACTGAAATAATATCTTCAAAAACGTTAGGTTTCATATCCTTAAGAACCCGCCTTACCCCTGCGGATTCCAACTGGAACACACCTGTTGTTTCCCCGGCTCCAAGCATGTCATAAGTCTCAGTATCATTGTCCGGAATCTTGCGGAAATCAGGTGTTTCACCTGTCATTTCCCGAATCCAGTTCATGCACCTCTCAATAATTGACAAGGTACGCAAACCCAGGAAATCCATTTTGAGCAGTCCAACACTCTCCAAATGCTCCATGGAATACTGCGTTAATGCCGTACTTTCGTTCCCCTCCTGCAGCGGTACTGCATCAGTTAAGGGGCCTTTTGAGATCACCACACCAGCAGCATGTGTCGAAGCATGTCGGGGCATTCCTTCGACTTTCATCGCCATGTCGAGTAGTGCTCTAGTCTTGGGATATCCATCATACAAGGCCTTTAGTTCCGGTGTGCTCTCCAGCGCACGGGCGATACTGATGCCTAATTGACCTGGAATAAGCTTGGCGGCTTTATCGACCTCGCCGTAAGGCAGATTCATTGCCCGTCCAACGTCCCGTACGGCAGCCCTCGCCGCCAAGGTCCCAAACGTGATAATCTGCGCCACATGCTCAACGCCGTACTTATTAACAACATACGCGATAACTTCCTCACGCCGTTCGTCACTGAAATCGATATCGATATCGGGCATGGTAATCCGCTGTGGGTTGAGAAAGCGCTCGAACAAAAGATTATATTTAAGCGGATCTACATCAGTGATCCGAAGTGAATAAGCGGTAAGACTTCCTGCTGAGGAACCCCGCCCAGGCCCGGTAGCAATGCCCTGGCGGTGGCAGTAGGCAATAAAGTCCCACACAATTAGAAAATAATCGCTGAAGCCCATATTTTCGATAACGTCCAGCTCATAAGCCAGACGTTTCTCGGCATCCTGCTTCTGCTCCGGCGAAGCCCATCGCGGAGTATCACTGTAACGTTCCTCCAGCCCCTGCTGGCATAGCTCCCTCAGATAAGCGGAAGAATCCATGCCTTCCGGCAGCGGTGCATAGGCAGGCAGGATATGCTTACCAAACTCCAGCTCCAGATTGCATTTCTCCGCGATTATCAGACTATTCTCAAGTGCTTGAGGGACATGCGGAAATAAGGCCGCCATCTCCTGACCGCTTTTCATAAACAACTGGTCGGTCCCAATCTTGAAGCGTTCCTCATCATCCACCGTCTTGCCGGTTCCGATACAGATCAGCACATCCTGTACTTCCGCATCTTCCCTGGCTAGATAATGGACGTCATTGGTTGCTACCAGCGGGATGCCACAATCCGCAGACAGAGCAATCAGTTTCGGATTTACTCTTTTTTGCTCCGGCATTCCATGGTCCTGCAGCTCCAGATAAAAGTCATCCCTGAAGATTGCCTTGTAACGAAGCGCTGCCTTACGCGCCTCTTCATCACGTCCGTGCAGCAAATGCTGCGGCACTTCCCCACCCAGGCATGCACTTAGGCAGATGATTCCCTCGGAATGTGAGGTAAGGACCTCCATATCAATTCGTGGCTTATAATGCTGTCCTTCCAAATGTCCGATGGAGATCAGTTTCATCAGGTTCTTGTAGCCTGTCTCATTCTTAACAAGAAGAATTAAATGATAAATCGGTTGATCCTTGCGGCTACCCCGCTCACGCCTTGAACCTGCAGTTAAATAGGCTTCACAGCCGATGATCGGTTTGATGCCTTTCTCTTTACATGCTTTATAAAAAGGGATTGCCCCGTACATCACTCCATGATCCGTCAATGCCAGCGACTTCATGCCATATTCGTCCGCCCGGCGCACTAGATCCGTGATACGTGCCGCCCCATCCAGTAAACTGTATTCGCTGTGTACATGCAGATGCACGAAAGGGCTCATGATCCCACTTCCTTTCCTTCAAAACATAAACATAAGATGAAACTATTTTATCATATTAGGGGGGGAAGCGCCCATAGAATGGAGAGAGAGCATAGGGACAGGCAGACTTGCTAACTTCAGCCGCGTCCAGAAAGGAGCAATGACTTTATGAATCTATTTTTAAGCAAAGCTGTTCTGGATTTCTTCATCGCCTTTGGTATCGTCCTCGGTGGTGCCTTGCTCGGCGGTGTCGGCGCTGTAGTCTCTTTGCAGCCGCCTACCCAAACCATGCTCGACGTGGCTGACCGAATCAAAATTTGGGCATTGGCTGCTGCCGTCGGCGGAACAATTGATCCTATGCGAGTCATTGAGAGCAACATGCTAGGCGGAAATCTATCGCCCGCAATCAAACAAATTATGTATCTCGTATTTGCCTTTCTAGGAGCGCATATGGGTAGTGAGCTCGTCAAATGGGTATGCGGCAGGGGGTAAGATCATGAGGATGCCACCCTTTCAACGCTTTCGCCGCTTCTCTCAAATTTCGGCGGTATTCGTGCTCGGTATGGTCGTGGGAACCATAGTCTACAATGCCATTTACCACATGGGGTACAACGTATTATGGCTGAGCAATCAGGCTTTACGGGTGCAGATTGAGGAGTACGAGAAGGATATTTTGACACTCAAAAAATATAATAATACCTCCACTGTGATTCGGCAGATTAAGATCCGATCTGAAGAAGGTAAAGTGAAAGAAGGAGCGGCCTCCCTTGATCCGGTAACGATTAAAGAAATTATCAGAAAAATGAGTTCCGACCTAGAACCGATGCGCGGTCGCAGCATATTCGATATCGATACCGATAGTAAATTGGCCCGCCTGTTGCTGGATGGTAAACTATACATTGTGCGGGATAGGGAATATGCCGTAACGATTCGCACTATGCTCGTTATGGAGGGTGTTTTGCAAATATGGGTAGAAATTAATCCCTACCGACGCAGTTGAGAACAATCATGTTACAATACGGGTAGGTTGGTTTTATACACAGACATCATATCTTAAAGGAGCGGCCCCTCCATGATCATCATTATTAAGTATCTTTTGTTTATTCTGCTGGCCGTATTTTCCATCAATGCTGCCATCTTCAGCATTGCCTCCCGCCGAGCCGTTGATCCCCTTGTTAAAGGGCAGAAGCGTTCGATTATGAATGTACTGATGGGTGCTATGCTGGTCGACCTTGCGCTTATGGCCATGTTTCTTTTTCACGGCTCTACCCTTGGCATTGTTGTGGAAGCGATTTTTATCATTATCGGCCTATTTAATATTTTCTCCGGGTTGCGGAGCAACGGCTACTACAACCGAATCAAATCAGGTTCTTCAGCTAATAGAAGCTAAAAATAGACTATCCTCTACAAAAAACGAGGATAGTCTATTTTATTGAATACGATTATTGATGATCTATCGATTGCAGCATCATAACGGACTTGGCGACTAAGGTATCCATATAGGTGATCTCAATCTCAAGCTTGCAAGTACGGCGGCTACTCTCCAGAAGTCTTGGCATTACGATGACCGGTTCCTCGATCTGTACCGGACGTACAAAATACGTAGACATATTATCCAGTACATAATCATTGCCTGTAAGATCCTTTGCCGCTTTGAACGCTGAGAGAGTCATTAAGGTGGACAGAACCCCCTCCGAGATCGTTCCAAGATCGGTAGCCATTTGCGGTGTGATGAACCCATGAAAGAACAGCTTGCCCTCATCATCCCTCTCCTCCGCAAAGCCGTTCCACATGAGGTGGTCAAAGGTCTCGCCCAGTTGAGGCTGGTTGCGTACATCGCGCAGGCTTTGAAGGACTTCCTTACGGGTTAAAGAGCCAACCAGTTTACGATTGCGGTCAACGATAGGCAAAAAGTCTATACTTTCCCACATCATAATCTGAGCTGCCGAAGCTAATGAGGTCTGCAGCCCAGCAGTAATAGGATTACGAATCATAGCTTTTTCTATACTCTGATCCTCTAGCATGGACTCCACATCACGACGGCCAATGATGCCAATTACACGGTTCCATTCATCGGTTACGGGAAATCTCAGGTCTCCACTATCGAGAGATAGCTGCCGAAGCTCTTGCACAGTACTTGAGATTTTCAGCGTATTCAGGCGCGGTTTGTTCTCCACGATATCCTCAACGAGCATAATTTTCTTCTTAATCAGCCGATCAAAAATGGCCCGGTTAATCATAGAAGCCACTGTAAAGGTATCATGGCGCGATGAGATCACAGGCAGATCCAGTTGATCTGCCAGCGCTTTTACCTCACGGCTTGTCCCAAATCCGCCTGTAACAAGCACACCCGCTCCCTGCTCCAGCGCAAGCGAGTGCACATCATCACGGTTACCTACTATCAGCAGGCTGTCGGCATCAATATAACGGATCATAGCATCGACTTTCATAGCTCCAATTACATATTTATGGAGATGCTTGCTCAGACCGTTTACGCCTCCCAGCACATGCCCTTCAACGATGTCTACGACATCCCCAAAGGTAAGCTGTTCGGAAATGTTTCGCGGCTTCTTCTCCACGCGTACGGTCCCGATCCGCTCTTTTGTAATGACGATTCCCAGATTCTCGGCTTCCTTAACAGCCCTATAAGCGGTCCCTTCACTCACAGACATTTCCTTGGCCAGCTTACGGACTGAAATCTTCGTCCCTACCTTTAAACTTTCTATATGCTGCAGCAATTGCTCGTGTTTTGTTATTGCATCCACTTGCCCTTCCATCTGTAACACCCCCATACCCCCAGCTGTACTATACTGTACTTATCTTAACTGCTTTTGAGGGTATTCGCAATCGTTCGATGAACAGTGGAGGCAAGAATTTAGGACCGCTGTGTTACGCTTTCCTCTTCCTTCCATTTACCCTGCCAGCGATCCAGCTTGGCCTTGCGGACAGCTTCCAATCGCTTGGTTTTCTCCTCATCAACACCAAGTATAAAATGCAAATGTGCCGCAATAACCAGAAAAGCAAAAGCACACCAAGCAATGCCAAAACCGAATACAAAACCCGACTCCGCTCCGAGGGACAGCTTAGGCAGCGCATAGAGCAGCATCGCGAGCGCCAGTAGAAGATAGACGAAATGCTTGAACTTGTTTCTTTTTTTCATTTAAATGGACAGCTCCTTTATAAAGCAGAATCTATATATCTACTCTATGACTGCACCGTCGGAATTATGAGACAAGTCTTCGTAAAGTTCGCTGCGATTTCGGAATATACAACGTCTTAAGGGTATAAGCTTTATATGGTAAATAGAATTTTTTTGTGAGATGATGGCATCATTCTAGGGAGGCGATTTCCAAGTGACTCAAGCATTTAATCAAACCCAATATATTATTCGAAAAAAGGTATTTTCCATCTTGGGTGCAAAGCTTCATATTTATGATCATTCTGAAAATCTAGTCCTGTACTCTCAAATGAAAGCCTTCAAATTAAAAGAGGATATTTCTTTATACACCGATGAGAATATGGATAAGGAGCTTTTGCGAATTAAGGCCCGCAGTGCAATTGACTTCTCCGCTACATATGATGTCGATGATTCAATTACAGGTGAGCATGTGGGTGCCCTTCGCCGTAAAGGCCTCAAGTCCATCCTTAAGGATGAATGGGTTATTCTGGATAGACATGATTCTGAGATTGGAACCATCAAGGAAGACAGCACACTGATGGCACTGCTTCGGCGTGTTATTAATCTGATACCGCAAAGCTACAATGTTGAGTTGGATGGACATACGATAACAACCTTCAAACAAAACTTCAATCCGTTTGTAACCAAAATCAATGTCGATTTCTCCAATGATCCGAAGCTGCATTTTGACCGGCGATTGGGACTTGCCGCAGGCATACTGTTGTGCGCCGTTGAGGGTAAACAGGATTCATAAGAGGGGTTATACATGGCGACTCTTTGAAAATACTCTGAAGAGGCTTTCTGAGTGGACGCTCCGCGAACGGAACGTTGTTACAATCGCTGTTGTGTCCAGATTTTTTTCATTCCCCTTAGCGGTGAAAATCCGGAGACAAAGGCGAACGCTCACGCTTTTCCACAATCGTTCCGTTCTCTCCGCTGCATGCAGCGGGAACCATTAAAAACATAAAACTATTTTAAGAATGCGGCAGTTTTGCAATTCGATTCTTTAAAACAGGCTAAAAACAAGCCAGTCTCCCGGTTATTGGAGACTGGCTTGTTTTTGTTTGTGATCCGTGGGTGCCTGTTTCAGCAGCAGGGCACTTAACTATTGACCCTCAGCACCATACAAATGCTGGAGACTTTCGGAAATAATTTTGTTCACATCCTCAATGACCACACTGAGACGGCGCTCGGCTTCAAACAGACGGCGAATGCCAAGATTAAGATTCAGCACCTCGAACAGCTTCTCCATTTTTTGCATTTCCTCTTGCGGAGGCATCTCTCCACTCATCATCCGCTGCTGCAGCTCCATTTGACTATTACGGAAGTTTTCCAGCATACGCTTGCTTTCTGGATCGGATTCTACCACCTTCATCGCACTGGTTATATCTTCAACTTCACTGCTGCCTTTGATGGCCTTGGCTAATTCATGTGCTTTGTCATAAACATTCATGCTAATTCCTCCTAGAAGCGATTTGGTGAACATTGCTTTTTCTTTTGCAAATTTCAGGCATAACAGCGCCCTTTTAGAAACTGGGTCAATCACCAAGGGTCAGATGTCTCCATATGATAAATGATATGTAACCCTTAAGTTTATCAAATTGCCGGCATCATGCTGCCTACCGGAAGGAGATCCACGATGTCTAAGCTTAAGATCCCGGTCCAAGCGGTTCAATCGGGCATCCTGCAGGAAAATGTAGTAATGCTTGGAGACCGGACCATGAAAAGACTCAAAATTCCGGCACACGTACCGATCCATCTAGCCTTCGGTTCTTTCCGGCAGGAGGTTACTGTCATTCCGGCCCCCAAATCTGACAGCCTTCGTGTCAGCGAAGGGTTGGCACGGCGTACGGGATGGAAAGCCCGTCATACGCTGAACGTCTCTTACAGCACCGGAAGCCGTTTATTACGGCTAGGTCCGCTAATTGGAGTTCTCGTCAGCCGTGACCATTCGGATACACCCGACAGGGTATTCGGTCCCATTACTATGTTCTGCCGGGAACTGACCCATGCCTGCCGCACACAGGGCGCATATGTATATTTCTTTACACCAGAAGCTATGGAGTCCCGCAGCTCTTCCATCCAGGGCTGGGTATACGATGAAGGCTGGCGGAAGCTCAACCTTCCGATTGCCGATGTGATCAATAATCGGCTAACCTCGCGAAAAGTGGAGAATAAACCTAGCGTACAGCATTTTTTGGCCGATGTAAAATCACGGTTTGGCACTCATTTCTTCAATGAGAAATTTCTGGATAAAACAGAGGTATTCGATGCCCTGAGGCAGGATGCCACACTTCAACGGTATTTACCCGAATCCCATCTACTTAGTGGATACGCTGTATTAAAAAGGATGTGCGGTCAACATCCAGTGGTGTTCCTGAAGCCAATTCGGGGCAGTCTTGGCAAGGGGATTTTGCGCATCTCCCGTGAGGAAGGAGGCGCCTTTCGACTTCTCTCCACCACACCTCTCGGGACACGTAAGCAGAGTTACCCTAATCTGACGAAGCTGTTCCAATCCCTCACTGGGAAGATGAAAAGCACACGATATCAGATCCAACAGGGTTTGCCCCTAATGGAATTGGGAAAACGACCGGTGGACTTTCGGGCACTTGTACAAAAAAATAACACTGGCAAATGGGGCGTAACCTCCATAGTCGCCCGTACTGCCGGAAATAACCATTTCGTCTCGAATCTGGCTCGGGGCGGCAGCCTCAGTACAGTTCGTGAAGCCGTCGGTAAGAGTAGTCTTCCACCTGCCGTGAAGCAAAGTGTACATCTGGGACTTCCACGGGCGGCACTTTCCATCGCTCGCGGTATCGAAACCTACATTCCCGCGCATTTCGGTGAACTGGGCATTGATCTGGCGTTGGACCAATCTGGCCGAATTTGGCTGCTCGAAGTGAACTCCAAGCCATCCAAGAATGACAATACTCCGCTTAATGATCAAAAAATAAGGCCGTCCGTCAAGCAAATGGTCCTGTATTGCCGTTATCTAGCCGGGTTATAAGGAGGACATCATGACTGAAGCCGCACTGGGATTGCTAGGCATCATGACGTGCCGAAGAAGTGGGACTCCCCCATTTACAGAGTCAAGCTTTTACAGCCATTTATGCCGTGTTGCACCGCTTTATGATTTAAAGGTTATTGTTTTTTTCCCAGATCAAATAAATACAGCTAGTAAAACGGTAACCGGAATGAACTGGAGAAACGGGGAGTGGGTATCGTTAGAAACCGCCCTCCCGGATATTATTTATAATCGATGCTTTTACGGAAGTCAAAACGATAGAAACGAAGCCGCGGCCGCCTTAGCCGCTCTCCCCCAAGCTCTATCCTGGTCTCGTGGAGTTCCCGACAAATGGGGGGTGTATGAAATACTGAAACGGAGCCGCAGAGCAGCGGTGTTACTGCCCGAAACCTTGCTATATACCGGCCGCCGCCGACTCAGCAACATGCTGGCAGAGAGGGAATACGGCGTGTTCTTGAAGCCTTCGGCGGGAACACACGGCAAACGCACTTTGCATGCCTTGAAACAAAGAAAAGGCGGATTAAGCGTACGCGGGCGGGACGGAGAAAATGCTGTGTTTTACCACAATTTTCAAAATCAAAACGACGGTTTCGATTGGATCGACCGATTCATCGGCTCTCGCCGCTATATCATGCAACCTTATCTTCAATTGACAAACCAGAGCGGACAGCCGTTTGATGTTCGAGTCCTGATCCAGAAAAACGGCCGGGGCCTATGGGAACTCACCGGAATGGCCGTTCGCCTGGGTAACCGCGGTTCGCTTACCTCTAACCTACATGGCGGTGGGACGGCGATTCCTATACTGCCCTTCCTACAGGAGGAATACGGTTCGGCAGGTCAATATATTAAGGAACAACTTACAGAGGAAGCCGCTATTTTGCCACCTCTTTTAGAAGCAGCTTGCGGCAGGCTCGGGGAGTTAGGTCTTGATTTCGGTATTGACGGAGGCGGCAGAATTACTCTGCTGGAGGCTAATTCCAAGCCTGGTCGCACAGTCTTCCAGCGCACCGGCGATAAAAGGGCAGAACGGCACGCGCTTGAGAATCCGTTACGATATGCACGCCATCTACTGCTGACCAACCGGCGTGTTCCAACAATGTCTGGAGGCAACTCCAGTGCACCCGGGAGAATGATATCAATGGTTCCTAAGGAGGATTCATAAATGAGTCTCACTTTTTGCAATTTGCATTTCACCAAGCAGCCCCAAAGAGTGGTGTATGTTTCGGGTGCGCTAATGAAAAGCTTGAAGCTGTCCGGGAAGAAAAACATAAGGCTGCGGCTTGGGAGGGATACCATTCCAGCGCTGATTAAGCCGATCAAACGTGCGGGAAAGCATATGTTCCTTGCCTCAGGTGTGAAAACGGCTATAAAGGTACCCAAAACAGGGGGAATCTATTTACGAAATCTGCAAAATGACGAAGTACAGCTCGGGCCGCTGGTAGGCGTACTGTCAGATGGACCAGGTTCCTCTACCCAACCCTTTGGTTCCCGTACTGGCTTCATTAAGCAACTGCTGCGTGAAGGCAGCAACAAATGCTATATATTCGCGTTTATGCCGCGTGACATTAACTGGCAGCAAGAACAGGTATATGGATATTTTCTGACGGAAGGCGGGAAATTCGAGCGTAAAATGATTCCGTTGCCCGATGTTGTCTATAATCGTCTGCCCAGCCGCCGTGCGGAGACTTCACCGTATATAAGTCAGCTGCGTGAACGGTTTGCACGCAAGAAGATCCCTTTTTTCAACTGGAGCTTCTTTAATAAATCGGATATCTATCGGTTGCTGGAGAATGATAGCAGTGCGAACCGATATGTACCTGAAACGCACAGTAATCCTACATCTGATCAAATGAGAGATATGCTGGATCGGCATCATTTCGTATATTACAAACCTTCAGCAGGAAGTCTGGGCCACGGTATTTACCGGCTTACCTATTTACCGAAAAAAGGCTATTTCGCCCGTTACCGCCGGAGTGGTAAAAATGTCCTACTTCGCTTTGCCAGTTTCGACAGCCTGATGCGAATGCTGCAGTCCCGCCATGGTCGGAGCCTGCATAATTATATCGTGCAGCAAGGTATCCGTCTGATTGAAATAGACAGCTGCCCTATCGATTTCCGCTTCCATATGCATAAGAACGGCAACAACCAATGGGTTGTTGTTGGAATAGGCGCCAAGCAAGCCGGGCGCGGCAGCGTGACGACTCACCTTAAAAACGGAGGCTCGCTGCTGACACCACAACAAGCATTAGGGCGTGTATTCGGTGCCAGAGCCGATGAAGTCCTGCTTCGCGCCAAAGGAACAGCTGTCAAGCTAGCAGAATCTCTGGAGATTCAGCACAGACATTTACTCGGTGAAATCGGCTTCGATCTCGGTATCGATCAGGATGAGGATATTTGGATGTTCGAAGCCAATGCCAAACCGGGAAGATCCATCTTCCGTCACCCTTCTCTGCGTGCAGAGGGCAAGGCTTCTGTCGAGCACATTCTCGAGCATTGCCTCTATCTCAGCAAATTCCGGAGGAGGGATGAGACGTGAGCACCCGTATCCCTGACGAGAACAAACCAGTCATTGCGATTCTAACGACAAGTGATAAAGAACGGAAGTTTTGCGGAAATCGCAATAACTTCCGGGATATTATCAAGACCGGCAGGGATCTGGGATATCTTGTCTACGTAGTTACCGTCCGCGATCTGAAACTAGAATCGCGGGTGGTGGCCGGCTACATTCCACTCCCTGGCAGTAAGCTGTGGTCCAGTATAGCCGTCCCCTTGCCGCAAATTATCTATAACCGGATTCCTACCCGCGAATTGGAAGAAAGACCCGCAGTCGCACGCAAAATCGCACAATGTCTGGAGCATCCGGACATTGTGCTCTACAATCCGTATTTTTTTAACAAATGGCATTTATTTGAATGGCTCAAGGGCTCGCGTGCAACCTCTAAGCATGTGCCGCAAACGAGACGGTTGAAAAGTTCTAGAACTCTCAGCGTCATGCTGAAGAATCATAACAGTCTGTATCTGAAACCCGAGAACGGCAAGGCTGGAAAAGGCATTATGAGGCTCCAATATCTTGGCGATTCCTTGCTCCCATATCGTCTGCAAATCCAGGGCGGCAAAAGGAATCTAACCTATAAATCGGCCTCTTTGGAACGGATGTGGGCAAGGATCGGCAGGGAAAAGGCACCGGAATTGTATATCGTACAGCAGGCTATTGAGCTGACGACTCACCGGGGGCGCCCATTTGATCTACGTGTACTGCTGCAAAAGAACGGCCGGGGAAGCTGGGCAGTAACCGGTGTTGGAGCCCGCCTGGCCGGAGCGCGAAGTATCACCACCCATGTACCGAGGGGCGGCAGTATAGAAGAACCTTTCAGCATGCTGGAAGGAACATTCGGTAATGATCGGGCGGCGGCTATTCTGAAAAGTGTCCCAACCACTGCATTATTAATCGCTCGCCAAATTGAACGGGCTTGCGAATACACCCTGGGAGAAATGTCAATGGATCTCGGGGTAGATGAGAATGGGGGGTTATGGTTTTTTGAAGCCAATTCCCGTCCAATGAAATTCGATGAGCCAGCCATACGCAAGCTTTCACTGGAACGAATCTTTCAGTACAGTCAATATTTGAATCACCAAATGACCAGAAATACTGAATTAAGGAAGTGACGATGCATGCAAATCTCCTCCCTCTACGATGCAGAGTCCGGACCGTGGAACCGACAACTGGCGAGTCTGGTGCAATTTGTACGGCAGTACGGTGAACGGAGAATCACAAGCGACAGCTGCAGAAGACTAGCCCGTCTAACACCAGAGCAATTGCGCGTTCCCGGTGTATCTCTGCTCGTTGCGACCGTACGAGGACAGAATGGCCGCCAATTATCAGGCATCTGCTTCGTATCGGGATATGGCAAGGAGTCATGCCTTGTTGCCGTTCATCCGTACCATCGCAATAAACATACTGGAACTGCCTTGCTGACAGCCCAACTACAGCGTCTGGGAAGTCTGGAATGTTACGTTGCCAGCGACAACTCAGCCAGTCTTAAAATGTGTTTCAACGCGGGTCTTGTCGCCGTGTCACTAAGAAACGGACCCACCGGTAAGCCTACTCTGCTGCTTCGTTCACCGCAAATTGCTGGCTGCGACAACCTTCTGCCAGTAGATGACGAAGCACAGAGTGATAAACCCATTACTACACAAGAAGGTGAACTCCTGTGCCGGAACCCGTCTTAGGCATTCTTACATTGTATTTGAACGAGGCCAAGCAGTTGGAAGAAAAAGGTGTGTACCAAAGGATGATCACCCAAGGTAAGCGGATAGGACTCGATGTCTTTGTGTTTACACCCATGGATGTTCACAGCAGCAAGGAGCTTATTCATGCGCTTGTCTATGATCCACAGACAGGGAAATGGTCACGGAAATGGCGGCCGTTTCCCCAAATGATCTATGACCGATGCCGTATTCAGCGCAGCGCCCGGTTCCAGCAGCTGCTGCGGTTTCGTTCAAAATATAATCATATGACCTTTCTGAATCGTCCACTTCGCAATAAATGGACCATTCATCAGACCTTCTCACAGAAAAGCCGGTTTCGGCAGCACCTGCCGGAAACTCTGCTCTATCACTCCTCAGCCGATCTGCTGCGGATACTGAAGAGTAGTCCCGTCATCTATATAAAACCAGCAAGCGGAACAGGTGGACGCGGCATCTTGCGTATCGAAAAGCTTAAGGATTCACGGGGGATGTTCGATATTCAAGGTCGACGTCAGGACCGCCGTATCATTACTCCCCGTAAGGTTTCGCTTTCCCGGTTGAATTCGATTGTAAGGCAATGGTGTATTGGCGGACGTTTTCTCGTTCAACAGGGAATTCCCCTTCGCTTGCCTGGAGGACGCTTCCATGATTACCGCATGCTCATACAAAAAAACGGGCAAGGGAAATGGGAAATGACCGGAATGGCAGGCCGTATCGGGGCTGCCCGTAGTGTAACCTCCAATCTGCATGGGGGCGGCCATGCTGTACGGGCAGAGACACTGCTCAGGGATTGGCTTGGCAGTGCAGATAAAGCCGATAAGGCTATGAAGGCATCGGAGAAGCTTGGACTTGAGGCGGCAGCCTTTCTCGAAGATAGCTTCGGTGCACTCTGCGAGCTGGCTTTGGATCTCGCGATTGATCATGAGGGACGCATATACGTACTTGAGGTGAATCCAAAACCGGCACGGGAGGTATTTGCCCGTTCAGGAGATAGTGAAACCTATCGCAAAGCACTGCTCAGACCCCTCGAATATGCTCTTTGGGTCTATAAGAATAAGAACACTGCTCCTCCCGTCTCTTCTAAAACAGAAGAATAAGTCAAAGAGCCTCATTCCGCATGATGGAATGAGGCTCTTTTTACATAACAACTATATACTCCAGTATATACTCCAGATGCTTACTTCGAGTTGTCGTATAAATCCAGCAACTCTTCGAAGGAAGAAATAATAACATCCGAGCCTTTTAATTCATCCTGACGGCCAAAACCTGCATAAGCGCAGCCTATCACAGTCTGCCCATTACCTTTTCCTGCCTCTACATCCGACGAACGGTCGCCTACCATCCAGGCTTCGGTGATTCCATGATCCTTCAGTAATATGCTTAGCAGTTCTACCTTTGTTGCTGTACCTTGCCCGCCTGCACTATACAATCCGTCGAACAAATCATGCATTTTATGTACAACAACGATGCTTTGAATATAATCCTTCAAGCCGTTACTCGCTACGAATAGACGCACGCCCCGCTCCTTAAGTGCTGTCAATGTCTCAACAACTTTTGGATACAGCATTGTACCGCCTGCTTCAAGTCCCTCTATTTCGAGCTGCAAAAGCAGTTCATCCGCACGCCGATGTACAGCCTCATCTGCCTCAGGCATCACGTTCTTCCAAATCTGCTCCAGGAGCATACCTAGACTTCCCAGAATTCTTTCCTCCGGGGGAGTAGGACCTGTATACAATCCTTCCTCGCGAAGAATGTCGAACATTTTGTGATAGGCAGGCAAAAGCAGACTCTCTGTTTGAAACAATGTACCGTCCATGTCAAATATTACGGCTTCCGGTTTATTTAACTGTGGTGCACTACTCATCTGTAACCCTTCCCTTCCTGAATCGTATGCTGGGATTTCCTTCTTTAGGCAATAAGGTTGTTACATGCCCTATGATATAGAAAGCAGTGTTCATTGTCCAGATTGGGATCCCTACCCAAGTTAGATTTAACTCTGACCTTTCTTGATATGGTCCGTTTCTATAAAAAAAGGACTATTCCTTTCAGCGTATTTCTTGCCGAAGGAACAGTCCCTTATTTCTGTTTATTTACAGTCTGTCAAAGCTTGCAGTCAGTTCTTCAAGAATATCTTTGCTGATCATTTTACCCTTGAAATTAATCAAGTTTTCTGCGCTTCCGGAAAAGACACAAGTAGGCTCGTATTTTCTGAGAATGATTTTTTCCCCGTCCACAAAAATTTCTAGTGGATCTTTTATGTCAATCCCCATCGTTCTGCGTAATTCGATCGGAATAACGATACGTCCCAATTCATCAACTTTTCTTACAATACCTGTTGCTTTCATCATTATACATCCTCCCCTGAAATAACACTTATATAATCATTCATGTTAAAAGCTTACAAAGCCACTATGTAGTAGTAATGATTACGTCTTACTTGCATTTTAAAGTGCTATTTCTTTCCTGTCAATTTTTTTCTACAACTTTTGATATATATCGACAAAATATTCAATAAAGTTTAGGCGTGTTTCGACAAATTATACGATTTTCATGAAATTTTAATTTATATAGATTGAACTTAAGATTTTTAGAATAAAGGATTGGTCGCACTGCGGTGAATGTTTGGACTTCCGGCCGCTGTTGTCTACAGATTTCTTTGAATCATACCGCTCTTCGCGGTAGAAATCCGCAGACTGCCTATGCTTTCGAAGCTAGCTTTCCTACGGAAAGCTTTCGGGCGAACGCTCTCGCTCCTCCAGTTCCAAAATCCCCCTTCGTCACTCCGTTCCCTTTTCTCTAATTTTAAAGTTCAATTTATATAGTTTAAAATATGTAAAAAAACCTTCGCGTATTTTGCGAAGGTCTTTTCCATTGTTTACGTGGCCATACTGAGCGCTCTAGGTCAATTCAAATGTACTTTTACCTATGAATCCGTCCAATCCAGCTTTCGGGAGCAATTCAAATGTATTTCTACACTTGAATCCGTCCAATCCAGCTACCGGGGACAATTCAAGTGCACTTTTACACTTGGATCCGCCCATTCCAGTATCCGTTCTATGAACGAATCTCAAACAGACGGGCAATCTTACCGCTAGGAAGGGATACCGTCAGTTGCCCTTCTTCCTTGCTCCATTGCCAGTCCGTGTCCGGCTCTTGCGGATAAGCGCAGGTAATGTCCGGTTCCTGTCCCTTCAGACTCTCAAGAGGTAGAGTGATTGACTCCGCATCTCCCGCAATCCGCCATACTGCCAGATAACGGCGGTTACCGCGCTTCAGGCCGAAGCTTACCCAATCCGCCTGTGAATCCGGAAGACCCAACGGCCAGAAAGGAGTCGAATGCGGGATGTCGCTGCGGATCACTTTATAGTAATCCAACGCCTCCTTTACCAGCTCCCTGCGCCGCGGGCTAAGTTCCGCCAAATGCCCGCTCTGATGAACACGGAGCAGAAGCGCATTAATCATATTGAAGATGACTTCCTCGTCATCCCCTTCCCGCAGCGGGTAAGACCATACCGCCGACTGCTCGGGTGTAAGGGCAGCAGGTGAGGCTGCAGCAATCGCCGCATATTGCACATAATCCTCCTGATCACTCGTGGACTGTATGCTGTGACGGCTGAGCATCGCATAATCCATACGCATACCGCCGCTGGAACAGTTCTCAATAACGAGGTTAGGATACCGCACGAATATACGGTCAAGCCAAGCCAGATAAGCACGGTTATGCTCAAGCAATCCATCCCCAAAGCTATCCGCAGCCGTCTCCGTGCCGATACCCGCATTAATGTTATAATCCATTTTGATATAGCCCACACCGTATTCTTCAACCAATCTCTTGATTACACCATCGGCATGTTGTATAACCTTTGGATTGCGGTAATCCAGGTGATACCGGCTTCGATCCTTAATTCTTTTTCCGTGCCGCATAAAGAACCAGCTGTCATCTGTTTCCGTAAGCTTCGGACTATTGATACCCATAACCTCCAACTCCAGCCAGAGACCCGGAATCAGTCCTTTTTCCCGAATATAGTCGAGAACGTACTTGATACCCTCTGGAAATCGCTCCTCCGAAGGCAGCCACTGCCCAACTCCATCCCACCACTCGCCCGGTGCGTACCAGCCTGCATCTATACAGAAATATTCGCAGCCTACATCAGCCGCGGCATCAATTAACGGTAGCAGCTTCTCCGTTGTGGGGCTTCCCCAAAGACAATTCATATAATCATTGAAAATAATCCGCAGCAGCTCGTTATCCTCATTTGGACGGCGAATGGCTCTGCGATAAGCAGTAAGCTGTTCTATAGCTGTCTCGAATCCGCCCTGAACAGAGCCGACAGCCACCGGTACAGAAGTGAATTCTTCACCTGGCTGCAGTTTTTTCCACCAATGATTATCACTTTCGTTAGGTCCGCTTATCAATAGACTCAATTGGTCATATTGATCCGTCATTTCCCAGTGCCATGAACCGTTATGTTCAATCTGCCAAAAGAGGCTTGTCCCGCTCTCCTTATTGTGTAGAACCGCCATAGGGATAAGCTCCGCTGCCGACCATGAACCTGTGTTACTGCAGGCTATCCGCTTAGAACCACGGTCTGATAGATGCGACATGCCCAGCTCCGGCAAACTGTAGGTCCGCCATTGGATCTCACTCTGCCAACCGCTATGTGCCAAAGATACCTCAATCTTATCGCTCCGGTCGCTTGATCCTTCTTTATCAACACCTGTGAGGGCAAAGGAGGAGACGTATTCGACAGATACCTCTGCATCGCCTGCATTCTCAAGTACGGTCCAGCAGCGCATGATTCCAATCTCTTTATAGAATTGAAAATGCTGGACTGCACGGAGTCCGGTTATTCCGTCAACCAGATGTATGTCAAGCTTGCGCCCCAGCTCATTTGTAGAATCCGTATAATGATCAAAGGTCATTCTAAGTCCGGGATAGGAGGCCCGGTGTGTACGGCCGTGATATTCAGCGCGATCTTCTCCCGACAACTGCAGCTCCATTAACCGGAAGCCTGGCTTGTTTTTTTCGGAGATATCCACACTTAGCGGTTCTGCACCAAAATGAAGCAGACGTACGTCTTGCTCAACCGTAATTTCTAATACAAGATAAAGTCCATTTTCTGCTATATCAATGATCTTGCTCATGAATAAATCCAGCCTCCTGTCAGTTCTCGAATACATGTATTCGCTTACCTATTATAAACAAGAAAGGGGCATCCCTCCAGTAAATGAAGCTTACTGTGGAGACACCCCCGACCCTTATTATCGCTTACTGTGCAGCAGATCCAAATTGAATCCATGCTTTTTGAATTTCGGTGATTGCTTGATCTTTAGTTTTGCTGCCGCCAATATAAGCCTGCATCAATTCACCAAACTTCTGGTGGAAGGTATCCAGTGAATAGTTAACGGACAGGTCACCGGATTTTTCAGTTTTAAGAATCTCATCCATTTGCTTAGGCATGTCCAGAGCTGGAAGCGGAGCATCCTTGATCGGCGGAATAACCTTGGCTACAGTAGAGAACCAGTTCTTGCCGTACTCGGAAGTATACAACCAGTTGAAGAATTCAATGGTTTCTGCTGCAACAGCGGAATCCTTGTTAATGCGTAGCGCCTGATCGGCACCCGTGATAATCATGGATTGCTCAGCTTTTTCGCTTACAGGATAGCCCATAATTCCAAGCTGGAAGTCCGGTGTAATCTTCTTAATGGCTTCTTCATCCCATGCGCCCTTACCTGTCATGAATGCTGCCTTACCGAGTGCAAAGTCGCTGACTTCAGCATTGCTATCCCGTTCAAGCGGTTTGTCTGTTCCGTATTTAACTGTGGTATCCACAAACTTAAAGAAGTTATCATTCAATACCGGATGATCCTTGAATGTTGTTTTTCCGGCAATGAAATCAGCTACGAGTGTTTTGGCGTCAGTACCTGCATCTATAGCAGCTGCATCTACAAAGTGTTGGAAGACGTGCTTCCATACCCACCACTCTTTATAAGCGTTGGCGAAAGGAGTAATTCCTTTGGCTTCGAGCTTTGTGATTGCCTCATCCAATTGTGCAGTAGTCTTAGGAACTTCAGTAATTCCTGCATCAGCTATAAGTTTTTTATTATACATCAGCACGAACAGGTTTCCTTTTACAGGTAACCCAAGTACCTTGCCATCTTTTGAGCTCATGTTAGCACGTACAGCATCCGTCATGGCAGCTGCAAGCGGCTCATTGGTAAGATCAGCGCTATATTCAGCAAAGGTATCAATATCTCCGCCAGCCGTAGTTTGGAACACATCAGGTGTGCTTCCAGCGGCAATTTTGGATTTCAAAACGGTATTATAATCGGCTTGCATAATTTCAAGGTTAATCGAAACATTAGGTTTTACCTTTTTGTACTCAGCAATATAAGCGTTAAAAGCCTCCGTATATTCAGGTGAAGCTGTGAACATGTTGATCTTAACTTCTTTAGCAGTGCCTGCATTTCCGTTACCGGCCCCCGTATTACCTGCTGTGTTGTTCTCCGCGGCATTGTTGTTTCCTCCGCAGCCTGCAAGCAATCCGCCTACGAGCAGTAAGCTGGCAGATAGCGTCCATAACTTTTTGAACATGTTGTGTTGCCCCCTTTTCCTATACATCTTGTGGTCTTGATGTCATTCTAATGAAAAAGAGAAAGGATAAGAATGTACATAAGTGAACTTATGAGGGTAAAAAAGTGTGCTGATGAAACCGCTTCACTTTTCTCCCCCTCCCAGAACGATTCTATATTCAGTAGGTGAGCACTCGTAATAATTACGAAAGGCTTTACTGAAATAGTTCTTGTCCTTGTAGCCCAGCATCTCGGAAATATCCTGAATTTTGAGGTTTGGATCGCCAAGCAAATCCTTCGCTTTGTCCATTCTTACCTTCTGCACATACTCGTGAATGCCATAGCCATATTGCCCCTTGAACAGCTTCATCAAGTATTCTCTGCTTAGGAAATACTTATCCGTAAACAGCGATATTTTAATATTCTCAAAATAATGATTATCAATGTATGCTTTAATATTTCCCAGTACACTGGATCGATCCCCAGCCAGAACCTTGCTGATCTCAGCACTGTATCGGTCCAGTATTTCATTCAGCAGCGCTTCAAATTGCTCAAAGGAGGCAAAATCACCCAGGATTCCTAAGCCTCCAAGGCCCTTTTCTTCCTCACTCCGTAAACGTTCCAGAGGAACATTCAGTTCTGAGGCAACATCATTCAATAAAATAATGAATTCTTGAAGAGTGCGGTCTGCCTCTCCGATACTAAAGCCTTCCGAATCCCTCCACTTTTTCGTGAACTCGCTTAGAATACTTTTGGCGTGATTCATACTCCCGCTCTCTAATGCATTACGAATTAATGGCATCCGGCTTGTCAGGGATGGATTGTCTTTGGATGTGATTTTATCCGAATGATTCGCTACTATGGATCCCTTAAGCTTCAGAAGGTCAACACTATTTAACACGGTCTTAGCGGTATCATAGGACTTAGCAATATCCATAATATCTCCGTAGGGATGGCCCAGACCCGCAGCTACTACGAATCCAAATAGCTCCTTCAAGGAAGAAGCCACCTTCTTCATATGATAGAGGGTACGGTAAGCCGCATCTTCCTTATAACCGCCCTTCATCGTAAAAATGGCGATATATTCACGTTCCCCTTTAGGACTCAGGAAGCTAAAAGCCTGCAGCTGGTCATCACTGATCTCATTAATAACATTGGTTACTGCAAAATGAAGCAAATCGCTGTCTTTGTGGAAACGTTCTTTTCTAACCTGCTCCAGATTGAGTACTCTCATATGCCCTGCTACAAAATGATTCCCTGCAGTATCCGCGCCGATTAAAGGAAGAAAGGCCTCATTAGACTGGTTCTTAAAGCTTCGCTCAATGATGGAAAAGTACATTTTTTCCTTCAGCTTCGGCAGCGACATATTTAGGGTTATATTTTTATTAATAAACTCACTTTCTTTCTTACGTTTAGCCTCCAGGATGTCTATCGCTTTCTGCAGTGCAGCATTCAGATCTATCCGATTGACCGGCTTCAGCAAATAATCCACAACCTTAGAGCGAATCGCCTGCCGGGTATATTCGAAATCATTATATCCGCTAATTACTATGGTCAAAAGATCCGGGTAGTCCTGCTCCACAATCTGTAGAAATTCAGAACCATTAAGCTCAGGCATCTTCATATCCACGATGGCAAGGTCAATTTTGTGCTGACGCAGCATATCCAAACCCATGTTACCGTTCGTAGCTTCTAACAGTTGTTCTACACCCAGGCCTTGCCAATCTCCCAGAATTGTAATCGCTTCGCGTAAAGGCTCTTCATCATCGATAATTAAAACTTTATACATGGTTTATGCCTCCCCTCGGCAACAGCATGTCCATCTCTGTACCGTTCTCGTCACTTCGTATCACTAATCCAGCTTCATCCCCATATAAAAGCTTAAGTCGGGCATTCAAGTTTTTCAGCCCAATGCTTTCATTGTTTCCCTCATCCGACTCTTCACGGTCATCCCAATCCATAAGCAATGTACTCATTACCTGCTCCAGCCTTCCTTCGTTAAATCCAGGTCCATTATCGGCTACGGTAATAACAAAGAAACTTGGTGTCATCCGTGCCATAATCGTAATGGTGATTGTGCTCGATACCTTTTCCAAAGCGTGTTTGATACAATTCTCTACCAACGTTTGTATGGAGAGCTTTGGAATTTTCAACTCCATTAGATGTTCATCCCACTCATATTCAACCTGCATTCTACCTCCGAAACGGGCTTTTTGCAGGGCTAAATAGCGTTCTATATGTTTCAGCTCTTCTCTTGCATGTACAACGTCCTTGCCACTTATACAATATCTCAGCGTCATTGCCAGATTATCGACCATATCGACAATGTCATCATTGTTATTCTTTAACGCTTTGGTAGAAATGGCCTGAAGTGCATTGTATAGGAAATGAGGATTGATCTCCGCTTCCAGCGCTTTTAAAACTGCGTTTTTTTCAACAATTTTCATTTTGTAGCGCTCATTAATCAATTCATTGGTGTTCTCAACCATTTTGTTGAAGTGACGTGATAAATAGGCGATTTCATCTTTTCCCTCAACCTGGGCCGTCACATCGAAGCTCCCTGTACTGAAACGTTTCATTTGCAACGACAGATTTTTGAGCGGTTTTGTAATTTTGTTGGAGGTAAAGCTGACAAGAATAACAGAGACAATCAGGAAGATCAAACCGATAAGATAATTCAGATCTCGTGTGGTGTTAGCTGCTTCATAGATCTCTTTGTAGGGAATCGGCTTGATCAGCTTCCAACCCTCTTTTTGACTGTTGTTATAAATCACTAAATATTTCTGCTCATCGTCTGACCATGTGAACCGACCGCTGACTGTCGTTAGCTTTTTCAACAGCCCTGCTTGTTCACTTTTCGCATAAAACTTTGGATCATCTACATAAAAAGGCTGCTGATCCGGACTAACGTACATCAGATGCTGCCCGCTGCTGAACGGAATATCCTTCATTATCTCGTCCTTCACGGAGGAGTTGAAATAGAGGGACAATACAGCCTGCGGCTCCCTAGAGATAATGGAGCGGAACAATCTGTGATAGCCCATAAAGCTATTGTCCTTGTTGACAGGATAATCAACACTGCCCGACATCTGTTCCGACTCTTCTTTCACAAATGACTGATAGGAGCGGTTATTGGGACTTTCTAAGGCTTGCTGATACCACGTCAGATTATCTATCGGTGGATGCTCTACAATTCGGACTGCAATATTGTAATTCTCCTTGGTTACAGAGTAGTACTTATTTTCCTTAATGACATACAGATAAATAGCCTCCAGATCGTTACGCGAAAAGTAAATATTCTTCAAATAATCCTGTACATACATTTTCGAAGCATAGTCTGTGGATTCGTGCAAAATAGCATAGATAATTTCGTCATATGAAATCTGCGGCAGAGATAATTGTTCAATACCGTCCAGGTAGCTTTCTAAATTACGCCCGACTAATAATAAATTGTTACTGGTACTGTCAATACTATTGTTCACAGACTCCTTCTGGAGCATCCCGTAAGAAATAAAAGTCAGGGAGGTCACAACCAGAATAATAATCAGAGTAAATAGCAAAATAAGCTTGTTCACGAGCCTACGCGACACGGACTCAAACAGATTTTGAAACGGTTTCAATATCGTTTTTCTAATCATGACAGACATCCTCCCAGCTTCAGATTCAGTTCACCTTTTTACCCCTATCTGTACTCTTAAATCCATTCTTGAGTGGGGGGCACTGCTCTATAATACTCAATATAGACTAACCTGAAAGACTAGGAGTGGCAAGCATTACAACTACTACCCCAATATAAGAAGAGGTGCAACCATGTTAAAAACTTTGGGCAGAAAATGGCGTGAAAAGATGGAGTTCGGTATTTTCACTCTGCCGGTTCTCATCTGTATAGCTGTAGCATTCTACATTCCATTTGCCATGACTATTCAATACTCCATGACCAAATGGAACGGAATAGCTAAGAATCCCGTGTTCGTTGGACTTGATAATTTCAAGCAAATTTTTATGAGCGATACCAATTTTGCAGATTCGGCTTGGTTTACCATAAAGTACGCGGTTCTGTACATTATTCTCGTCAACGTGCTGGCTATTCTGCTGGCGGTTGTTCTGGATATGAAGCTGAGAACAACATCGTGGCTTAGAGCCGCATTCTTTGTCCCTTATATTCTCAGCCTTGTGATCGTCGGTTTTATCTGGAAATTCATCTTTATGCAAGGCTTCAGTTCCTTAAGTGCAAGTACAGGATGGGCAATATTCGATCTCAGCTGGCTCGGGACCCCTGAACTTGCCTTCATCTCCATCCTTGCGGTTTCGATATGGCAGTCTATCGGATTCTATCTGGTTATTTACATCGCAGGTCTGCAATCCGTACCTGAAGATCTTAAGGAAGCTGCTACCGTTGATGGTGCGGGCCCTTTTAGAAAATTCTTCAGTATCACATTGCCGCTGCTCGCTCCATCGATCACCATTTCCGTGTTCATGGCGCTGACCAATTCCATTAAGGTATTTGATGTAATTCTTTCCCTGACTGGCGGTGGACCCGGCGGTACGACATATAGTGTTGCCTACGATATTTACCGGGATACCTTCCAGAACAACCTCTACGGCTACGGTACAGCTAAAGCGCTCATTCTATTCCTAGCGGTTCTGGTCGTCACCATTATTCAGTTGTCCATCTTTAAGAGAAGAGAGGTTGAGGCCTAATGAAAACTCAGAGCAAAACAAGTCGTATCATCATAGAAGTAGTTATGGTTATCCTCTCTCTTCTATTTCTTTATCCGCTGTTCCTGACGATTATTAACTCCTTCAAAAGCTTTGGCGAGGTCATGACAGATGTAATCGCTCTACCGAAGCAATTGGTGTTCAGCAACTATTCATATGTATGGCAGTTTATCAATTATCCGAAGCTGTTCATGAATAATATGGTTATCACCACTGTTGGTTTGCTAGGTATCGTCTTCGTGTCCTCCATAGCTGCTTATAAACTGGCACGGACGAAATCTAAACTAAGTGGAATTCTTTATTTCCTGTGTATTATGCCGATGCTTATTCCTTTCCAATCGATCATGTTAACGGTGCTCCAAATCGCTAAAAGCCTTGGCTTATCCGAAAGCACATGGGGACTTGGAATCTTATACTGGGGCTTCGGAGCTCCACTGGCCGTATTTATCTACCACGGCTTCGTAAAGGGAATCCCCTTGGAAATTGACGAGAGTGCAACCATAGACGGTGCATCAGGCTTCCGCTTATTCTTCAGTGTAATCTTCCCGCTGTTGAAATCAGTAACGACAACTATCGTCATTATTGATGTAATGTGGATCTGGAATGACTTCCTGCTTCCACTGCTTATGGTAAACGGTTCACCGGATACGAAGACACTTACTCTTGCTGCCTATACCTTCGTTGGGCAATATACATCCGATTGGCAATATGCCATGACGGCTATGGTTATGGCTGTACTTCCATCCATCGTAGTGTTTATCTTCCTGCAGAAATACATTGTTAAAGGTGTAGTTGCTGGAGCGGTTAAGGGCTAATGTTATAGCACATGTAAAATAAGAGGGTATCCCGCAAGCCATATATGGCTGTTGGGATACCCTCTTTACCTATCAGTGGACGGACTATAAAGATCCCCGTCGATCTGCTTCCAGAATCGCTTCAAGAACCTCTTTTGGATGTATCGGGAATGGCATATTATGCATCGGACTGTCTTCACTGCAGCTGGCCTCCGATGCTAGCATCAGCCGGCTTTTTTCGATACCGGAGAGACCTAGCTCCTTCAATGTTACAGGCAGGCCAACCTCGCGACAGAAGTCAATTACACGATCTAGTTCCTGGTCAGATACCCCCTCCAGCATAAGCTGTGCTATCGTGGCGAACGCTACCTTCTCACCATGCAGCATCCCCCGACACTCCTCAAGCAGCGATAAGCCATTATGTATGGCATGCGCCGCGGCTAATCCTCCACTTTCAAAACCAATGCCGCTTAAGTAGATATTCGCCTCAATAATATGCTCAACAGCCGGAGAGCATTCCCCCAGCTTAACATCTAACATAGCCGCCTTACCCTCAGACAAAATAGTATCGAGACAAGCTTGGGCTAATGAGAATGCGGCGATGGAGCCCGTTCCTCCAGCGTAAGTCCGTGCACCTGAGGAACGGCAGGCCCGTGCTTCGTAGTAGGTTGATAGCGCATCTCCCATCCCTGCAGCGAGCAATCGGGCGGGAGCCTTAGCAATGATTTCAACGTCGGCAATGACTACATCGGGATTTCTTAATAACGGGAGATAGCTGTCGAAATCACCATCATCCGTATACAGCACCGCTAGAGCGCTACAAGGGGCATCCGTAGAAGCCACAGTTGGCACGATGATTACAGGAAGCGCAGCAAAGTGACTGACCGCTTTAGCCGTATCCAAAGTTTTGCCGCCCCCTATTCCAAGAATAACATCAACCGTTTGCGGATCGAAGCTTTGGATGATACGCTCCACCTGATTTCGGCTGCATTCTCCCTGAAACTCTATTAGAACGAGAGGAACAGAGTGGGTAGCAAAGCTATGCGAGATCTCTTCCTTGTATCGATTGAGAATAAAGGGATCGACGATTGCCAGAGCTCCCTTCGCACCTAGCTGTACACAATAATCCCCCAGCTTTCGTATTTCACCTGCGCCCTGGATGTATCTGGACGGAGAACACAACACTTGAGTCATATGATCGGCCTCCCTGAATTTGGTTATCCTTTTATTCTAAGGAAGACCGCTTGGTTTCCGCAGTGAAAAAAGTTTTTTTTACATATTAACGGAAACCTAATTATTCCTCACTTACTACGCCTTGGGCATCTATCTTCGCATTATAGGATAACTTGTTCAGGGTCTTTATAGTTTCTTTATTATAGATATCATCCATGAAGCTGGGCTGACCTCTTATTATTTTTACCGGGGTAATCTGTCCCGTAACTTCTGAGCCTTTAATTTCGATATTCACCAACATGGATATTAATGTTTTATCTCCACCGCGAGTGGACCGGTTAAATACAAAGTTGCCCAATGAATAGTAGATCGGCTTATGCTTATAAAATTCAACCCCCATGAGGCAATGGCTGTGAGCACCTACAATCATATCTGCACCGCTATCAATGATTTTTTTAGCCATAGTACGTGCATAGTTCTCAGGATAGTCCTTAAATTCTTGATTCCAGTGGATATAAACAACTGTAAAGTCATTCACCTTAGAGGATTTCTTGATTTCGCTTAGCATTGGTTCCATAGTATAGGCTGAAGCTGCACCCGCATGATTACTGCCGGCATACCAAGAGGAATCCGAAAGTACACGGCTGACCCCAAGCACAGCGATTTTTTTCCCTTGTATCGTCTTTACGTACGGAGCGAATGCCTGAATACTGTTCTTTCCGGCTCCGGTATGTCCAATTTTGTATGTATCCAAATGCAGTAGAGTATCAAGCATCGCCGTCTTACCATAATCGAGAATATGATTATTCGCCAGGGATACACCATCTATTCCGGCATACACCAAACCCTTTAATGTCTTAGGCTCTGAGCGAAAAACAAACGATTTATTGGACGGATTCCCACGAGTGGACACTGGGGTCTCAAGATTTGCAAAGGACATATCAGCCTTTTTTAGCATGGGAGCTACTTTCACAAAAGGATAATTGACCCCGAATTGAGCAATCTGATCTCCGACAAATCCATCTAACAGAATGTCTCCGGCAAAAATTAGATGAATAGGAGTTGAAAGTGACTCCTCCGCACTCACAGGAGTGGAAGCTGGAAAAATCCAAATAAGAATAAGTGCACATACTATTAATCTCCGCAATCTCTTTGCCCCTTTTTTTCTCGTATTCCTCCATTCTACTCTATTGAATTCAAGACTCCAAATTTTGATAGATTTATACTATATCTGTTTGACTCGGAGACGTCCCGCTTGAGGGAAATCAAAGTCTGCCCGTATGAGCCGAATCTATTGTATAAATACACTGGTTTCACTCATACCGTCCGTGCTTCACGCTTCCTACCTCAGAGATCCGCAGGTAGGTTATATTTATTTAAGCTCCGGCTCAATACGTCACCTTTTTCAAGACTGCACGGAAGCAATGACGCCCACCCCACAAGTCGGTTCTTACCGCATCTACCGGGAGATTAAAGTCCGTCTCCCCCCAGTAGACAAATCCAGACTGTAGAAGTAGTTCATTCATTTGAGAAAGATTTACGGAGGGGTAATCAAAGGTCAGGATCAGCAATCCCTCACCATTTAAAGTTCTATGGAACTCACGTAAGGCGTAAATCGTATCTTCTGACGTTAAATGCTCAAGCACAGAGATACAAAAAATAGTGTCAAAACTCTCGTCATCATAAGGTAGGTTTGTTAAATTAGCATGCGCCAGATGGAGTCTATCTGTTCTGCTATGCAGGACCTCCCTCGCGGCCTTTTCCCCAACATCTTGGATAATTCCATCCATAATTGCTTTTTCTGATAATATCCGTTCATCCGCATCGCAGGCGTAGGCCTCCTCACAGGTCTCTGCAAGGTGGAACTTCAAGGGATGTGATATACCGCAAGCGGCATCGAGAACTGTATCATGGGGGGAAATAAAGTTCATACACCACTCGTACTCATAGGGTCTGCTCCACCAGGAATCCGGCAAATCATATACCAATTTTTCTCGCCTTGCATCGGAATTCACAAAAAAACGGGAAACATAAGGATGTGTCGGCATGGCCAGGGCTCCTTTTTCGGGGAATTCGGTAGTGAGAGTATATTCAAAATTTTTTGTTTCATTCCTCACGTGGAACACAGGAAAAAGGCAGGTCGAATGTGCTTCATTCGCCTGCCCAGCCTATATTTATACTATTTATACGTTAACCTTTAGACAAATGTCGAAAGCGGCTTCGCCTCGGTACCATGAGTCTTGATTAAGAGATCCAATAATGTCGACCACTCCGGGTCTGTCGTGCACTGTTCAGGGTGTGATTCAAACCAAGCCAAGGTCTGCTTTATCCCTTCGGAAAAAGGGACCGTTGCCTGATAGTCCGGTACTAGACCTTTGATTTTACGGTTGTCGAAAACGATACTCACCGCTTGGTCGCCAATCAGTCCATCTGCTGTGCCCGGAGGTGAATTAGTTGCGATGAAATCTGTCGAAATGTGTACAATCATCGGATCTACACCAGCGGCCGCGCCAATTTTACTGTAAATCTGGTTCCAGTTCAATACCTCATCGGAGGTGATATGAATCGCCTCGCCAATCGATTCCGGGTGCCCCAGCAATCCTACAAAGGCTTTGGCAAAATCCGAGTTATGCGTTAACGTCCAAAGCGAAGTTCCGTCTCCATGGATAACAATAGGAAGTCCCTTACGGATTCGGTCTATCAACGACCATGGATGCTGCCAACTGGTTAGAGAAGCCGGAATTGCGGTATCCCCGTAGGTATGTGAAGGCCGAACGATCGTCACAGGGAACCCGGTGTTACGATGAGCTTCAAGCAACAGTTGTTCACAGGCGATCTTGTCGCGTGAATACTGCCAGTAGGGATTCGTAAGCGGGGTTTCTTCGGTTACTAAGTAATGCTGCAGCGGCTTCTGATACGCGGATGCAGAACTTATAAAGATGTATTGTTTTGTTTTATTGGCAAATAGATCTAGGTCTGTCTGCACATGGTCCGGAGTAAAAGCAATCCAGTCCACAACCACATCGAATTCATAATCCTTAAGCGCGGCGGCAGCCTCCGTCTGGTTACGAATATCGCCCAGAATGACCTTCGCTCCTTCAGGCACGAATTCATCCCGTTGTCCTCTATTAAATAAGTATAATTCTACTCCCCGTTCTACCGCCAGCTTGGACACCGCCTGACTGATCAGACCCGTCCCGCCAATGAACAATACCTTCATCTTGAACTACCCCTTTATGATTAGTTATTCACTTTTAACATAATCCCGCCAAGCATGTTTCGGCTGCCAATTCAGCAGGCTTTTGGCTTTCTCATTGCTGAGGAGCGTTTCATGACCGGTTAGCGGTTGGCGGAATTCAGTCACTTCCGGGAAACGGGCCTCCAGCAACGCCCGGCTTGATACGTCCATGCTAGTATCGTCAGCGGCAATATTCAACTGTACTGCACCCAGTCCTTCAGCCTCAACCGCCTTCTGACAGGCCTCCGCAACGTCCCTAGTATCAATATAACTCCATAAAATCCGGTCACGTTGTTCAGGATCATGAATGAACGATGGGAATTGCTCATATGCCGATGGGTCAATCACATTTCCGATCCGAAGAGAGACAATCTGCATCCCTGTTCTGCGATGGAACATATCCGCTGTCAGTTCATTGACAACTTTAGATAAACCATAGCTGTCTTGGGGCAGTTGGGGATGCTCCTCGTCCACTGGAACATACTGCGGCCCAAAACGGTTAACTGCAAATACAATTCCATAGGAAGATTCACTGGAGGCGATAACCGCTTTACGGATTCCAAGTCCAGCCGCAGCCTCTAGAATATTGTAGGTCGACATCACATTATTTTGAAAAGTGACTTCATTCGTCTTAATATGAGCAGCAGGGATAGCCGCCAAATGCACTACCGCATCTGCCCCTGCCAGTACACTATATACTTCACCTAAGTTATTCAAATCTGCGATTAGAGTATGGCCTAAGGAATCGGCAGGCTTATGCGTATCTACGTTGACAACCTCATAGCCTTGTTCTATAAAATGACGAACCACCCATTTACCAAGCATGCCGCTGCCCCCGGTAACTACAACCTTTGCCATTCTAATTCCTCCATTTATAAGTACATTAAATTTGATTAGTCTATGAAATTAGACTAAAATATCTTCAACCCGCTTCAGAACCTCTTCCGTAAGCTCGATTCCTGAGGCTTTCACATTCTCCTCAACCTGTGACGGACGACTCGCTCCGACCAGTGCACTGGAAACGTTTGGTTGTCGAAGGATCCAGGCTAAAGCAAGCTGACCTACTGTAAGGTCGAGCTCAGAAGCGACCTTCCCAAGCTGCTGTACTTTCGCTATCTTTTCTTCCGTAATTCCATTTCGCATCCAATCCAGCTTAGCCGCGCGGCTTTCCGCCGGAACATCGGTTACCGAGGCATATTTTCCGGTCAGCAAGCCCTGAGCCAGTGGGGAAAATACAACCTGACCTATCCCTTTGCGTTCACCTAGAGGAATAACTTCCTTCTCAATATATCGTTCGAACATGTTGTAGATAGGCTGATTTACAACAATCTTGTCGAGTAAATATCGGTCGGCTATAGACAATGCCTCTGTCATCTGCGCAGCTGTCCATTCACTGACACCGATATAGAACACCTTGCCCTGACGAACCAAATCATCAAGCGCACGTAATGTTTCTTCAAGAGGAGTTTCTGGATCGAAACGGTGGCAGTATAAAATATCTACATATTCCGTTCCCAACCGCTTCAAGCTTGCATGACACTGCTCAGTAATATGCTTGCGGGAGAGACCTCGGTCATTAGGCCCTTCACCCATAACCCCGAACACTTTCGTCGCAAGTACATAAGATTCACGGGAGTATGCTTTTAACGTCTCACCCAAAACCTTCTCCGCTGCACCCTTTTCATACACATTTGCTGTGTCAAAGAAATTGACACCTAGGTCGTAAGCGGTTTCAATCGCCTTAACTGCATTTTCATTTTCTACATAACCACCGTATGTCAACCAGCTGCCCAGACTAATCTCACTAACTTTAACTCCACTTTGGCCTAATCTTCTAAACTTCATTCTTTTTTCCTCCTCATTAGATAGCTTCTCTATCCTCTTACCACGGATCCCTTTTCATTCTAGAGTAGTTTGTATATAATTTAAAGAAGTGAAAAAATGTTCATTATATTATATAAAATATACTTACTATACAAGAGTATAGTGGAATAGAGCAGGAGGAGATCATGTGGAAGCAGCTAATGCGTCAAGAAATTATGTCCCGAAAGTCCCTGTTAATATTGATTGTAATGTTGAAAAAACACTCGATGTTCTCGGAGGAAAATGGGCTTTTCTAGTCCTACGAGAGTTGTTCGACGGCACCAAACGTTTTGGTGAGCTGCAACGAAATATCAAATGCATCAGTCCTCGCGCATTAACGAATACACTTCGCCATTTGGAAGATCAAGGTGTGCTTGAACGTCATGCTTTTCCGACGGTTCCCGTAACGGTAGAATATACTTTAACCCCCAAAGGTGTAGATTTGCACCAGATTTTGAAGGAAATGAAGCTTTGGGCGGCGAAGTGGACATAGGACAGCCGATCAATGAAATCTGATCGAAATCACATCCGCGCAAATTATTAACAAGAAGACTATGATGAGTTTCAGTTGGAGTACTGGTTCACCTGAGGTGAACCTTTTTGATTTGTAATCGAAAACTTGCCGCTTCATTCATCGCGCTGAACCGTATCACATGCTGGAGAATTCTCCTTGGGAGATCCACAAAAGCTGTTGGAATGGTACTTTTACATCATCAATTGTCTTATTTTAGAGGAAGTTGATAAGGAAAAGTACGGGTTACCGGATGTGGACTTCTTAATGCGATTATTGACAAACGGGAAACGCTAGTTCAATCTTTCAAATGATAGAGCCCTTTTATAACAGCCCGACCATACGTAATCCCTCAATAATGCCGTTATCGTCCACGTTCCTGGTTACATAAGTCGCCGCTGCTTTTACCTCATCCCTTGCGTTGCCCATTGCGATACCGTGTCCGACGAATCCCAACATTTCAATATCGTTAAGCCCGTCACCAAAGGCATAGACATCGCTCTTTTTCACACCAAGAATATTCATCATTTGAGCGATACCATTGGCTTTCGAGCCGTTCCCCGGCAATACATCCATACAGACCGGATGCCAGCGGATGAAGTTCAACTCCGGATACTCATTCACATACATGGCTTCAACTCTGTCCACAGGACAGAATATCATGGCTTGGTATATATCGTGATTTAGGAAATATTCAGGATCATGCTGCGGCAGGGCCAGCTTCAATGAGCCGATACTCGTCTCAATATCAACATGGCTAGCAACGTTCACCTTCATTCCATTGGGGTCCATATAAGCAATGGGATGATCATGTTTCTCTGCGAACAAGGTAAGAGACTTAAGAGAGTCCATGGCGATCGGGTTCCGGTAAATTGTTTTTCCCTTATAAACCACGCACTGCCCGTTAAGGGATACGTAGCTGTCTATCTCAAACTCTTTGCGTAAATTTTCAAACATATAAGGCGCTCTTCCCGTGGCA
The DNA here is from genome assembly GCF_000757885.1 of Paenibacillus wynnii. Taxonomy (NCBI): domain Bacteria; kingdom Bacillati; phylum Bacillota; class Bacilli; order Caryophanales; family Paenibacillaceae; genus Paenibacillus; species Paenibacillus wynnii. The sequence continues at coordinate 24,363 of NZ_JQCR01000003.1, read as the reverse complement.
ATTGCGACGTTGTGGCCAAGCCTTTTCAGTTCGGTAATCGCTTCTCTGGTGGATGCAGCAACCTGCATATTCTCGTCATAAATCGTTCCGTCGATGTCAAAAAAAATAGTTTTTATAGTCATAATTCTCCCATGCTCCTCGGCTATCCCCGTCTAAGGGCTTTTATCCAAAAGTGTAGCCTGTTATTGGAGAGGGCGCAAGTTATCCGGTCTCTTACCCTCAAAAAAAAAGCAGCTCCGGATTCCTGACGGAACCAGTCGCCGCTTGATGATTAATACACCCGCTTATACTCCATATCCTCTTTAACAATCTCAACCGCTTCCTTAAACCTCAGGGCATGCACAATTTCCCGTTCCCGCAAGAATTTCAAGCTGTCCTGTAAATCCACATCATCCGTCATGTCGATCAGCCACTGGTATGTAGCCCGGGCTTTTTCCTCAGCGGCAATATCCTCGTAAAGATCAGCCAATGGGTCGCCTTATGTATGATGAGGCACAACTTTATTTGCTTCAATTCCAAGTAATCATGCTAGTTGGCATGTTATAAAATCTTGCTAACTTTGCCGCCAATTGAATTGAAACTTCGGACGGTTTTTCTTCGATATCCACCATTCCTTTTTCTGTAATTCCTAACATTATCGACACATCCTTTATGCTGTACCCGCGATTCTTTCTTAACTCGCATAGTCTGCTTTTATTTATAACATTTATTTTCATCAGTATACCGCTCCCCTTAATTCGTAATGTAATATTACAAAAACTCAAAAGTACTTTTTTGGCATCACATGGTATGCTATTCATGTAAATTTATCTAAACGTTTTTGAATGGGTTCGTCTGCCAGGGCGAACCTATTCCTTATGTAGTGCAGCAAGTTTTTCAGTATGATATAATTCGATCAATCACCGATCCTTTCTATTTACCATAGGAGGTAATTATGGCACTCAGCTTAGGGGAGTGCCGGCTACGCAATCTGAGGGAAGCTAAGGGATTGAGCCAATTAGCTCTTTCTGAAGCGTTGATGCAAAGATATGGCTTGTCAATTTCTGATACATCCATATCTGCTTACGAGAGGGGCAAGAAAAAACTCAACCCTCTAGTTAGTAGAGCAATATGTCTTACTCTTGGATGTGTAGAAGCCGATCTTTATGTATTCGTTGAAGCGTAGCAGGCTGGAGTAGATTTACTACTCCCCGACAGCTCGACCCGATTGAAGGAGAGGAATGCCTTTTTGTCAACGATTTTTCACCCGACGAATATATATCTATTAAATCATCTAATTATTGTAAACTCAACAGAGTTCATTTCCCCGAAAAAATCTAGTTCTTGAAAATTTTATGCCACGTTTCGACAACATCTTGCAAAGCAACAATGTTATAATATGCAAAAAAAAATGAGTCACCATATTGGCGACTCAAGAAACTTAACATTGTATGCTTCTTTCATTATCTTGGCTTTAACTTTCGCATATCCCTTTTCTGATAAAAAGCAGCCTGCGTCGTTTTCTGTTGAAAAATACGCTTTGTTATAGCCCTTGTCCATTTCACGTATATTCGAAACGTTAATCAGAACATTGCGGTCCGCTTTAATAAAATCATACCCTGTGTCGGTTAACGATGAAAACCAATATGTTAGCGATCCAATTGTATAAAAAACTCCATCAGGCGTGTGAATCGCAATACGCTTTATCGTTTTGTCTGATTCCATAAAATTTATACTGTCGATTGCTATTGAAGTAAGTTTTTTATTGCCTTTCAACGCATCGTCCACTGTTATTGTCCTAGCTACTTCATTCATTTTCCCCACTCCAGTTTTTATTTCAACAATTCTTCTGGCGTTTCAGGCTGGTGAACATAAAATACACTTGCAGTGCTCACCAGAATAACAGCCATAAGCGATAGGAGACTAGCTGCTCCAGTCCACACCTTAAACATGTTTTTGTACTTATAGATTTTCATTTGTCTATCACCTCCTCAAATTAATCAAGCTAAACGATTGTACAAAGAACGTTAGTGTTAATGTTGGATTTGATATTAAAAAACTACTGATAATAATTATTGAAGATATTACCTTTAACAATGGATAATACTTTCTCGAAATTCTGCTTTGTTTCTCAATGCGAGAAGGTGCATAAACCAATACTAAAATTAAACTTAGAATGTTTAAGGTTAGTTGCCAGAAAGTGTTTATATTCACAAATGTTATTGCTGTGAACATAGTTGTCGTTATTAAGATACACGAAACACTTGAATTTAAATGTTTCCCACCAGACACTTGTCTGAGAACAGCGAATGAAATCAGAGCAATTGCTGCCTCTTTCGTGTTACCCGTAAATATTGAAACGAGTAAAGTAAAAAAGATTATCGAAACTGTATTAATAACTATCTCCAGTGAGAATTTCATTACAGCAACGCTTGCCTGATGATCTGGCACTTTTTCTTTAATCTTCGTTGCTATCAATAGCGCGGCCCTATCAATCATCTTCTTTTTCCTTTCTACTCGAATACGCCAGCAAAAACATTGACAAGCCCATAAACAATACAATGTTTAAGTAAAGCTCTTTGAAATAAAACAATAAAGAAACTCCTGGTAAAAAGAGAACAACCAACGTAGTTAAAACAACATCCTCCAGCTTAAATCTCAACTTTTCATAATCGTATGTGAATCCCTTACCTTTTACGTAGGAAAGCCAGCATACCGGTATGATTATTATTGATGTTATAAATTGAAGCAAGTACCCATTTGAGGCATTATTATCAATACTGCTAATTGACCCAAAATAGCCGAGAAGTATAATGGTTTGTACCAATGTAAAAATAACGAATCCTGATATGGTTGCAATCACACTAAGAACCAATGGCATTTTTACTTTTAAAGCAAAGAACAATATAAAAACAATCACTAAAACCAGCGGCGCGAAACTCGGCATATCAAGTTCATTACGCAAAAGATAACTTTGCAAATTCAGAAAAAGGATAATAAACAACGCTTCCCACACATGACGCGCCCACTTAAATCGGAATAATGTCATTATGAGGAAATATAAAGCGAATGTTTCCAAGGTTGAAAAAATCATAAACAATACTGGAGTCCACGACATAAAACAACACCGCCTGACAATTTATTCAATAGCTTAAGTATATCTATCAATGTTCAACCCGTATAGTAAATTTCGCTTTTAAATACGCCGCCAGACGATGTTTTTTACCATTTACACATCGAATTCACCCCACCCTTTTTTCCTCGGTTTTTCCTTTAACGGGCTCAAATCTTTAGCAGCAACCTGGACAAGCAAAGGCTCTCCTATATCAACCTTAGCTCCTGTAATGCTCCCCGATCCATTAAGTAGTTTGAAGGTACCGACATCAATCACTACTCCCGACCTCCCACCATGGCCGCTACCGTGACCTTCTGCGATCCGTACTTGCAGGCCCTTAGACAATTCTTCTATTTTCATGGTATCACCCTTCAAATATCCAAAGTGTTATTTATGTTAAGGCCGGGCCATGCATAGCCAAGCTCTTGGCGGATATCCGCGACGGACACGCTTCCCAGCGGTACCGTTTCGGCCCCTATCCCTTGGGCCATCATCAGGCGGTCAATAAAATGATTTGTTATAAATCTGCCGAGCCTCTTCAACAGTTTTAAAATCAAACTCTGTGTACACTGCCCCCACCACCTGCCGGATCTGATCTTCGCTCCAGCCCTTTCTCTCCAACGCCGCGATAATATATCCAAGACATGCGTTATTACTCCAGATATCCATATCCGCTTATCCTCCCTAACATTTCATTGTGTTTTACTTCCTAAACATAATATAACCTTTATTAAACATTATGTCAAATGTTTTGTTTGCCTTTCTAAATATTATCTTTTATAATTTACACATATTAATAAGAAAGGAGCATGTTTATGGGCTTCTCATTCAAACCACTATGGCGGCTGCTCGTGGACAGAGATATGTCCAAAACGGAATATCGGGTATCACTTGGTATCTCTTCGGCGACCTTGGCTAAAATGGGGAAAGGCGAATATGTATCTATGGAGGTATTGGATAAGACCTGCAATCATTTTGGAGTACCATTACATGAAGTTGTTGAACACACAAAAGACGAAACCCCGCCGGCTTAAACAGCTGACGGGGTTTTGTCATTGTATCGGCTTGGGCAAGGTAGTAATAAATCGAGCATATCCGGTTTTGTTCTTAATCAAATTCATACTCCGAAATCGGGGCAGCTTAAGCAGATCCTCCAGCTCAAAGGGAGCCAGTTCATCCTTCAATTCTGCATAATTCTTTTTATCACAGCCACTTATGAGCATATAGGAGGCATTAGCACTTCTGAGCTCTTCCCGGATATACCTTAACTGATTCAAATAGTGGCAGCTTATGATGGGTTTCGCTCCGAATTTAGCCAGGCGGCTAAGGATGCCCGTCAAAAACTTTTCAGTGTTTTGGACTTGGTAAAGCTCATCAAATACGATATTTACTTTGGTCAGTTTATTGCGGTCTGGAACCTGCTGCCCTCTCGCCTGTAATGCAAGCCAGAGCTTAGTTATCCAATAGGTCGTGTATACATCGCGTTCACCGTCTGTGCTAAACATCGTTTCCGGCATTCGGATTGTAATTAGTTGATTCTTCTGCAGTTTCTTCGCCAGGTCAATGTTCCCTACAGTGGACTTTTTAAGCATCATCTCCATATAAGTATTGGCCTTGAGTTTGTTTAACCGATCTATGACCCCGGTGATAAGATGTTCCTTCGTGCCAATCAGCTCCGGGTATGACTTCGTTACGCCGTCCTCTTTGACCTTAACCTCTTTGTATTCATCCAACTCCCGCAGGCTACCAATATACTCCGCCAGGTTTTCAACCTGGGAAGCCGGTACTATATTGATGAACTTATGTCGCACCTCATGGTCCTGTAACACACCGAACACATCTCGTATACTACCTGTAGACACAAAGACCACAAGTGCCGCACTAGTTAGATAGCGCTCCATCTTGGCGCTCAGCCTGGTATCATCAGCATTGATGCTATTGATCAAGGTCATGAGCTGCGTGGTCTGTTTTTTAGCATTATCATACTGGATAAATGGATCCGCGCTGCTGCCAACCTCATTATATCCAAGGCCTTGCATGGTCTTTATGTTGCCGCAGTCAATAGTAAGTGTTTTTGCTGGAGGGAATAATGCAGACACCTCACTGCTCAGCTCGCAGTTTTTAACGTAATCAAAGATGACTACACATTCGCCCGCCGCTATTGCATCATGACTCAAATTACCGATCAAAGTGGATTTCCCTGCCCGTGTAGGCCCAATCAATACGAGAGTGAGGTTTTTATATTCGGAATCGTTACTGAGGTAGGCCGGCTGGTCATTACCCCGGAACCTATTGTCACCTATCCGCATGACACCTTGTTGCAGATCAGCCGGGACCTCTGTTTCCTGCGTCTCAACCTTATCTATAAAATCATATCGATCCAAGAGATCACGACCGGCTAAAGCCAAGAAATTGGAACACTCTTCATCCCCCATCTTATTGACGGTTGCGCCGTGCAGTAAGTAATCTGTATACCTCGTTGTTCCGCGAAACGGTCGCGGCACCAAGCTATTATCCCCCGAAACTGTATCAAAGCTCTGCGACAGGCTCCTTGCGGTATTGCGCTGCCTAAGTACGTCTACGCTCTCACTCAGCACAACTAGTTGAGTATTAACTATGGGTGCCGTGGCCTTTCGCTCCGTTGCTTCGCTGATCCTCCCTCCACCGTTGAGCCGATGTAGGAGCCCTTCAAAAGGATTCGCTGCTGATTCCTTTCGCTCACCACCCAGCACCTCACTAACCGTTGCCGCTAAGCCTGTCAGCATAGAAACAACCATACGCAGAAGATAGCCAGTGCCCATTTTGTCACGGTCTACTGGCATTCCATGCCGCACCTTCTCTATTGTTGCCCGGTATGAACTTCTCCAGGAGAATTGTGAAGTAGGCATAAGATTAATCAGCACGCTCGCTCGGTCTCCTTCCTCCATTCCCTCGATCGTATTTAGAGAAGAGGTTAACCAGTCGTTACTGCGGCGGTCTACAGCCAAGCTCAGGGCATCCTCTTTTGCATATGACAGATAATAACGGGCAGCCCCTTCTCCGAACACTGGCAGCACCTGCACTTCTTCAATGGTCAACCCTGGCCAGACATCTCCCAGTTTCTCCCGTAGGAAAGTTAGGTGCTGCCGCGGGAGGATGAAATAAAATTCAACCTTTTGCTTTTCAATATAGATCATATAGGCCACTTTTGCTGGCAGAGAGTAGGATACGGCAGTAGGTACCGCCAACTCTTTGCCAAGCACCCGGATAACTTTCTCCTCTTCCTTCCTTACAGATGCCACTGCGTTTTTATAGAGGGAGGCAATCACCCTGGCGAGTTTATGGGTATTGTTATTCCGGATCCCGTTACTGGGCTTGAGTCGAAGATATACATATTCCGGATGGATGATCTGCAGCGCCTGACTAAACTTGATTGCCTTCATACCAATCACCCCAGTAAATATTTAATGAGCGTATACCCGACAACCAGAAGACTGGTCCAGCGCTTCCCCTTTGTCCAGCCAGCTACGTACAGCACGATAGACAGTCCTCCACCAATCAACGCGATTGAGTACGACATATCGACAACGACATCTTTCAGCCCTACGAACGCCCCAATTAGGATTTCCTTAGTAGCTTCCCGGGATTGTTCTTTTATACTCTCGATAATTGGATTCATATGATCACGCCCCCAAGTCTGCAAACATAATGTCTACTTGCTTCAACCCCCACGGCAGCGCCCAGAGCACAATGTAAACAAGGAGATAACCGAGGAAGTTCTTTTTCGATGCTTGCAGATCACCCTGTACAGCGTTCTGGATAGTATCAATTCCGCCCTTAATGATAATGACCCACTTTCCAACATTGAGTAGCTTCTTATATAACTTATCTGCAACAATATCAATCCCGGTCGCGGTCGCAGCGTGGGATGTTCCAGGTAGACCAATTAAAAGCAGCAACGTAATGCCTGCTACCTTAATAACCGTCTCCCTACGGCATAGAGCAACCTTAACCTCTTTACTCAATTTATTAATGTCTAATACAGCAGCTGCCGGTTTAATGCGGCGCCCCTGACCAAAAAATGAATTCCATTCTAAAGTCTGTGTAGACATGGTCATCCTCTCCTTTGCGGGGTGTATACAGCCGGTTTACTTGATGTCTGATTTCTTATACCTTCCGCCTTTAACCATGGCAACGCTCGGTCTGAGTCAACCAATGACGGGACAACTAAAGGCCTTTCTACAACCGATGCACATTTAGTGGTCCTAATACCTAACATCAGGCGAAGTCCGTCTCTGGATAAATTACTTACAGTTCTCTTATCTAAGTCTTTCACAGCTTCTTTAATATCTGCGTCTAGTTCTTTGCGAAGCCTGAATGTAATTGGAGCTTCCATGCTGTACACCTCCTGTAAACGTCTGTTTACTTAATGCTTATGGAGATACGTTTGTCCAAAATGTCTGTTTTTTACGCGATTTATGTATGTTTTTTTGTGCTCTTGTCCACAATAGGAATAAAAGGAGTGTGGATAAGATGTTTTTAGGATTATTTGCTGGTTTGGGTAAAGACCGAACGAAACTTGGGGCGTGGATCGATAGAAGAGGTATCAAACAGGAGTGGCTCGTTTTGAAGAGTGGATTAAACAGAAACACCGTCCGGTTGGCTTGTAATGATTGCGACCATATGCCCACTGGTAAGACAATGCAGAAAATAATAAAGGCCCTTCGAGAGGTTGATTCCTCCGTCCGGGCCGAGCAGTTCTGGGATTTGTAGACATTGTGTTTACTTATCCCTAATATATAAGCTCTTAACTTTCGCTTCCGCTTCCTCGCGGCCTGCCGCTTCGGTTCTCAGCGAAAGTTTATTTATACTATATACCTACGTGTGTATTGGGGCATTTATGCGTGTCTCTTTATGTAGCAGCTGATATAACATCATCTAATTTAATCCAATCCCAATCATCCTCTGACCATCGTACTTTTATTTGACGCATCTGCCGATCTACAGACATGACGATGCCTCGGATATCTTTATCGCACTTGGGATGATATAGCGTTAAAGTAATTGGGCTATGATTCTCAATGGATTGAGCTATAGCCTGTTCGATCTCATCTATAGCCTGTGGATCAAGTTCCGGTTTTACCCGTTGTACCTGTTCCCTCTCTTCTCGGATTATCCGCTGCTTATGCTCTGGCATCACCATCCTGCTACAATCCCATATGCTTTCTAATTTTCGAGACATAATACCCCTCCTCAGTAATACTGCCAGTAATCTAGGTTGCCTGTTTGGAACGATCTATGAGTCGCCTGATAGCGTTCTGAGGTAGTATCTTCCCTTTCCCACCCCTCAATAATTACCGCTGTCTCAATAGTCGTGTGTGGGTTCCATGAGATGTAATTTTGATCCGCTAACTCCAACAATCCCTTTCTTATCGCCACCGGAGTTCGTCCGCTTAACCTCTCCATCTCGGGCATAGTTGGTAGCCTTTTAAAGTGGCCCGAGTAATGGTACATAATCCTCAACAGCTTGCGCGGTGTGTCATCTAACATCATTCACCCCTCCAAAATAAGAACATTTGTTTGTATTATAAGCGAATATTTATTATTTATACAGAACTTTTAATCTTATCCCAACCCTTAAATGTATAAAATAATCTTACATGGTAATATGGGTTGTGAAGGTAAATAAGGGAGGTATTTCTATGATTGAAGATTCTGTATTATGTAGAGTTTATAATTTTCGCACACCTACAGGTGATGGAGGGACGATGTTCGCAGTCAACATGAATGATACAGATTACCTAATTACTGCAAAGCACATTTTTGAATCTTTGAATAATCCCAAAAAGTTAAATATCTCCGTACGTCAAAATAACAACTTCAAAAAAATGGACGTTGAAATTAGGTATCATAACCACGCCGATATAGCAGTGATGCAGAGAGTAAATGGAATATTCAAGAATTCACCGATTAATTTGAGCCTAGACGGAATGACGATGGGACAAGATACTTTCTTCTTAGGGTTCCCCTTTAATTTGTACACACCTGAAACAGAAACCGAAAATCAAAATTTCCCTGTCCCGTTTGTGAAAAAAGCTGTATTTTCATCCATTAATCGCATAGATAATGTTCGTGTCATATATTTAGATGGACATAATAATTCAGGGTTTTCTGGTGGTCCTGTAGCTTTTAAAAAACCCAATGGGAAAGAATATCAAATTTGTGGAGTAATTTCAGGTTACCTCTCACAAAACGGAGAAGTTAAATATGGAGACAAGATAGTTGGAAACTATGCTGAAAATACAGGGATTATTATTACACACAGCATAGAACACGCTATTGAACTCATGGATAAGTTTTAGTAGAGAAATATTGTTCGCCGCGATCCACCACTTCGTGTAATGTTAAGAATAAGTGACCTTTGGGGGGGGCTGGTATTTACGGAACTCATTATATAAACAAAAAAATACCCCGCCGACCAGTTAAGGTTAGTGGGGTATTTGCCGAGGCTTTCGACTGCACTCTCGGTGCTTCCGTTTCGTGTAAGAGAATAATATCATGATTGGGACATTCTGTAAATGACCCATTGGCCTATATTCACTCAATTGGGACACTATGTATATGAACTCAATAACAATTGTTAAGGATAATTTGCCCTAACATAAATATACCTCGCTGAGCGGCGAGGTATCAGGATTTCAAATACTTATTTCGGTGCTTCCGGCGGTTTCTCTGGTTTATCTCTTTCAACGTTATATTCTTCATTTATTTGATCGTATTGCGCCTTGAATTTCTTATACTCATCTAAAGATGGTTCACTATTTCCGTGTAAATATAAGAGTATGTCTTTAAGGAGAACTATTAATTTACTGACATTTCTTTTTTCTTGCGAAGATCGCTCATGATAATTCACAAATGCATCCCAGGTATTCAAACCGGTCAGTATTGCACTAAGTAGTATTGCTGAATACTTTCCAAAATCACCCAAGAAACTCCATCCAAGAACTACCGCAATAAGTGAAGTAAGTACAATAATTATAATTTTGAGTTTTGTTGATTTGTTATTAAGCTCTTCGCCTGATTTGGAACCTTCTTCAATTTCAATTGTAATAAACTCTGCTAGAGCACTTAATTTTTCCGCAACTTCCTTATTTTGATTGTTCTCGCTCAATTAACACCTACTATCTACGTAAATAACGTGTACAATTTTGAATAATTTTAGCTGTTCTTTCTGAATGAGAAGGAGTAGTTTGATTAGCTTTAACGAATGCTTTTAAATGAGTACTGGTGGTATCCCCTTCATCGTCAAGCAAATTCAGTGATGAAGGGGATTTTGACTTTAGCGCGTTTGGCAATCCCTTTATTGCCTGAAGAGTAGAGTTAGGATCTTGAATCGTCCTAACTTTGGATTCATTTGAATAAGAAAATAAAGAATAATCAATAAGAAAGTAAATTTTAATAAAAGGGATAATATCAGGTAGAAGATATTCTTTTCCACATTCTTCACATATTAATGCTTCATCACTTTCCTCATCAATATCCTCCAACAAGGTAGGATCAATGAAAATCCTAGTAGAGATGCAAGATGGATATGAACATTCAAAAAAATAAACTATATTTAATATATCTCCTGACTGTTCAAAACATGAAAAGACCCTAAGTGACTCCTCTAAAGTTACTTTATTATTATGCGAAAATTCATAAGGACTTAGGTAAGCAGTTCGATTCTTCACTCTTTCAGAAATGAAATCAGAAAAAATTCTTACCATACCTATATCAAATATTTTATTATATTCAGAATCATTGTAAATTTGCATTAATTTGCTGTAAAACATAGCGCTCTTTATCCCCCCTCCTAAAGGTCGTATTTCTATAATAATTAAGAATTATGGAATCATTTCTAGATTCCATTCTAACTAGAATAGAGTCGGGCTCCCCATTCTTGAGCCAAGGAAGGTACCAACTAAATCCCGCCTCGTAAAGTTCTCTCTCTTTAAAGATCAACTCTTTAAGATGCCAATAAATTTTGGAGCCATATATAGGGCCAGAGTCATCGGTTCTAGAGGATGCCCTAGTTGTTAAGCCTTCTCTAAACACAAATCGAAAAATCCAACCTTTTTCAAAAACCGATCCTCTTATTTTTGTGCTTATTTCTTGATACAGCACAGCTTTAATTTGTTGTATGTAATCACCTGTTATTGTTCTAAGTCTCATTGTTGTTAGAAACTCTTTAATTTTATCTTCGGTTTCCGGTGGTGTGTGAGCATTTAGAATTTGTTCGGCTTCAAGACTCAACTCTTCAAAAAGATTGAAAATACACTTTCTAGCAGCAGTTTCGTTTAATGAGTTAATATTAATGCGAAGAGGTTCAAAAAGTAATCCTGAAACAGAGGTTGCACAAAGTAAATTTTTCAATTCAGAAATTATGGCAAGTGGCTCTTTTGAAATTCTCTCAAGTTGGGATAAGTTAAACCTAAATGATACTAAATTATGTAACAAATCAATATATATTCCTGCATAGACATCCTGCTCTTCAAATTTCCTCGTTCGGATAGTGTCAATCTTTAATAACATTTTAATCCCAATTAAATGATTGTCCTCAGTATCTAATCTCAATGTTAATAAAGAACTGCCCGATTCTTCCGTTAATAACTTATCCCAATTTAATGAGCTGTTCTCGTTAAAAAATTGAGTAATTACATCAGTTGGAGTATTAAAATCATGGACGAACTCGCTCAGCCGATATACAAAATGATAGTTCATGTTGGAGTAATACAAATTTTCAAAGAGGAACTCGTCTACTACTCTGGGTGTTAAATTTCCGGTTACAAGTTCCTCGGTCATAATTTTATGAATCATTCTATAACGTGCTGCCGATGTTTTCCCCTCTTCACCAGCACGTTTATTATAATTGGGAATATCGTGTGACTTGAATAAATTATAGTATTGATACTGATAAAGGTTTTGCAACATTGGTATTGTTATCAATTATTTAACCCCCGGCTTCTACAAATATTACCATAATAATCTCTTATTATAGGAGATTTGACAACCGGAACGTCTATTCCTAACTTATAGTCTGAAAATAATTTCATTCGTCAATAAGTTTATTATCTTCGCCTTCAATACAAATAATTGATTTATACACAGTATATACGAACATACGTTCCTTTTCAATATATTACCCACCAACCGAAGCTGGTGGGCGAATTCGAAAGCGTTTGGAGATCTACTCTTTAGTCTTACCATCACGCTTATTAAAAGCCAGTTCAAAGAGCCCTGTCGCTGACAGCCCTGCAAGTCCACCAGCCCATAATCGCAACGTCAAGTCCAAATCTGTGAATGCATAGGATATTGCCCCCACAAACAAGCCCACCACAAGCCCCACCAAGGGTAGTAGATTCTTGGGAATATTAACAGTCGTCTTTACCACTTGAACTAGCGCCAGTACGAACACAGCGAGCACAGAGGCGAATGAGAGCACATTGTTTAAAACTTCGTTATTCATTAATAATTCCTCCTATTCGATCGGCATCCCTGCAGCTCGCCGCAGGTGATTTGCCCTATTGTTAAAGTAAGCCATTGCTGTTTTATCGCCTTTTATCCTAGCTCCTTGCCATCCGGATGAGAGCCACCGGAATATCAGCTCTTGAGCATTAGACTTGGGCAGTTGCTTAAATGGAGCCTTTGCGCCTGGCTGTAATGGCATACAGGCAGCCATCCGAAGGTTATCGGCTAAGTTATGGAAGTGTGTCGCTCCTACCGCATCGCCAGCCTTATGTGCCTCAAACCATGCCGGGGATACGTAATTATCGATCAGCAGCTGAGCCACAACGGCAGGCAGTTGTATAGCCGCAGGCGCGACGATAACTATAGGCTGCTCTTGCATCTCTGCAGCCACATCATAAAGTAAGTCTTTGAGCGTCTTACCTGCAGTCTTCAGCGCTTGATCGATGTCTCGCTTACGGGATGGATCCAACTGCTTATGACTTGGGATATGCAACAGTGGATTTAGTCCCCACTTGTCGCAGCAATAAGCCATGTACCAAACAAACCTCTTATACGCCTCCTCAAAGACGATCTTACCTCCATAGCAAAGTTCCACGCCCAGGGCAATGTCATTCGCGTCATCCCCAAAGAGCTTGTTGTCAGTGATTACGTTGTATAACACATGCCATGCTTTTTCGGCAGGATCCGGACCGGTTCCCGTTGGTATGATCTCCAGTATCTTTTTATCATCAATAAAAACCTGAGCAGAGGCTGATCGATCTTTGAGATTTTGAAAGTAAGTAAAATGGTTATCTGCAGACGCTCCTGGATTACCTGTATCGTGAGCAACTAAAAAGCCCGGCGTACCAGAGGTTAACCTGGTGCCGGGCCGAACGCTATGTCGCTTATCAATATAACGCCGTTCGATTGGATATTTGTCCTTGATCATTATTTACCTCCCTAAAAATTGATTAGCTACAATGACACCAATGGTGATGCCGATAATATATTTGATCATGTCCATCCAGGCTTTACGTTCTGACCCACTATCTTTGTTGGCCTGCTGAAGCAACGAGAATATTTTGCTTTCTAGGCTATCGAATTTCCCCATGATGGCGCTGAACTGGATCTCCATCTTGATCGTGGATTCCTTGATCTGCTTGATGTTCTCCTCGTGCCGGTGATCGTTCTCTTCTAGTAGCTTAAGCTTCGTATTAGCCGTGACATTCTCAGCTGCCAAACGCGTAAACTCGTGGGTCAATGTAGACAACCCCTCCTCCACATCCTCCAATCGTTGTAGTGGCACTACATCATCAGTCCCTCCTTGTTGATCTGTTCCCCCATCTGCCATCTGACCCATCTCCCTGTTCTCGATATACGAATAAAAACACGCCCCGGAGAGCGTGCCTGTGTTTAATATGGTACCTTGTCACGGGTTAGATCGTTGCCCAACTTTCTTTCCTCTCTGCGATCGTTACTGATAAACTTGCATCGCCATTTCTGCTAAAACATCCTCCACAAAATCTCCGCGCTCAACTTGCACCTCAATACGTGCATTGGCGAGGCGCAACTGTGTCTCCAGCGCAGCTATACGCTCGGCGTCCATCGGCTCTATAACTGGCTCCGGCTCTGCTCCTTGCGCTGGCTCGTCCGGCAGCTCTACCAATTCGGACTCTCCGGTCTGCGCGTTATAAACTAACTGCATCATGCACTGTACACCTCCACGATAGAACCATTAGCAACATACGCCGCAGTTAATGGTGCGTAAAATCCCACCTGAAGGGCAGTAAATGGTGTTGGGTTCTCAGTATATATTCTGCCTATTTTGTTGTCGGTACCTTGTGCCGCGGTATTGTCGTTGTACTGGGCTACGTAACTGGTCATTACTGTGCGTCGGCTACGTCTAGCGTCGAATGATATGTCCAAAACCACACCCCGGCTACCCATTCTGCCAGTAGAATAATTATTACCGCCTAGCGTGTTCGGGAATAAGTCATTCAAAAAGGGCCAGTCACTCGGGCGAATATCCCAGCCGTAGTTTTTGTCGTCCTGGCTACTAAACAGCAGGCATTTTACCGCGGCTTTTGATTGTGACCCCAGGTTGTCCAGCAAGAAACTTTTGATAATCGCTCTTTGAAAGTGAAAGCCATATGGTTTTGCACCTAGCGCCGTGATATTCACTGCAGCGCCTCCGATTGTCAATGATAACTGAAACGTGTCAGCTGTTGCGTTGACTACGTAGTGAATCGTCTGTGTTATTCCTGTAGGGTACACAGCACCGTCGGTTGACTGACCCTTATTCCAGGCTGGGAATACTATCATACCGTTTGTCAGACCATGGGCAGCTGCCGTAATGGTGCTCGTTCCGGTGTCTATTGCTGTATGTTGGATAACCGGGTTACCGTTGTAGGTGTAGGAAACCAGCAGAGTAGTACCACCACCCGAACCTGACGTACCCGGAATACCTTGTGGTCCGGGTTCACCTTGGATACCTTGTTCTCCGGGATCTCCTTTGTCGCCCTTTACACCTTGGATACCCTGAGCGCCTGTATCCCCTTTGTCTCCCTTTGGACCTGTTAACCCAGTGTCACCTTTAGGACCAGTGGCTCCTATTAATCCTTGAGGTCCTTGTATGCCTTGAGCTCCGATTTCTCCCTTATCGCCTTTAACTCCTGCTGCTCCGGTTGCCCCCTGAGGACCAGTATCACCGTGATCTCCCTTGGGACCCATAGCACCAGTCAGTCCGATTGGACCCTGTACGCCCGGAATACCTTGAGGACCCACGGGGCCTGTCTCTCCAGTATCACCTTTTGGTCCTTGTGGTCCGGTAGGCCCCGGCAATCCACTACCGCCACCGATGCCTGTACTAATAACAATCGTCGCTGGCCCCGGTCCCGGTGTTACATTGATTGGAACGTCGCTCATTGTGTCACATCCCTTGCAACGTTGATGGTCATCGTCACACTGCTAAGAGTTATCTCGCCTACAATACACTGGATATCGGTAAACAGAGTGCCAACTGGCCATTCACTGGTGTCGGATACCGTCAGTAAAAATATATCTGCATCGTCCGTTTCGGATATCGATACCTCAGACACTAGCCTACCCAAGCTATCACGCACTTGTGATCGTAGATCAGAGAGCGAAACTCCTGCCCACTGAGCTGTATATATAAAGGTGTCTCCCCGTTTTATGGTTAGGTCAGCCATCCTTGTGGCCTCCTTGTAAAAAAGATAGCCCCCGGATCGACTCCGAGGGCAAAATAAAAACGCCTCAATGGGCGCTGCTGTGAAACTATTCTTCGGTTAAGTATTCCAGGTCAGAGTCGATTAGAATTTCTTTTACTGCTGGTTTAAGTGTGCTTGGTACATCTTTATACGCCGTCTTACCCAAGATTACACGCTGTGCAAAAAACATCGCCATCATATCATCACCTCCCTCCAATTTTGACATGATCCAAATCACCACTCCGACAATCACTGATATACCATCAATGCCATTTCGGCAATGAGCTCCTCCATAAAATCAGAGCGATCCGACTGAGCTAGCACTTGTGCCTTCAGCAACGTCACTTGAATCGAAAGCGCTGGCTGAGGCGGTGTAAACTCACCAGGCGTTTCAGGGTCAGGGTAACTGAATAACAGTTCTTTCTTATTAGGGTCAATGCCTGTTAAGCGGCCTTCTATGAAGTCTTGGGCGTATGCACCGTAATCCACAGATATGACATCAACCGTATCTCTAACCCGTTCAGATAGACTCACGTATAACTCAAATTCTCTTTCTATTGTGATTTCTTCCACATCGCCGGAACGCTCTCCAGTTATTTGAACAATAGTTCCTGACGTTTTATCAAAGTATACACGTCTTCCAATTTCCATTCTTACGACCCCCTATTCGATTGCTAACCAAACCACAGATATGCCATTAACATAAGAGCCCATATTTATATACACATTTGTGTTCGTAGGTTTACTCGTGTGATAGTCCCACGGTTCAGATGAGTAACCGTCAAATTTAACCCATGTGTTATTAATCCACGCTTTAGCATATGCCCCACTTGAACCGATACTTTGGGCGAGTAAAACAGAGGGTACAAAGGTCAATCCGAGATGGATCAGACCCGACCCCCAAGCTACGGTGCCAGTAGCTGAACGTCTGCCCGCTACAGCTGTACCCGTTAAGGATATACCTGCTGCGGACGAAAATGTTTTCCCCGTTAGTACGTCGGATGCTACTGCAGTACCCGTTACAGCCGAAACTGTGCCGCCTGTAGTATATCCTGCGGGATTGTTTGAGCCACTGTACTAGGGGACTTGTTCTGCGCACCGTTATTCGGCATACTCCCCGCAATAACTCCGGAGTCTGTTCCTAATGTATATCCGGTCAATACTTGAGCAACTGCTGCTGTTCCATACTCACCTCCTTCACCCTGTAAGATAAAATTTCCAGTGGTTGAATTGTACCTGATGGTATAGATACTCCCCGCCTTCAAGCTACCACTCACCAGCGCGCCTCCATTGGACTTCAGCACCGGTTTAACGCCAAGACCGTTTACATTTATCGTTACTGCTCCTGTATTTAAAATAGCATTTTTGAACGCAACAGGTAGCCCATCAACATAAGCTGTTGCGGCAGGGTTAAGAGTGACTACTTTGGCATTTGCTGTACCTGTATCCGGTGCATAACGAACATGTGAGGTATCCACCACATGAGTATCAACAGTCTGTCCATTGCTTGCAGTCACATTCCCCCTTTTGTAAGAGGAAATAAATTATCCCATGCTGTATTTGCGCTGTTGCGTTGTGTCATTTGAAAGTTCTTATCTGCCATTATTAAACCTCCTTATACCAAAAATCGCCCGATAATGGGCTTGTTGGTGCTAGTGTTGCCATGGTTATTTTGGCCAAATTCGTAGGTTTGCTAAGTACATTCGCCCATTCCACGCTATCGGCCACAGCCGCTCCTGGTTCCCCCTGATCCCCTTTAGGACCCTGAGGGCCGGTTAATCCAATGTTCCCCTGTGCACCAGTGTCTCCCTTTGGTCCAATTGCACCGGTGTCACCCTTCACTCCTTGTAATCCTTGGAATCCTTGTGCCCCTTGTGGACCTACTTCCCCGATGTCTCCCTTCACGCCTTGGATGCCCTGCAGACCCTGAATCCCTTGAGCACCTGTCGCACCCTTGATATTGCCTCGAAGCGTCCACACTGCTGCGGCTGTTTTTTCTCGGATATCCCACGTTGATGTATTAATGTGAAAATCTCCACTGACTCCAAGGGTATTCGCGGGAACAGCTGTGCTTGAATACCATGTTTTTCCGTCAGCACCCTGCGCACCAGCCAATCCCTGTATCCCTTGTATCCCTTGTATCCCCTGCGATCCTGTGTCTCCTTTCAAACCTTGCACACCTTGTAGTCCGGTATCCCCTTTTTCACCTTTTAAGCCAATGGTTACATTTACCGTTTCAATGTATTCGACCAGTATATCCGTCCCGGTCATAACACCTACAGGAATTTCAAAGCTCGTAGCTGAAGTCTCTACCAAGGCAGCGTTCACTTGCTTCTGACCGTGCAAATACCAGAAAAGCGTATTTGTTCCTGGATTATAGCTACCCTTTGTTAAATTAAATAGGGTTTGCCCAGCTTGGACCGTAAAGATTTCCTGTTTAATCGTGATGCATTCCGGATTACTATTGCCGTGCAAAGTTCCGTCCGAAGCTATGGTTAAATTATTACCTACCTTCACGGCGCCTAAGGTTGTTATCGTAGCAATATTGGTAGGTCCCGCCGGTCCCTGGGAACCCGTATCGCCTTTGTCCCCTTTTACACCCTGAATGCCCTGATCTCCTTTAGCCCCCGCCGATCCGGTCAGTCCTGTATCTCCTTTGGGTCCCTGAACACCGGTTGCTCCAGTATCACCTTTTACGCCTTGAATGCCCTGCGGCCCGGTATCACCTTTTGGACCCTGGACACCTGGAGCGCCCGTATCTCCTTTAACACCAACAAGGCCCTGCGCACCCTGGATACCAGGATCTCCTTTAAGCCCCTGCGGCCCAACAGCACCCGTATCCCCCTTTGGCCCTTGTAGACCTTGAGGACCTGTTGCTCCGGGATCTCCCTTAGGGCCTTGTAAACCGATTGGACCTGTGTCGCCCTTGGGACCCTGCGGTCCTGCTGGGCCCTGTTCTCCTGTGCCCCCAGATTGTGACATGATCTGCGGGCGTTTTATTTCGCTCTGCAACTGACGGACTACAGTAGTGATGGTCGGGATCTCGTCACCAAACTGCACCTCTACTTTATAATCCTCTTCGTAGATTTCCCGCACTTCAGTGATGCGGGTATCCATTGAAACACCCCAATGGGCATCCCGTAGAGTAACGATGTCACCTAGGAACCAGTCCTGCTCAAAAATGAAACTACCCGTCTCCACCACAGCACCCTCAAAGGTTTGCACACGCTTATACTCCGCGAGCTTCTGTTGACCTATGGTGGTCAGCTCATCGACATCCTCTGCGCTTGAAGCATCGATGTATACCTCTCGGCGTTCAATTCCCGTGCCGGCACCAACGGCAAGCACAAGCTGATCCGCTTCCTCGCCTTTTCCCGCAGCATAACCTACATTCCTGAATTGACTATCCGAATCCACAAACTTTTGACTGGTGACATTTTCAAACTCCGTCGAGAAAATAACGGGCGGGTAAATGTCTTGCTTATCGGTGATATTCCGGCCCGTCAGTATGTCGAAAGTGACTCGTTTCGTCAGTACATTCAAACTTGTGAACCAACCCATATCGCAGAAACTCGCAATCTGACCGGTTACCCCTAGTAGTGGCTCATACCTTGTCTGCCAAGGCGTTTCTATTCCTCGGCCTTGATCTGTGGCAATATCAAAAAACGGAATCTTCCGCGCGGCGTAGATGCCGGTTGCGTAAGTTCCGTTGACAAGGTGATTATTCACATAATGCTTCATGACCGTTTCTGCCGGCCCCCGAATGCGATCATAGGTATCGGACACCGTGACACGTCGGTCCAGGATACCCCCTAGTGTCCTACCTTTTACGACAACAGTCTCGATTCCCTGCTCTGTAAGGTACAACTCCCGGCCCTCAATCATTCCGGATCGTTGGCCGTCATTATCAATCATTATGAAACAATCTTTTTGAAGAGCATCAGCATATTGTTTATTTACGGCGATGTGCAGTTCAAATTCTCCTTCACGGTAAAAACGCCGTGTAAACTGCAGGCTTTCATGGTTGTCAATTTCACCAATCCAATTGAATTCGATGTCGTAAATGCGTACGATTCCAGCCACAGCTTACACCCCCGTATGCATCCAAACATCACCCGCTATAGGGTTTGCTGGTGCTGTATCCCCTACAGCAAGCCGATTCCCGACCGTATTCTGTATGGTTGCAAACCAGCTATCCCAGGCAGACTGTATGCTGGCTAAAGAGCTGTTCCAGACATTCCACATTTCTGCTGCTGGAATGCTAATTAAGCTCGATACCAGGCCAGCGGATGTAAGGCGCTCATCGGTGATATCCGCCACAGATAGTGTAGTTGCCCCTTTTCTAACATGAATTTGAGCTAGCCCTAATTCTTTGACCGTGGCTGTAATTGTTAATGCGGGCACCACAGGGTTACTTGCTGCGATTCCTTTCTTAATGACAACCTTAATCTCTCGGGCAACCTCGTCAAATCGCAACGCGACCCGATCAATACGGTCAAGCATGGTGTCTGCTGGCGCAAGGGTTTTGATCAGCAACGAATCATTATGATACATGTACCCCCGAATCAACGCGTAGCCACTCTCAATGCTGCAGTTTAAACCTGCGTCTGTTACTACACGTAAGCCCGCATTGCCATTTTCAGTATACAAGCCGTCCGACAAAAACAATCCAAAGTACTCAGCATAGTCGGCTGCTGTATATTCCCGAATATCCGATTCCGTGGAATTAAAGAACCTGAACTTCTCCATATGTCACCCTTTCTACGCCCCGAAATATCGGTTGCGATAATTAATAGATATCGCAAACGGTTCAATTCCTTCTGGGTCGTCGCTTGTGTATTTCACAATATTATCCCCAGGCTGCAAACTCCAAAGGGAACTGTTTGGATCTATCCAGTGGAGCACATTAACTTTGGATCCGTTTGGCGCTTGGATCTCTACACGCTTATTACCGAAATGCGTGGTAATCGTGAGTTTGTCCCCACTAAGTAATACTCGGTTTACTTTGATATACCTATCAATACTATGATTAGTGATACAAGGGTTTGTGGCGGGTCCATAGATTTCAATCCTTACCGGAGTATCAACATCACCCTCATTTATCACATTTACACTCTTTGCCCCGCGGGTAGCGAATTGGTTCGGAAACCGAACCGGAAAACTCAGCCCACCAATCCATGTCGCAATAAGATCCGAAGAATCAAATTCATCCAGTAAATACGGATCCGGACAAAGGAACGAGGCGGTGAACAACTGGTTATTTGCATATCGTTCCCCCCATATAGGGCCCGATTCAGCAATACCACCAATCGTATAGGCCCTGTCATCATTTTGATAAACCAGTTGTCCCATTATTTTTGGGTTAAGAATTTGAGACAGTTGGCGACGAAGGGCATAAAGCTCATCCCTACTATTTGCCAATATCGCTCCCTGGATAGAGAGCAAACGGTCTTTAATCGCTACCCGGTACACCGTAGATCCATCCTGGAAAGGACCAGTCGTCTTCCGGACATCCGTATCCACACTTCCTATTCCATCAATATGTGAAAGAATAAAAGGTCGGAGATTCTCAAAGACAACCTTACCCCCTCGGTCATTCGTATAGCTTAATTTCTGCATTGTTCCTCCTCCCTACACAAGTGATTGTGCTGCTAAACGTGCCGCTCTAGAAATATCAGATGGGGAAGTCACCGGCGTATTAAATGTTTGGCTGACCGATACTACTGTGCCCTGTACCACTGGTGGAACAGAGTTGACCGCACCTTTAGCCTTTTGCTCAGCTGCAGCCTTTTTGGCGTCAGCAGCCTGATTAAGAACGGCCATTGCTGAATTCCTAGCGGCGTCGATCTGAGAGTTAATACCGGCAATCAAGCTGCTGATCTGATCCACTTTAACCTTGAAACCTTGGTACATCTTCTCTCCCAATGTCTGACCCGTGATATGGTAAGAGTCACCAAAATCCGTCAGTAACTTCAGAATATCCTTCTGCTGGTCTTCAATAATCATTTTCTCAGCTTCAGCCTGCAGGTTTTTGGCTTCCAATAGTTTTGCATAATGAGCCTGCGTATCTATGAGTTGTTTTTCCAGAGAAGCCTTCTGAGCCTCATAGACATTATTAATCCGGACTTGGTCCGCTTCGTAATCAGCTTCCATGAGTTCCTTCTTGTCGAGCAGTTGCTGCTTAATGGCATCGGTCTTTGCCTTTAGCTGATCTTGCAGTGTTTTCTTCTCTTCGTTAAGAACATCTTTCTTATCAGACAACTGTTCTTCCTGACGCCGCTTCTCTTGCTCAGCCAGGACCCTATTTAATTCCTTTTGAAGTTGTGCCCGATTGTAATCGTCATGCTCGTAATCAATTTTTGAAGTAAGTTGTCCAATTTTCTTGGCATCCTCAGCATCAACATCGGCTCGATTCTTCTGCTTTTGAGCATCTTCAAGGGCATCCAATTCCGCCTGAATCGCATCGATTTGAGCATTGAGCACTCTGTCCAGTGCGGCAATTTCAGCTTCTGAAGCATCCTCAGCAGCTTTTACTCGGGCTTTGTAAGCAGACTGGACAACTTCAAGTTGTGCCTTCTTCCACTCCTCATTTGCCGCCTGCGCTGCTTTAATGCTGTCTTCTTGTAATCGTTTCTCTTCGGTGTACTTTGCTTTGAGAGCATCCTGAACGCCTTTAGCGAGGTCATTGATACCATCGATTTGAGCTTTTTTCGTGTCCTCAGCGTAATCCTTTTGCAGTTGCAGTCGTTCATTTGTGGCCAATCGGATTTCCTCAGTAATTTGTCGCTCAATTCCCCTTTTCTCAGCCGCGGTATACCTATCATCAGCAAGTACTTTTGCTAGATAGGATTTATTTAAATAGATTTGATCATTATATAGTTTGTCCTTCAGCTTATAGGCTTCAGTATCGGATAAATTCTCACGAGCGACTCGATCCTCATAAGCTGCCTTTAACTGATCGCTTACATATTTAACAGCATCTGTACGGGCCTGTTTCTCGCAGCAATCTTTCTCTGAGTGACTTCAAAAATCATATCATCAATTTGTTTACGTTCTTCTGCAGAGTCGGCATATAATTTCCGAATCCGTTGTAACCGTTCAATCTCCTGCGCCTCATTTAATTTACCAAGTGTCACAGACCTGTTGTAATCATCTAGCGCTTTCTCTAAGGACGCGTCACCCATTGTCTTCTTGACTGCATAAATCCGTTCTTCGATATCCATCCGCTCGTCGCCAGTCTTCACATACTTCGATTGGATGTTTTGGAGCATCTTCAGTTCCTCCGCCACGGCGAGCTGATCAAGGGCTTTCAAGTGTTCCAACTTCTTGTAGGCTTCATCTAGTGCCGTGTTTTCGTAGGCTTTAGGGGTACTTGTCTTTGTCTTAGGGATGTCAGGGTACTTAGGTGCAATGACTGGGGTAACTCCATATCCCTCGACTTTAGTTGGATCGGGAGCTTCGACGAGAGCTTGTAAAGCAGCCGCTTCTCCGCGTAACCTCGCAAGTTCATCGTTCATTCTTTTCAATGCTGCTTCAGCCAACCCCGAACTTCCGGTTATGTGTGTAATGGCGGTTGCTATCATAATAGCGGCCTCTTGCTTAGCTATGGCTGTTTTTGTTTCTTGCTAGCCGATATTGCTTTTACTTTAATGCTTGCCCATTCTAGTGCAACCTCGCGCTCCTTAACAATGAGAAGGCCTTGAATAGCATCGCGTTTATTCCTACCGCTGAAGAAAACTGAGGAAACTGCTTGGCTAATTCTTGTTGAGCTGATGTCCAGTCTGCCGTACCTTCTTTCGCTGCCTTATATTGCTTCAGTAAGTTTTTAGACTGAAGGATTTCAGCTGCTTTTACGGCTACTGTACTTGCACTATCGCTAACTTGGGAAGCAGAAAGAATTTTTGACTTTTTAACCGCATCGTCTATCGCTTTGTTTAAATCCATCTGTACATCTCTTAGTTTTTGCGTGGTTACCGCAGCAATCTTCCCGTTCTTGTCAATAAAATCCAGAGATATTCCGAACTTATTGGCTGTCTCTTCAAGATCTTTCATGGAGATATGCAAATCGCGAGCAGCAGAATCCAATGCGCCGATGTTATTACCCATAGCAGCTGAATCGCTTTCGGCAGCTACGCTAGTTAAAGCTTCGTAATACCGGATCAGTTCATCGATGGCGGCAACCTTTTCTTGATAGACATCTATTTCATTCTCTTGAATACCCTTTTCCTAAACCCGTTGTAGATCATCTTGAGCCTTTTCTATTCTTCAGTTGCAACCCTATTGTTGTGGATAGCTACTGTAACAGCGGCGAATGCAGCAGCAACTCCTGCAAGGATGAGGATCACAGGGTTTGTAACTAGACCTATCATGGCAAGCTTTGCTGCTTCCGTAGCAGCTCCGAAAACAGCAATCAATCCCGTAAAGGTTGCGCCTAATGTTGTAATTGCCGCCACGGCCTCAGGATTATCTTTAACAAAAATGCCGATGGTATCAATAACTGGCTTAATCACACCTACCAAAACTGATAAAACAGGTATTAGTGAAGCTCCAAAATTCTGCGCAAGAACCAACGTG